>JBDRCN010000001.1:0-145493 GCA_043821705.1 Candidatus Omnitrophota bacterium
AAACCTGGGCTGGGAGCCTTTGGCGCATTAGGAACATAGCGGCATCCTGTAGCATTTAAGCATGAAGTGTTCAAGGTTTTAGAGCGAGATCGAGCCTAACTAAAGGCGAAAGCTCTATTCGTAGAGCGAAGCTCTAAACCGTAGAACACGGCGCGGTGTTCCAGCGCCAAAGGCTCACAGTCCAGGTTTAGGTTAAGTCCAGACACCTGCTATCTTATTGTTACAAAATTTACACTTCCCTCCATCTAGATTGTTTTCTAAAATCATATAGCCGCTTCTTTTTATCACAGGTTTTTTACATTTAGGACAATAAGTATTATTTCCATCGTGTCCTGGCACATTCCCCACATATGCATAATGTATGCCTAGCTTCATAGCAGTGTCTCTCGCCATATCCAGAGTCTCTGTTGGTGTAGGAGGCAGGTTTTTTAATCTATACATTGGATGAAATCTCGAAAAGTGTATTGGTACATCGCTTCCTACATTATTAAGGACCCAATCACATAATCTACTGACATCATCTTTTGTGTCATTATATGTCGGTACTATCAGATTTGTTATCTCTACCCACACACCTTCTTTTTTCATTGTCTTTATAGTATCTAAAACGGGTTTCAGCGTCCCTTTGGACATCTTTTGATAAAATTTATCTGTTATGCCTTTTAAGTCAATATTCGCTGCATCAATAACTTTTATTGCTTCTTTAAGAGGCTCCTGATTTATATAGCCAGCCGTGACCCAGATATTTCTTAAGCCTTTTTTATGCGCCAGCTGTCCTGTATCCATGGCGTATTCATAAAATATAATTGGCTCTGAATAAGTATAAGCTATTGTCTTGGATTTTGAATTTATAGCTTCTTTTACGACATCTTCTGGAGAAAGTTTGATATTGCGCGTCTCTTCTGGTATGCGCTGGGATATCTCCCAGTTCTGACAATACATACAATGCAGGTTGCAACCAGCTGTTGCTATTGAAAACGACCTCGTGCCAGGGAGATAATGAAATAGTGGTTTTTTTTCTATTGGATCCACGTGTACTGCGCAGGGCCTTCCGTAAACAAGGGATTTTAACTCTCCTCCTATATTCATACGAGCCCTGCAATCTCCCCTATCCCCGTTCGACAACTCGCATTCACGAGGGCATAACAAGCACTTAACTTTACTCATTTTAATTTTTCATAATATTTGGCTTTTTTAGGTTCTAGTCCAGCCTTCTCTATCTTCTGAAGAATAGCCAGTGTCTTATTATCGTGGCCTATGCTTTTATTTACCTCGAGGCCTAAAGCACTATTAAATTTGTTAAGGCTTTCTCTTAATATATCCGCTACACTTTGACTGGAAATAGTCGCATGAGTTATAGCATCGATATCCTCTCCTACTATAAATCCATCTAATGCATCTTTTCCCTTAAATTGATCTAGAAATCCTGGTTTTGTAAGGCGAGATGCGTATTGCGGGGTTTCGCTGTGCTTTAAGATCTTTAAGTTCTTTATTTCACCTTTTATATCTATCTCTACTAATATCTCTATCGGGCCTGCATAACCCTGCTTTTCTGGCAGGATATCCAATGTATTATATATATAACCTACTGCTTCTTTATCTTTACAGATCTGGTAATATGTGAAAGGGGTTTCTTTCTTTATCAATGAATCGCCTCTCGTCATAAAAGATTCTATATCTCCATAGGAAGGATTGATAAAAATGGATAGGGAAAGAATAAGTATAATAAGAACTTTGAGCATTTTTTATTTTAGCTCTAGATCCAATTTTCCTGTGCGCTGTTTAGCAAGGTCCCAGCTATAGTCATAGAGGTGAAGGCCTTTGGAAGATGCGATCATCTCTCCATTTTCTACGCCTATCTCTTCAGCCATGTACTGTTTTACAAGTTCCATGCCTCCAAGATTTGATGGGAAACCTCCCCACAGGTCCCATGACCTGAAGTATGGGAAAAAATGTAACTTTCCATAACGTATCCTTGTATCTATAAGTCTCAGGCACGGGGGATCATTAAGCTTTATGTCTGAAGGCATGCCTATCTCCATCACTGCCTGGTTAGTGCCATGTCCTTCTTTTTTATACATCTTTATGACTTCTTCTACCTGGTTTACTTCTAGCGGCATCTCTTTTACCATTTCTTTGCCATCTACTGTTTCTTTTAATCTTACTTTCGCATCCACTAGTCTTTCGCCGTATGTATAGTCTTCTGTCGCTGTCTTCTGGCCTGTTAAAAGATAAGCAAGATAACCATGTATATACTCCATGCTCGTAGGCGCAGGTATCCCGCTCCCCTCAGGTATTATAGGTATTATCTGGTGAGCTGGATTTTTTATCCTTATAGTTACATAGTCAAACTCAAGCCTCTTCTGCCCCTGATAACTCCCTCTTGTTATCTCATATATATGCCCATGATCCAATATCTGCGATAGACATTGGAACCAAGCATCATCCAGGTCAAATGCCTCTATGTGTACAGGTTTCAGTCCGCTCTTATCCATCTATCCTAACCTCCAATGTTTTTTTAGCTCTTCATTTATCTTGCTAGCATGTTTATGATGTATCTCTTTCTCTCTTATTTTACTACTGCTAATTTTTTTCTTCAACATAATTATAGATTCTAATTCCCTTATAGTCATTGGGTCGCAACCAAACGCCCTTGCATGATTTCTTACGAAATTATCATCTGACGCTACGCTTATAGAGCTGCTTTCTTTAGCATTTTTTAATATGTCTACTATCACCTTGTCAGCATCCTTATGCGTGTTCCCAAAAAGCACTTCTACCCTCCCACAAGATTCTTTTCTCACGCCAATGTCCTCAGACCTGCTGTCAAAGACTATATAGACCTTAGAAAATAACCTATTAGTTGATAAAAAATTGTTTAGGATGCTGATAAAATGATCCCTGGATGCTTCTAGGCTTATCTCTCTCTTAGCAATAAGAGAAGCTATCTTATTTATCGCATTATACCCGTCTATTATTAGATACTTCGGCACGAGACACCTTCTTTTTTCAAAAGACTCGCTAAGACACCGTCGCCTTCTATAAGGTTCCCCTTGAAAAACCCGTCATATATCTTGCCTACGCCGCATGATGGGCTTTTTGCTTTAAGGACCGCCTCTTTTATATTATGTGTTTTTACTATGTCTAGAACAAGGCTCGCTCCTTTTATAAATTCATGAGTGACATCATTACCTTTTTCATCCAGCACCCTGGCTTTTTCATCTAAAACATCTTGGCCTCTCCCGTTGAACACCTCTGTCCTTAGCCTAGGCGTGCTCCTCCCCCCTAACACTTCTGGGCAAAGAGCGATTGCCATTCCTTCGTCAACAAGACCTTTTATATCTTCTCTTGATCTATTTTTCCCATCCCAGGCACAATCAATGCCTGCTAGACAAGCGCTTACTAATATCACCTTAAGATCTCCTCTTCTACCTTTAAGAATGCTTCTTCGCCTGTAAACGCTACACCATTTATACCATATCCTTTAGCTGCTTCTACCAGGTCTACTCTATCATCTATATAAAATGCTTTTTCTGGGGTAGTCTCTCCAGCTTTTAAAGCAACATCATAGATCTCTTTAGCTGGTTTTCTATAACCTACTTCGTAGGATAGGATAAGCTTATCGAATGCTTTAAAAATATCATATCTTTCTTTCAAGAATTTATAGTGCGTAGGATTTATATTGGAGAGCATCACAAGCTTTGTCTTCCCTTTTATGCTTTTTAACAGGTCATGCACCTTTTTATTTAGAGAGGTCTCGAAAAATATATCATTCCATATAGCAAAAAATCTTTCTTCGTCCATGTCCAGTTCCAAAAGATCCTTTATCTTGATAAAGAACTCATGCGGAGAGACCTTGCCTTCTTCATATAGTTCAGTCAGTCCTGAATCAAAAAAAACATCATAGAGGTCTTCTTTTGTCTTAGGGGTATGCTGCAGGATCTTTCTTACAGCTATCATGTGGTCAAAATTCACCAATACATTCCCCAGATCAGAGATCAAGCAATCATATTTTCCGTTCTTCATAGAAATTCAGTATAAGCTGTTTACCACCCAGAATCAAGGATATTATTAGCTAGCAGCGGCCTGTCTTGTCTCACCCCTATCAGCACCGCTTGGATTCCCCCAGCGAGGGAATCCTTCGCTTCATGAAACCAGCCTTATAATTAATAGATATGCTGGTTCCCTGCGAACTATGGTTACTGATATACAATTAATAATAGCTTTTACAGTGCAATAATCTTCAAATAACTAATGCGTAAGAGCAGGAAACTTCGCTTTACCCCATGCCCCTCCTACGCTAAAGCTTCGGCGGGCAGGCCGCTCGAACTTTCAAGATGCTTCTAGGGGTAAGCCAAGCCATTCACTAATAGCTGATACAAGACCATACCGGACCCCGGGTCCGATATGGTATAACTACTATAACCAAACCTAGACTGGGAGCCTTTGGCGCATCAGGAACATAGCGGTATCCCGTAGTATTTAAGCATGAAGTGTTCAAGGCTTTAGAGCAAGATCGAGCCTAACTAAAGGCGAAAGCTTTATTCGGAGAGCGAGCTCTAAACCGTAGAACACGGCGCGGTGTTCCAGCGCCAAAGGTCACAGGCTAGGGTTAGGTTAATGTGGTTGACATTATAGACGGATTATGGAAAAATAGGCTCATGAATGATCTAAATGAACTCATGAAGTCACGCAGGAGCATAAGGAAATATCTAGATAAACCTATCCCTAAAGAGATAGTGGAAGACTTGATAGATGTCAGTAAGTGGGCGCCGAGTGGCATGAACCATCAGCCATGGGGATTCATAGCTATACAAGATAAGGCATTGATAAAAGAACTGTCTGACCGTTCTATTCCCTATATCAAAAAGCTAATAGAAGAAAATCCTCAACTTAGACGATATAAAAGGAGGATGTCTGTGGAGAACTTCAGCATCTTCTATCATGCGCCATGTGTAATAATAATACTTGGCAAAAAAGAAAGTTATTCTTGCGATATGGACTGTGCTATGGCAGCGCAGAACCTCATGCTTAAAGCGCATTCTCTAAATATCGGGAGCTGCTGGGTAGGCATGATGAATGTACTAGAAAAAGATGAATGGTTCAGGAAAAGGTTCGAGATACCTGAAGAATATAAAATAGTAGCTCCTCTCGCCCTAGGCTACTATGAGAATAAAGATATCCCAGTCATAGAACGAAAAGATCCTGAGATACTAAAATACTTTTAAACTAGGCCTATCTCCATACCATCCATAAGAAAATATAAGCTGATATTACTGCAGCTAATGTAAAAGGCAACCCTATCTTAAAGAATTCTTTAAAGCTGACTTTATATCCTCTTTCCCTAAGCATGCCCATTGAGACAATGTTCGCTGAAGCGCCTATCGGAGTTATGTTCCCACCAAGTGTCGCACCTATTAAAAGGCCAAATAACAAAAGCTCTGGGTTTACATTCATACCCTCTGAAAGCATCTTACAAACAGGGATCATAGCTATTACATAGGGGATATTATCTATAAAAGCTGAAAATAAGACAGAGGCCCATACTATGATGCTGAAAGTAAAAAATACATTTCCTCTGGTTATGTTTTTAATAAAAGTAGCTATGTCCCCTATTATCCCTACATGAGAAAGGCTTCCTATAAGGATAAATACGCCTATCAAAAAGAAGAATGTCCTCCAATCAATATTCTTTATCAATGAAAAATTTTCCTTAGTAAAGATCTTGTGCCATATGATCCCTAATAAAGCATAGCCCATACATATAAAGGAAACCGTGTAATAAGGTTTATCTAGTATAAAACTTGAGAACACAAGAGAGAATATCATAAGTGACATTAATATGGTCGGGACCCAGGTCTTGACTGTGACCTTTTCCATTTCCCTGACCTTTTCTCTATGCCTTCTGAATATTAAATATAAGACGATAAAGGAGAATATCGCTCCTATCTCTACAAAAAATGCGATCCCAGGACGGCCCTTCATCCAGAAAAAGTCCAGGAAGTTCATATCATGGGACATTGCGAGTATTATGCTGGGAGAATCACCTATCATTGTAGCTGATCCTTGGAGATTTGAGCTTACTGCTATAGCTATTAGAAAAGGAACAGGGTTTATCTTCAACCTCTTAGCCACTTCAAAAGCTATGGGCGCTACTATTAGAATAGTCGCAACATTTTCAGTAAAACTAGATATAAAACTCGACAATAAACAGACTGAAAGGATTGCTATAGCTACATTCTTTGATCTGGATACCAGGTGTGTCGCTAGATATGCTGGGACATTAGAGTATATAAAAAGTCCTGAGAGGATCATTGTGCCAAGAAAAACGCCAAGCACATTGAGATTTATACTGAAGAGAGCCTCTTGTAGGCTGATGGCCTGGGAAACAAGAAGAGTAAAAGCACCTGTAAAGACCATGACCAGTGGATTAACCTTACGATTAAATAAGATGACCCCTAGATATGTCAATAAAAACACACTTACAACAAATAGCTTCAAAGATTTATCCTTTTTAGAAAATAAGTCAGTTTTTCCAGCTCTATCGAGAGGTCAATGTTCAATATCTTTACAGTTTTTGAAACTTTAGGCCTAATAGGTGCAAAATTTAAAATAGCCATCACCCCGGAAGAGACTAACCTATTTATAGTATCCTGAGCATTACCCCCAGAGACAGCTACAATTGCCATGCCAATACGTTTAGCTCTCACGATCCTATTCAGATCTTTTATATCTTCTATCTTTATGCCTTCTCTTACCTTGCCTATCTTTTTTTTATCATTATCAAAAGCGCAGACTATTTTAAAGCCCTGGTCTTTAAAACCTTTATAAGCTAAAAGCGCTGACCCTAGATTACCTACGCCGACAAGTGATACATTCCACTCTCGATCAATGCCTAAGATATTCTTAAGCTCATCTTTTAAGACCTTTATGCTATAACCCCTGCCTGGCGTGCCAAACTGGCCAAAGTATGCCAGGTCTTTTCTTACTTGAGCAGCATTTGACCCTGCAAGTTCAGCTAATTCTTGGCTAGATATGACATTGATGTCCTTAGCTTGGATAAGGGCTCTATAGTAAAGAGAAAGCCTTGGTATACTGGAAGACGGGATCTTCATTTACACTGATTCTACTTTTACTATCTCAGGGACTTCTTCTTTTAATGCTTTTTCAACGCCTTGTTTTAGCGTAATATGGGCCATAGGGCAACCACTGCAAGCACCCTTTAGCCTCACACTTACAACACCGTCTTTTACATCTACCAGCTCTATATCCCCGCCATCTCTCTGTAAAAAGGGTCTTATTTTTTTTATTGCCTCTTCGATCTTCTCTCTCATTTTATCTCCTTTTTCTATAGGTACAAAGGGTACAAAAACATATATTTTTTGTACCCTTTGTACCTTGAGTTATTAACAGGTTTTCCACACCTTCTAATAGATTATATCTCATATGTATAACATGAATCAACATTGTCTTTTATTTTTTTCACGCGTCTTACAAGCTCTGCAAATGTCAAGGTATCTATGACCAGGGAGGTAGCTGTATACACCTGATCCCAGATCTCTTTTAACACGCAATTGCTAAAATCTTTACACGCAGGATATTTCTTTTTACCGACGCATGTAAGAGGCTCGATAGGCCCTTCTACAAACCTGACAACTTCTCCAAGCGTTATATCCTGTGGAGGTTTTGCTAAAAGATACCCTCCATAAACACCCCTCTTGCTATTGACAAAACCACCTCTTTTTAGATTGAGGAGCACTTGTTCCAAAAACTTCTCTGGTATATCACCTTTTTTAGCAAGCTCCTGAATAGATAAAACCCCGCTATTATAATTAATAGCAAGCTCGAGCAATGTCTTAAGTGCATAATCTCCTTTATAACTTATCTTCATCATCTCCTCCTAATCCCTAGAATCATGATATACTTAGTAGAGATTATACACTATACAACAATTTTGTCAAGTATTTTCTATACCCCACTTTCCCGATTGATTTGGAAACAGTTTCTAAGTTAATCGAGAAACTGTTTCCAAGCTAATAAGGAAAGTGGGGTAGGCTAGCTTATCCTATACTTTACAACAAGCTCTTCTTCTGATGGAGCTATGTCAATGAACTCAAATGTCTCTTCTGGAATGATCTTATATGATATTTTTACAGAACCTTCTTTATTGTCTGAGTATCTTGCTAAGATACTTGCTGCTAGCTTTAGGTCACTTTCTTTTACCTTCCCCCTTAAAAGCGCAATAGGGCTAGGTATATCCAGGACATCCAACACATGGTCCCCTTTTTCTAAAAAACTAAGGAGTAGCTCATTTTCTTTCTGGTCTCTACCAACAAATAATTTTAGGTCTTTGTGTATCCTGAACTGCCTGCCGACTTTTAAAAGATGCACATCACTTATTTTATAATCTGGTATATGATCGAAAAGGTCTTTTACTTTTTTAGCAAAACTTACATCTGCCAAAAGACAGCCTCCTGCTGGACAGGGATATTCATTGATACCTAATTCCTTTGCAAGGTTTATCTGGACCTCTCTGCTTCTCCCTTGTATGTCGAATAATTTTTCTCTTGTCACTATGCCTTCTTTTTCAGGAAGAGTCGGCTCAAAGAATTTTGCTGAAAGAGGCCTGACCACGAGTCCATCAAGACCTGATTCTCTTTCTATTATCTCAATAGCATTCCTTCTCTGTGACATTGGCCTTTGCCCAAGGACTTCTCCTGTTATAATGAAACTAGCGCCTATCTCCTTCATAAATTCTTTTGCTTTTTTAAATGTAAAGATCCTGCAGTCAATACACGGGTTCATGCCTTTCCCTCTGCCAAATTTAGGGTCTTTTATCATCTCCATATATTCCATAGTGATGTTCATCACCTTTAGAGGCACACCAAGATCTTTACTGGCTTTCGTAGCCTGATGCATGCAACCTTTGGACGTACAAGTGCAGAACACTGTCAAAAAATTCAGCGCATGCACTTCTATCCCCTGCTCCAGCATAAGTTTTATCGCCAGCATACTATCCAATCCACCAGAAAATAACGCCACAGCTTTTCTATTCATATAATTTCTTTCTTATAGCAGCGGGTCCTGTCCAAGATTCACCCCGCAAGTGCTCGCAAAACTCCTGCGCGCTTGCAGGGACCCCAATCTCGGCCACCCGCTGCCACAATAATAATTTAAATGCCTCTTTCAGATACAGTTAAACAAAGTCGCGAACAAGCTCCTGAATAGCTTCTAACTATAAGTAAAAAGAGCAGCTTGGTTGGTTCTAGAAGCATCTTGAAAATTCGAGCGGGCATGGTCCCCGCCTATTTTAGCACGATGCGGGGGAGCGAGAATTTTCATGAAGCGCAGGATTCCCACGCTGGGGGAATCCAAGCGGTGCTGATAGAATCAGCCAAGCTGCTCCTTTTCTTTACCAGAAATGTTCCGTATCTTCTCGAGATACTCCTTTAACTTCTTTTCGTAGCCGATGTCTGTCGGCTCATAATATATCTTTTTCTCTGGTATATAGTCCTGCTCTACATAATGGTCTTTGTAACTATGTGCATATTTATAGCCTTCACCTTTACCTAGTTTTTTCTCTCCGCTATAAACAGCATTTTTTAAATGCTTTGGCACTTCCATGGTCCTGCCTTCCTCAACATCCTTCATCGCTTTATTTATCCCTAGATAACTTGCATTACTTTTTGGCGCGCATGCTATGTAACACACTGCTTGAGCCAGAGGGATCCTGCATTCAGGCATACCTACAAAATCAGCTACCTGGAATGCTGCATTCGCCAGCACCAAGGCCTGCGGGTCAGCATTTCCCACATCCTCACTCGCGCATATGACTATACGACGAGCAATAAATCTCGGGTCCTCTCCTCCATAAAGCATCTTTGCAAGCCAGTAAAGAGCTGCATCTGGATCAGAACCTCGCATACTCTTAATAAAAGCTGATATAGTATCATAGTGTTCATCTTCATCCCTGTCATAGGCAATAGCTTTTTTCTGTATACTTTCTTCTGCAACCTTTAGTGTAAAATCTATCGCACCACTCTTGCCAGGTTTTGTGGTCAAAACTCCTACCTCTAATGCGTTCAAGGCCCTTCTAGCATCCCCGTCAGAGACATCACCTAAAAATTCCAAGGCCTTTTTTTCTACATTTATTTTTTTATTACCAAAACCTCTCTCTTGATCTTTCAGGGCATTCTCCAATATTTTAACGATCTCGGGTTTAGCTAATTTTTTTAGTTCAAAGACTATTGAGCGTGATATTAAAGGTGAGACAAGTGAAAAAAATGGATTGTGCGTCGTAGCGCCTATCAAGACAGGGTTGCCTTTTTCCACATCCCCCATCAGGACATCCTGTTGCGCTTTATTGAACCTATGGATCTCATCTATAAAAAGGATGGTCTTCTTGTTGGTAGACGACTCTCTTTCCTTTGCAGAACGAAGAGCATCCCTTAACTCCTGCACATTCGAAGAGACTGCATTTATATCATGAAAGTAACTACCTGTGATCCTGGCTACCACATGGGCAAGCGTGGTCTTGCCTGTGCCAGGAGGCCCATAAAGTATAAGAGAGGATATTCTGTCAGCGTCTATTGCGCGACGCAGAAGCTTCTCTTCTCCCAATATATGTTCCTGTCCTATAAATTCATCCAGGTTCACAGGACGCATCCTGACAGCTAAAGGAGAGAACTTACTTATAGAGTTTTTTTGAGAATAAAATAGATCCGCCATGATAAGTGTTTAAAAAAAATCCCCACTGATGCCGCAAGAAAGAACGTTTTACGAACCCTTCGATCAAGTGGGCTCCTTCTTAGATATTTATTGTTTCCCTGCTCAGTTCCTGCAAGGCCTACAGCCATATCTAAAGTCAGGCTCCCATTAACATAGTGTTGGTTCAAAAACTCTTCATTCCTGCGCACATCGTAGGGACAGTTTAATTATAACATAACTTTGACTGTAAAGCAAAATCTTAAAATAACTCCCTTACTTAGCAGCCACCCGCTGCTAAGCGAAAAGTTGTATGACGCTATATAGTAGCTGTCTTGGCTCAGACCTAGAAGCATCTTGAAAATTAGAGCGGGCACGGTTGCCCTAGACCATACATGTCTTGCAGAGCGAGAATTTTCATGAAGCGAAGGATTTCCTCGCTGGGGAAATCCGAGCGGTGCTTATAGGGCTGAGCCAAGACAGCCTAACGTATCTCTACGCCCAGCTTTTTTACAAGCGCTTCTTGTACTTTCATATGAAGAGCCTGGACATCTTCATCTTTCAGGGTTTTTTCATCCGAACGATATTCTACGCTATAAGCTAAACTCTTTTTGCCATCTTGTATCTGTTGGCCCTTATATATATCAAAGATGTCAATGGAAGTTACTAGCCCTCCTCCTTCAGCCCTTATGACATTAAATATGTTTTCAGCGCTTAGATCATTACTAGCGATCATCGATATATCTCTCTTCATGGAGGGATATTTAGGAAGTGCCTTGAACCTGGTAGGTATTACGTGATCTATTAGTTCTTCAAAATCTATCTCAGCAATATAAACCTTGTCCTTGATATCGAAGAACCTGGCTGTCTTTTCCTTGACCTCTCCGAGACTACCTATCTTGATATTCCCGATCTTTAAGTCTAAGGCCATGTCTTCCCTAAAGATAGTGTACTCGCCTTTTTCCAGCTTATAGTCTTTCACACCTAAAGAGACCAAGAATTTTTCTACCACGCCTTTCATGTCGAAGAAATCTATCTCTCGAGAATGTTCTTTCCAATTGCCAGGAGTATTCCCGAATATAGCCATAGAGACCATGTTTTTTTCTTTTATCTCGTTCTTGGCCCTGTCTATACTATAGACCTTATTGATCTCAAAAAGTTTGACAAGAGAATTTCTTCTATTTATATTCCAGCTTAATACCTCGAGCATCTCTGCGACAAGGGTTGGCCTCATGAATGCCTGATTCGCACTTAATGGATTTTGTAAGCGAACTACATTGTCAAATGATATGCCCAATGTCTCAATGCTAGCACGACTCGTAAGAGTATAAGTGACTACTTCGTTAAGCCCGAGTCTTGTCAATATCTCTTTTGATCTTTTTTTCAAGGCAGTGAGTGTCTTCTTTTCTTCTTCGTATAACTTCCCTATAGAAAGTCTTGGCAGTTTTGAAGGTACCTTATCATAGCCATATATACGGACGATCTCCTCTATGAGATCAATATCTCTTTCCAGATCCTGCCTATATATAGGTACTTTTACTGTTATCTTATTCTTTGTCTTCTTGGAGATCTTAAGATCTAATCCTGCTAAAGATGCAATAACATCTTTTCTACTGATATCTATCCCTAATATCCTGGGTATCTCGCCTAGATCTAAAGATATCTCTTTTTCTTTTAAGATCTTTCCTCCTACATCAGTAAGATTTCCTGAGCACCTAGCTTTGGCAATATTCTTTATCATCTCCTGCGCTCTCATACTAGCTGAATAGACCATTGCAGGATCCACTCCTCTTTCAAATCTATAGCTTGATTCAGATGCTAGAGCTAATTTTCGTTGTGTCTTTCTTACGCTGACTGGGTCAAAATATGCGCTCTCTAAAAATATTGTCTTGGTCTCTTCAGTGATCTCAGTGTCCAGGCCTCCCATAATACCTGCTACTGCAACTGGTTTTACATCATCAGCTATTATAAGCATTGTAGGGTCAAGCTCTCTTCTTACACCGTCAATAGTGGTAAGCTCTTCTCCTTTTCTAGCGCGCCTGACAATGATCCTTTGTTTTTCTAATTTCTCCAAGTCAAATGCATGGAGGGGCTGGCCTGTCTCAAATAATACATAATTAGTTATATCAACTATATTATTTACGCTTCTTACTCCCATGGCATTCAGTCTCTCGACGAGCCATTCAGGAGAAGGCCCTACTTTTACATTTTTCATAATGCATCCTACATACCTAGGGCAGGCTTTTTTATCCTCTATCTCTACTTTTGCCTTGCCCCTGGCTGGACCCTTTTTCATGTAAGATTTTTTTATAGACGCTGGCAGATTAAGAGTCTTCTTAGTAGCACTGGCTAGTTCTCTAGCTACACCTATAATAGACAGGCAATCAGGCCTATTGGGCGTGATCTCTATATCCATGACATGGTCTTTACCCGTCTCTAAAGAACCTTCTACTTCAAGGCCTGTCATGGTAAGAGCTTGTTTTATCTCTTCAAGCCCTGCTTTTATATGGACAAAATCCTTTAACCAGTTTAATGTAACTCGCATAAAAACCTACCTCTCTGGATTTAACATAAAATAAAAACCTTATTACGGAGTAGTAATATCCGTAATAAGCCCGTCTTTAATAACTAGAGTTCTGGTATTTGTTATTAATGGGCCTATAACTACTTGTCGACTTGTTGTAATGCCTTGAGAATTGTCTCCTGAATAATAGTCTGCTGCTCTTACATATCCACTAGCAGTCACATCCCCACTAGCAGTTATAGCGCCACTAACTGTCAAGCTGCCAGGGTCGCCCGCATCTCCTATCAATACATCTCCTGGATTAGTAGTAGGATCCGGCGCAGCAGTATTAACACCTAATGTAACTGTCTGGAGTTGAGTGTACACCCCATGTGGCGATGGATAATAAGTTGTAAGCCGAAGCTCTTCTCTTGCCATAGTCTCCATGCCGAATGATAAAAGAACTGCTAAAGCCAAACAAGCTGTAAATATCTTTTTCTCTTTACTCATATCCCCCTCCTTAAATGAGCACTTGAATTACAGTAAATTTATTTACTGTAATTCAATCTCCTCTGGTTAGCACCTCCCGAAGGTGCGAATTTAATCCCGCTCTTTTGGTAGCAACTACTAGCGTTACGGCCAAAAGGGCGGGATTAGTTCGGACAGTGACTTATGTTCACTCACTTCGTTCGTTCCATAAGTCACGTCCTCACTAAAACTGTTTTAGAAATCTAATATCATTTTCATAAAAAAGCCTTATATCATCTATCCCGTGCTTAAGCATACAGATCCTGTCAATACCCATGCCAAACGCAAAACCAGTATATTTTAAAGGGTCATATTTTACGCATTCAAAGACCCTGGGGTTTATCATCCCGCATCCTAGTATCTCCAGCCATCCTTTATGAGAACAGACCCTGCAGCCCTTGCCTCCGCATATAAAACATGATATATCCACTTCAGCTGATGGCTCTGTAAAAGGAAAATAATGCGGCCTGAACCTCATCTTAACATTATCCCCAAAATATTCTTTAGCGAATTTTTCTAGTAACCCCTTCAGGTCGCTGAACACTATTCCCTCATCCACCATAAATCCCTCTATCTGATAGAACATGAATGAATGCGATGCATCTACTGCATCAGGCCTATATACCTTCCCAGCATGTACTATCTGTATAGGTGGTTTTTCTTTTTCCATGATCCTGATCTGAGCAGTAGAGGTCTGGCTTCTAAGGAGCATGCCATTTTCTACATAAAATGTATGGAATGTCTCTCGTGAAGGATGGTTGCTTGGTATGTTAAGTGCTTCAAAATTATAAAACTCTGTTTCTATCTCGGGAGAATCCACTGATTTAAACCCAATAGAAGTAAATATGTTTATTATATCCTCCATGGTCTTCATCAGGGGATGAGCATGCCCTATCTCATTTTTTATACCAGGAAGCGATGTGTCTTTATATTCAAAGCGCGATCTCTCTTCTTCCTTGAAGGCATTTTCCTTTTCCTCTATCAAGCCGGAAACCTTGTTCTTCATCTCATTTATAAACTGCCCTACTTTTGGTTTATCTTTTTTTGGCACGTTCTTGAGACCTTTAAAAGAAAGCGTGATCTCGCCCTTTCTGCCAAGATATTTTATCCTAAGCTCTTCAATGCCTGCTAAAGAACTTGCTTCCATCACTTCTTTCAGCGCGCTCTTTTCTATATTTTTAAATTTTTCCATTGCCTTCATCATTACCTCCGGCTATTTTTCAATATGATACTTTTTCTTGAACTTATCTAGGTGATCGTTTGAACCTATGATGATAAACACATCCTCATCTTTTACTATATAATCTGCTTTTGGCGCTACATTGATCTCTGCCTTTTCATCCGGGCCCTTTTTTCTGACTGCTATGATATTCAGATCATGCTCTGCCCTGACATCTAGATCCCTTATGGATTTACCTATATATTCTTTTGGTACTACTGTCTCCATGATCCCGAATTCAGGAGAAAGCTCTATGTGCTCCAAGACAGAAGGAGAGACTAATGAATTAGCGACCCTGACGCCCATATCTTTTTCAAGATTAACAACCTTACTCGCCCCTACTTTCTCGAGGACCTTGCTGTGTTCATCTGTAACTGCTCTTGCTACTATATATGCAACCCCGAGCTCCTTTAAAAGAAGGGTTGTCAGCACTGATGCTTCAAGATTCGTGCCTATAGCGACTACTGCTACATCCACGTTCATAATGCCTACAGCCCTTAATGCCTTCTCGTCTGTAGAATCCACCTGGACACTTTCCGTGACAGTATCTGAAACACTCTGCACTAGTTCTTCATCTTTATCTATTGCAAGCACCTGATGGCCTTTTTCACTTAAGGTCTTAGCTACGCTTAATCCAAACCTTCCCAAGCCTATTACTGCGAACTGTCTCATAAAAGATCTCCTTTTTATTATCCTACCATTACCTTCTCTGTAGGATATTTATAAAAGATTTTATCCTCTTTCATTGCTACTGCTAATGCGAGCGTAAGAGGGCCAACCCTCCCTACGAACATAGTTATCATTATAACTATCTTCCCAAGAACACTGAGAAGCGGGGTGATGCCTGTTGAAAGCCCTACTGTCCCAAATGCTGATGTCACTTCAAATAATATCCTTAAAAAATAATTCGGCATCAATAGATTCTTTTCTTCGATAAAACACAGTAGCATTGTGACCACTACTATCCATGTGAGCGATAATCCAGCTATCATAACTGCTTTTCTAAATATAGGCTTTGGTATAGTGCGTTTAAAGATCTGTATATGGTTCCTATTTTTTATCATGCTGAGCGCGCCTGCTATCAAGACACCGAATGTGCAGGTCTTTATGCCTCCTCCTGTAGAACCAGGAGAAGCCCCTATGAACATAAGTAAAATCATAAAAAATAACGTAGGGCTCGTAAGAGCCATCATAGGTATTGTATTGAACCCTGCTGTCCTAGTAGTCGTGGACTGAAAGAATGAAGTAAGGAATTTTTCCTTCCACGACAAACCTTCTAAAGAATAACTATTTTCCAGTATAAGAAACGCTACTGCACCCACCACCAAAAGAGACACGCTTACACTAAAAGCTATTTTTGTCTGTAAGCTCAATTTTGACATGAGCTGCTTTATGTCTTCATTCGTCCTTAAGAATATTTTTTTAAAGAACCACTTGAATATCTTTGGGATATCGATAAGTACTATAAAACCTATGCCGCCTAATATAATAAGCGCCATCATCACAATGTTCACGAACATATCAGATCTATAATTTATAAAACTGCTACTATTGAGAGAAAAACCAGCATTGCAAAAACTAGATATAGAATGGAACACTGAGCTATCTATGTCAGCGAACCTTCTATTGAATAATACTGCGCCTATTGCCTCTATCCCGAACGTTATCCCTAACACATAAAGGATAAGGCTCTTTAAACCCACTACGCTATGATGGTCCATTGCGCTTTTTACAACAATGTTCTCACGTAAAGTAAGCTTTCTGCCTAAAAGTATAGCAAAGAACGTGGACATGGTCATTATGCCAAGCCCGCCTATCTGCATAAGAAAGAGTATTATTCCCTTACCAAATCTCGAAAAATCCTTGCCAGTATCTCTTACTATCAGGCCTGTCACACAAGTAGCGCTCGTTGCAGTGAACAATGCATCCACTCCACCTATAGATCTCCCATTCGCAGAACTCTGCGGCAGGGAAAGGAGGATAGCGCCTATGCATATTGCAACAAGAAAGCTTATTAAGACCACTTGTGCTGGTTTAAGTTTACGCATTATTTTTTATTTGCGATCTCTACTATCTTCTTAAAAGTGCTCTTATCATTAGCTGCTATATCAGCTAAGACTTTTCTATTTAAGGCTATCTTAGAATCCTTAAGGGACTTTATAAATTTACTATATGATACCCCTAGTTCCTTACATGCATTCGAGATCCTAAGTATCCAGAGATTTCTAAATGTCCTCTTCTTTGCCCTTCTATCTCTCGTGGCATACATCAGAGCCTTGTTCACTGACTCCATTGCATTCCTGTGCCACTTACTTCTTCCAGCCCTCTGGCCCTTAGCAAGTTTTGAGACCTTTTTTCTGCGAGCCCTTGATGCTGGGCCGTATTTTACACGTGCCATCTTCGTTACCTCCTAATTTTCAACCGTATGGTAATAATTTCTTTGTTATTCGCGCGACCTTACCTGTGATCGTGATGCCTTTTCTAAGGTGGCGCTTTCTGTTCTTTGATTTTGATGTTAAAAGATGTCTTTTTCCACCTTTATGTGCCTGCAACTTCCCCCTCTTTGATAGTTTAAAGCGTTTCCTAGCGCTCTTGTTAGTCTTTAATTTCGGCATTATCTTCTCCTTTTAATCAGCTGCTTTGGCTGAACCTCGTGTCATAAAATATGCTATTATGTTCCTTCCATCCCTGGTAGGGCCTTTTTCTATCTCACCTACATCTGATAGGTCAGCTACTATCCTGTCCATTATCTTTTTACCTAGATCTATATGGGACATCTGTCTTCCCCTGAATGTCATTGTGACCTTCGCCTTGTCCCCTCTTCCTAAAAACCTCTTAAGGTGGTGTAGTTTCACCTGATAGTCATGCTCTTCGATGTTGGGTTTTAATTTTATCTCTTTTAGATGTATTATCTTTTGATGTTTTTTAGCTTCTTTAGCTTTTTTCTCCTGCTCGTATTTATATTTACTATAATCCATGATCCTGCAGACTGGAGGAGATGAAGCACCAGAAACCTCTACAAGGTCCAACCCTACATCCTGTGCCTTCTGTATCGCATCTTGAGTAGCTACTATCCCCATCTGTTCACCATCTGGCCCTATGAGCCTGACTTCTTTGATCCTGATCCTTTGATTGATCCTTAATTCACGTGAAATAACTACCACCTCCTGTTTTCGTGATTCGTAATCCGTGATTCGTGATTCGTAATCAACGTTGGGTCATATTTTCTTTTCCTTAATCTCCTTTTCTATCCTAGTTAAAAATTCCTCTAGTTTTATTGTACCGGCGTTCCCGCCTTTTCTAGTCCTTAAAGAAATGGTCTTGTTCTCTTGTTCCTTGTCCCCGACGATAACTGCGTAAGGGATCTTTTGTAGTTCTATCTCTCTGATCTTATACTGGAGTTTTTCATTCCTTTTATCAATAGTGGCGCGTATGTCTTTTGCCTGAAGCACGTTCAATATCTCATCAGCATAATCATGGGACCTGTCAGTTATAGGGATCACACTTACTTGCACTGGGCTTAGCCATACTGGAAAAGCGCCTGCGTAATGTTCTATCAGCGTACCCATAAAGCGTTCCATGCTTCCTAAAACTACCCTATGGAGCATAACTGGTCTTTCTTTTTTGCCTTCCTTTGTCACGTAATGGAGATTAAACCTCTCGGGAAGGGCAAAGTCACACTGCACAGTCGCGCACTGCCAAGGCCTGCCTAAAGCATCCTTGACCATGATATCTATCTTAGGCCCATAAAAAGCACCTTCACCTTTGTTCACTTCATATTGCATGCCTTTATCATCAAGTGATTTCTTAAGCGCATCTGTAGCCCTGTCCCACATCTTCAGGTCCCCGATATATTTCGGAGGCCTTGTAGAAAGATCTATTTTATAATCTGTAAAACCAAACACTTTCATGACATCCATTACAAAGTCTATTACTTTTTTTATCTCACTCTCTGCCTGTTCAGGGAGACAAAATATATGAGCATCATCCTGAGTAAAGCCCCTTACTCTTAAAAGCCCATGGAGAACACCTGACTTTTCTCTTCTGTGCACATTCCCTAATTCAAAATATCTTATCGGCAAATCTCTATAGCTTCTTATATCTGACTTATAGATAATCATATGAGCTGGGCAATTCATTGGTTTTATAGCATACTCTTCGCCTTCGACTTTAAAGATATACATATTTTCTTTATAGTATTCATAGTGGCCTGAGGTCACCCAGATATCTGATTTTAATATATGAGGGCCTTGGACTAGCTGATACCCTCTTTTCAAATGTTCTTTTTTCACATAATCTTCTATGAGCATCCTTAGAAGAGCCCCTTTTGGATGGTAAAACACAAGGCCTGCGCCTACTTCTTCATGGATACTAAAAAGATCTAATTCTTTCCCTAGTTTTCTATGATCTCTTTTCTTTGCTTCTTCTCTTAAATTTAAGAATTTTTCCAGGGCTTCTTTGTCTTTAAAGCAAGTCCCATATATTCTCTGAAGCATTGGATTTGTCTCGATCCCATGCCAGTAAGCTCCTGCAATGTTTAAAAGCTTAAATGCCTTTACTTCACTTGTCCTAGATACATGAGGGCCTTTACATAAGTCGACAAATTTTCCATGTTTATAAATAGATACCTTATCCCCTTCAATCTTTTCTATAAGTTCTTTTTTATATGGTTCGCTTTTAAATATGTTTAGAGCCTCTTTCTTGGGGATCTCTTCATGTACAAACTCAATGTCAGATCTTATAATGCTCTTCATCTCTTTTTCGATCCTTGCCAGGTCTTCTGGCTTAAATCCATCAGCAAGGTCAAAATCATAATAGAACCCGTCTTCAATAGATGGACCAATAGCGAATTTAGCTTTTGGAAAAAGCCTCTTCACTGCATCTGCCATTATATGCGAACAACTGTGTCTTAAAGCGTGTAAATCTTCTTGCATATACCTTTCTCTTCTTCTATTCTAACCATGTGGCCTGCCATCCGAAGCCAGACTTTCAAATCGCCTTTCGTAAAGGCGTAGGATGGTGGGCTCAAGAGGACTCGAACCTCTGACCTCTTCCATGTCAAGGAAGCGCGCTATCCAACTGCGCCATGAGCCCATCAAATTTGTTCTACTTCGCTCTTCGACCTACTAATCGATGGTAGAGCTTCGTAGGAATCATTCTTCGAAGCCCCACCGGAATATTTTATACTCAAAGGGCGTAGAAGAATGGTGCCGGGGGTGGGACTCGAACCCACAAGACCTTTTGGGCCACAGGATTTTAAGTCCTGCGTGTTTGCCAATTTCACCACCCCGGCATTCAGTTATTAGATTTTAGTTATTAGTTGTTAGAAAAACATGCAATTCTAAAAACTAAAAACTGACAACTAAAAACTAGTTTGGAGGCGACGATCGGAATCGAACCGATGAATAAGAGTTTTGCAGACTCCTGCCTTCCCCCTTGGCTACGCCGCCGATAAAAAAACGTGCAGTATCAGGCTACACGTAACTTACTTTCATACCATAGCTTCTGTATCTTGTCAAGCAAAACGAGCGCAATATGAGGCTTACTTTTCTTAAAAACCCTCTCTATAGCGCCTTTTTTATCAATGATCAAAACATCTAACTTATTATCACCAAATATGTTACGTTCTTTTCTAGCCTGATTTGCCACGATCAAGTCTAATCTTTTGTCTTTTAGCTTTTTTATAGACCTGTTTTTTAGATCCTCTGTCTCAAGGCTGAACCCTACGAATATCTTCTTAGCCTTATTTTTTGACAGTTCTTTTAGCAGATCTTTGTTCGGTATAAGCTCCAGGATCAATTTATTTTTTCTTTTTATCTTTTTCTTACATATTTTCTTTACTTTAAAATCACCTACAGCTGCGCACATTATAAGGCAATCTGAATTTTTTAAGCTTTTTTTTGTTTCTCTCAACAATTCATCCGCGGTCTCTATTTTTATAAATCTCGCGACTTTCGGTTGTTTCAGTTTAGTAGGCCCGCTGATAAGAGTGACTTTATGCCCTTTCCTAGAAGCTCCCTCAGCAATACTATAACCCATGTAACCAGTAGATCTATTTGTAATAAACCTGACTGGGTCTATTCTTTCTATTGTTGGACCAGCTGTAACTATTATCTTAATAACCTGTTTACCTCTTTAACTACTATTTCTACGTCCTGTATATGGCCCAATCCTTCATCCCCGCAAGCTAATTTACCTTTTATAGGACCGCTGAAGAAATAACCGAGCTTCTTAAGCTTAGCTATGTTCTCCTGCACGATCTTGTTTTTATACATGCCCTTATTCATAGCTGGGACGAACAATACAGGAGCTTCACTAGCGCATATAGTACAAGTAAGCATATCATCACATATGCCTGCTGCGACCTTAGCGATAATATTAGCTGTTGCAGGCATTACCACGACAAGATCTGCTTTTTTAGCAAGTGATACATGCTCTATATCCCATTTATCAGGCGTATCAAACATGTTATATGTCACTACCTTATTGCCTGATAAACCTTGGAACAATAATGGCCTTATAAATTCTTCTGTTTCTTTTGTAAGAACAATGTGTACTGATATATTCTTTTTACATAAAGACCTGACCAGCTCAGCTGATCTATAACAAGCTATGCTCCCTGTCACGCCTATCAGTACATTTTTTTTATTCATCACCTATTTCTCTTCTAGTTTGATTATCTTATAACTTACTTTCCCTTGGGCTATCTCTTCTAGTGCGATCGTTGAGAATTTCTTGGAATTTGTCACTATCAGTTTCTGAGCACCATTGCTAAGCTCTACTGCCCTCTTTGCAGCTAAGAGTGTCAACTTAAAGACACTGGTCCCGTTCGGTAAAACTTGTTCCCTTGGAATATACGACATTCACTTCCTCCTTATTCTACAGCGTTCTGCAACTATAATAGCCCTAAGTTCATCCAGGGCTGATTTTAAAACATTATTGACGACCACATAATCATATTTTGGAAGGTCCTTTAATTCTTTCTTCGCGACTCTAAGCCTTTTTGCTATCTCTGTTTTGGTATCTGTCGATCTATTAAAAAGCCTTTCTTTTAGCATGGCCATAGACGGTGGCAGGATAAATATATACACTGCCTGAAGTTTTTTCATGCGCTTTATCTTCATGGCTCCCTGCACATCAATGCTCACAATCACGTCCTGGCCTTTTGATATAAGATGTGTCACGTATTTTTTTGGGGTGCCATAATATTCATCAAACACCTTTGCCCATTCTAAGAATTCATTCCTATTCTTTCTTTTTAGGAATTCGTCTTTTTCTATGAAAATATAATCCATCCCGTCGCGTTCTCCTGCTCTAGGAGACCTTGTGGTCATTGATATGGAACGGCCAACGCTGTCTAGAGACTCCACTAACCTGCTGCATAGAGTGGTCTTGCCTGAACCTGACGGAGCTGAGATCACAAAAAGTATGCCTTTTCTCTTCTTATCTAATGTCCTACTCAACATTCTGCACCTGCTCCCTTATTTTTTCTATCTCGCTCTTTATGTCCACGACTAGATCAGATATCTTGGTATATCCTACTTTAGAGCCAAGTGTGTTTATCTCTCTCTGGAGTTCCTGCAAGATAAATTCCAGCTTTCTTCCAACCTCTTGGTTTGAAAAAAAAGTATTTTTTAAAGAAGCTAAATGGCTCTTTGCCCTCACTATCTCCTCAGAGACATCACTCTGTCTTGCAAATAAAGCGATCTCCGTCTCAAGACGAGCCCTGTCTACTGGGATATTCTTGCCTTTTAAGAGATCATTTATCCTGGAGTCTAATTTACGTTTGTATCTAGATATTGTAGCTGGTATATATCTAGAGATCGCATTTACATTTCTGGATATTTTTTCTACTCTATTTTCCATATCTCTATATATCGCTTTGCCCTCTTTCTCCCTCATCTTATTGCATCCGATAAGCGCTATGTCTATCGCCTGTTCTATGATAGGCCACGTCGTAGATATATTATAATCTTTCTGCTCCTGTATTATTACGTCCGGGAAAGAAAGTAGGTGCGATAAAGAGATATTTTCTCTCAGGTTGAGTTTATTCTTAAGTTTTGAGAGCATATTATAGTATGACCTTACCTTTTCCTCGTCGAGCTTTGTATAATCAAGGTTCTTCCCGTTCTTCTTGTGAGAGATGGAAAAATTCACTTTTCCTCTTTTTATACGCTTATGTAGATAGATCTTTATCTTGTCTTCTAGCTGGCTCAGGCTGTTCGGTATCCTGGAAGACAGGTCAAAATATCTATGGTTCACTGTCCTTATCTCTACCGTAAACCTGCCTATTTTACTTAAGGCCTCTCCTTTGCCAAAACCAGTCATGCTTTTTATCATAAGTCCCTACGCCCAAACATGTTTTTTAATATTATTGAATTCTTGTATCTTTGTGGGATATAGATTTACTATTATATCATCTGGTTCAAACCACAGTTTTATTTCCCTTTCAGCATCTTCTTTATTAGCTGAAGCATGCAGCACATTCTCGTACACGCCCCTGGTAGTGATCCTCCCGAACGAACCCCTTATGCTAGTAGAATCTGCTTCTTCTGGGTTTGTTGAGCCTGCAAGCGCTTTAACCTTACTGATCGCATCAACCCCCCAATATACCATAGCCATGACTTTTCTGCGGTCATGATACTCACCTTGTATATATTGGACAAGTTCACTAAAGAAAGGTTTATCCTTCAAATGCCTATAATGTTCTTCAGCAAGCTCCTTATTTACCCTAACCATTTTAGCTGCCACTATTTCCAGCTTTGTCTCTGAAAGCCTGGTTAATATATTGCCAGTTAAAGATTTTTTAAGGCCATCTGGCTTTACTAAGACAAGGGTTTGTTGTTCCATAGTTCTTTCCTCCAGAAATTTGTTCTATCTATTTGATTTTAAAAGAGTTATAATCTTTTCCAGATCATTATCCGAGTAAAATTCTATCTCTATCTTCCCACCTTTTTTTGATCTTATGATCTTTACTTTTGTGCCTAATGCATTTCTAAGCTCTTCTTCAAGAGAAGTCAAGTTTGGATCTTTTTCTTTGATAGTCTTCTTTTGTCCAGTTGATATATTTTTTGCGTATCTCTCTGTGTCTCTTACAGATAGGTCATTTTTTACTAATTTTGTAAAAAGCCTCATCTGCTCTTGCGGATCTTGCAATCCAAGAATAGCTTTTGCATGCCCCATTGAAATTGTTCCACGTGAAACATTTTCCTGTATCTTCTGAGGAAGCTTAAGAAGCCTCACGATATTAGCTACAGTAGCTCTATCCTTGCCAATAGTGTCAGCTATCTTTTCCTGTGTAAGGTTAAACTCATCTATAAGGCGTTTATAAGCTTTTGCCTGGTCAATAGGATTAAGGTTCTCACGTTGGACATTCTCGATAATAGCTAACTCAAAAGAATCCAGGTCCGATACATCCTTGATAATAGCTGGGATATGTGTTAGATTAAGTGATTTCGCAGCTCTATACCTTCTCTCGCCTGCTATTAACTCATATTCACTGCCTTTTGCCCTTACAAGAACAGGCTGTATGACTCCTTTTTCGCGTATTGAAGCAGCTAGGTCTTCAAGCGATTGCTTGTCAAAGCCTTCTCTAGGCTGATATTTGTTAGCATTGATCTTGTCGATCGGTATATTAGCTATGCCTTGTATGATGCTTGAATCTAGTATCTTTGATTGACTTTGGGATGCTTTATCTGGTATTAAAGCTCCTAAACCTCTTCCGAGAACTCTTTTTTCCATTCTTGTTCTCCTCCTTCAGTTATGGGCTCTGTAGTTTCTGTAGTTATGTTAGATCCTGATCGTTCCCCTAAAACTTCCTTAGCAAGGCTTTCATATGTCTTCGCCCCACTAGAATTCTTATCGTATAAGTGTATTGGCCTGCCAAACCCAGGTGCTTCGCTTAATCTTATGCTACGTGGTATAGTAGTAACAAAAACCTTTTCTTTAAAATAATCCCTAGCTTCTTTAATTACCTCTGCTGTCAGATTAGTCCTAAAATCTGCCATAGTGAGAAGCACTCCTTCTACTTCCAGTTCTGGGTTAAGATTCTCTCTTGCTATATTAATTGTATTGAGCAATTGGCTAAGTCCTTCAAGTGCATAATATTCACATTGTATTGGGATTAAAACAGAATTACATGCAGCTAGAGCATTGATCGTCAATAATCCTAGTGATGGTGGAGAATCAATAATAATAAAATCAAACTCATCCTCAAGGCCTTTAAGAGCATTCTTCAAACGATATTCTCTATTCATCAAACTGATAAGTTCGATCTCAGCGCCTGTTAAATTAATATTAGAAGGTGCTAATTTTAGATACTCACTATGCACTTCAAGTATTATATCTTTAATGTTCACATTATTAATCAATACATCATATATGTTTTCAGATATATCTGCTTTATTAATGCCAAGACCGCTAGTAGCATTCCCTTGAGGGTCAAAATCTATCAACAGGACCTTTTTCTGATTAAGCGCTAGATAAAAGCTTAGATTGATCGCAGTAGTTGTTTTTCCTACTCCGCCCTTTTGATTACATATAGCTATAATTTTGCCCATAAAAACCGTATCAAAACCGTATCAAAATTAATGTAACTTCTTTTTAACATTAACCTTAGCAAGTTTCGCCCCATGCATGCTAAAAAGGCCTTTATTTTCTTCCCTAAGCACCCTTATGTCAACTTGCGACTTCTCTGCCTTAAGCTCAGTCAATGCTATTCTTATAGCTTCCTGAGCTGTGCTTGCTTCTACTTCAAGCTCTAAGTCTTCTTTTATAATACTTACTTTATTCCTATTCATGACCTTGTCTTTCTTAAAAGTATTGACTGCATTGAACTGCTTAAGACAGTGTTTATCAGCCAATACATGACCAGCCCCGACGGTAATGAATAGAAGATAAACCCAAACATAACCGGCATTATCGAAGACATCATCTTCTGTTGGTCAGTCTGAACACTTGCCTTAGCCATTGAAAGCTTTTGTTGTAATATCATAGCACCGATCATCAAAATTGGCAACACATTTATTGCATCCCCCAATAAAGGCAGGGTAACTGGCAAGGTAAACGCTCTATCAGGCATTGATAGGTCCTTTATCCATAAAAAGCTGGAGCCCTTAAGCTCTACTGATCTCATAAGCGTCTGGTAGAGCGCAATAAAGATCGGCATCTGTAGAAGCATTGGGAAGCACCCACCCATGGGATTTACTTTATGCTTTTTATATAACTCCATCATTTCCTTATTTAGTTTCTGATGGTTATCTTTATAGTCTGCCCTAAGCTTTTCCATCTTCGGCTGAAGCTCCTGCATCTTGCGCATTGACTGCATGCTCTTAAATGAAAGAGGGAAGAGGAGTACGCTTACGCAACACGTGAGGAAAATTATTGCTAACCCATAGTTATGAAATATGTTATAGAAAAACTTAAGTACGCTTAAAAGCACCATGCTGATGCCTGTAAGCATCCCAAAATTTAATGCCTTACCAAAAGACTGCTCAACTTTTTCTAATTCATCCACATCAGTTGGCCCAATATACACTAACATATTATATTGTCTTGTCTCCCCAGGCATAATAACTTCTTCGCCTGAAGACAGCCCGATGATCGGCTTATTATCTATATTATTTGTAAAGACCCCACTTATTTTAAAATCAGGCTTTGCGATAATAGAATAATATTTATTTTTTAAAGCAACCCATTCTATGTTCTCTGGGTAAGTAAAATAGCTATCTTTAAATTTACCTCCAGCTATTTTTTTGAACTTACTGCTGGAAAAATACACATCACCCTCTATATATCTTCCTTCAAATTTTTCCTTGTTTGATATGTTAGATGCAGTCACTAGATCAAATGAATAAGGCCTAGCCGTGTTACTTGTGTTTGTGATCTCTACAGAAGACCTAAGAGCATAATTGTCTTCGATAAAGTCTATGGTTTTCTCAACCAATAGACCATTTATAGATGCTACAAAAGTATTCGTATCTTCTTTTATAGTAAAGAGTTGCGTATCTATGCCTAACAGGGAACCACGTCCTTTCATGGAAAAAACACCAGCTTGATTCAATGCATCTTCGACCAACAGGACATCAAACCTAGTATGGTCCTTTATTTCGATAGACGACACAGAAGCTCCTAGATTGGTCATATTAATAACATATCTGTTGTTAGATAGAACTTTTTCCGCCACATTTAAATCAAATAAAACCTTATCATTAACTATGGGTTTTTCCTCATCTATAGCGAGCTTTGTTTGTTTTATAGGCTCTGCCAATGACTCACTATCTGAGATGTCTTCATAAAGGACTTCTTGTGGAGGATAGAACTTTGATACGAACATGGGATAGAAGATGAGCATTAAGATCGAGATAACTATTGCAATAATTGTCCGTTTTTCCATTATAAACCTTTCACTGTTTTTTGTAAGGATCTGGGCCGCCTTTAAAAAATGGGTTGCACTTCATGATCCTTTTAAGTCCTATTAATAGTCCTAAGAAAATACCTTTATCATCTATTGCTTCTATAGTATATTGAGAGCATGATGGGTAATATCTGCATTTATATAACATTAATGGAGATAAGTAGTTATGATAAAAATTAATCGCTTTTTTTAATAAATTTCTTAAAAACATTTTCTAGGTCCTTTTGGACTTCAGGGCCTCTAGTATTTTCTTGCAGGCTTTGAGCCAATATGACAATATCTAAAGGTCTATTTAAAACATGCTTGTTTAATCTATACGCTTCTCTTAAAAGGCGCCTGTAGCGATTCCTTAGAACTGAATTTTTATTACATAAGCGCTTGCTTATTACAAAAGCAACCCGCTTTTTAGGTAAGCCGTCATCTCTCTTATGGATATATAGCTTTAGGAACCTGCCTTTTATTGGGGTACCAGTACGGAAAATATCCTTGATCTGGTCATATTTTCGTAGGCGTTCTTCTTTTAAGAAGGCGTTTCGCTTCATTAAACTGTAAGCTTTTTCTTGCCTTTTCGCCTTCGGCGCTTCAGTACTCTTCTGCCGTTAGCGCTTTTCATCTTGCGTCTAAAACCATGCTTACGCTTACGTTTTAAATTGCTTTTCCTGGTAAGATTCTTTTTCACGTTATTCTCCTTGTAAGGGTAGCATTATAACACAATGCGTTTTATCGTCAAGAAAAAAATGGTTGCTTTACATCAAGGAACGGGTCCTGTCCGCCTTAATAGCCACACCAACCTAACCCTAGCCTGTGACCTTTGGCGCTGGAACACCGCGCCGTGTTCTACGGTTTAGAGCTCGCTCTACGAATAGAGCTTTCGCCTTTAGTCAGGCTCGATCTCGCTCTAAAGCCTTGAACACTTCATGTTTAAATACTACGGGATGCCGCTATGTTCCTGATGCGCCAAAGGCTCTCAGCCTAGGTTTGGTTAGCATATAGCTATTAGCGGATGGCTTGGCTCATCCCTAGAAGCATCTTGAAAATTTAGAGCGGCCTGCCCGCCGAAGCTTTAGCGTAGGAGGGGCACGGTTGATAAAGCGAAGTTTCCTGCTCTTACGCATTAGTTATTTGAAGATTATTGCACTGTAAAAGCTATTATTAATTGTATATCAGTAACCATGGTTCGCAGGGAACCAGCATATCTATTAATTATAAGGCTGGTTTCATGAAGCGCAGGATTCCCACGCTGGGGGAATCCAAGCGGTGCTGATAGGGGTGAGACAAGACAGGCCGCTAATAAATATATTTTCCTTGAAATGGAAAAATCTTACTGTTATAATGTTTGACCTATGGCAATAGACATAATAGATATATGGGATAAAATCCTGGCGCGCACAAAGGACGAGATAGGGGAAAGGGCTTTTGAGAACTGGTTCACCCAGACCAATCTCCAGACTTTAAACGATGACAGCATCGTTGTCGAGACCCCGTCTAATTTTATAAAAGATTGGATATACGACCATTACCGCGATGCATTGAACATTGCTATTCTAAAAACCATCGGTAAGATAGTCCCTGTAAAATTCGAAGTAAGGCCATCCAGCGCCCCTGGGAAAAACCGCAGCATTGAGAAAAATAATCCCCCAGCACCCCAATCCATCACTAAAAAAGCTTCTTATTTAAACCCAAGTTATACATTTGAAGGTTTTGTAGTAGGGTCTTCAAATCGTTTTGCGCACGCAGCTACAATGGCTATCGCAGAATCTCCTGCAAAAGCATACAACCCTTTGTTTATATACGGAGGGGTCGGGCTAGGAAAAACCCACCTTATGCAAGCTGCCTGCCATTATATCTCCGAGATGCACAAGGGGCTCAAGACGTTTTATACTTCGAGCGAAAGCTTTACTAACGAATTGATAAACTCCATAAAAAATAGAACTTCTTCTAATTTCAGGGAAAAATACAGAAAAGTAGATGTCCTTCTTATAGATGATGTACATTTTATTGCTGGGAAAGAATCCACCCAGGAAGAGTTTTTTCATACGTTTAATGCTCTTTACGACGCGCACAAACAGATCGTGCTTTCAAGTGATAGGCCGCCCAAGACCATTCCAGGCCTTGAAGAAAGGCTTGTCTCAAGGTTTGAATGGGGGCTCGTAACTGATGTACAGCCACCGGACCTCGAGACTCGTATGGCTATCATAAATAAAAAAGCTGAAAAGACAAACGCCCAACTTCCTTCTGATGTGATGTACTTGATAGCTGAGAAGATCCGTACAAATATACGTGAGCTTGAAGGAGCTCTTATAAAGGTCATCGCCTATGCATCTCTCCAAAACAAAAAAATAGACCTGGCGCTTGCCCAAGATGTCTTAAAAGATGTGATATCGGAAAAAGAAAAAAGAATATCGGTTGAACTCATCCAAAAAAAGGTCGCAGACTATTTTGGCATCAAGACCTCTGATCTTAAGGCAAAGAAGCGAAGTAGGCAGGTCGTCTACCCTAGGCAAATAGCTATGTATCTTACCAGGGAACTTACTAGTCTCACGCTCCCGGATATTGGCGCAAATTTTGGCGGCAGGGATCATTCTACGGTCATACATTCTTGCGATAAGATACAGAAGGAATTGAAGAAGAGCCAGAATGTTAAGAATGTTATCAACCGCTTGACATTGGAGATAAATAGTTAATAGTGTTGATAATATGTATTTTTTTGTGGATTATTTTTGAATTGTAACTATAATAGGATAATTGAGTTTGGGATTTATCAACATATCAACACTACTTAGTATTACGACTACTACTTTTCAATATAAAAGATAAGTAGAAAGGCTTAGGAGGGACTGTGAAAGTAAAAGTACTTAAAAACGACCTTATTAAAAACATACAGAACGTGCAGAATGTGATATCTGCCAAAAGCAGCCTCCCAATACTTTCGAATATCTTAATAGAGACAAAAGATAATAAATTACAACTTACAAGTACAGACCTTGACATAGGCATATCATCTGTAGTTTCAGCTGAGATAGAAGAAGAAGGGGCTATAACAGTTCCTGCAAAAAGATTTAATGATATTATAAAGGAACTTCCTAATGAAGATATATCTATAGCTACAATGAAAAATAATTCTGTGGTTATAAAATGTAGTAAATGTTTTTTTAAGATACTTGGCCTTCCAAAAGAAGATTTTCCTAAACTACCTGAATTTAAAGACGAAAAGAGCGTGGTTATTAAACAAGATATATTAAAAAAGATGATCTCTATGACACATTTTTCTATATCACACGACGAGGCTAGGTATATACTTAATGGGGCTTTGTTTTTATTTACCCCACAGAAATTTATAATAGTCACCACAGACGGAAAAAGATTAAGCCTTATAAAACAAGACCTGGAGAACTGCACATTGAATAGATCTATTATTGTCCCGTCTAAAACAATATATGAATTAAACAGAGTCCTGCAGGATGAGGGAGAAGTAGGTGTGACTCTCAGTGAAAACCAAGCAAGGTTTGAATTGGGGAATGTCACCATAATATCCCGTCTCATAGAAGGGGAGTTCCCTAATTACGAACAGGTGATACCAAATGAAAGCAAAGATAAGGCATTAGTACAAAGAGAAGGATTTTTATCCAGCGTGAGAAGAGCAGCACTTCTTACTACACAAGATTCAAGGTCTATAAAGATAGATGTTTTAAAAAATAAGATGGTCATCTCAAAGACCAGCCCTAACATAGGCGAAGTAAAGGAAGAGTTGGAGATAAGTTATAAAGGCCACGAGACCACAATAGGTTTCAACCCTGGCTATCTTATAGATGTATTGAAAGTACTACCCAAAGACGAGTTTGAGATAGATATAGTCGGTTCTGATAAACCAGCAGTTATCAGGATAGATGATTGGTATGTCTACCTAGTACTTCCTATGCAGTTAGCATGAAAAGAAGAAGTTCTAAAAACACAGAAGACATAAAAGACGTTCTTAAAAAATTAGTACTAGATATAGAAAAACAAGGCCCAGGCACAAAAGATATCATGTCTGAAGCGTGGGATAGGATCGTCGGGGCTGAAGGCGCGAGACATTCCAGGCCTGTAGGAATAAAGAAACGTGTACTTACTATAGAGGTCGACAATTCAGCATGGTTTTATGCGCTGAACCTAAGAAAAATAAGCATACTGAAAGATCTAAAGTTACAACTAAAAGAAGAGAAGATAGAAGATATTAGGTTTAGGATGGGGGATGAAAAAAGGTAATGGCAAAAAAAGAAAAGCAGGTCTCAAAAGATAAATATGATGCCCGGACCATCCAGGTCTTAGAGGGAGCTGATGCTGTAAGGAAGCGTCCCGCGATGTATATAGGGGATATCTCTACAAGAGGATTGCACCACCTTGTGTATGAAGTGGTGGATAACTCAGTAGATGAAGCAATGGCAGGCTATTGTACTAATATAACCGTGACAGTACATATAGATAACAGCGTCACTGTTACAGATGATGGCCGAGGCATACCAGTAGATATGCATAAGACGCAGAAAAAACCAGCAGTAGAAGTAGTGCTGACCACTCTTCATGCTGGGGGAAAATTTGACCATTGCTCTTATAAGGTATCTGGAGGTTTACATGGCGTAGGAGTAAGTGTAGTCAATGCATTAAGCGAATGGCTGGAAGTAGAGATAAAAAGAGACGGGAAGATATACCACCAAAAATATGAAAAAGGAAGGACAGCTTCAAAACTTACAGTAATAGGAAAAGCCAAGGCCACAGGGACCTCAGTCACTTTTAAAGCTGACAAAGAGATCTTTATTAATTGTCCTATAGAATTTTCTTTCGAGACCCTTTCAAACAGGCTTAGAGAGCTCGCGTTTTTAAATAAAGGCCTTAAGATAAAACTAAAAGATGAGGCAACAGAAAAAGAAGTAGAATTCCAGTTCGCGGGCGGGATCATATCATTTGTAGAGCATTTAAATAGAAATAAAAATCCTTTATATAAAAAGGTCATATATTTCCAAGGGGAAAAAGATTCTGTATCTTGCGAAATAGCTATCCAATATAATGACAGCTACGGTGAAAGCGTATTTACTTTTGTAAATAATATAAACACTATCGAAGGAGGCACTCACTTAAGCGGGTTTAAATCAGCCCTTACAAGGACAGTAAATCAATATTGTAAAAATAAAAATATGTTAAAATCTTCTGATATCGCTATATCAGGTGATGATATAAGAGAAGGCATTGTTTGTGTTCTAAGTGTGAAAGTGCCTAATCCTCAGTTTGAAGGACAGACAAAGACAAAGCTGGGGAATAGCGAAGTAGAGGGCATAGTCAATTCTATAGTAAATGAAAATCTTAGTTCTTACTTAGAAGAACATCCTGCGGTAGCTAATAAAGCTATAGAAAAAGCGATCCTTGCTGCCAGGGCAAGGGAAGCTGCAAGAAAAGCAAGGGAGCTTACTAGAAGAAAAGGCGCACTTGACTCCATGTCCCTTCCTGGAAAACTTGCAGATTGTTCTGAAAAAGATGCTTCTATGTGTGAGATCTATATTGTAGAAGGCGATTCAGCAGGCGGCTCATCCAGACAGGGAAGAGACAGGAGATTCCAGGCCATCCTTCCCATAAAAGGTAAGATCCTAAACGTAGAAAAAGCTCGTTTAGATAAAGCGCTTGGTAATGAAGAAATAAGGACTATAATAAGCGCGCTTGGCTCTGGGATAGGGGATGAGTTTAATCTAGAGAAGCTAAGATATCATAAAATAATACTTATGTGCGATGCTGATTCTGATGGTTCTCATATACGCACGCTTCTTTTAACGCTCTTTTTTAGGCAGATGCCACAGCTGGTTGAAAAAGGTCATATCTATATTGCCCAACCACCACTTTATAAGGTAAAAAGAGGCAAAAGAGAAGAATATATAGAGACAGAGAAGAAAATGAATGATTTGCTCTTTGATCTAGGCACAGATGGCCTAACTCTAATGCGTATAAAGGATAAGAAAGAATTTAAGGATAAACAATTAAAAGATCTTATGAGGCTAGTGCTTGAATTTGATAAGCTGACAGTAGCAATAGAGCGTCGTGGAGTGACTTTATCAAAATATATCAGTTTTAGACATAAGAAAACCAAAAAACTACCTGTTTTTATGGCTAAAGTGGAGGAAGATACCCAATTTCTCTATGATGACCAAGAGCTTGCAAAGGCAATAAAAAGCATAGAAAGTGACATTGGTAAGGACTCAGAAGTAGATGCTAAGGCTCAATATGTAGTGGAATTTTATGAAGCAAGGGATATGGAGAAGATCTTAGATAAGATGGAAAAGATGGGCTTTGATATAGAGCAGCTTTATGAAAAAGACCCTTCATCTGCGAAAAAGACATTTAAGATGATCACAGAAGATGATATCAAGGAATTTGATATCTTAAAAGAATGCCTTGAGCATGTGAGAGAGATCGCTAAGAAAGGCCTTACTCTGCAGAGATATAAAGGATTAGGGGAGATGAATCCTAAACAGCTTTGGGATACTACTATGAACCCAGACACCAGGACCCTTTTAAAGGTGACCATGGAAGATGCTGTGGAGGCTGATGAGATGTTTACTGTGCTTATGGGTGACAATGTAGAGTCTCGTAGAAAGTTTATAGAAGACCATGCACTCGAAGTAAAGAATTTGGATATATAGTGAGGCCATAACTTACGGAGCACGAAGTGTGACGTAAGTTATTTGGCCGAACATACCCCACACCCAACATTTATTGTGTCTGTTTTAAGGGGTATTGAAAATAACTAAAACACCACGCTCAAGCATTAACAACAAAATGATAAATGCTGGGTGTGGGGTTTAACTCGCGCATTGACTTATGTCGCATTTTATGCTCCATAAGCCAAGCGCTCGTAAAATGTACACACAAAATGAAAAATTAGTCCCAGTCTATATTGAAGATGAAATGAAGAATTCCTATATTACGTATGCAATGAGCGTAATAGTAGGAAGAGCTCTTCCTGATGTCAGGGATGGTCTAAAGCCAGTACATAGAAGGATCCTCTATGCAATGAGAGAGCTGGGGCTGGAACATAGCAAGGCTTATAAAAAATCAGCCAGGATCGTTGGAGAATGCTTTGTAAAAGATACTCTGGTATTGACACAAAAGGGCCTGGTCCCTATTCAGGAAATCGAGCGGGGCGACAAGGTATTCACGCAAAACGCGGCAAGGAGTGTTAGCGAGTTATACGAGATGCCAAAGAGAGAACTCCTTAAAATCACACTGGAAAACGGTACCAGCAACATAGCTACATTTTCGCAAAAATTTAAGGTATTGAATAAAAATCTAGAGTTTGTATGGAAAGAGGCAAAGGAACTCAATAAAAATGATTATATTGTTATAAGAGCGCATTATCCTGAAATTAAAGATATGGCAGGTTTGAAGCGCTCGGCAGCAAGGCATCCGTTTTATTTGAATGAAGATATAGCGTATATTTTAGGGCTTTTAATATCAGATGGCTGGATCGAGAGGCCCAACGGAAGGCAGCGGAACAGGATGTGCTTTTATTCTGCCAATAGAAAAGTTATGGAGAAAGTGAGTTCGATGTTCGAAAGAGCGTTTGGTTATAGGCCGAATATCGAGGAGAAGATACATAAAGGAACCACAAAGGACGGCAAGCCATTAAAGAAGGGATATTCAGTAAGGATTAATAGGCAGGCTATAAATGATTTCTTTGCGGCAAATTTTCACTTGGAAGGACTTAAGGCGAAAACCAAGATAATCCCGCAACAGATATTTGTTTCTCCAAAGAGAATAATATTTGCTTTTGTTGCGGGGCTTCTTGAAGGAGATGGCAGCATTCATCGCGGAAGAAATGTTGTACATTATGGATCTATTTCAGAGAAATTGATAGATGGTTTGGCAGTGCTTTTACAGCACCAGGGTATTTTTGGCAGGAAATACAAGGCAAGATCTTCAGCGTCTAGTAGTTATATAGGAGGCAGGCTAGTTGCACGCAGAGAGGTTTTTTATAGCTTGGAATTCAGAAGCTCTAACGCATTACTATTAGCGTCCAATATTAATCTTGTTGATAAAAAGAAGAACGCCAGGCTGCGCAACCTTTTTACCAATAGAATAATTCCTTCGGGCCAGGATATTATACCTTATGGAGGGGCCAGGATATTTGAAGAACTTAGCGCAAGACATATAGGAGGCGGCTGGTACAAGGGGGTTAATGGCAGCAAATTTAAACAAGGCATAAAATATCCTGATGGAGCTAAGATAAGATATTCGCATAATCTTCTAGAAAAACCTTTGAGAAAATCTCAAGTTCTAGAATGGGGGATTAAAGAAAAATTAGAAAGATTAGGATCGCCCCTCTCTGTTTTTATTGACAATATAGTAGATAATAAAATTTATTTCTCGAAAGTTTCATCGGTAGAAAAATCAGCCCCGCAAGTAACATACGATATCCAGGTTGAACAGGATCACGAGTTTATCGCAAACGGGATGATTTCTCATAATTGTCTTGGTAAATATCATCCTCATGGAGATACAGCAGTATATGACTCGCTAGTCAGGATGGTGCAGGATTTTTCATTGAGGTATCCTTTGGTGGATGGACAGGGGAACTTCGGGTCTGTCGACGGTGATGCTCCTGCAGCAATGAGGTATACTGAAGCTCGCATGGCATCTATCGCGGATGAGATGCTCTCGGATATTGACAAAGGCACAGTAGATTTTACTCCTAATTTCGATGAAACACTGGAAGAACCGACTGTCCTGCCTGCGAAATTGCCAGGGCTATTAGTAAATGGCTCCAGCGGTATAGCTGTGGGCATGGCAACTAATGTCCCACCACATAATCTATCTGAGATAGTGGATGCTATTGTAAAATTGATCAGCGACCCAGGGTGTTCTATTAAAGATCTGATGAAAATTGTTAAAGGGCCTGATTTTCCAACAGGAGGGATCATCTGCGGCAGAGAAGGCATTAAAAAAGCTTATGAAACAGGCAGAGGCCTTTTAAAGCTTCATGCAAAAGCAGCAATAGAGCAGCAAAAAGGCAACAAAGAAGCTATTATTATTACAGAGATCCCTTACCAAGTAAATAAATCAAAGCTCATTGAGAATATGGCAAGCCTTGTACAGGATAAAAAAATAGAAGGCATTGCTGACATAAGGGACGAGTCCGATAAAGATGGTATGAGGATAGTAGTCGATCTAAAGAGAGACCAGAACGCACAGATCGTTTTAAACCAACTCTATAAACGTACCCAGATGGAGATGACCTTTGGCGTCATCACATTAGCATTAGTGGATCTCAGGCCAAAGGTATTGAACTTAAAAGAAGTACTTGAATTATACATAAAACATAGAATTGAGATCATAAAAAGAAGAACACAATTCGAACTGAATAAAGCTGAAAGAAGAGCTCATATATTAGAAGGGCTGAAAATAGCAATAGACAATCTCACTAAGATCATAAAGACCATAAGAGAATCAAAAGATCCTAAGATAGCCAAAGACGCATTAATGAAAAATTTTGATCTTTCAGAGGTCCAGGCGCAGGCTATTTTAGAGATGCAGCTTCAGCGTCTTACTGCACTTGAGAGAGGGAAGATAGAAAAAGAATACCTGGAGCTATTAAAGAGAATAGAGATGTTAAAATCTATATTAAAGAGCGAGAAGAAGATATTAGAGATCATAAAGGACGAAGCATTAGAGGTTAAGAAAAAATACGGGGATGAACGTAGAACTGAAATAGTAGCGAGGCAGGAAGAGATCGAGATAGAAGACCTGATAGCAGAAGAAGACATGGTTATCACAATAAGCCATTCTGGTTATATAAAACGCCTCCCAACAGGTTCTTACAAAAAACAAAAACGAGGGGGAGTAGGCGTAACAGGCATGGATATGAAAGATGAAGATTTTATCGAGCATCTTTTTATCGCTTCTACTCATGAATATATACTATTTTTTACTAATCAAGGGAGAGTGCATTGGTTAAAGGTATATGAGATACCACAGGCTTCCCGCTCCGGAAGAGGCAAGGCAGTAGTAAACTTATTACAGCTTTCATCAGGGGAAAAGATCTCTTCTTATGTCAGGGTAAAAGAATTCAAAGAAGGATTATATCTTGTGATGGCTACCAAGAACGGCCTTATCAAGAAGACAGATCTGATGGCTTATTCAAACCCAAGAAAAGGCGGGATAATAGGCATTACTATCGAGAAGGATGACGAACTTATAGAAGTTAAGTGGACAGATGGCAGCCATGAAATAATGTTGGCGTCCAAAGAAGGAAAGGCTATCTGTTTTTCAGAAAAGCAAGTCAGGGATATGGGTAGAGGCGCAAAAGGAGTAAAAGGGATAAAGCTTGGTAAGAAGGATGAGCTTATAGCAATGGACATAGCGAGAAAAGACGCGACTGTCTTAACAGTTGCTTCTCAAGGTTTTGCAAAGCGTACATCTATAAACGAATATAGAAAACAGTCTAGGGGCGGCAAGGGTGTAAAGAATATAAGCGTTACGAGTAAAACCGGAGAAGCTGTAGGTGTATTGATGGTACATGACAATGACGAGCTTATGGTCATGACTGTGAAAGGAATGATCGTAAGGTTCGCTGTGAAAGATGTCCGCGCTACAGGCAGAAGCACCCAGGGGGTCCGCATAATAAAACTTGATCCTGGCGACAAGGTAGCAAATGTTGCTCGAGTGATCCCAGAAGAAGAATAGCCTTGACAATAAGTTCTTTTTATTTTAAACTTTAAACCTTTGGACATATTTTGAGGCGCTTTAGTGTCCTAAAGCTATAAACTATAAACCATCAACTATCAACTAAAGTGTCCCCATCGTCTAGCCTGGCCTAGGACATCAGATTTTCGATCTGACGACCGGGGTTCAAATCCCCGTGGGGACGCCATTTCTTTTATCTCAAAGTTGTTGACGCATCAACATCAAATATACTATAATCTAGAAAATAACCTACGGAGGTGTTGTATGAAAAGACTTGTGATAGTCTTTACTGCTTTATTTTTATTATGCGCGTTTACTGTCTATGTAAATGCTGCGCCTGTGACTTGTCCTGCCAGTGTTAAAGAGATGAAAGGGAATGATTATATAGACAAGGATTCTAACATAGCTTTTTTAGTATCTCTCGAATCTGATTTTATAACTGAGAAAGACTTAGACGAAAGCGATGGACAAGTAGAAGGAACTATGCACGTAGGCAAATTAGTAGTAAGCTTTGACAAAGTTGATTTTTATGCACTTTTAGGGGGAACTGGGAACCTAGAATACAGCGCAAGCATTTCTGGTGCGAATGTTTTATATGAATTAGAAGATAAATTTTTATGGGGCCTAGGAGCAAGTGGTCTGATCAAGAAATGGGACAAACACGGTATACAGCTTTTTGGGGACCTTTCTTATAGAACAACAGGCGATATGGAATATGACATAGTGACTTTAAATGGTACCCAGTTTTCTAAATCACAGCTTACACCTGCGACAGATGCCAAATATGAAGAATGGCAGATAGCTCTTAGTGTGGCAAAAAAGTTCCAGTATATGACACCTTACGCTGGTATTAAATATTCAAATCTTGATGCATCAGCTGATGTAACGATCTCCAGTACTCGCTACGCATTAAGCGATGCTGAAAACGATAATCCTGTGGGTATATTTTTAGGGTGCGCTCTCATGCCTTTGGACAATATGTCCATAGACCTAGAAGGCCGCTTTATTGACGAAGAGGCTTTTAGCGTATCTCTGAACTACGAGTTCTAATGGATGAAGAAAAAACATCGTTTTTTTAGGCTGAACAGGGTAAGAGCCTATTTATTGGTAAAAAACATAAAAGAAAGACTAAGAAAACAGGAAGCAAAGCTTAGAAAAAACCATAAAGCCTAAGAGATATATTCTCTAACTTTCCTCTTTACAAAGTCTTACCCGCCTTGTATAATAACTTCGCTATGCGGAAAAAGGCTAAAAAGCCCAAAATACGTAAGTCTTGGTCTATAAACCCTAAGACTAAGGTAAAAAAGAGTAAAAAACTTTATAGTAGGCATGAAAAAAAGAAGGAATTAAAAGATGAAGTTAAAATTTGGTCTTCCAAAAGGCAGCCTCCAAGAAGCTACAACTAGGATGTTCAAAAAAGCAGGTTTTAATGTATCTATAAGCTCAAGAAGCTATTTCCCATCTATAGATGATAAATATATAGAGCCTTTTCTCCTAAGAGCTCAGGAGATGGCTAGGTATGTTGCTGATGGCGTGCTTGACTGCGGCATAACAGGAGATGATTGGTCAAATGAGAGCGGTAGAGAGGTCGTCAAGGTCTGTAAGCTTATATATAGCAAGCAAGGCCTAAGGCCAGTCCGGTGGGTATTAGCAGTACCTAATGACTCTAAGATAAAAAGTGTAAAAGACATGAAAGGAAAGAGAATAGCAACAGAGCTGGTTAATGTGACGAAAGAATATTTTAAGAAAAAAAAGATAGATATTGATATAGAATTCAGCTGGGGAGCAACTGAGGCAAAGGTCAGCGCAGGATTAGTGGACGCTATAGTAGAACTGACTGAGACAGGGGCAAGCCTTAGAGCAAATAATCTGAGGATAGTTGATACTGTTTGTGAATCAACGACTCTTATAGTTGCAAATAAAAAAAGCTGGGAAAACAATTGGAAAAGACAGAAGATAGAACAGATAGCGCTTCTTCTCCAAGGCGCATTAGCTGCTGAAGAAAAAGTAGGACTTAAGATGAACATACAAGAAAAGGACCTAAAAAAGATCCTTGCTATCTTGCCAGCTATGAAGAAGCCGACCATCTCAAAGCTTACAGAAGCAAATTGGTGTGCTATTGAGACGATCGTTGATGAGGCTATAGTCAGAAAGATCATACCAGAACTAAAAAAAGAAGGGGCTCAAGGGATCATAGAGTACCCTCTTAATAAAGTAATAGATTAAAAAAATTTCAGGAGGTAGTAAAATGCCTTGTGGGCGCAAAAGAAAACGACGTAAGATATCTACACATAAGAGAAAAAAGAGACGAAGAAGAGACAGACACAAGAAGAAGAATAGATAAGATAGTTTAGTTTAATATTAGATTATCTTCATCAGTGATAATGACTTCTAGAACGTTTTTTATATCAGCATTAATTGGAATCTTAGCTATAGAGCTATGCGGCTGTGCATCTAGCGGAAGGCTTAAAAAGACTGCAATAAAAAGCCCTACGAAAGAGATCAAAAGGATAGCAGAAGGGAAAAGAACATTCCCCCCGATATCCCCTAAGGCCTATGCCCATTATTCGATGGGCATGATATATGACAATGAAGGCGCTACAGATAAGGCATTGACAGAATATCTAAAGGCTAGTGATCTTGATCCTGTCTCGAGTCAGATCTATTATCAATTAGGCGCTTCATATGTAAAGCTTGGCAAAATTAAAGAGGCCATGGCTTCTTTAAGCAAGGCAATTGAATATAATGAGTTTCATGCAAAGGCAAGGTTCTTGCTGGCACTTGTATACATGTCAGAGAAGCGTTTTGATGAAGCTAGCAAGCAGTATGAAGAGATCTTAAAGCATGACCCAGGGGATCTAGCTGTCTTGACATCTCTTGCTGATCTGTATATTTTAGGGGATGATCTAGAAAAGGCCATAGGGTTATATGAAAACCTGGTCAAAGAAAAAGAGGATTCTTCAATAATCCATTTTAATCTGGCAATACTTTACACCAGGGCATCTAGGATAGAAGATGGCATAAAAGAACTTAAAAAAGCAATAGAATTAAAACCAGATTACCTTGAAGCTCATCTAGCGCTTGCTGTACTTTATGAGCTGGATAAGAACCTGGGGGATGCTACAAAATATTATAAAGAGGCCTTGAAATTAGACCCTACTAATACTAGGCTTCGTCGTCAGCTGGGGCAACTTTATTTTAGAATGGACGAGCCTGAAGAAGCAATAGTAGAATACAGGTCTTTGTTAAAATATTATCCAGAAGACGTGGTGCCTTATATAGAGCTTAGTTATATGTATGTCTCGATCTCCAGGATAGAGGATGCGATAAAAGTCCTGGAAGAGGCATTTATATTGGACCAGAGAAGAGAAGATGTGCATATTGCGCTGGGTTTTTGTTACAATGAAAAAGGGGATAAGGCAAGGGCAATAGAAGAATACGAAAAGAGCATAGAGATAGATTCTTTTAATCCAAAAGCCTACTTTTATCTGGGGGCCATGCTTGAAGAGTCTGGGAAAACAAAAGAAGCAATAGAGAGATTAAAGAAGGCAGTAGAACTTGACCCATATGATGCAGAGTCGCTTAATTATCTTGGTTATATTTATGCTGAAGAGAACATGGCGCTTGATGAAGCAGGCAGTTTAATAAAAAGGGCTTTGGAATTAGACCCTGACAATGGGGCTTATATAGATAGTTTAGGATGGGTCTATTTTAAACAAGGCCTGTTCGAGGAAGCTAAAGAAAATCTTGAAAAAGCGAGCGGGATCATTGGAGAAGATCCTGTGATCTATGATCATCTTGGGGAGGTATATTTTACGATCGGTAGCTACGATAAAGCAAAAGAGGCTTGGGAAAGATCCCTAAACTTAAAACACAGTGAGGATGTTAAGAAAAAGATAGATAAACTAGAAGAGAACCACAACGTGAGGATAGATAAAAAATGAAAAAAAGACCTCAGCTAAAAACATTGGAAAAAATAGCCAGAGACATCCGTATTGAGATCGTGACTATGTTGCATTGTGCTGGTTCAGGCCATACAGGAGGGTCGCTTTCTTTGGTAGAGATATTGGTCAGTCTGTATTTTTATAAATTTAAATGTGAACCAGATAAACCGCTTTGCGACACTAGAGACATATTTATTTTATCAAAGGGCCATGGCTGTCCAGCGCTTTATTCAGTCCTAGCTCACATGAATTTTTTTGATAAAAAAGAATTATGCACTCTTAGACAGACAGGTACCCGTCTTCAGGGCCATCCTCAAAGAGGATTGCCTGGGATAGAGGTTTCCAGTGGTTCTTTAGGCCAAGGCCTTTCCATAGCTAATGGTTTTGCACTAGGTTCCAGACTAAACAAAGATAGTAGAAATATCTATTGCGTAATGGGCGATGGAGAGCTTGATGAAGGCCAAGTCTGGGAAGCTGCTTTAACAAGTGCTCATCATAAACTAGACAAAGTGTGCGCTATAGTGGATTTTAATAAGTTTCAAATAGACGGCCCAATAAAAGAAGTTAAAAATTTAGAACCCCTAGGTAAAAAGTGGCTTGCTTTTGGTTGGAATGTGATCGAAGTAAATGGGCATAAGATAACTGAACTTATGGATGCATATGATAAAGCAGAAAAAGTAAAAGGTAGACCTACGATCATCCTAGCGCACACAGTCAAAGGAAAAGGTGTTTCTTTTTTTGAAAATCAGAACAAATATCATGGGGTTGCTCCTACAAAAGAAGAGCTGGAGAAAGCGATAAAAGAACTAACAAAAGAAGGTAATTAATCTTATGGATAAAAAACCAACAAGAGATGGGTTTGGCGAGGGAGTAGTAGAGCTAGGAGAACAGAGAGAGGACATCGTAGTTCTTTCAGCAGACCTAACAGAGTCTACGAGAGCAGGATGGTTTAAGAAGAGATTTCCTGATAGATTTTTTTCTATGGGAGTGAGCGAACAGGACATGATCTCTACTGCAGCAGGGCTTGCTCTTTCAGGTAAGGTGCCTTTTGCGTGTACGTTTGGCGTATTTGCTGCTGGCAGGGCTTGGGACCAGATAAGAGTGTCAGTAGCGTATATGAATTTAAATGTAAATATAATTGGTACCCATGGGGGTATTTCTGTAGGCCCAGATGGCCCAACTCATCAGGCAATAGAAGAGATAACGCTTATGAGAGTTTTACCCAATATGACAGTGATAGTCCCTTGCGATGCTGTAGAAGCAAAGAAAGCGACTATTGAAAGCGCTTCACTCGAAGGGCCGTGTTATCATAGATTAGGCAGAAGCGGGGTCCCTATCATCACAAAACCCGAAGATGATTTTAAGATAGGTAAGGCCTCGATCCTGAAAGAAGGAAGTGATGTTTCGATCTTTGCTTGCGGGCAGGAAGTATACGAAGCATTGTTAGCGCACGATATCCTAAAAAAAGATGGGATATCGTCAAGTGTTATCAATCTACATACATTAAAACCAATTGACCGAGACGCGATCATAAAAGAAGCTAAAAAGACAGGAGCGATAGTTACTGCAGAGGAGCATTCAATATTAGGCGGACTTGGAGGCGCTGTCAGTGAAGTGATAGTCCAAGAGTTCCCTGTGCCTATGGAATTTATAGGAGTCAATGATAGGTTTGGTGAATCAGGTTCTGCAGAAGAACTCTTCAAGATATTTGGCCTTACTGCAGAGGATATTGCTAAAAAAGCAAAAAAGGCCATCAGTAGAAAGAAGTAATACAAATAGTTCTTTATGCAAGAATTTAAAGTTTATGCACCAGCAAAATTAAATCTATATCTGGATGTAGTAGGGAAAAGGCCAGATGGAAATCATAATATAGAAACGCTCTTTGAAAAAATAGATCTAAAGGATGAGATAGTTATAAAAGAATCCAAGGAAGGTATAAAAGTAGATGTCTTTAATTCATCTTGTCCTTCTGGAGAAAAGAATATTGTTTACAAAGCCCTTGTCGCGCTTTTAAATGAGGCAGACATTAAACTTGGCTTGGAAGTGTCAATAAATAAGAAAATCCCAGTTTCAGCTGGGCTTGGAGGCGGTTCTAGTGATGCTGCGTCAGCATTACGTTCAGTTAATGATAAGTTTAAACTGGGGGTTCCAAAAGCAAGACTCTTAGATATAGCGAAAGGACTAGGAAAAGATGTGCCTTTTTTTATGATCGATGAGCCTTTTGCTATAGGGACAGAGTGTGGGGACGAGTTGAAAATAATTGATAGTGATATCTCCCTCGCGCATGTAGTGATAAAACCAGATACCTCTATATCAACAGCTTTAGCATATAGCAGAGTTGACCTAGGAAAAAGACAGAAAATAGACAAAGGTATCAATAAACTGATCACTGCTCTTAAAAGCAAAGACATATCTTCCATAGAAAAGAATTGTTATAATATCTTTGAAGAAGCATTGGGCGAGGACAAAGATAACATAGAAAGTATTAAAGGCCAGGCCTCTAGAGATACTAAAAAAGAATTTTTCTTATCCGGAAGCGGGCCGGCTATATTTTGTATCATAGAAGGAAGAGATATGGCAAAAGCTATTTTGGGGAATGTGCAAAAAATAAACAACATGGAATATTTTTTAGCAACAACTTACAAAGGAGGCATCTATGGAGATAACTGAAGTCAGGATATTTCCTAAGGAGGGGCTTAACAACAAGCTGCGCGCGTATGCTACTATAACTATAGAAAACGCATTTGTTGTAAGAAACATCAAGGTTATAGAAGGCAAGAGCGGACTTTTTGTTGCAATGCCATCGCGCAAGATGAAATACTCTTGCCCAAAATGCAACCATAAGAACGAGGTAAGGAGTAAATTTTGCAATTCATGCGGAGGCAGCCTTCCTCAAGCGCATCATGAGCCCAAGACGCCAGAAGAACAACAAGACGCAAGGCAGTCAGAACATAAGGATATTGCGCATCCCATAAGTGTCCAGTGCAGGGAATACATACAGAAAAAAGTACTGGATGCCTATGAAGCTGAAAAGAAAAAAGGCCCTGGCGTACCTAGAATGAGCGAAGAGTACCACGAATAATCGCACGACGCAATACGGATACATTGCCTGGTAGTGTAATGGTAACACATCAGCTTTTGGAGCTGAGTTTCTAGGTTCGAATCCTAGCCGGGCAGCCATCCTACGCCTTTCACGAATAGCGAATAGAACGTCTGGCTTCGGATGGCGAGGTAGTATTAGGATTCGAATGGAGTCCCGCGCTGACGAATAGGAAGAAAAGCTACGACGAAAAGGAGTAGCACCAGCGGGACGGATGGCCGACCCTGAGCGGATGCGAAGGGCGCCGAATCCTAGCCGGGCAGCCATTCTTCTTCGCCCTTTGAGTATAAAATACTCCGGTGGGGCTTCGAAGAATGATTCCTACGAAGCCATACCGTCGATTAATAAGTTGAATGGCGTAGTAGAACATATTAAAAAGGTGAATTATGCAAAAGATTGCGTCAATTATACTTGCTGCGGGTGAAGGGACAAGGATGAAATCATCCATGTCTAAGGTCTTACATCCAGTATGCAATAGGCCAATGATAAATCATTCTATAGATGCTATAAATTCTATAGGAATAAAAAATATTATCTTGGTAGTGGGGCACAAGGCAGATCAGGTAAAGAAGGCTTTGCCAGGTTTTAGCTTTGTAATGCAAAAAGAGATGCTCGGTACAGGAGATGCAGTCTTGCGTACTAAAAATATTGTTTTAAAGGATAGATCAATAGATTCTGTTCTTGTATCATGCGGGGATTCTCCTCTTTTAACAGGGGCTACCTTGAAAAAGGTCGTTGATAAACATATTGCTACTAGATCCGGGTGCACGCTTCTTACAGCAAAATTGAAAAATCCCACTGGGTACGGGAGGATCTTGCGCAGAGAAGATGATAAAGTTGTTGGGATAGTAGAGGAACTAGATGCGGATATTTACAGTAAAGTAAATGAAGAGATAAACGTAGGGGTGTATTGCTTTAAAAAAGACATGCTTTTTGATGCCTTAAGTAAGCTCAAGCCTAACAATAAAAAGAACGAATATTATTTAACAGATGTCATAGAAATACTAGCAAAAACAGACATCTTAGTTAATTCAGTCTCAACAGATGATATAGATGAGTTTTTAGGAGTAAATACAAGGAAAGATCTAGCTAAAGCAAATCATGTAGCCAATATCAGGATAATGAACCGTCTTATGGAAGAAGGCGTGACCATAGTGGACCCATTGAATACCTACATAGAAGAGGGGGTAGAAGTTGGCAAAGATACCATAATATATCCCTATACTTTTATAGAGAAAAATGTTAAAATAGGTTCGCGCTGTAAAATAGGCCCATCTGCAAGGCTGCGCCCTGGAACAGTTATCGATGATGAGGTTAAAATAGGAAATTTCGCAGAGCTTGTTCGTTCTCATGTAGGCAAGCATTCAAGGGTCAATCATCAGTGCTATATCGGGGACACTACTATAGGAAAACATGTGAATATAGGCGCTGGAACCATAATAGCTAATTATGACGGGAAACATAAGTACAAGACTATTATAGAAGACAAGGCATTTATAGGTTCAGGGAGTATCTTAGTAGCACCTGTTAAAGTAGGCAAAGGCGCTGTGACTGGCGCGGGAAGCGTGCTTACAAAGAATAAGAATGTTCCTCCAGGAAAGATAGTAGTGGGGGTCCCTGCAAGAATTTTAAAGAAACATAACGTATAGCTCTATTACTGATTACGGTTCACGAATTACGAATCACGATAAAAGGAGAGACGTATGAATAGAACTGCTGCTATATTTACTGGTAATTCAAATCCGGAATTAGCAAAAGAGATAGTACGTTATTTAAGTATGAGTCTCGGCAAGGCATATGTCGGTGCTTTTAGCGAAGGGGAGCTAAAGGTCATGATAGATGAGAATGTAAGAGGCAAGGATGTATTCATCGTTCAATCCACATGCACCCCTCCAAACAGAAATCTTATGGAGCTTCTTATCCTGATAGATGCCTTAAGAAGGGCTTCTGCAAAAAGGATCACAGCAGTCCTCCCGTATTTTGGATATGCAAGGCAGGACAGAAAAGATCAGCCGAGAGTTCCGATCACTGCTAAGTTAGTAGCAAACCTTTTGACAACCGCAGGCGCTGACAGGGTGTTGACAGTGGACTTACACGCAGGACAGATCCAAGGGTTTTTTGATATACCATTAGACCATCTATACGCTGTGACTACATTTGTCAATTATCTGACCAAGTTGAAATTAAAGGACCTTGTAGTAGTATCCCCTGATGTGGGCGGCATAAAAACAGCAAGGTCTTATGCTAAGAGACTAGGAGTACCTTTAGCTATCGTTGATAAACGGAGAGTTAATGGAGAGGATACTGCTGTTATGAATATATTAGGAGAAGAAGAGATAAAAAAGAAGAATGTTCTTTTAATAGACGACATCGTAGCAACAGCAGGTTCTCTGGTAGAAGCTGCAACTGCGCTGAAGAAAAAAGGCGCTAAAGACGTGTACGCTGCTATAACCCATGCTGTGCTTTCAGGCCCAGCAATACAACGTATCAACAGTTCTCCTATAAAAAAGATCTTTGTTACAAATAGTATACCGCTAGGTAGAAAAGAAAAGAATAAAAAGATAAAAGTATTGACTATCGCACCTCTTTTAGCAGAGGCTATAAGAAGGATACACAATGAAGAATCAGTAAGTTGTTTATTTGATTAATAGAAAGGAAGTGTTTAGTTATGGAGTTTGTAGATCTAAATGTTAGCTTGAGAGAAGGAACAGGTAAAGAGAAAAATAAAAAATTGCGTCAATCCGGGCTTGTCCCAGCTGTTGTGTACAGAAAAGGCGAGGAGACTGTAATCCTTAAGATAGACAAAAAGATACTTGGCAAAGCCCTTCACACAGAAGCAGGAGAGAACGTAATATTAAAGCTTCACATAGAAGGAGCAAAGAAGAAAAAAGAGAGGACAGTTGTCATAAAAGAGATACAGAGAGATCCAGTAAAAGATATAGTCCTTCATGCAGATTTTCAGGAAATATCTCTGACTGAAAAACTTAAGGTAAAGGTCCAGATCTTGTCAAAAGGCGAAGCTAAAGGCGTAAAACAAGACGGAGGAGTGCTACAGCATGTATTGTGGGAGGCAGAGGTAGAGTGCCTACCTACTAACATACCTGAAAAGATAGAAGTCGATATAAAAGACCTTAAAATTGGGGACTCTATACACGTAAAAGATGTTATAGCCCCAGAAGGTGTCGCGATCTTGAATGACCCAGAAGAAGTAGTCTTTAGCGTAGAACATCCTAAGAGTGTAGAAGATCTTGTAGCTGCTGAGCCAGTTGAAGGCGAAGCGCAGGAACCTGAGCTTATAAGAGAAAAGAAAGAAAAGGAGCTTGAGGCAGAAGAAGAAGCACAAGAACCTGAAACGAAGAAAGAAAAAGAAGAGGGTTCTAAATAACAAATGTCAAATTTCAAATGTCAAATCAATTACTAAATTCCAATGCCAAATTGGAAATTAAGAAATTTGGATTTTATTTGGTTTTTGTCATTAGACATTTAGAATTAACAGGAATTTATAATAATGAAGCTTATCGTTGGCCTGGGAAACCCTGGGGAAGAATACACTCTTACTCGTCATAATATAGGGTTTTTAGTAGTCGAAGATATAGCCAGATCCAATAATCTAGATTTAAAAAAAAAGAAGAAATTTGAAGGGGAGACAGGCGAAGGTGTAATAAAAGGTGAGATGTCCATTATATTCAAGCCTCACACTTACATGAATCTTTCAGGAAACAGCGTGCATAAGCTCATAAATTGGCTCTCGCTGGACCTAAATGATCTTTTGGTTATTTTTGACGACATATCTCTTTTTTTCGAAGATATAAGGATAAGGCCAAAAGGCAGTGACGGAGGCCATAAAGGGCTGAGGTCGATAATAGATTGTCTTGGCACAGATGAATTTTCCAGGATCAGGGTAGGGATAAAAGGCAACAAAGAGATCAGTAACTACCCGAGATATGTTTTGAACAGGTTCACTAAAAAGGAACAGATAATTTTACCTGATATTATCAAAAGGACTGCTTCAGCATGCGAATGTTGGGTTAAAGAAGGAGTTGAAGAGACAATGAATACATTTAATATGAAAAAATTAAAGGGGAGGAACTAGTGAAAAGTTATGAAGCAATGTTTATACTGAGAAGTGATCTACCTGAGGACAAGTTTGATAAGACCTTGACCCAGATCAAAGATGTCCTATCAAAGCATAAAACTTCTGTTGATGAGATGAAAGAATGGGGCAAGCAAAAGTTAGCTTATCCCATCAAGAAAAAAGAAGAAGGTATCTATTATCTTGTAAATTTTCATGCTGACACAGATACTATCAATAAGATGAGGAAGATATTCAACCTCAATGATGCGATACTAAGGACACTGATCATTGCAGTATAAAGTGAGGACCGAAGGAGGATATGATGGCGAGTCTTAATAAGGTATTTTTAATAGGCAACTTAACAAGAGATCCTGAACTTAGATATGTACCGAGCGGAGCTCCTGTAGCTACTTTTGGTCTAGCTGTAAATAGGCGCTATGTAATGCAGAGCGGAGAAAAGAAAGACGAAGTATGTTTTGTGCGCATAGTTGTCTTTGGGAAACAAGCAGAGAGCTGTAGCCAGCATTTAAGCAAAGGCCGCCTTATCTTTGTAGAAGGCAGGCTCCAATATCGTTCATGGGAACAGGAAGGACAGAAAAGAAGTACTCTGGATATTATAGCAGACAGGGTGCAGTTTTTAGGAAGCCCGAAACCACAAGGTCAGGAACAAGAAGAATCCATGGATTCTATGAAAGAAGTAGAGATAAAAACCGACGAAGAAGTCCCGTTTTAAGGAGGAGTTAGATGTTTAAGCCGTTCAAGCCGAAGGATAAGAAATTTGATAAAAAAAGACCATCTAAGAAGAAGATCTTTATCAAGAAAAGCTGTAGGTTTTGCACAGAGAATCTTCCAGATATAGATTATAAGGACGCTGCAAGGCTTAGAAGGTTTACAACTGAAAAGGGAAAGATACTACCTAGCCGCATTACCGGAAATTGCGCTAAACATCAGAGGGCGACCGCTGAGTCTATAAAAAAATCAAGGTTTATAGCGCTTCTACCGTATGTAGCAGAATGAAACAGTTGTTAGTTTTTAGTTGTTAGAAAAAAACAGGTACTTCTAAAAACTAAAAACTGACAACTAAAAACTGATTAACTGACAACTAACAACTAAAACGAGGTATAGACATGAAAGTAATACTTATAGAGAATGTAGAAAAGGTAGGTTCTATGGGAGATGTAGTGCAGGTGAAGGATGGTTATGCTAGGAATTTTTTATTCCCTAACAATCTAGCAAAGCCAGCCACAGGCTCTAATCTAAAGATCATAGATCAGATAAAGAAGAAGCAGGCATTGGCGCTAGAAAAAGAGAAAAAACTGCAGGAAGAGCTTAGGGATAAACTTACTAGTGTATCTTGTACTCTAGCAGTGGAGGCAGGAGACGATGATAAGATATTTGGTAGTGTAAACAATCAAGATATATCCCAGGCACTAGAGCAGGAAGGTTATGATATAGATAAAAGAAAGATCTCTCTTCTAGAGCCGATCAAAAAACTCGGGGTTTACCACGTCTTTGTGAAACTTCATCCTGAAGTCACAGCAGATGTAAAGGTGTGGGTTGTAAAAAAATGACAATGGATAGGATAGATATAAATCTTGAAAAGATGCCTCCCCAAAATCTAGAGGCAGAAATGGCTGTTCTGGGCTCCATGCTGATAGAAGAGCATGCTATAGCAGATGCTATAGAGTTTTTAGAGTCAACTTCTTTCTACAGCGATAAGAACCGCAAGGTATTTGAAAGTATTTTAAAGCTTTATGCTGAAAATAAGGCTGTTGATATCCTTACATTGACAGAAGAGCTTAAAAGGATAAAAGAGCTGGAAAACGTAGGTGCGACTTACATAACAAACTTGACAACAGTAGTGCCTACAGCAGCTAATATAAAACACTACGCCAGTATAGTAAAAGAAAAAAGCATATTGCGCAATCTGATATCTACCGCGACCAGCATAATCTCTGAAAGCTATGATTCGCAAGGAGATGTAGAAAAGATACTCGATAGAGCAGAAAGAACTATTTTTGAGATCTCTAGCAAAAAAATAGATACGAATTTTTCCACGATAAAAGAGATCATAAAAGACAGCATAGAGACCATAGATAACCTATATCAGAAAAAAGCCCATGTGACTGGCATAGGGACTGGTTTTACTGATCTAGACGCACTTACTGCAGGGCTTCATCCATCGGATCTCATAATATTTGCAGGCAGGCCTAGTATGGGCAAGAGCGCGTTCTTAGCCTCACTTGCAGAACATGTAGGGCTTGTGGAGAAAAAACCATTAGTGCTTTTTAGTCTTGAAATGTCCAAAGAACAACTTGTACAGAGAATGCTGTGTTCTCACGCCAGGGTAAATGCCCATAATGTAAGGACTGGTTTTCTTTCTCAATCTGATTGGCCGCGCCTTACTAATGCTGCGGGAAAACTTTCAGAAGCCCAGATATTCATAGATGATACAGCTGGACTTTCTGTCCTGGAGCTCAGGGCAAAGGCAAGGAGATTAAAATCACAGCATGATATCCAACTTATAATGGTCGATTATCTGCAACTTATGCAGGGGCCGCCTGGTTCTGAGAACAGGCAGCAGGAGATCTCTGAGATATCTCGTTCTTTAAAAGCGCTTGCAAGGGAACTCAGGGTACCTCTTATAGCAGTAAGTCAATTGTCAAGGGCAGTTGAGAGCAGGCAGGACCATAGGCCACAGTTGTCTGACCTAAGAGAATCAGGAGCAATAGAACAGGATGCTGATCTGGTCGGTCTTTTATTAAGAGAAGAATATTACAATCCCACTGAAGAAAACAGGGGCATAGGAGAACTGATCATTGCTAAGCAAAGAAATGGACCAATAGGTTCAGTCAAGCTTACTTTTATCAGGGATTATGCGCGCTTTGAGAACATGACAAGGGAGGGCGAAGAAATTATTGAATAAGATACCTTAGTTTGCATTGACAGTATCTTATATCTATGATATATTCGTAATAATAAGATGAAAATAAAAAGTTTTTTTAGTGCAACTTGCTTGGTTTTATTTATCTCGCTGATACTTTCTATCAGTTTCTGCCATACCTCCTTTTCCGAAGAAGAATATGCAAACAAGATCATAAAATATGTAAGCGTAAAAAACAATAAGACTATTTCTGAGGCCAAGATCTTATCAAAGCTGAAGACCAAAAAGGGAGAACTCTTTCTAGAAAAGGTAGTAAATGAAGATGTAAAAAGATTATACCTTTTAGGGTTCTTTAGTGATGTAGAGGTCTCTATAGAAGAGGTCTATGATGGCATAGGGATTGTTTTTATAGTCACAGAAAAATCCCCATTAAGTTCGATCACCTTTAAAGGCAACAAGGTGTATAACGCACAGAAATTGTTAGCTGTTGTAAAATCCAAATCAAGCGAACTAGTGGATGAGAAAAAGCTTAGAAAGGATTCTGAAGCAATAGAGGATCTTTATAAAAGAGCTGGGTATCCCTGGATCACTGTACACCACGAGTTAAAGTCTATTAACGAACAAGGGGAAGGCGAGGTAGTGTTTGTAATAGATGAAGGACCAAAGGCAGTGGTGAGGGGGATAAGCATACTTGATAATGTGGCTTTCAGTGACAAGAGGATCTTGAAAATAATAAAAAGCAGGACCTCTGGGTTCTTTAGGTCAGGTGTTTACAAGCAGGATGTGATAGAAGATGATATGGAGCGTATCAAGGCATTTTATAGGAATGAGGGTTTTCTTGATGTAGAGTCAAATTACGAATTATTGTCCCATGAAAAAAGAAGCAAAAAGTGGATAGAACTTGTTATGAGGATAGATGAGGGAAAGCAATATATAACAGGAGAGACTAAGATAACTGGGAATTCAATATTTTCCCAAGAAGAACTGAAAAGCCTTCTTAAATTAAGAAGAGATGATGTGTTTACTGAGAGTGCGTTACATAAAGAAGTCACGACGCTTCAGGAGAATTATTTTGACAAAGGCTATATCATGGCAAAGGTCAAACCTGACACTGTCCTCAACATAGAGACCGATAAAGTGGATGTTATCTATAATATTTTTGAAGGAGAGGTATGCTACGTCAACAAGGTCAATATACAAGGGAACACCAAGACAAAAGATATTGTTGTCAGGAGAGAACTAAGGCTCAATCCAGGGGACAGGTATGACGGGAATAAACTTAGAAAGAGTAAAGAACGCCTTTATAATCTGGGATTTTTTGAGGACATAGCGTTCAATATAGACGACACAGAAACATCCAATAAAAAAGATATGGAGATAGAAGTAAAGGAGTCCAAGACAGGAGAATTTAGTTTCGGTGGTGGATTTTCATCTATAGATAAGCTGATCGGATTTATTGAAATTGAGCAGAAAAATTTTGATCTCTTTAACTTTCCTACTTTTACCGGTGATGGGCAAGACCTTAAGCTAAGAGCAGAACTCGGAAGTGTGCGCAAGAATTATCTATTAAGCTGGACAGAGCCATGGATATTTGATCATCCTGTTTCATTCGGTTTCGACCTCTATGCTACAGAGAGGAGCAGGAGTGGTTCTACTGGCTATGCATATGATGAAGCAAAAGAAGGGGTAACGCTAAGGCTTGCGAAATGGTTCAATGATTTCCTGAGAGGGGACCTTTCTTATAGGCTAGAGTCAGTTGACATATCAGACCTGTCTGTAGACGCATCCCAGTCGCTGAAAGATGAAGCAGGTAAGAATACTATTAGCAGTGTCTTTATGCAGCTTACAAGAGATACAAGGGACAATAGATTTAATCCTTCAAAAGGGCTTCTTGTGAGTGGTGCTTTTGAAGTAGCAGGGGGGGCCATAGGAGGAGATAAAGATTTTGCAAAATTCTCAGATTCTATAAGCCGTTATTCTACAATAGGTCCTTTTGTCTTAGAGTTAAAGGGGAGAAGCGGGGTGGTCACATCTTTTGGCGACTCGACAACAGTCCCTATATATGAAAGATTTTTTGCAGGAGGTACTTACACTGTCCGTGGCTATAAAGAAAGAGACATAGGCCCTAAAGATGTTTCAGGAGACCCTGTTGGTGGCGGAACAATGGTAGTGGGTAATGCAGAGCTGACTATGTCGATAATAGAAAATTTAAAAGGTGCTATATTTCTTGATGCTGGAAATGTTTGGGCTACACCTGACAGCAAGCCAAAGGAAGGCATGTTGACTAGAGGTATAAAAGTTGGTACTGGCGTAGGCGTGAGGATAAAGACTCCTATAGGGCCAGTAAAGCTTGATTATGGATTCCCCATGAATCCTGATGATAATCAGGAGGATACAGGTAGGTTCCATTTTAGTATGAGTAGAGGATTTTAACCCTCCTACGCCTTTGCGAAAGGCTATTCGAAAGGCTGGCTTCGGAGGGTAGGCGGATTAGAAAAAATCAATGTAATGTCAGGAGGATTTGATGAAGAAATTTTTAATTGCCGGTATAATTTTTATTTTTACATTTTGTTTGTTGGCATCAGCTTGTGTGGCTGAAGAAAAGATTGGCTTTGTGGATCTTTCAAAGGCATTCGACGAGTATCAAAAGACAAAAGATTTTGATAAATCACTTGAACAAAAAGGATCGACAAAACAGGATCAAAGAGAAAAATTAGTCAAAGATATAAGAAAGATGAGAGATGAGTTAGAGCTCCTCAATGAAGTAACCAGAAAATCAAAAGAGGGAGATATCGAATCTAAGATGAAGATTCTCCAGGAATTTGACCAAGAGGCAAAGACAGAACTAGTAAAAGAAAGAGATAATATGGTAAGAGACATCTTGGGAGAGATGAACGATGTCATAGAAGAGTATGGCAAGCAAAATGGATATTCTATGATATTAAATGACAGGGTCCTTCTTTACGGCAAGGATACGTTTAATATTACTGACGAGATAATAAATATCCTCAATGCAAAGTATAAAAAATAAGGGAATCAAAAGAAGATGAAAAAGACATTAGAAGAAATAGCTGCGATCGTTGATGGGGAAATAATAGGGGACAAGGATACAATAGTAACCGGCATATGCGGGATAAAAGAGGCTCAAAAAGGAGACCTTACATTTGTTGCAAATTCCAGATATGTATCCCTCATGAACCAGACCAAGGCATCAGCTATAATTACATCTAAGGATGTGAAATCTTCTCCCAAGCCGATCATACGTACAGAAAACCCTTCGATCGCCTTTGCTAAAATGGTATCACTTATGGCCCCCAATGAGAACAAGAGGCCTAAAGGCATACATCCAACAGCTGTTATAGGAGAAAAAGTAAAACTTGGGAGGAATGTAGCTATACAGCCATATGTAGTCATAGAAGATAATGTTGAGATAAAAGATAATACTATAATTTATGCAGGGGTCTACATAGGGCATCATTCAAAGATAGGGAAAGATTGCAAACTTTACCCTTATGTGATAATAAGAGAAAGAGTAGAGATAGCAGATAGGGTCATAATACACAGCGGCACTGTGATAGGTAGTGATGGTTTTGGGTTTTCAACAGTAAAGGGAGTACATCATAGAATACCGCAGATAGGAAATGTGATTATAGAAGATGATGTAGAAATAGGAGTTAATGTTAGCATTGATAGAGCTAGATTTGACAAGACCTTGATTAAAAAAGGAACAAAGATAGATAATCTTGTCCAGATCGCACATAATGTTATAGTGGGAGAACATTCTATAATAGTGGCCCAAAGCGGCATATCAGGCAGTACGACAATCGGAAATAACGTTACGCTGGCTGGCCAATCAGGTGTGATCGGCCATGTCTCTATAGGAGACAATACAGTAGTTGCTGGAAGGGCAGGTGTAACAAAAGCTGTGCCTCCGAATTCGTGCGTTTCTGGATTCCCAGCAAAACCGCATAGCATAGCAAAGAGGATCAATGCATGCGTGCAAACCCTTCCGGATATGTATAAGAGAGTGAAGTGCCTGGAAGAAGAAATAGATAAATTAAAATCAAAAAAATTAGACTAATGAACCATTTTGCGATAGATAGCTCCTTAAAAGATAGAGGGCTATCTATCGTTATCTAAAAAGGAAATTATGGAACAGAAGACAATAAAAAAACCTATTAAACTTAGCGGCATAGGCCTGCACACAGGTGTGAAGGTAAACCTTAAATTTAAACCAGCCCCGTCTAATACAGGAATAAATTTTATCAGGATAGATGAACCAGATTCTCCGATGATAAAGGCTGATATATTGAATATATTAGACCAGGAAAAAAGTCCAAGACGTACTTCTATCGGGAATGGTTCTGTAGAAGTACATACTATAGAACATCTCATGGCAGCATTATTTGCCCTTGGCATAGATAATATGCTTATAGAGATCGATGGCCCAGAACTACCAGGGCTCGATGGCAGTGCAATAGGTTTTATAGAGAGCTTGAGAGAAGCTGGGATAGAATCACAAGGCGTGTCTAAAAAAGTATATCAAGTGCGTTCTCCTATATGGGATGAACAAAATGGGGCTATGATAATGGTGCTTCCTGATAATCAGTTTAGAGTGTCATATACCTTAAATTATGAGCACCCGCTTTTACAAGCGCAGTATATCTCCTTCGTGATGAACGAGGGAACATTTGAAAAAGAGATAGCGACTTCCAGGACATTTTGCCTCGAGAGAGAAGTAAGGGAGCTGAAAGGACAAGGTCTTGGCAAAGGCGCTAATTATGAAAATACTGTTGTGGTAGGGCAAGATAGGGTCATAGATAATAAACTTAGATTTGACGATGAATTTGCAAGACATAAGATATTGGATCTATTAGGGGACCTATATCTACTTGGTAGCAGCATAACAGGACACATTATAGCAGTTCGTAGTGGACATCCTTTAAACATAAGACTTGTCAGCAAGATCAATAAACAGCGTGGGAAAACCCAAGCTGGAGGCCTTAAAGGTGTATATGTCGAGACAGACGGCAATACTCTAGATACTAGTGATATACAGAAAATACTTCCGCACCGCTATCCGTTTCTGTTAGTAGATAAGATAATAGAATTAGAACCTGACAAAAGAGCTGTTGGTATAAAAAATGTAACATTTAATGAGCATTTTTTTACAGGACATTTCCCAGGAAAACCTGTTATGCCGGGTGTTTTGATAATTGAGGCAATGGCTCAGGTTGCAGGAGTTTTGATGCTCAATAAGAAAGAAAACGTTGGAAAGATCGCTTATTTTGTAAGTTTAGATAAGGCAAAGTTCAGGAAGATGGTTGTTCCTGGAGATCAATTAAGATTAGAGGCCGAGGTAATAAAATTACGTTCAAAGACAGGCCAGGTACGTACAAAGGCATTAGTAGATGGGCAGGTTGTTAGCGAAGCAGAACTTATGTTCGCTTTAGGTGATGCTTAATGAAGGAAAAATGAAGATCCATCCGACAGCAGTGATAGAAAAAGGGGCGAAGTTGGCCGACCAAATAAAAGTCGGCCCTTATGCTATTATAGGGCCCAATGTAGAAATAGGCAAAGGTACAGTAGTGGGCTCTCATGTAGTTTTAGAGGGCTATACTATTATAGGAGAGAATTGCCGGATCTTTACAGGCGCGTGCGTAGGCACTCCTCCACAGGACCTTAAATATAAAGGTGTTAAGAGTTTTTTAAAGATAGGGAACAATAATACCATCAGAGAGTATGTCACTATTAATCCAGGGACAAGCGAAGGTAGTGATACTAAGATAGGAAATGATAATCTATTGATGGCATATTCTCATGTAGCGCATGACTGTAGTGTCGGAGATGGGTGTGTAATAGCTAATTCCGGGACATTGGCTGGCCATGTAACACTTCAAGATAAGATTGTCATAGGAGGCCTTACAGCTATACATCAATTTGTAAAGATCGGAAGCCTAGCAATATTAGGAGGGTGTTCCAAGGTAGTCAAAGATATCCCTCCTTTTTCAACATGTGATGGCCACCCTGCAAGGGTCTATGGCCTCAATGTTATAGGGCTGGACAGGTCAGGCGTATCAAAAGAAACACAGAATGCACTTAAAAAAGCTTTTAAGATATTGTTCCATTCAAAACTTTCTTTTAAAAATGGGATAGAGAAAGTTAGGGCCGAGATAAAAGGCAATAAAGAAGTCGATTACCTGATAGATTTCATTGAGAATTCAGAGAGAGGGATGTCTAGAGGTGACAAATAGAATAGGTCTTTTAGCAGGCAATGGAAGATTCCCTATACTCTTTGCTAAAGAAGCAAAGAAAAAAGCTGTAGAAGTAATAGCTATAGCTATAAACGAAGAGACTTCAAAGGACCTTTCAAAATATGTAGATAAGATATATTGGCTAGGAGTAGGAGAGCTAGAAAAACTTTTTATAATCCTCGCTCAAGAAAAACTCACCTCGATAATAATGGCAGGGCAGGTAAGGCATAAGCTTATCTTCGATAAAAGTATAAAACTTGACTCTAAGATGTCAGAGCTTTTAGGGAGCGTAAAGAATAAAAAGACAGATTCTCTTATAGGCGCAGTAGCTGGTATCTTGGAGTCCAAAGGCATTAAAGTACTTGATTCAACATCATTTTTAAGCGACTATCTTCCAAAAAAAGGACTATTGACAAGAGCTCCTTTAGACAAAGATATATTGTCTGATATTGATTTTGGACTGAATATTGCAAAAGAGATAGCAGGCCTGGATATTGGGCAGAGTATTGTCGTAAAAGATAAAACAGTCCTGGCAGTAGAGAGTATTGAAGGCACTGATGAAGCTATAAAAAGGGGAGCTCATTACGGCAGAGAAGGTATTGTAGTTATCAAGGTAAGTAAACCTGGCCAGGATATGAGGTTCGATGTGCCAGTGATCGGGCCAGAGACCATAAATCTATTAAGTGAAGTGAAAGCAAAGGCGATCTCAATAGAAGCTAATAGAACACTTATAATCGATAAGGATGAAACATTAAAGTTAGCGAATGATCTAGGCATAGGGATAATTGCTGTATGACAAAGAAAAAAAAGAAAGTTAGAGTGACAGACACTATAGAGGCTCTTTCAAAGATCTCTAGAGCTATATCAAGTGAATTATATCTAGAAGACATTCTAAAGCTCATAGTAACTGTTACAGCTGAAGTAATGAATTCAAGGATCTGCACTCTTATGCTTCTTGATGAGAAGAAAGAACATTTAGTGATAAGAGCCACCCAGAGTATAAGCGAAGAGTATATAAAGAAAAACCCTTTAAGAAGGAACGAAGGCATAGCATGGGAAGTTGTAAAGAAAAACAAACCTTTAGTAGTAGCAGATGTATTGAAGGAAAAGGAATATAAATATAAAGATATTGCTAAAAAAGAAGGACTCGTGTCCCTTCTATGTGTACCAATGGCAGTTAAAAATAGAGCGATAGGAGTGCTTAACTGTTATACTTCAAAGCCTCATAAATTTTCAAAGACAGAGATAAATGTTCTTATAAGCGTAGCTAATCAAGCAGCCATATCTATCGAGAATACAGAACTCTTAGTAAAGACAAAAGTAATACAGGAAGAACTTGAGACGAGAAAAGTCGTTGAGAAAGCAAAAGGTATCTTGATGAAAGAAGAAAATCTTTCAGAAGAAGAGGCTTTTCGAAAAATACAGAAATTCAGCATGGATAGGCGTAAGCCCATGAAAGAAGTTGCTGAGGCAATAGTAATAATGCATGACATGAAGCAATGAAAAAGAAAACATACAAAAACCTACAAAATAATATACGCACTTTAAAGACGCCTAATATAGATGTCTGGAAGAATCAATACTCTGATAAGGATTATGTTATTGAACTCGAGAACCGTGAATTTACTTGTGTATGCCCTAAGACAGGTCTTCCTGATTTTGCAACTATAACTTTAAGATATAGTCCAGATAAAACTTGTATTGAATTGAAGTCTTTAAAGATGTATATGCTTAGTTTTAGGAATATGGGCATATTCCATGAACACGTGATAAACAGGATATTGGATGATCTTGTCAAGGCCTGTAAGCCACGCTATGTATATATTAAAGGAGAGTTTGGTGTAAGAGGTGGGATAAAAACAGTAGTTGAAAGTGAATATAAGGGGAGTGGAGCATGTTAGTAAAAACTAAAAAAGATGTCATAAAATTAGTAAAAAAACATAATGTTAGATTTATAAAACTCTGGTTCACAGATGTTCTGGGGTTTCAAAAAGGTGTTTCTATTACAAGGAGTGAACTTGAGAGGGCTCTTTATGATGGTATGGGATTTGATGGTTCATCCATAGAAGGGTTCGCCCGTATTGAAGAAAGCGATATGGTAGCAATGCCTGATGTATCGACTTTTCAGATGATACCTTGGAGGTCTAAAAAAGAAGGGCTTTCTGCAAGGATGTTCTGTGATGTGCTCCAGCCAAATGGAAAACCTTTTGAAGGAGACCCAAGATTTGTATTAAAGAAGAATTTGAAGTTAGCAAATGACATGGGATATACGAATTATTATGTAGGGCCTGAACTGGAGTATTTTTATTTCAACAACCCCAAGAATACTATCATATTGGACAGGGGAGGATATTTTGACCTTACGCCTTTAGATGTGGCGCAAGATCTGAGAAGAGATACAGTCTTGATGCTGGAAAAGATGGGGATAGACGTAGAATATTCTCATCATGAAGTAGCTACATCACAGCACGAGATAGATCTTAGATATAATGATGTGCTCAAGATGGCAGACAATGTAATGACCTATCGCATGGTCGTAAAAGAAGTAGCGAGGAAGAATGGGGCCTACGCGACATTTATGCCTAAGCCGATACACGGGATAAATGGAAGTGGTATGCATGTACACCAATCTTTATTTAAAGGCAAGAAAAATGCTTTTTTTAGCAAGACTGACAAGAGGCATCTTTCTAACGAAGCCAAATATTTTATAGCAGGCATATTAAAGCATGCACCTGAGATGGCAGCAGTAACGAATCAGTGGGTCAATTCTTATAAGAGACTTATCCCTGGTTATGAAGCGCCAGTATACATATGCTGGGCACAGATGAATAGAAGTGCTCTTGTGAGAGTACCTATGTATAAGCCTGGGAAAGAACATGCTACTAGGATAGAATTCCGCTCGCCTGACCCAGCTTGCAATCCTTACCTTGCGTTTTCAGTCATGCTTAGGGCTGGATTAGAAGGAATAAAGAATAAATATAAATTACAGGAACCTTCAGAAGATAATATTTATCATATGACAGAGGAGGCAAGAGAAAAGGCCAACATAAAGTCTCTGCCTGAAGATCTATACGAAGCTATCAAGATCGCAGAAAAAAGCCAGCTTTTAAAGGACGCATTAGGAGATAAGGTCTTCAAATACTTCATAAGAAATAAATATATGGAATGGGACGAGTATAAGGCTCAAGTATCCCAATATGAAATAGACAAATATCTCCCTATACTTTAATACCAATAAAAAATGAAAAAACTTATCACATTTTCACTAATAATATTATCTTGCCTGATCTTGTATTCTACGATAGATTTTAGCAAGAATGGCCATGCATTAGAAGGGATATTAAATAGCAGCTCAGGGGAATTACCTTTCTCAAAAGGCGAGAGATTAATGTATGATGTTAAGTTGAACGGTGTAACGATAGGCAGCTCGATACTTACATTTTACGGAGAAAAAGAGATAAATGGAAAGGCTGCGCATCACATTAATTTTTATACCCTTATCCCATCTCTTAAGGATTCAGAAGATATTTACGGAGATACTGAAAGTTTTTTACCAATGGAGGTTCATAGAAACCTTAAGAAGAAGCTGGGATTTAATGAGACAATAATAGAGGTATATGATCAGGAGAATTTTAGGATAGATATCACCTCAAAGAGCAAGCTTCGCAGCAGAAAACTTTCTATTGAAAGAGATGCTCCGGTCCACAATCCCATACTCTTAAGTTATTTCTGTAGAGCTAAAGCGAGCTTTACTAAAGAAGATAGCTTCGACATTACTTTATCAAGGACAAAGTTTCAAGTTTATTATGATGGGAAGAAAGAGATAAAAACACCTTTAGGAAAACAGCTTGCCCATGTATTTACAAGTGACCCCAAGAAGTTTACGCTCTACCTAAGTGATGATGATAGGAAGACCCCACTCATGATAGATAGCCCTGGCACCCTCGGCTACTCCCTTGTAATCCGCTCCATCGAATAACTACCTTAACCTAAACCCAGCCTGTGACCTTTGGCGCTGGAACACCGCGCCGTGTTCTACGGTTTAGAGCTCGCTCTACGAATAGAGCTTTCGCCTTTAGTTAGGCTCGATCTCGCTCTAAAGCCTTGAACACTTCATGCTTAAATATTACTGGATGCCGCTATGTTCCTTATGCGCCAAAGGTCACAGGCTGGGTTTAGGTTGCTATGGCTTTAAGCTATAATTACATTGACTCAATGGCTGGGGTGTGGTATATTTATAATATAAGGGCACAAAGTATGTGCTATAAGAGATAATGAAGTCCTTTTTGGTAGTAAGAGACTACTGAAAAGGACTTTTTGCTTTAGAGAAGGTGATCTTAATGGATCTTAGGATATTACTTGAGAGAATAACCCCTACGCTTAGGCTTATTGCTAGAAGACACCTCTTGAGAGGGTTTTATAGTGAAGATGACCTCTATCAGGAGATGTGCTTATATCTATTAGAGCATTATAAATATGGTCTTCCTATAGGCAAGAATGAGAGTTATGTTATTAAGGGGTGTGAGTTTCATCTGCAGAATTTTTTGAGAAAAGGTCGCTCTAAGGTATCATTCTCTAGCCTTGATCAGGTCATATCTCCTAGAGGTCTTACATTGGGTGAGATCCTTGAAGATAAAAGAGAGGATCTTTCTTCAAGCCTATCTAATAGACTGACAGTCGATGAATTAAATTCTATAGGGCTAACTGAGATGGAAAAAAAAGTCATAACATCTCTCTTAAAAGGAAATACTGTCCGTGAAGTAGGAAAAGAGCTTGGCATTTCTCATGTAATGGTGTTAAAGTATAAGAAGAATATTAAGAAAAAATGGCAAAAGAAGTTTAATCAGTAAACAGAAAGGAACTAATATGAAACACGTTAAAAATCTAGCATTAATAACTATGCTGTTTTCAATTATCATCTTAGCTGGAACTGTTTTTGCTGGGGAGGTGCTTTTAGAAGAAACTGATATAAGCATATCCTCTGATATAGGTTTTTTCTCAAAGTATATGTGGAGAGGCATGAAGCTAGATGATGATCCTGTAATGCAACCAGGAGTTTATATCTCGGGTTATGGATTTGAGGTAAGTGTTTGGGGCAATATTGACATGGATTCAGATGATTCTTTGACAAGCGAAGAAGTGGATTATGCAATAAGTTATAGTTACTCTATTCCTGAAACACCAGTTTCATTATCAGGAGGCTTTACATATTATGATTTCCCAAAAGCGGATTCAGCTAGCAGGGAGTGGTTTGTGGGAGTAAGTCTAGATACTATACTTTCTCCTTCTTTGACACTGTATCATGATTTCGGAGAAGAAGATTCAGGAGGGGGAAGCGGTGATTATTTATACTTAGGGCTTAGTCATTCTGAACCTATAGGTGATTCCCCAGTCAGTTTAGACCTATCTGGGGGGATCGGATATAACGAAGAGCTATTTATTAATGGAGAAGGCGGCCATGTTAATCTGGGAGCAGGTTTTACTATACAATTGACAGATATTTGTTCAGTTTCTCCAACTGTAAACTACGATATACCATTTGGAGATATGGAAGATGAAGATGATGGTAATTATGACGATGAGTTTTATGGCGGAGCAACTGTGGCTTTTAGTCTATAAAGGCACAAAAGCAATAGATTAGAACTTATTAAGGGGTTACCAAAATAAGCCAATTTTTACTTGTATAAGTGACGGAAGACACATAGTTGTGTTTATACAAAGGCGTTCTTTATTGGAAAGAACGCCTTTTTTATTTAAGGAGGATATTGTGGAAAATTTAGCTAGTTTTACGAGAGGTCTTGATACCATGTGGGTCCTGATAGCAGCATTTCTAGTGTTCTTTATGCAAGCAGGATTTGGCATGGTAGAAGCAGGATTTATAAGAGCAAAGAACACTTGCAATATATTGACAAAGAATTTCTTGGATTTTTGCATGGCATCTTTAGGGTTTTTCGTTTTTGGTTATGCAATAATGTTCGGAGAAGGAAATCCTTTTATAGGAATGAAGGGATGGTTTCTGAGCGGGGCGGTATCTGGTGCAGGCGTACCTTTATATGCATTTTGGCTGTTTCAGGCAGCATTCTGCGGAGCTGCTGCGACTATAGTCGCAGGAGGCATGGCTGAACGTATGAAATTTCAAGCTTACTTAATATATTCCTTTCTGATTTCCGCTTTTATTTACCCGATCGTCGGCCATTGGATATGGGGAGGAGGATGGTTAGCTGGATTAGGTTTTAGTGATTTTGCAGGTTCTACAGTTGTACATTTAGTAGGCGGAGTTGCTGCTCTTATCGGGACTATTATGCTTGGCCCTAGAATGGGAAAATATAGTCCTGATGGGTCAGCGAATGCTATTGCGGGGCACAGTATACCATTAGCATCTTTAGGAGTGTTTATACTCTGGTTCGGATGGTTTGGTTTTAACCCAGGGTCTACATTGAGCGTAGGAAATGGAGATCTGATAGCAAGGGTAGCTATAAATACTAACCTGGCAGCTGCGCTCGGAGGGATAGCAGCTATGTTAACTGTATGGAAGATGTTTGGAAAACCTGATCTATCTATGGCAATGAATGGCGCGCTTGCAGGACTTGTAGCGATAACAGCACCATGCGCTTTTGTAGACCCATGGGCAGCTATTATTATAGGTATAGTAGCTGGAATTATCGTTGTTTTAGGAGTAACTCTATTAGATAGATTACATATAGACGATCCAGTAGGGGCTTTTCCAGTACACGGTATCAATGGTATTTGGGGAACTCTTGCCATAGGATTGTTTGGTCAAAAAGCGCTTGGCCTTGCAAATAATGGCCTCTTTTATGGAGGGGGATTTCTGCAACTCGGTATCCAGGTTTTAGGTGTATTATCAGTAGCAGGATTTATTATTGTTTCAATGGGCCTAATCTTTAAGGCAATAAATTCCACTATTGGTTTAAGGGTGTCAAAAGAAGAAGAGCTAAAAGGCCTAGATATAGGAGAGCATGGGATGGAGTCGTATTCTGGGTTCCAGGTTTTTACTACTCAGTAAAAGGAGGACATGATGAAACTAATAATCGCAATGATACAACCGCATAAATTACCAGATGTAAAAAAAGCCTTATTTGATGCCGAGGTCTACAAGATGACAGTTACAAATGCCTTAGGCTGTGGCCAGCAAAAAGGCTTTACAGAGACTTATAGAGGCGTAATACATGATGTGAATCTCCTGAAGAAAGTAAGGCTTGAGATAGCTGTCAATGAAGACTTTGTTCAACCTACTATAGATGCGATAATCAGCGGCGCTAGAACAGGTGAAATAGGAGATGGTAAGATATTTATACTTGACCTGCCAGAATGCATCAGGATACGTACTGGAGAAAGAGGCAATGAGGCAATAGGTTAGGACTTGCTGGCTGTCTTGGCCTGGCTCTATCAGCACCGCTCGGATTTCCCCAGCGAGGAAATCCTTCGCTTCATGATAATTTTCGCTCCCCGCCATTTTGTAACGTCTATTTGATAGTAGTTAAAATGGCGGGACCATGCCCGCTCAAATTCTCAAGATGCTGCTAGAGCCAGACCAAGCCAGCCTTTACTCAAACCTATAGGCTTATTGCGATTTCCAGGTCTCTTAGGCTGTCAGCATGAATGAGATTTTCAAATTCATGAACATAGTCTTGATTTAGCTTGCTTGAACAGCATTTTGCAGATTACTTTTAACCTGATTAGAAGTAGCAGATTAGCAGTGGGTGGCCGAGATTGGGGTCCCTACAAGCGCGCAGGCAAATGCCGAGCACTTGCGGGGTGAATCTCGGACAGGACCCACTGCTAAGATAGTTAAAGGTGCGGAGAATACGAGTGGTGCTGATAGGGGTAAGACAGGGCAGTTCGCTAGGGATAAAAAAGAGGTTACCAAAAAGCCTTGTTTTTTACTTGTATAAGTAGTAATCTACCAGTGTGGGTAGATAAACACAAAGTTTGTGAATAGGATAATGGCGTCCTTTTTAGCGGCTGGTTCTAGCTAAGAAGGACTTTTTTATTTTAACCAAAAAAAGGAGGAAAAATGGTTATGACAAAGAAAGATGTATTGAAGCTGGTAAAGGAAAATGACGTAAAATTTATCAGGCTTTGGTTCACAGATCTCTTAGGCCAGGTTAAAAGCTTTGCAATATTAGACAGTGAATTGGAAGGCGCTTTAGAAAATGGTATGGGATTTGATGGTTCATCTATTACAGGCTACCAGGATATTGAAGAAAGCGATATGATCGCTCTTCCTGACCCTAGCACATTTTGTTTGCTTCCATGGAGGCCAGGAGAAAAAGCTGTAGCAAGGATGATATGCGATGTTCTAACGCCAGACAAACAGCCTTATGAAGGTGACCCAAGGTATGTTTTGAAAAAGGCCCTAAAAAGAGCATCTGATATGGGATTTGATCATTTTTATCTAGGGCCAGAATTAGAGTTTTTCTATTTCAGGAATGACTCAGGCACGGAGATCCTTGATAAAGGAGGGTATTTTGACCTTACGACCTTGGATGTGGCAAGTGATCTAAGAAGAGAGACAGTCTTGGCTTTAGAGAAGATGGGTATCAAGATAGAGTATTCTCATCATGAAGTCGCACCGTCTCAACATGAAGTTGACATGAGATACGATGATGCATTAAAAATGGCAGATAATGTCATTACCTATAGAATAGCAGTAAAAGAGATCGCTAGTAAATTCGGGGTGTACGCTACTTTTATGCCTAAACCTATTTTTGGACAGAATGGTTCAGGTATGCACACTCACCAGTCACTATTTAAAGGTGAGAAAAACGCATTTTTTGATAAAAGCACAAAGGATAACCTGTCTGATACAGCGCGTTCCTACATAGCAGGTCTATTAAAACATTCAAAAGAGATCTGTTCGATATTTGCTCAAACTACAAATTCTTATAAGAGGCTAGTGCCTGGTTACGAAGCGCCTGTATATGTCGCATGGTCTCGCAGAAACAGGTCAGCTCTTGTCAGAGTTCCTTTATATCATCCTGGTATGGAAAAAGCTACAAGGTGTGAATTCAGGGCATGTGATCCAGCATGTAACCCATATCTCACATTTGCAGCAATGCTTCACGCAGGATTAGAGGGAATAGAGAAAGGCTATAAATGCCCTGATGCAATGGAAGGCAATCTATATCATCTAAGCGACAATGAAAGAAAAGCGCGAGGTATAGAGACCTTACCTGATAACTTAGGCCAGGCTATTAATATTACAGAAGGAAGTGAACTAGTTAAAAAGACCCTTGGGACACATATTTTCCCGAGATTCATAGAGCTGAAGAAAAAGGAATGGGATAGTTACAGGATACAGGTACCTCAGTACGAATTAGATAAGTATTTATCTATTCTTTAAGTGGTAGATTTGCCTGGCGGGAAAAGATCCAGTTTCCCGCCAGGTGTCAAATTTTTTGTATAGCTATGCACATGATTTAAGCAGGATTTGAATAAGAGGGAAGACTATATGATAGATAAGATCGATGATGATTTTTTAATGGTCAACAGAGGCCATATATACGAGACTGCTATGGGGAGCCTAGAAAAGCTCATCATTGAAAAAGCCCTTGAAAAATCATTTGGCAATAAGATAATAGCTGCAAAGATCCTTGGTATCCATAGGAACACACTATATACTAAGGTAAAGAAATTATGTATTAATTCGGAGCGTTATAAGATATGAAAAGGACACATTTTCCAGAAAAACAGGGGCTATATGATCCGCAGTTCGAGAAGGATGCTTGCGGCGTAGGGTTTGTCTGCAGTATTAAAGGGGAAAAGTCCAACTCTATTGTAAAACAAGGCATAGAGGTCCTGAATCGTCTTTCTCATCGAGGCGCAGTAGGATCTGATCCAAAGACAGGGGACGGCGCTGGGATCCTTATACAAACTCCGCATGAATTTTTTGTTAAGATAGCTAAAAGAGCTAATATCGATCTGCCAGGACCAGGCTCTTATGGTACTGGACTTATATTTTTACCTCAAGACCCTCAAGACAGAAAGTCATGTAAAGGCATATTTGAAGATACAATAAAAGAACATGGCCAAGTCCTTTTAGGCTGGAGGGATGTGCCAGTAGATGAAACTAACATTGGGAAGACTGCAAAAGACAGCAAACCCATATTCCAGCAGATATTTATAGGTAGAAGCAAGGATGTGAACGATGTCTTGGCTTTTGAAAGAAAGCTTTATGTCATAAGAAAACATGTCGAAAGCAGTATCAGCTTGTCTGGTTTAAAGGAGAAAAGATCATTTTATATAACTAATATATCTTGCTGTACATTTTCTTATAAGGGGCTTCTGATGCCAAGCCAGCTTGAGGAATTTTTTCTTGACCTTAAAGATGATTCGCTCAAAAGTGCCTTGTGTCTAGTACATTCGCGTTATAGTACTAATACATTTCCTACTTGGGACCTCTCACAGCCGTTTAGATTTTTAGCCCACAATGGAGAGATCAATACCATCAGAGGTAATGTAAATTGGGTAAGCGCTAGGGAAAGGCTTTTAGCAAGCGGACTATTCGATCTAGACATAGAAAAGCTTAAACCTATTATTGTTGAAGGTGGAAGTGATTCAGCGCAAATAGATAATTTTTTTGAACTTTTAGTCCTGTCAGGTAGATCTCTTGGCCATGCTATGATGATGCTTATACCAGAGGCATGGGAAGGCAATAGTTCTATCAAGAAAGAGCTTAAGGAGTTTTATAGATATCATGCATGTTTTATGGAGCCGTGGGATGGGCCTGCTGCAATAGCATTTACTGACGGCCGATCTATAGGGGCAGTTCTGGACAGGAATGGGCTTCGTCCTGCGCGCTATATTGTGACTAACAATGATTTTGTTGTAATGGCATCTGAAGTAGGGGGTGCTGGATATACCAGCGAAAGATATAAAGCTTTCAGGAAGACTTGAACCAGGGAAGATCTTCTTTATTGATACTGAGGCTGGCAAGATCATACATGATTCCGAGATCAAAGAAGGACTTTCAGCGCGCTCCCCATATGAAGAATGGAATAAAAATAACATAGTATATCTTGATAAGATGGTCAGTAGCCGGAGAGGAGGTCAAAAATTAGATGACCTCATCTCTAATCTTAAAGCATTTGGCTATTCTCGCGAAGACCTGAAGATCATCCTAAAACCTATGGCTGAGGAAGGGAAAGAACCTGTTGGTTCTATGGGCAATGATACTCCTCACGCATTTTTATCTAACAAATCACAGCTTATATATAATTATTTCAGACAACTCTTTGCCCAAGTCACTAATCCAGCTATAGACCCTATAAGGGAAAAACTTGTGATGAGCCTTGATAGTTTTATAGGGCCTGAACAGAATATCCTGGAAGAAACGCCGCTACATAGCCATAAGATCATGGTAAAAAACCCGATCCTCACAAACGATGAACTTGAGAAGCTGCAGGATATAAGTATGAATGGTTTTAAGGCAAAGACCATATATACATTTTTTGATAAAAATACAGGAAAAGAAGGTTTTGTAAAAGCGCTTGAAAGGATATGTTTTGAAGCAGAATATGCTATTGAGAAAGGATATTCCTTTATTATATTGAGCGACAGAGGAGCTGATAAAGATAATATCGCGCTTCCCTCGCTTTTAGCTACAAGCGCTGTGCATCAACATCTTGTCAGGAAAACTATACGTTCCCAGGTAGCTTTGATAGTTGAAAGCGCAGAACCAAGAGAGGTCCATCATTTTGCACTTCTCTTTGCTTATGGAGCAGGTTGTATCAATCCATATCTGGCATATGAAGCGATCGACTATCTTATCTCACAAAATGAGATCCATGTAGACATCAAAAGCGCTATAAAGAATTACAATAAGGCAATAAGGGACGGGATACTAAAGATACTCTCGAAGATGGGTATATGCACTCTCAGGAGTTATAAAGGCGCTCAGATATTTGAAGCGCTAGGTTTAGATGACTCTGTGATAGAAAAATATTTTACTGGCACTGTCTCTAGGATAGGCGGGGTTGATATCGAGGGCATAGCAGAAGAGACTATAGATAGGCACAAAGAAGCATATCCTGCCAGGGATGTCGGGAATGACCACCTGACAAGCGGAGGGGTCTATCAATATAAAAAAGACGGAGAATTCCATCTATGGAATCCTGATACAATATCGAGCCTGCAGGATGCCACAAGAAATAATGACTATGAAAAATATAAAAAGTTCGCAGGTTTTATAAATGACCAGTCAGGAAATCCTACGACACTAAGAAGCCTTTTTAAGTTTAAAAAAACACGATCTATCCCTATAGATAAGGTAGAGCCTATTGAAGACATCATGAAACGTTTTGCAACAGGTGCGATGAGCTTTGGTTCTATCTCAAGCTCAGCTCACGAGACTATTGCTATTGCGATGAATAGGATCGGAGGAAAATCTAATACAGGAGAAGGCGGTGAAGACCCGAACAGGTTTATAACATTACCAACTGGAGATTCAAGAAGGAGTGCTATAAAACAGGTCGCATCAGGCAGGTTCGGGGTCACTATAAATTATCTTACAAACGCAGATGAGATACAGATAAAGATCGCTCAAGGTGCTAAGCCAGGAGAAGGAGGACAGCTTCCAGGGCATAAGGTAAGCGAGGTGATCGCGAGGACTAGATACACCACTCAAGGAGTGACTCTTATTTCACCTCCGCCACATCACGATATATATTCTATAGAAGATCTTGCGCAGCTTATCTTTGATCTAAAGAACGCTAATCCTTACGCAAGGATCAGCGTCAAACTTGTTTCAGAAGTAGGGGTAGGCACTGTTGCAGCTGGTGTAGCAAAAGGCCATGCTGATATGATCCTTATCTCAGGTGGAGATGGCGGCACAGGTGCTTCTCCCAGGAGTTCTATAAGATACGCAGGCCTTCCCTGGGAGTTAGGCCTCTCTGAAACCCATCAGATATTAGTATTAAATAATCTGCGCTCAAGGGTCAGACTACAGACTGATGGCCAGATGAGGACAGGAAAAGATGTTGCTATCGCAGCTATGCTTGGAGCAGAGGAATATGGTTTTTGTACAGCATGTTTGATAATAATGGGTTGTGTGATGCTCAGGCATTGCCATCTGAATAATTGTTCAGTAGGTGTTGCGACTCAGGACAGCATATTGCAGAAGAAATTCATGGGAAAACCAGAACATATTGTTAATTATTTTCATTTTATAGCAAAGGAAATACGCGAGATCTTGGCTTCTCTAGGAATTGAGAAGATGGACAATCTCATAGGTAGATGTGATCTTATAGAGGTGGATAAAAGCCTAGCTCCTAAAAAAGCAAAAAATATAGATTATTCAAGGATACTTTATAGTTTAAATGTCCCTAAGAACATTGGCAGGCGTTATGAGCCTAAGAAGGAAGAGCCTTTAAAACATGTTCTTGATAGAGAGCTTATAAAGAGATGCGAGCCTCTATTTAAAGAAAACAAACCAGTGAATATATCGCTGGGGATCAATAACACAAATAGAGCTACAGGTACTATGCTCAGTGGTGAAATAAATAGAAGATGTGGGGACGGTGTGCTTCTAGAGGATACAGTTATCTGTAAATTCAAGGGTATTGCTGGCCAGAGTTTTGGCGCATGGCTTGCAAAAGGAGTTACATTCCATCTTGAAGGCATGGCAAATGATTATACAGGAAAAGGTATTTCAGGAGGAAAGATCATTATATACCCTGACAAGGACGCAAGATATAAAAGCGATGAGAATGTAATAATAGGTAATACTACTTTTTATGGAGCTATCCAAGGAGAAGCATATATCAGAGGGATAGCTGGGGAGAGGTTCTGCATACGCAATTCTGGGCTATATGCTGTCTGCGAAGGCGTAGGAGACCACGCTTGCGAATATATGACAGGTGGAAGGGTCGTCATATTAGGAAGGACAGGAAGGAATTTTGCAGCTGGTATGTCTGGCGGGATAGCATATGTATATGATGAAGATAATTCTTTTAAGGATAGATGCAATACTGATATGGTAGAACTAGAAAGCATAAAAGAAAAAGACAAAGATACGATATATCACCTTCTCCATAACCATTTTAAATATACAGGCAGTGAGAAGGCAAAAAATATCCTCGATGACCTGAATAAAGAACTGAAAAGATTCATAAGGGTCATCCCAATGGAATATAAGAGGATAGTAGAAGGTATCGAGGTAGAAGAGAAGCTAGACTTATTGGAGGAATCTGATGGGTGATCCAAAAGGTTTTTTAAAACTCTCCCGTAAAGAAGGAGACTATAGAGCAGTGTGTGAAAGGATCCAGGATTTCAAGGATGTCTCTAAGGTGCGCTCTCAGGCAGCATCGCAGGAGCAGGCATCGCGTTGCATGGATTGCGGGACACCATTTTGCCATTCTGCTTGTCCAATAGGGAACTATATACCAGAATGGAACGATCATATGTTCCATGGGCGCTGGAAAGACGCATTGCTTCTATTGGAGGCCACTAATAATCTGCCAGAAGTGACAGGAAGGGTATGTCCTGCGATCTGTGAATACGCTTGTGTATTAGGCATAAATAATGACGCTGTCACTATTCGTGAAAATGAACTTTCAGTGATAGAAGCTGGTTTTCAAAAAGGCATCATCAAGCCAATAAAGATCAAAAATAGAACTGGTAAGAAAGTAGCTGTCATAGGTTCGGGGCCAGCAGGCCTCTCATGCGCGAGCTCTCTTAATAGAGCAGGGCATACAGTCTCAGTATTTGAACGCGATAAAGAGATCGGTGGGATCTTACGTTATGGTATACCAGATTTTAAACTTGAAAAACATATCCTGGATAGGCGTGTTAAGATCTGGAAAGAAGAAGGGGTTATTTTTAGAGTTGGTGTAGATGTCGGGAAAGATTATAAGTCAGATAAACTGCTTAATGATTTTGATGCAGTATGTTTAGCAGGAGGCTCTAGGGCCCCAAGGGATCTTAAGATAGAAGGGAGAGATCTTAAAGGTATATATTTTGCAATGGATTATCTCACGCAGGCGAATAAAAGAGCTAATGGAGAAAAGATAGTAAAAAACAGATTGATAGACGCTAAAGACAGATCTGTTGTAGTGATAGGAGGAGGCGATACAGGGAGTGACTGTGTAGGCACAGCTATTAGACAAGGCGCAAAATGTGTTGTACAGATAGAGGTGTTGCCAAGGCCTTCAGAATGCAGAGGAGATGAATGTCCATGGCCAAATTTTCCACTTCTACTAAAAACAACAAGTTCTCATAAAGAAGGATCCCAGCGTCATTGGTCAGTCAGCACTAAAAAATTCACAGGCGAAAAAGGCCATGTTAAAAAATTGATCTGCGAAAGCAACGACCCCTCTAAAAAAGGACAGACTTTCGATATAAACGCAGATCTTGCAATATTAGCAATAGGATTTTTACATCCTGAGAAAGAAGGGCTTTTAATGGATCTTGGCGTTGAATTTGATAATAGAGGCAATGTAAAGACAGACGAGTCCTATGTGACATCAACTAAAAATGTATTTTGTGCAGGGGACATGAGAAGGGGCCAATCATTAGTAGTATGGGCTATCTCAGAAGGCAGGAAATGCGCCCACCATATCGATAGATATCTTATGGGCGATACAAGCCTGCCTTCTATGTAAAGGATTAATAATATGATCAGTACAGGTATAAAAGGATTAGATGATCTAGTCACGGGTTTAAGAAAAGGGGATAATGTAGTCTGGCAGATAGATGATATAGAGGATTATATTGACCTTGTTGAGCCTTTTGTAAAAGAAGCATTAGATAAAGATAACAAGGTGATCTACATAAGATTTGCCAAGCATAAAGAACTCTTAAAACCATCTAAAGATATAAAGCGATACGAGCTTGATGCTTATCTTGGTTTCGAGTCTTTTGCTACAAGTGTCAATGGGATCATTACTGAAGCAGGAGAAGGCGCTTATTATGTATTTGACTGCCTTTCAGAACTTCTTTCAGCATGGGCAAGCGATCTTATGATAGGTAATTTTTTCATGGTCACATGCCCATATCTATATGAACTAAAGACCCTGACATATTTTTCTATTTTAAGGAATAATCATTCGTTCAAATCTATAGCAAAGATACGTGAGACAACCCAGCTTCTCCTGGATGTATACCATTGTGGAGGAAGTAAATATATACATCCTTTAAAAGTATGGAACAGATATTCTCCTACCATGTTCTTGCCGCACCAGAGGGATAAGGATAGATTAACACCTATTACAGATAGCGTGAATGCAGTGAAGATACTTTCTTATATCAGAGATAAGGGCGTAGAGAGCGCTAAGAGAAATCTTGATTATTGGGACAGGTTATTTATAGAAGCTGAGGATACAGTAAAAGAGGGCCCTAAGGGAATTATAAAAGCTACTATAAAAAGATTATCAAGCATAATGATAACTAATAATAAAAAGCTCTTGGACCTGGTTATAGGTAATTTTTCACTTGAGGAATTGATAGCTATAAAATCAAGACTTATAGGGACAGGTTTTATCGGCGGCAAGACAGTGGGCATGCTTCTTTCAAGAAAGATACTAGCAAGGGACAGTTCTTTTGATTCAGAAAGACTTTTAGAGCCACACGATTCGTTTTATATAGGTTCAGACATATTTTATTCATACATAGTCGAGAATAACTTGTGGAAACTCAGGATGCAGCAGAAGACCGATGATGGATATTTCAGGGTGGCAGAGATATTGAAAGAAAAGATATCTTACGGCGCGTTCTCTGATGAGATCATGGAGCATTTCCAGCAGATCATAGAATATTTTGGCTCATCGCCTATAATAGTGCGTTCTAGTTCTTTGCTTGAAGACAGCTTTGGCAATGCCTTTGCTGGTAAATATGACAGTATCTTTTTATCAAATCAGGGTACGCCTGAGAAAAGGTATATTGAGTTTGCAGAAGCTGTAAAAAAGATATATTCGAGCACGATGAACGAAGATGCCCTTGTCTATAGAAAACAGAGGCATCTAGATAAACTTGATGAGCAGATGGGGTTACTTGTACAGCGTGTATCAGGCGCGCACCACAAGGATTATTTTTTTCCTGACCTTGCAGGGGTAGGGGTATCACATAATACCTATGTGTGGAACAAGGAAATGGACCCAAAAGCAGGCATGCTTAGGATGGTATTTGGACTAGGCACAAGAGCAGTGAATAGGGTCGAAGGAGATTATCCAAGAATGGTGGCCCTAGATGATCCTTTACGCAGGCCCTATGCAGAAAAAAATGACCTTAGGAAATTTTCCCAGCACGATGTCGATGTCATAAATACAAAGAAGAATAGTTTCGAGACCATTGTCTTTAATGACCTCATAAAAGAAGAGGCCTATCCATCTGTAGGCCGTGTTGCAGTAAAGGATTATGAGGCCATGGAGATGATGAAAAAAAGCGCTATGAAAGATAAAAAGTATTGGATCCTGACGCTGGACTGGGTCTTTAAAGATGACACGCTGTCAGGTTCATTTAAAAAGATGCTGGAGATACTCGAGGAGAACTATGACTATCCTGTTGAGATAGAATTTACAGTAAATTTTCTAGATGATTCTACATTTAAGATAAATCTTCTACAGTGCAGGCCTCTACAGATATGGGGCATAGGCCGTAAGGTCGAGATCCCGGATGACCTAAAGAAGAAAGACATGTTCTTTAAGTCAGATGGGTATTTCTTGGGAGGGAACATATCGCAATATATAAAACAGATCATTTATATTGATCCAGAGCAATATACCCTTCTGACATTACAGGAAAAACACGAGGTCGCGCGTATAGTAGGAAGGCTAAATAGAAAAATAGAAGATAGGGCTAAAATACCGACAATGCTTATCGGGCCAGGAAGATGGGGGTCTACGACACCATCTTTAGGCGTGCCAGTGAAATTTGCCGAGATCAATAATATAACAGTTTTGACAGAGGTAGCATTTTCCGCAGGGAACCTGATGCCAGAGTTGTCTTTTGGCACGCATTTTTTCCAGGACCTGGTAGAGACCAATATATTCTATATCGCGCTTTTCCCTGAGAAAAAAGAGACCTTCTTTAATATCGAATGGCTAAGGGGATTAAAGGATTCTTTTACAGAATTGGTGCCGGACAGCGCGCGTTATAAAGATGTTGTTAGTGTCTATGATTTACAGTATAATAGCTTGAAAATTATGTCAGAAATCGTAGAGCAGAAAGTAGTATGTATAAAGAAAGTCTCTAAATGAAAGCAAAACTCGTACTTGAAGATGGCAGAGTGTTCACTGGGTCCTCCTTTGGCGCTAGCGGCGAAAGAACAGGCGAAGTAGTGTTCAATACCAGTATGAGCGGCTATCAAGAGATCCTTACAGACCCTTCGTATAAAGGTCAGATAGTCACAATGACCTATCCTCTCATAGGAAATTACGGTATAAATGAAGAAGATAATGAATCAAGAGGTATCTTTTTGGAGGGCTTTGTAGTAAAAGAAGCTAGCAGGATAGTAAGTAACTTTAGAGCTACTAAATCTCTGCAAGATTACCTGAAAGAGAATAATATTATAGGCATAGAAGGCATTGATACAAGAGCTTTAACTCGTCATATAAGACTTCAAGGTGCGATGAAAGCAGTTTTATCGACTATAGACCTGGATGATAAGAGTCTCGTCAAAAAAGCAAAAGCTTCTCCAGGCTTGATAGGTATTGACCTAGCAAAAGAAGTCATGTATGAGAAAACTTTCCAGTGGAATAAGACTGGCAAGAGGACAGTCGTTGCAATAGATGCAGGTATAAAATTCAATATCCTGAGAAACCTAGAGAAAAGGGACTGTAAAGTCATAGTAGTACCTGGCAATTCTTCCCCAGAAGAAATACTTTCTTATAAACCAGATGGGATAATGGTATCTAATGGGCCAGGTGACCCAGAAGCAGTTACATGTGTAATAGAAACCCTTAAAAAACTCATAGGAAAGCTGCCTATATTCGGGATATGCCTGGGCCACCAGATGCTAGGCCTTGCTCTGGGAGGAAAGACATATAAATTAAAGTTCGGTCATCATGGAGGCAATCACCCAGTAAAGGATCTGAGTACAGGGAGGATCTCTATTACAGCTCAGAACCATGGGTTTTGTGTTGATATAGATTCGCTTAATAAGGATGACATCGAGATAACTCATATAAATCTGAATGATAATACACTTGAGGGCATGAGACATAAGAAATATCCAGTATTCAGTGTACAGTTCCATCCTGAACATGGCCCAGGCCCTCACGACGCAGAGTATTTATTTGATAAGTTCATTGAAACCATGAGTAAGTAGTATTAGCTCTATGAGCAGCTCACTATCTCATATGAAAATTTTCCTAATTCATCTGACAGCCTGGCAGGCCTTCGAAAAATCGTTCAGCCCAGTGTTAGTAATGCGTGGGTGTGGGGCTTCACTCCACTTTATTTTGACAGGCAAACTAAATTGTAGTTTGTAGATCACAAAGTGCGCAAAATAAAAAGGTTTTTCTCCTGCCTACCAGGCTGTCAGTAAGACAGAAATTTTCAAATTCGCTAGTAAGCTGCTCATAGAGCTGATTTAGCTACAAAGTTTAGCTATGCTGATGAAAAAGCTAGACTAGGGCTCTTTAGCGCATTAGGAACATAGCGGCATTCAGTGGTATTTAAGCATGAAGTGTTCAAGGCTTTAGAGCGAGATCGAGCCTAACTAAAGGCGAAAGCTGTATTCGGAGAGCGAGCTCTAAACCGTAGAACACGGCGCGGTGTTCCAGCGCTAAAGAGTTCTAGTCTAGCTTTAGCAACTGTTATAGTAACGATAGAAAGTTGATATGCCGAAACGAACGGACATTAAAAAAATATTAATAATAGGATCAGGGCCTATAATAATAGGTCAAGCTTGTGAATTTGACTATTCAGGGACGCAGGCCTGTAAAGCTCTAAGAGAAGAAGGATACGAGGTCGTATTAATAAATTCTAATCCAGCGACTATCATGACTGACCCTGAGACAGCTCCATATACCTATATAGAACCTATTACTCCAAGTGTATTAGAAAAAGTGATCGCTAAAGAAAGGCCAGATGCGCTTCTGCCGACCTTAGGAGGCCAGACTGGGCTTAACACTGCGATGAAAGTTGTAGAGAACGGCGTGCTGGAAAAATATAATGTAGAAATGATAGGGGCGAATTATGATGTTATTAAAAAAGCTGAAGATAGGAATGATTTTAAGCAAGCTATGTTAAAGATAGGCCTGGATCTTCCAAAAAGCGGGCTTGCATATAATATGGATGAAGCTAGAAAAGTCATGGAAGAGATAGGCCTGCCTCTGATCATAAGGCCTAGTTTTACATTGGGTGGCACTGGAGGAGGTTTTGCCAGTACAAAAGAAGAATTTGAAAAAATAGCTAATCTGGGATTAAAGAGTTCGATGATAAACGAGATATTAATAGAAGAAAGTATATTTGGCTGGAAAGAATATGAGTTAGAGGTAATGAGAGATAAAAAAGATAATGTAGTGATAGTCTGCTCTATTGAAAACCTAGATCCAATGGGCATACATACAGGGGATTCTATTACAGTAGCGCCTCAGCAGACATTGACTGATAGAGAGTATCAAAATATGAGAGATGCTTCTATCGCGATAATAAGAGAGATAGGGGTTGAGACAGGCGGGTCGAACATACAATTTGCAGTAGATCCTAAAAATGGCAGGATGGTCGTAATAGAGATGAACCCGAGAGTATCTCGTTCTTCAGCTCTAGCAAGTAAAGCAACTGGTTTCCCTATAGCGAAGTTTGCTGCAAAGTTGGCTGTAGGATATACGCTTGATGAGATACAAAACGACATTACAAAAGAGACGCCAGCTAGTTTTGAACCTACTATAGATTATTGTGTGGTAAAAGTGCCTAGATTCACATTTGAAAAATTTCCCGAAGCAAAAGACATATTAGGTATACAGATGAAATCAGTTGGCGAGACAATGGCCATAGGAAGGACCTTTAAGGAATCACTACAAAAAGCTCTTAGGGGCCTAGAGATAGGGCATGTGGGATTAGATAATAAGCTTAATTATTTAGATATATCTGATAAAAAGATAAGACATAGATTAGCTGAGGCGAATGCATCAAGGATCTTGTATATAAAATATGCGCTCCAAAAAGGTTATTCACTCGAAGATATCTGTAAACTTACAGGAATTGACCCATGGTTCATAGCAAATATAGAAGAACTAGTAGAGATAGAAAAACATCTAGAGACTGAGCTTAAAAAATCAGGAAGCTTCACAAAAGACACCTTAAAACTTGCAAAAGAGAATGGGTTTAGTGATATACAGCTAGCTAAACTAGCAGACATTACAGAAGAAGAGGTCAGAATATTAAGAAAAAAAGAAAACATCATCCCTACGTTTAAACTTGTTGATACATGCGCTGCAGAATTTGAAGCATACACGCCTTATTATTACTCAACATATGAATCAGAGTGTGAAGCAAGGCCTTCGGATAAAAAGAAGATAATGATATTAGGTGGCGGCCCAAACAGGATAGGACAGGGTATAGAATTTGATTATTGCTGTTGCCACGCATCCTTTGCCTTAAAAGAATTAGGATATGAGACTATCATGGTGAACTCCAATCCTGAGACAGTATCAACTGACTATGATACATCTGACAAATTATATTTTGAGCCATTGACATTTGAAGATGTGATGAATATCATTGATAAAGAAAGACCAGACGGTGTGATAGTCCAATTTGGCGGGCAGACGCCACTCAACCTAGCGCATAGACTTGAAAACGCAGGCGCGCCTATCATAGGTACAAGTGTAAAATCAATAGATGATGCTGAGAATAGAGATAAGTTTTCGAGTATTCTTAATAAATTAAAGATCGATCAGCCTCCAAATGGCTCTACTAGTGACAGAGAGGAAGCTATAAAGATCGCTTCTAGGATCGGATATCCTGTTTTAGTGAGACCTAGTTATGTGTTAGGCGGAAGGGCGATGAAGATAGTCTATGATGAGGAGACTTTAAAGGAATTTATTGTTGAAGCTCAAGGCGTATCTGAAGGAGGGCCTATTCTAATAGATAAATTCCTAGAAGATGCGATCGAAGTAGATGTGGACGCGATATCAGATGGGAAAGAGACTATAATAGGCGGGATAATGGAGCACATAGAAGAAGCAGGAGTGCATTCAGGGGATTCAGCGTGTGTTCTTCCACCGTATACGCTGGGGAAAGACCTGATAGAGAGGATAAAAAAACACACAATAGAGCTCTCAAAAGAATTAAAGGTCATTGGTTTGATGAATATACAGTTTGCAATAAAGGGGGATACTATCTATGTGTTAGAAGTAAATCCCAGGGCATCCCGTACAGTTCCTTTTGTAAGTAAGGCTATAGGAGTGCCTCTTGCAAAAATAGCTTCAAAGGTGATGACAGGTTTAAGTCTCAAAGAATTAGGCATTACAAAACAAAAAGAAGTAGAGCATATTTCTGTAAAAGAATCAGTCCTTCCTTTCACTAGATTTTCAGGTGTAGACATCCTTCTAGGCCCTGAGATGAAATCCACTGGAGAAGTGATGGGGATAGACAGTACATTTGGAAAAGCGTTTTATAAATCACAGCTTGCAGCAGGAGTAGCGCTTCCATTAAAAGGAAAGGTCTTTATAAGCGTTAAAAACGAGGATAAGCGTAATATCATATTTATTGCCAAGAAACTTTTTGATATGGGATTTGAGATAATAGCGACATCTGGGACAGCCAAGTCATTGAGGTCTAATAATATAAAGGTAAAAGAAGTCGGTAAGATCTCGGAAGGTAACAGAGATATATTAGACTTGATAGAGAAGAATGAACTGAAACTGATCATCAACACCCCTACTGGGAAAAGAAGTCAATCTGACATGAAGCCCATAAGGAATCTTGCGGTCATGCATGGAGTTCCGTGTATAACTACAATGCAAGGCGTACAAGCAGCTGTCAATGGAATAGAGAGCGTGATAAAGGATGATTTTGGAGTAAAGAGTATCCAAGAATATTTAAGTGAGGCCACGACTTACGGAATGAAATGAACGTAAGTCGTTTGACCGAACTTACCCCACACCCAGCATTTATTATGTAGGTGTTCTAAGGGGTATTTATAATAACTAAAACACCATGTTCAAGTATTAACAGCTCTTAAAGCTGATAAATGCTGGGTGTGGGGTTTAATTCGCGCCTGCAAAGGTGCTAACTATAGGAGATTGATTTATGTCGCATTTTATGCTCCATAAACCAAGCGCTTATTAAATGTGTGGAATATTCGGTATAATAAATCATAAAGATGCAGCTAGGCTTACGTATCTAGGGCTCTACGCGCTTCAGCATAGAGGAGAAGAGAGCGCAGGCATTGTTGTGCAGCGAGGGAAAAAAGTATACCACCATAAAGGCATGGGCCTGGTAGGAGATGTGTTTACTGAAAGAGATATAAAGGCCTTAAAGGGTGATGTGGCAGTAGGCCATGTGAGATATTCTACTACTGGCTCATCAAGCACTAAGAACATCCAACCGTTTTTTGTAAGCCATAAAAAAGGATATATCGCGATCGCGCATAATGGGAACCTGGTCAATACATACCAGCTTAGAAATGAACTAGAACACAAAGGTTCTATTTTTTCAACCTCTATGGACTCAGAGATAATCGCGCATCTTTTAGCTCGTACAAAGACAAGTAGATTGGAGGAAAGTATCTCAGAAAGCTTATGTGAATTAGAAGGTGCTTATGCACTGATCATGATGATGGATAATCTATTGATAGGCGCAAGAGATCCATATGGCTGGAGGCCTCTTTGTATAGGGAAACTAAATAGTTCTTATGTATTAGCAAGTGAGACATGCGCTCTTGACCTCATACAAGCAAAATACATTAGAGATGTTGAACCAGGAGAAGTTGTAATAATAGATAAAGATAAGCTAAGGTCTATAAATATCTCCACCAGAGCATTTTTCCCGACAGCAGAACGCGCGAGTTGTATCTTTGAATATATATATTTTGCCAGGCCTGATAGCAATATCTTTGGGCATAACGTGTACCAGGCTCGTAAGAATCTAGGCAGAGAACTTGCTCGAGAATATCCAGTAGACGCTGATTTTGTCATGCCAATACCTGACTCAGGGAATTATGCTGCCCTAGGTTATGCAGAGGAAAGCAAGATCCCTTATGAAGCTGGTATGATACGTAATCATTATATAGGAAGGACTTTTATTCAGCCCTCACAGTTTATAAGGGATTTTAGAGTGAAGGTAAAATTAAATCCTATAAGGGATATATTAAAAGATAAAAAAATAGTTGTCATAGAAGATTCTATTGTGCGTGGCACTACTAGCAGGATACGCATGAAGACTATAAGAGAGGCAGGGGCTAAAGAAGTGCATATGAGGGTCAGCTGCCCACCACTTAGATTCCCATGTTTTTATGGGATAGATTTTCCGACGAAGAAAGAGCTTATTGCTTCAAAACATTCTATTAAAGAAATACAAAAGTTCATTGGAGCTGATTCTTTAGAGTATCTGTCGCTGGAAGGGATGCTCAGTGCAATGCCTCTTCCTAAAAAAAGTTTCTGTACAGCTTGTTTTAACGGTAAATATCCAACAAAACTCCCTAGGAAACTAGGAAAGAACATACTTGAATGAGGTCTTATGGAAAACAGTGAGATGTTAAAAGTGCTCAATAAAGCACTTGAGATGGAAGAAAAAGGATATAATTTTTACAATGAGATGAGCATGTCCGCGAAAAACATTATTACAAAAGAGGCTTTTAGTTTTTTAGCTGACCAGGAGACGCTCCACATAGAAAGCATAAGGAATTTCTACGATTCTTTAGCAAAAGACAAACCTAGATTAATAAAATTCGAAGATGTAGCTAAGACCAGAGACGATGAGATTACTATATTTTCAAAAAAGATAACTGATCTAAAAGAAAAGATAACACCTGATGACAGCGACACAAAAGCCTGTGAATTTGCAATGGAATTTGAGAATAATGGCTATAAATATTATGAAAATGTCCTAAAATATGCAAAAGATGAGAGTCTCATAGCGCTTTTAAAATTTTTGCTCAGAGAAGAAGCAAAACACTATGATGCTATTTCAAAACTCCATACCTATATAACTGATTCCAGCAATTGGCACATGTATGAAGAAGGATCCTTCCCACAAGGCTAGTGACTAAGATATATTTTGCTTGGGGAAATTTGTTTTAAGAGGTATAATCCATTTAATAGGAGGGTTGTATGTCTAGAAGGATATTATCTTACTTTTTATTGTTTTTATTTATGGTCAATCTTTGTGGTTGTGCTGTAGTAGTAGCAGGAGGAGCTGCTGGCGGGACAGCAGCATGGCTTAAAGGCAAGATGACCCATCAAGTCAACAAAACCCCAGAAAATGTATTAAAAGCAACAAAGAAGGCTTTGGAATCCTTTAAGTTTGATATCTCTAAAGAGACAGTGCAGGATGATGTGATACAGGTCAAGAGCAATTATTCTGATGGTAAGACCATATGGATAGATATCCGCCCTATATCTACTAAGACCTCTCAGATAGATGTAAGAGTAGGCGCTGTAAGTGACAAAGAAGCTGCCAGAGAGATATTGGACAGGATCGTGAAATATCTATAGGAGTAGAGGGATCTTGGATAAAAGGCTATTATTGATTTTTTTATGTATATCGCTGAGCGGGTGTTCTGTTGCTAAGCACGCGGACCAGCTTCTTACTTTAAAAGCTTTTGCTACAGCCCAAGATGAAATAAATAAAGATGTTTCTCTTTCAAGGGAGCATTTTGATAAGATGCTGGAAGATTATAGGGAAGGTTCTATAAAAGAAGGATTAAGAAAGAGCTTTATTATTTCTACGTATGGCCCACCTGTACTAACTAAGGTTGGGGATGCTGAAGGAGTAGACGAAATATTTATATATAGGGACCCTTTAAAATACCTTTCATCAGATAAACTATACATTTCTTTTAATGAAAAGAACAAGATCGTAGATATGGAATATATACAGTTTACAAGAGAATAGAAAAGAACAACGAGGTTCTTCTTCCTTGAATTGTTGGGGGAAGAATTTTTTATTATCTAATGTTTATGGAGTAGAAAAATGTATAAAATAATAAGAAAAGAACAACTAAATACTGAGATAACTCTTTTTAAGATCACTGCCAAAGACCTATCAATGGCTGCGAACCCAGGCCAGTTCGTAATACTTCGTATCGATGAAACTGGAGAAAGGTTTCCGCTGACTATTTATGATTTTAATCGCGAGAAAGGGACTATAACCATAGTCTGTCAGGCTATAGGCGTTAGCACTAAAAAACTTGCTGCCTTGAACCAAGGGGATTCTATCCTGGATATAGCTGGACCTTTAGGGCATGCTACTAAGATAAAAGATGTGGGAAAGGTTATATGTATAGGCGGTGGTGTCGGGATAGCAGAGGCCTATCCCATAGCAAAAGCCATGAAGAAAGAAGGCAATGATGTCACAGTCATAATAGGTTCAAGGAATAAAGATCTCCTGATATGTGAAAAAGAGATAAGAGAATTTTGTGATAAGCTTCATATAACCACAGATGATGGTTCTCATGGTAGAAAAGGGTTTGTTTCAGATGTCCTAAAGGAGTTATTGGCAAAAGAGAGCTACGATCTAGTATTTGCTATTGGGCCTCTTATTATGATGAAGATAATAGCTGATATTACAAAGCCGTTATCTATAAAGACGCTAGTATCTTTAAATTCAATAATGATAGATGGAACTGGCATGTGTGGCGGGTGCAGGGTTCAGTATAATAACCAGACACAGTTTACATGTGTTGACGGTCCTGAATTCGATGGACATCTGGTAGATTTTAATGATGTTATGCGTAGACAGGAAAGATATAAAGATAAAGAAAAAGAAGCATTAGACTATTGTAAAAACAAATGTAAGATCGGATTAAAATAAAAATAGAGAGAGCTTATCATGAGAGAGCAAGACCCAAAACAAAGAATAAAAAATTTTGATGAAGTTCCGTATGGATATAGTGAAGATGAAGCAATAAAAGAGGCTTCAAGATGCATACAATGTAAAAACCCACTCTGTGTCAAGGGATGTCCAGCTGAAATTGATATCCCTGCTTTTATAAAAGCTATAACTGACAAGAAGTTTTCAGATTCTATTTCAATTATAAAAAATACTAATAATTTACCAGCAGTTTGTGGAAGAGTATGTCCACAAGAAGACCAGTGTGAAAAACTATGTATTCTTGGGAAAAAAGGAACACCTATTAATATTGGTAATCTAGAAAGGTTCGCTGCAGACTGGGAATTTAAAAATGCAACTGAAAAGAGATCTCCTGACAGCAAGAAAAATGATAAGAGTAAAAAGGTCGCTATTATAGGAGCTGGACCTGCGGGCCTCACATGTGCTGCAGATCTTGCAAAAATGGGATATGATGTAACTATTTTTGAGGCTCTTCATAAACCAGGTGGAGTGCTTACTTATGGGATACCTGAATTTCGTCTTCCAAAAGATATAGTGATGAAAGAAGTCGAAGAAATAAAAAAATTAGGCGTAGAAATAAAATATAATTATATTATCGGCAAGATAAAGACGGTAGATAAATTACGGGAAGAAGGATTTGAAGCATTTTTTATCTCTACTGGAGCAGGGCTGCCATACTTTATGGGAATTGAAGGGGAGCAGCTTAACGGTGTGTATTCTGCTAATGAATTTCTAACACGCGTCAATCTAATGAAGGCTTATAGATTTCCAGAATATGATACACCTATAAATATAGGAGAGAATGTTGCTGTAGTCGGCGGTGGAAATGTTGCTATGGATGCAGCTAGGTGTGCATTAAGGTTAGGGGCAAAGAAAGTGCATATTATTTACAGGCGCACAGAGAAAGAGATGCCTGCAAGGGTAGATGAGGTACACCATGCCAAAGAAGAAGGAATTGAGTTCCATATTTTGACGAATCCTGTTAGAATAATAGGGGATGAGAAAGGCAGAGTAAATAAGATAGTCTGTATTAAGAACGAGCTTGGCGAACTAGATAAGAGTGGTAGAAGACGACCAGTGCCTATAGAGGGATCCGAGTTTGAGATGGATATGAACATAGCTATAATTGCTATAGGCAATGGTTCTAACCCTCTTCTTTTAGACACTATACCTGGGCTTAATTTGACACGAAGAAAAAATATAGAGGCTGATGGTCAAGGCTCGACCAATATAAAGGATATTTTTGCAGGCGGAGACATTGTTACAGGTGCTGCTACTGTTATTGCTGCTATGGGAGCAGGAAAGAACAGCGCTAAAGCTATTGATAAATTTTTAAAAAGCTGATATATGGCTGATCAAAAATCGGAGAATTAATCATGTCAAAAGAATTGATAAATAAAGCAAATGAAAAATTTAGTATTATTCTAGAAGAACAGTTTAAGCGTGTCGAAGAGATGAAAAAAGATACTTCAAGCACTGACTTTTCAAAGATATCCCCTATTATTATAGGTGTATGTTTTGGAGATGGGATAGGAGAAGTGATCTCAAAGCATGCTGAGACAGTTTTAAGACATGTTCTAAAGGATGAAGTGGAAAGCGGAAAAGTTACATTTAAAGATATAAAAGGCCTTACCATAGAGAATAGAGCAGAGCATAAAAAAGCTATACCAGATGACGTGCTAGAAGAAATAAAATCATGCCATGTTATTCTAAAAGGACCGACTACAACGCCTCAGGCAGGGGACAAATGGCCTAATATAGAGAGCGCTAATGTAGCAATGCGTAGATATCTGGATCTATTTGCAAATGTCAGGCCAGTAAGGATACCAAGTGAAGGGATTGATTGGTGTTTCTTTAGAGAGAATACTGAAGGAGCTTATATTTTAGGTTCAAGAGGTATTGACGTATCAGAAGACATAAGTATTGATTTTAAGGTTATCACAGAACAGGGAGCAGAGCGTATAATAAGGATGGCTTTTGAGTATGCTAAGACTAATAATATAGATCGCGTTACAGTAGTAACTAAATCTAATATTGTAAAGACTACTGACGGGAGATTTTCAAAAGTAGCTTTTAGGATAGCAAAGGAATATCCTGGGGTAAAGCTTGATGAATGGTATATTGATATAATGACTGCAAAATTGCTTGATCCTGCTAGAAAAAAGGATTTTAAGGTAATGGTGCTTCCTAATCTGTATGGAGATATCTTGACTGATGAAGCAGCTCAACTTCAAGGAGGAGTGGGTACAGCTGGAAGTGCTAATATAGGCAAGAGATGGTCTATGTTCGAAGCTATACACGGTAGTGCCCCTAGGATGGTAAAAGAAGGAAGAGCAAAATTCGCTGATCCGTGCTCTATGATCCGTGCGAGTGCCATGCTTCTAAAGCATATAGGTTATCAAGAGCGTGCTGAAAAAGTAGAGATGGCTCTAGATATATGCGGCCAGTATGAAAAAAAGATGGCTATTACTGGAAGAGATACAGGTGTTACAGGAGCAGAATATACTAACTATGTTATATCATGGATAGATAGTAAGGATCTTAGATCTCGATGGGAAAAAGGCCTTAATTAATAAAGAATAATTTTTCTTGACTCGTTTCCCATAAGCGTGGATAATATAAATATATAAATCTGATACAAAGGCGTATCAATATGAGGCGATGTATTAGGACAGAGGCGTTCTTAGTAAGCTAAGGACGCTTTTTTATTTTAACCTAAGGTGCACATACTTTGTGCAATAATAGCAAGGAGAAGAGGATATGCAAAAAAAAGTAAAAGATTTTATGGCTGGTGTAATAACTAAGAATCCAGGTGAAAAGGAATTCCATCAAGCAGTTCAAGAAGTAGTAGAGTCAGTAATGCCTTTTATCGAAGAAAACCCGAAGTATAGAGATGCTAAGATACTTGAAAGAATGGTCGAACCAGAAAGAGTAATAATGTTCCGCGTGCCATGGGCTGATGATAAAGGTGATGTCCATGTGAATAGGGGTTTTAGAATAGAGATGAACAGTGCTTTAGGCCCTTATAAGGGCGGACTAAGGTTCCATCCAAGCGTATATCTTGGTATCTTAAAATTCTTGGCATTTGAACAGGTCTTTAAGAATAGTTTGACGACTCTGCCAATGGGTGGAGGAAAAGGTGGATCTGATTTCGATCCAAAAGGAAAATCAGACAATGAAGTAATGAGATTCTGCCAGAGTTTTATGACAGAGCTTCAACGTCATATAGGCCCTGACACAGATGTCCCAGCTGGAGATATAGGTGTGGGAGGCCGTGAAATAGGATTTATGTTCGGCCAGTATAAAAGACTTCGCAATGAATTTACAGGTGTTCTTACTGGTAAAGGCCTTAGTTGGGGAGGAAGCTTTATGAGGTCTGAGGCTACAGGTTATGGTGCTGTATATTTTGCTGAAGAGATGATGAAAACTAGAGGTGAGTCTCTAAAAGGCAAGATATGTACTGTTTCAGGTTCAGGGAATGTTGCTCAGTATACTGTTGAGAAATTACTTCAATTAGGAGCAAAACCTGTCACTCTTTCTGATTCAGGAGGCTATATATATGACCCTGAAGGAATAAGTGAGCAGAAATTAGAGTTCGTAATGGAACTAAAAAATGTAAAGAGAGGCCGTATAAAGGAATATGCTAAGAAGTATAATTGCGAGTATAAAGAAAACAAGGATAATCATTGGCCTTGGGAAGTAAAGTGCGACGCAGCTTTTCCATCTGCTACGCAGAACGAGATCCATGAAGCTGATGCAAAGAAACTCGTTAAAAATGGCTGTATATGTGTTGCTGAAGGCGCGAATATGCCAACTATGCCTGAAGCTATAAAGGTATTCTTAGATGCAAAGATCCTTTATGGCCCTGGTAAAGCAGCAAATGCAGGAGGGGTTGCTGTGAGCGGTTTAGAGATGTCACAGAACAGCCAAAGGCTCTCATGGACCAGGGAAGAGGTAGATAATAGACTTCAAGGCATAATGGTGAGTATACACGAAGCTTGTGTTAAATACGGGAAAAAGGATAGTTTTATCAACTATGTAGACGGAGCTAATATTGCTGGATTTGTAAAAGTAGCTGATGCAATGTTAGATCAAGGACTAGTATAGAGAAAAAGTACATTATGTATTGTGTTTATAAGATAAAAGAGGGAGGCGTTTTTAAGGTGCGTCTCCCTCTTTTATTATGCATTTACTAAGCATATTATTTATGCTATAATTGCATGGATTTTGTGAAAAAAGAGGAGGGGATTTGTGCCAAAGATAAAGGATATCAATAAAGTTTTGATAATAGGCTCTGGCCCGATCGTTATAGGCCAGGCATGTGAATTTGATTATTCAGGTACTCAGGCTTGTAAAGCACTAAGGGCAGCTGGCTATGAAATAGTACTTGTCAATTCAAACCCAGCGACTATTATGACTGATCCAGGGATGGCAGATGTGACATACATCGAACCTCTTAATATAGAAAGACTTACCTCTATTATTGAAAAAGAAAGACCCGATGCGCTTTTACCTAATCTAGGCGGGCAGACAGGGCTTAATTTATCCAGTGAACTTGCTAAAAAAGGCGTACTTGAAAAATATAATGTAAGAATAATAGGCGTACAAGCTGATGCTATTGAAAGAGGAGAAGATCGCTTAGCATTTAAAGAAACAATGAAGTCTTTGGATATTCCTATGCCGACGAGTGAATTGGCATACTCTGTAGAAGAAGCTAAAGAGATAGCAAAGAAAATAGGATATCCTATTATTATCAGGCCTGCATATACTATGGGAGGAACAGGCGGAGGAGCAGTATATAATGAGGAAGAATTAGAAGTAATTGCCGCGAGAGGCATTTCAGTAAGTCTTATTGGACAGATATTGGTCGAACAATCTGTTCTAGGATGGGAAGAATTAGAGCTTGAGGTAGTTAGAGACAGGGATTCTAATAAGATCACGGTCTGTTTTATTGAAAATATCGATCCTATGGGCGTACACACAGGAGATAGTTTTTGTTCAGCGCCTATGCTTACAGTAGACCCTAAAATACAGAAAAAACTCCAGGATTATTCTTACAAGATAGTGGATGCAATAGGTGTTATTGGCGGGACGAATGTCCAATTTGCGCATAATCCTGACAATCATGATATTGTTGTCATCGAGATCAACCCTAGGACATCCCGTTCTTCAGCTCTTGCATCAAAAGCCACAGGATTTCCTATTGCTTATGTCTCTTCTAGGCTTGCAGGAGGAGATCTATTAAGAGATATACCTTACTGGAGGGATGGGACCTTAGATAAATATACTCCTTCAGGAGAATATGTTGTTATTAAATTTTCAAGATGGGCATTTGAAAAATTCCGCAATATAGAGGATAAGCTTGGTACTCAGATGAGAGCAGTGGGTGAAGTTATGAGCATAGGCAAGACCTATAAAGAAGCGTTTCAAAAGGCAATAAGGAGCCTTGAGATAACTCGCTATGGGCTGGGTTTTGCCAAGAATTTCAATCAACTATCATTAGAAGAACTTAAAAAACTTTTAGCGCATCCTTCTTCAGAGAGACAGTTTATTATGTACGAAGCACTTCGTAAAGGCATGAGCGTGGATGAGCTGTATGATAAGACCAGGATACATAGATATTTCATTACCCAGATGAAGGAACTAGTAGAGCTCGAAGAGAAGATCTTGAAACATAAATGGAAGGATCTTCCAGATGAACTCTTTATAAGGGCAAAGGAAGATGGGTTTTCAGATAAATATATTGCACAACTATTAAAGGCGCCTGAAGAAGAAGTCAGATCAAAACGCCTTAAGCTCGGGAAAGAAGAAGCATGGGAAGCTGTTCCAGTGAGTGGAGCAGATGCAGCGTATTACTACTCTACTTATAATGCGCCTGATAGTGTAAAGGTGAGCTCTAATCCACAAAAGATCATGATATTAGGCGGTGGGCCAAATAGGATAGGACAGGGTATAGAGTTTGATTACTGTTGCTGTCATGCAGCATACGCATTGAGAGACATGCAGTATGAAAGCATAATGATAAATTGCAATCCTGAGACAGTATCTACTGATTACGATACATCAAATAAACTTTATTTTGAACCTTTGACAGTAGAGGATGTCTTGAGTATCTATAATAAAGAAAAACCGTTAGGAGCGATCGTCCAATTCGGGGGCCAGACTCCTTTAAATCTAGCAAAAGAATTAGAAAAAGCAGGCGTAAAGATACTTGGTACTTCCACTGAAAGCATAGATCTGGCTGAAGATAGAGAGAGATTTAGCAAAGAGATGAAAAAGCTTGGGATACTCCAGCCAGAAAGTGATATGGCAAGTACTGTAGAACAAGCGCTGAAGATAGCAAGCAAGATAGGCTACCCTCTTATCGTAAGGCCTAGTTATGTATTAGGTGGCAGGGCAATGGAGATAGTCTATGATGAAAATATGCTCCTTGATTATGTAAAAAAGGCAGTGGATGTTTCTCCGGATCGCCCGATCTTGATAGATAAGTTCTTAGAGGATGCATTAGAGGCTGAAGCTGATGCTATTTCAGACGGAGAAGAGGTTTTTATACCTTCGGTGATGCAACATATAGAAGAAGCAGGAGTCCACTCAGGGGATTCAGCATGTGTGATCCCACCTACTTCCATACCTAAGAAGCATCTGGATACGATCAATGATTATACTGAAAAGATCGCAAAGGCATTAAAGGTAGTAGGCTTAATGAATATACAATATGCTATTGCAAATGATCTAGTATATGTGCTCGAAGCAAATCCCAGAGCATCCCGTACTGTCCCTATTGTTTCAAAGGTATGCGGTTTATCAATGGCAAGGATCGCAACAGAACTCATGCTCGGTAAAAAACTAAAAGATATGAAGTTAAAGAAGAAGAAATATTCCCATTACGGCGTGAAAGAATCAGTATTTCCTTTTTATATGTTCCAAGAAGTAGACCCTCTTTTAGGGCCTGAGATGCGTTCAACAGGTGAAGTCTTAGGCATAGCTGATTCTATGGGCCTAGCATATTTTAAAGCTCAAGAAGCTGCAGGAGCAAAGCTTCCTACGAGCGGTACAGTTTTGGTAACAGTTGCTGCAAGGATAAGAAAAAAACAATAGTCGAAGCAGTTAAAAGACTAAAGGAACTTGGTTTTAAGATTGTAGCTACATCTGGCACAAAAGCTTTTTTAGATAAGAATAAGATCGTATGTGAAGAGATAAAAAAGATGCACGAAGGCAGGCCGAATATAGTAGATTCAATAAATAATAAAGAGATACAGCTTATAATAAATACGCCAGTTGGAAAAACTGCAGCACATGATGATTCTTATATTAGAAAAAGTGCGATAAAGTATAAATTGCCTTATATCACCACTCCAGCAGCAGCATTAGCAGCAGCAGAAGGTATAGCTTCATATATTAAAAATAAAGGGGATGTTAAGTCTCTACAGAAGTATCACAGCGAGATAACATAATGTTTAAAAGAGTTGTCACACAGAAAAAAGCATTTGATAATGAAAAGTATCTGAAAGAACAGACCCAAGAGATCCTATCTAGAGTCAAAAAATTCGACAATAAACTTTATCTAGAGTTTGGCGGAAAGATATGCTTTGATTATCATGCTGCAAGAGTCCTTCCAGGCTATGATCCAAATGTTAAGATGAGGCTCTTGGAGAAATTAAAAAAACATGCTGAGATCGTAGTAAGTGTTTATGCTAAGGACATAGAACAAGGCAGGGTGAGAGGCGATTATGGTATAACATATGACCTTGCGACCCTTAAACTCATCGATGACCTGAAAGCATGGGGCCTTGACGTCACATCAGTGGTATTGACAAGATTCAACAATGAACCGTCAGTAGTAAAATTTAAGAGGCGCCTTGAAAAATTAGGCCTAAAGGTATATAAACATGTGAAGATAGAAGGTTATCCTCACGACGTAGAAAAAATAGTTTCTTCGAGCGGGTATGGGAAGAATGATTATATTGAGACAAAGAAGCCTATAGTAGTAGTAACTGCTCCTGGCCCGGGAAGCGGAAAACTTTCAACTTGTCTTTCACAACTCTATCATGACCATAAAAAAGGCATAAATTCAGGCTATGCTAAGTTTGAGACATTCCCTATCTGGAATCTTACACTTAACCATCCAGTGAATATTGCATATGAAGCTGCGACAGTAGATCTAGCTGATTTTAATCTTGTCGATCCATTTCACCTGGAAAAGTATAAAAAAGAATCTATAAATTATAATCGTGATGTAGAGGCATTCCCTATTCTAAAAAACATAATCCATAAAATAACAGATTCAAAAGATAGTTATTATAATTCTCCGACTGACATGGGGGTCAATAGGGCTGGTTTTGGGATAGTAAAAGATAAATTGGCCAAGGAGGCTGCTAGACAAGAGATCATTCGCAGGTATTTTAGGCATAACCTGGAATTTGCCATAGGAAGCGGCACAAAAGAAGAATTGGAAAGGGCCCAGTCCATTATGGATAAGACTGGAGTAAAAGCAGAAGATAGGTCGACAGTAGAGCCTGCGAGAAAAGCAGCTAAGGAGTGCGAGAAAAAAGGAAAAGGCAATAAGGGTTATTTCTGCGGAGCTAGTATAGAGCTAGATGATGGCACGATCATTACCGGGAAGAACTCACCTTTAATGCATGCAGCATCCAGCGCTATAATAAATGCAATAAAACATCTTGCTGGCATAGATGATAAAGTGCATATCCTTAAACCAGAGATAATGAGCGACCTTTCAAAATTAAAAAAAGATATCTTGAGCATGACCAGCGAGAGCTTAAATCTCGACGAGATCTTGGTCGCTCTCTCTATAAGTGCGCATTCAGATTCAAATGCAAAAAAGGCTTTGTCAAAACTTAAAGATCTAAGTGGTTGTGAACTTCATAGTACGCATTTACCCACCCCAGGTGATGAGGCAGGCTTAAGAAAATTAGGGATAAATTTTACTACTGATGCAATACCTTCATCCAGTTTGTTTTTTAACGCCTAGATTATAGAAAGGAAATTATTATGAGTGGAGTATTTGGGGCAGTATCTAAAAAATCTTGTTCAGAGGACCTTTTTTACGGCATTGATTATCAGACACATCTTGGTACACAGTATGGAGGCGTAGCGGTACTCCATGATAAAAGGATATATAGGCAGATCCATGATATATCGCAATCCCAGTTTAAATCAAAGTTCTATGATGATTATAAAAAATTAAATGGAAAATTTGGCATAGGCGTGATAAGTGATTCAGATGCGCAACCCATGTTTTTAAACACAAAGTTTGGTTCTTTTGCAGTGTGTATGACAGGGCTTATCGAGAACACAAAAGAATTGACAAAAGAACTGCATAGGGGAGGCCACTCTTTTAGTGAAACAGAAGATGGTTCTATGAATTCTGTAGAGGTCATCGCTAAGCTTATAAGTACGGGGAGTGATATTGTAAGTGGGATAGAAGAGGTTTTCAGCAAGATCGTAGGCTCATGTTCTTTATTGGTCCTTTGTAAGGACGGCATATATGCTGCAAGAGATAGATTTGGTTATACTCCTTTGGTGATAGGTAAAAAAGGAGATGATTATGCTGTAGCTTCAGAGACATGCGCTTTTCCTAACACTGGCTTCAAGATACATAAATATATATTGCCAGGGGAGATCGTCTTAATAAATGAAAAAGGCATTAAACAGGTAAGAGGAGCGAAAGGCACAAACCAGATCTGTTCTTTTCTTTGGATATACACAGGATTCCCAGCTTCTACTTATGAGGATATAAATGTAGAGGTCGTAAGAGAGAGATGCGGAGCATCATTGGCAAAGAGGGATAAAGATATAGAAGTGGACGTAGTATCAGGAGTCCCTGATTCAGGGGTTGCTCATGCGATAGGTTATGCAATGGAGTCTAAAAAACCTTACAGGAGGCCTTTAGTAAAATATACACCAGGTTATGGAAGAAGTTATACTCCCCCAGTACAGGAGATAAGAGATCATATAGCTAAGATGAAGCTCATTCCTATAAAAGATGTTATAAACGGAAATAGAATAGTAGTCTGTGAGGATTCTATTGTAAGAGGTACGCAGCTAAAAAACTTTACTGTACAAAAACTTTATGAGAATGGCGCGAAAGAGATACATGTGAGACCAGCTTGTCCACCACTTATGTATCCATGTAAGTTCTGTCTATCTACAAGAAGCATAGATGAGCTCGCAGCTCGTAAAGCAATAAAAGATATTGAAGGAAAAGATATAGAAGATGTCTCTAAATATGTGGATCCAACAACTGAAGAGTATAAAAAGATGGTTGAGTGGATAAGAAAGGACATCGGGGTCACAACGCTACGCTATCAGATACTAGATGATATGATCACTGCTATAGGCCTGCCGCGCGAAAAACTTTGCACTTACTGTTGGAACGGCGAATGCCTGGCAAAAGGAAACCTAAAGGAAGAGAAGATAGCAGAGACTTCTACTCTTTAAAACGATCAGCGAATAGGGACGGTTTTTAGTTTTACCTAAAGAACCGTCCCTATTTTTTTGGAAATCTGATATAATATACATATGAATAAGATTATTATAGTAGGCGGTGGGCCAGCAGGGATGATGGCTTCTATCAGGGCGAGTGAGCTTGGTGCGAACGTCATTCTGATAGAAAAAAACCCAGACCTTGGGAGAAAACTTCTCTTAACAGGTAAGGAGAGGTGTAACCTTACAAATGCTGGTGATCTGGATGAGTTCCTTAAAAGATATTCAAAGAATGGGGAATTTCTAAGAGACAGCTTCAAGAGATTTTTTAATAAGGAGTTGATGACATTTTTTGAAAGTAGAGGCCTAAAGCTAAAGATAGAACGTCAGATGAGGGTATTTCCAGAGACTGACAGTTCAGAACATGTATTAGAGGTACTCAAAAAAGAACTAAAAAATGAAAAAGTAAGGATATACTTTGGTTCCATAGTAAAGGACATCTTAATAGAGAAAGGTACAGTTAAAGGCGTCAAATTAGAGGATAAGCAGGATATCTCTTCAGATAAAGTGATATTAACAACAGGAGGGGTATCTTATGGATTTACTGGTTCTACTGGAAAAGGTATAGAATTAGCTAAAAGATCAGGCCATAGGATAACAGACCTTAGCCCAGGCCTCATAGCATTGGAGACAAAAGAAGATTTTCAGGAGAGGTTAGAGGGCCTCGCATTAAAAAATATTATATTAACATTTACTGACGGTAAAAAAGATATAAGATCAGATGTTGGGGAGATGCTTTTTACAGATTTTGGAGTATCAGGTCCTTTGGTATTGTCTCTAAGCGGAAAGATAGCGGACTGGTTAAAAGAGAAAAAGGTGTCTTTATATGTAGACTTAAAACCAGCACTTTCTAAAGAAGCTCTTGAGAAACGCATATTAAAAGAGTTTAAGGAAAATCCTGGCAAGATCTTTAAGAATGCATTAAAGACCCTGATGCCTGCCAGATTAATAGACGTGGTGATAGATATTTTAGAGGTATCGCCAGATAAAAAAATAAATCAGATCACGCAGAAGGAAAGAAAAGGCCTTGTGGAAATCTTAAAGGCATTCCCTCTTACTATAAAATGTCCTAGGCCTATAAAAGATGCAATGGTTACTAGAGGAGGAGTATCCTTAAAGGATATAGATCCTAGGACTATGCAATCTCGCCTTATAAAAGGCCTATATTTTGCAGGAGAGATGATAGATATCGATGGTGATACGGGGGGCTTTAATCTCCAGGCAGCGTTCTCAACAGGCTACCTCGCAGGTGAATCCGCAGCATCTAGCTAATCACAGTTTTTCTTTTTTTGAATAAAACTAAAAAGTACACTTAATTAGCATCGGGTCCTGTCCGCCGATTCACCCCACAAGTGCTTGGCATTTGCCTGCGCGCTTGCGGGGGCCCCAATCGCCGGCCACCCGTTGCTAATTAGTAATTTTTTTAGATTTTCCCAGGGAGACAGAAAAACAGCGATGAAAGCTAACAGGTTACTTTTAATCTGGTTAGAAATGCCAGGACGCTGATATTATCTTGAATTGACTCTATATAATATATCTGCTATTATGATATTCCTATGAAAAAGAGAATGGTCTATGACGTTATAGTAGTTGGTGGAGGCCATGCTGGGATAGAGGCATCTTTAGCTTCAGCTCGCATGGGATCTAAGACCCTTCTTGTGACAATGGACCCTGAAAAAATAGGTTATATGTCATGCAATCCTGCTATCGGGGGCATTGGGAAGGGGCAGCTTGTAAAAGAGATCGATGCCTTAGGCGGGGAAATGGCCAAGGCTACTGATTACTCAGGCATACAATTCCGTATTCTAAATAAGACAAAGGGCCCAGCTGTATGGTCGTCTCGCGCTCAGGTGGATAGAGAGCTTTATTTAGAATATATGAAAAAGATATTCAGGAAAGAAAAGAATATAACTATTTTAAAAGGCTCTGTAGTCGATCTGGTGATCAAGGATGAAAAGATCTATGGCGTAAAGCTGGATGATTCTAGTAGGGTTCGTTCGAAGACAGTTGTCCTGACACCAGGCACGTTTTTGAATGGCGTGATCCATATAGGACTTGAATCATTTCCTGGAGGCAGGATAGGTGATAAGCCGTCAATAGGATTGTCGCAGGCTTTAAAAAGAGCTGGTTTTAGAATATCCAGGCTTAAAACAGGCACTACTCCTAGGCTAGATAAGTCCACTATAGATTTTAAAAAGATGAAGAAACAATCCGGAGATAGTCCTCCTCAGTCATTTTCTTTTTCTACTAAACTATTAATAAAAAAACAAGCCCCCTGTTATCTAACTTATACTAATAAAAAGACACACGATATAATAAGAGAGAACCTTGACCGCTCTCCGCTTTATTCAGGGAAGATAATATCCACTGGAGTGAGATATTGCCCATCCATAGAAGATAAGGTAGTAAGATTTTCTGACAGGGACCGCCATCAGATATTTTTAGAACCAGAAGGCCTTAATACGGATCAATATTATCCTAACGGGATCTCGACCAGTCTTCCTTATGATGTACAGCTTAAGATGATCAGGTCAATAAAGGGGTTAGAAAAGGCTGAGATCTTAGTACCTGGATATGGGATAGAGTATGATTTTATAGACCCGACAGAACTTTATCCTACTTTAGAGACTAAAAAAATAAAAGATCTTTTTAATGCAGGCCAGATAAATGGTACTACTGGTTACGAAGAAGCAGGAGCTCAAGGATTCATCGCAGGCGTAAACGCTAGTTTAAAGGTAAAGGGAAAAGAGCCTTTTATCCTCGACAGGTCAGAGAGCTACATAGGGGTCCTCATAGATGACCTTGTCACAAAAGGAACTAATGAGCCCTACAGGATGTTCACATCCCGCGTAGAATATAGGCTTATCTTAAGGGAAGACAATGCTGATATCAGGCTCTGCGAATTAGGCTATAAGTTAGGAATAGTAAAAAGAGATACTTATAAAAAATTACAGGATAAGAGAAAAAATATATCCGATGAGGTTGAAAGGATAAAACATATCAAGATATATCCTAACAAGGCTACTAATCTAAAACTTAAAAAGATGAAAACCCCTCCTATAAATAATGTGACTAGCTTATTCGATCTACTCAGGAGGCCTGGGTTAAGTTTTAATAATATAGTGAGCCTTAATGGAAAGAAAATAAGATTTACAGAAGAGGAAATAAAAGAGATAGAGATAGAGGCAAAATATAAAGGTTTTATCGAAAGGCAGTCAAAAGAAATAGAAAATTTTAAAAGAATAGAAAAGATAAAGATACCAGAAAGTTTTAGTTTTAATAATATACCAAACCTATCTAACGAGATAGTAGAGAAACTGAACATTGCAAAGCCACTTAATCTGGGGCAGGCCTCAAGGATATCAGGCGTGACACCTGTCGCAATATCAGTATTGATGATCTATTTAAAAAAATGGAAAAAAGAACATTTAGCAAAAAAGAACTAAAAGACCTTTCTGTTTCACTTGGCGCTGCTTTATTTGGGATAGCAGATGTAAAGACAGTGAAAGAGGAATTTCATTTTTCTAGTGAAATTTTAGAGGATTTAGATTATGCTATATCCATAGGCCTTAGATTGAGTGATGTGATATTAGATGACATAGTAGACCATCCCACAAAGATATATTTCCATCACTATAGGCAGGCGAATGCACAGCTTGACAGGATCGCATTAGGGGTGACTAATTTCATACAAGGATCCGGGCATAAGGCATTACCTATACCAGCGTCACAGATCTTGGATTGGGAAAGACAGGAGGGGCACCTTTCTCATAAAAAGATAGGGGAACTAGCAGGACTTGGATTTATAGGAAGGAACAATCTATTAGTAAATCCAGAGCTTGGTTCGCGGTTTAGACTAGTCACTATATTGACAGACGCGCCTTTAGAAACAGATAAAGCGCTGGGCATAGATTGTGAGACATGCAAAGATTGTATAAAGACGTGCCCAGCAAACGCGATAAAAGAAAACAAGAAAGATTTTGACCACATTGCTTGTTACGAAAAACTAAAAGAATTTAGAGATAAGGGCTATGTCGGGCAATTTATATGTGGTATATGTGTAAAAGCTTGCAGGGGGAATAAATGGAAAAGAAGATAGTAGTAGTCTTGGATTTCGGCTCACAGTATAATCAGCTTATAGCGCGTCGCGTCAGAGAATGTAATGTTTTTTGCGTACTCGTTCCCTATAATACTTCTATATCAAAGATCAAGGCCATGGACCCGAAAGCCATAATCCTCTCAGGCGGCCCTAGCAGTGTAAGTAAAAAGAATTCCCCAAAATGTAGCCCAGAGATATTCAGATTGGGCGTGCCTATCTTAGGAATATGCTATGGTATGCAGCTTTTAGGATATATGCTCGGAGGCAAGGTCAAAAAGACTAAAAAACGCGAATACGGCCACGCAGAACTATTCATCAATAAAAAAGAAAAACTTTTCTCAGGATGTTCTGACAGAGAAAAGGTATGGATGAGCCATGGAGACGAGGTAGTAAAGCTGCCAAAAGGTTTTATCAGGCTTGCACATACAAAGAACAGTAAACTTGCCAGTATTGCTTGCCCAGAAAAAAGGATATATGGCCTGCAATTCCATCCTGAAGTAGTACATACCCCGAAAGGCATGAAGATATTCAAGAATTTCCTCTATGATATCTCAGGTTTAAAACCCAATTGGACCATGAAGTCTTTTATCAAAGAAGAGATAAGGGATATAAGGCGAAGGGTTGGCAAAGAAAAAGTGGTGTTAGGGCTTAGCGGAGGAGTTGATTCATCTGTCACAGCAGTTTTGTTACATAGGGCAATAGGGAAGAACTTACACTGCGTGTTCGTGGATAATGGGCTTTTAAGAAAAGGTGAAAAAGAAAACGTTGAAAAGATGTTCAGGCAGCAAATTCACTTGAACCTGCATGTTATAGATGCTGAAGATAGGTTTGTAAAAAAATTAAAAGGAGTAGTGGACCCTGAAAGAAAACGTAAGATCATTGGAAGAGAGTTTATCAGGGTGTTTGAGGAAGAAGCAAAAAGACTAGGGAAAATAAAATTTTTAGCTCAAGGCACGCTATATCCTGATGTAATAGAAAGCGTATCTGCCAAGGGAGGGCCATCAGCCACTATAAAGACACATCACAATGTAGGAGGCCTTCCAAAAAAGATGGGATTTAAATTGATCGAGCCATTAAAAGACCTTTTTAAAGACGAGGTAAGGCGTCTTGGAAAAGAGATGGGCCTTGAGGATAAATTTGTCTATAGACAGCCTTTTCCAGGCCCAGGCCTAGGAGTGAGGATAGTAGGTGAGATAACAAAAGAGCGTCTTTATACACTTAAGGAAGCAGATTTTATAATGCAGGAAGAGATGGAAAAATATTCTGGTTATAGAAGTATTTGGCAGTCGTTCGCAGTCTTCTTGCCAGTAAAAAGCGTAGGTGTGATGGGCGATGAAAGGACTTATGAGAATGTGTGCGTTCTAAGAATAGTCGATAGCCTTGATGCAATGACAGCTGATTGGACAAAGCTTCCTTATGATATCCTCGGAAAGATCTCAAACCGCATAATAAACGAAGTAAAAGGAATAAACCGTGTAGTATACGATATCTCCTCCAAACCCCCGGCAACTATCGAGTGGGAATAATTATAGGTATTTTTGTATCAGGTGGGCAGCGCGGTCGATAGCGCCTTTTTCGCCTAACTTTCCTTTGACAAGATGAAGTTCTTTTTTTATCTGGTCTTGCAATTTGTGGTCAGTCAATATAGAAAGCGCTTCTTTTGATATATTTCCTGGGTTTGCATCGGATTGGACTAATTCTGGGACTATTCTTTTTCCAGCTACTATGTTTACTAGAGCGATATTTGGGATATTTATCATGTTCTTTGCTAAAAGATAAGTGACTATAGAAGTCTTATATATCACGATCATAGGTTTTTCCATTATTGCTGTCTCAAGCGTAGCGCTGCCAGATGACACTATTACCAGATCGGTTATATCCATGATCTCATAGGGTTTATTGTCGAGAGAATGAGGTTTTATAGAAGAAGCGTTAGTTATATTATTATATACAGAATGATCTATCTCTTTTCTTTTGGAGAGGATAAATTCTACATTGCCTAATTTTTCTTTTATCTTTTCGCATGCCTTAAGCATGACTGGTAGGTGCCGTTCTATCTCTTTCTGTCTTGAGCCAGGTAGAAGTGCTATTTTTATGGAAGAGTGTTTTGCATGGACGTGTTTTATAGTTTCTTCTTTTTTCCAAAGAGGCCTTACAATATCTAGAAATGGATGGCCTACAAAACTGACCTTTACACCAGCTTCTTTATAAAGTTCTTCCTCAAATCCGAATAGGACTATCATCTTATCGACCAATCTTTTTATCTCAAAGACCCTCTTTTTACCCCATGCCCATACTTGTGGACTGATATAATAGATCACAGGGATATTTTTTTCTTTCACGTATTTTGCAAACCTGAGATTGAACCCAGGATAGTCGACCAGTATTACCAGGTCAGGTTTTCTTTTATCTAGAAGGATGAGAAGGTCTGCTAATAGTTTTTTGAATACATTGAGATGTCTTAACACTTCTATGAAACCTACTACCGCAAGCTTTACGATGTCCTGCACTATTTCACATCCTGCGCCTTCCATGAGTTTTCCGCCGACGCCAAAGAATTCTATGTGAGGATTTATTTTTTTAAGGGCATTGATCAGATTTGAGGCCTGGAGATCGCCAGAGGCTTCTCCAGCTACGATCAGGATTCTTTTTTTCTTCATATTGTAAGCTTTTTTATTATGCGATGGGCTACATCTAGTGCATCGTACGCTTCGACACCAGAGACAGTAGGCCGTTTTTTGTGGATCACACAGTCTATAAAAGACATTAGTTCTTTATCTAATGGTTTTTCTTTTTTAATATCTATCATCTTTGTCACGATATTATTTTTTATCTTTTTTGCTATCTTTGCTTCCTGAGATACATAGTCCAGAGATATATAGCAGTCTTCCTGGAATATCCTTATTTTTCTTAAAGAATCATTTGTGACCCTGCTTGCAGTCAGATCACACACAGTACCATTTTTGAACCTTATACGAGCATTTGCTATGTCCTCATATTTTGTAAGGATCTTCATGCCTATTGCTTGTATGTCCTTTATCTTTGATCTTGTAAAGCCAAGGACTATGTCTATGTCATGGATCATAAGATCCAGGACTACTCCTATATCCTGGACCCTAGGAGTAAAAGGCCCAAGCCTATGGACTTCTATGAACCTAGGTTTAGGGGAAAGTTTATTGATAGCCTGTATTGCAGAATTAAATCTCTCTACATGTCCAACTTGTATTATCAGTTTTTTCTTTTTTGCAAGGTCTATTAGTTTTTTAGCTTCTCTCAGGGTCTTTGTAATAGGTTTTTCTATTAAGACATGGATATTATTATCCAGAAAAAATTTGGCTATTTTATAATGGAGGTATGTAGGTGTTACGATGCTTACAGCAGCTAGCTTATAACTAAGAAGTTTCTTATAATCAGTTTCATAGTTAGTATTTAATACTTCTTTAGTAGACTTGATCACAGCTTCATCAATATCGCATACTGCTACAAGCTCTACATTTTTTAAAGAAGAGTAGATCTTAGCATGAAAAGACCCTAACCTGCCTAACCCTATTACACCAACACGTACTTTTTTCATATCCATAATGATAACAGATAAGCTCTATTCAGTAAAGCTAAATTGGAGGCCTGCTTCCTCGCCATGTTTTCAAGTAGCAACGGGTCCTGTCCGAGATTCACCCCACAAGTGCTCGCAAAACGCTGCGCGCTTGCGGGGACCCCAATCTCGGCCACCCGTTGCTATTCAGCAAAACAAGCCAAGCCATCCGCTAATAGCTTTAATAATTGTAAACTATTCTAACCAAAGCTAGGCTAGGGTTCTTTAGTGCATCAGAAACATAGCGGCATCCCGTAGTATTTTAGCACGAGGTGTTCAAGGTTTTAGAGCGAGATCGAATCTATCTAAAGGCGAAAGCGCGATTTGGAGAACGAGCTCTAAACCGTAGAACACGGCGCGGTGTTTCAGCACTAAAGACACTAGACTAGCTTTAGGTTAGTGTAACTGCAATCATTCATAATCAGTAGACAAAGAGGATGTGGCATGATATTATATTAGGCCTATGAAAGACTATATACGTTTTCTAAAATTCGTAAAACCGCACCTCTGGATAATGGCTATTGCAATGATCTGCATGTTCATTTCTTCCAGTATGGGTGGATTTTCGCTTGGAGCTATAATACCTCTGGTAGATAGCATCCTTTCAGGCAAGGATATCTCTATCCCAGGAGCAAAAAATCCTCCAGAACTCATAGTAAACATTATAGATAAGATGAATACCATACCAAAGGTAAGCCTTCTGAATTGGCTTATTATAATAATAGGCCTTATATTTCTCATAAAAGAGATATTTTTATTTTTCCAGACCTATTTTATGAATAAGCTAGGCCAGACTGTCCTGAAGGATGTCAGGGTTACTATATATAAGAAGCTCTTAGAGCTCTCAAATGATTTTTATTCAAATAAACAGACAGGGGAACTGGTCTCTAGAGTGACATTTGATGTAGGGGTGATAGTGAATTCTATTACAGAAGGCCTTACAGACCTGCTCTTACAGCCGATCCAGCTTGCGATATATTTAGGGATCCTTATATGGATAAAGGTGTATTTCTCGATTTCGACGATCTTAACATTAGTTACTATACTTATATTTCCACTTGTCGCATATCCTGTCATAAAAATAGGTAAAAAACTTAGAAAGATCTCAAGATCTACACAAGAGAGCATGGCTGATATAAATTCTTTATTATTCGAGACCATATATGGTATAGGCATAGTAAAATCCTTTTCTGCTGAAAAATACCAGATCGATAAATTCGATCTTTATAATACTAAATATTTTAAGATGCTTTTAAAGTCAGTTAAGCGTATGGCTATTATCAGTCCTTTAGGAGAATTCGTAGGCATATTCTGTGTAGCAGTAGTATTATGGCTTGGGGGAAAGGAAGTCATAGAGGGGCGTCTTTCAGGAGGAGCATTTATCGCATTCCTTGCAGCGCTTCTTTCTTTGATAAAACCATTTAAGAGGCTTAGTCGGCTCTATGCTATTAATCTTCAAGCTCAGGCAGCAATAACCAGGGTCTTTAGTGTGCTAGATAGGGAATCAAGCGTGAAGGAAAAAGAATCCTCCTCTGAACTTGTAGAGTTTAAAGATAAGATAAAGTTCAAGAACATAGATTTTTCATATCAGGAGAAAGACATAGTGTTAAAAGATATAGACATAGAACTTCGCAAGGGAAAGATCTTGGCAATAGTTGGTTTGAGTGGAGCTGGGAAGACGACTTTAGTAAGTCTTTTACCTAGATTTTATGATCCCAGCAAAGGTTCTATTTTGATAGATGGCAAGGACTTAAAGGAATTTAGTATCTTATCTCTCAGGGAGCATATTGGGTTAGTCAGCCAAGAGACCATCCTTTTTAATGATACAGTACGCAGTAATATTGCATTTGGCAAACCTGATTCTAAGGAAGAAGACATTATGAATGCAGCTAAAGCAGCTAATGCGCATGATTTTATCATGAAGATGCCAGAGGGGTATGATACTTATATTGGAGATAGGGGCATAAGGCTGTCCGGAGGAGAAAAGCAGCGGCTTGCTATTGCAAGGGCACTCTTTAAAGATCCTCCGATCCTGATACTAGATGAAGCCACTAGCCAGCTTGACACTGAATCAGAGAGGCTTGTCCAGGAAGCCATAAACAGGCTAATGAAGGATAGGACTGTATTTGTCATCGCACACAGGCTTTCTACAGTAGAACACGCTGATAATATAATAGTACTTGAGAATGGAAAGATCGTGGAGTCCGGGAATCATAAGGAACTACTTGATAAGAAGGGACTTTATAGCAGATTATACGACTTGCAGTTTAGAAATAAGCCTTAACTGCCCATAAAAAAGCTCTTGCAAAAAAAAGCCTTTATGCTATAATAACAGGCCAATCAATATAGCATATAATAATTAAATCTATGCAGTAAGTGTCAAATAAAGATGCTTTAACTTGAGATTTTAAAGGAGGAAATGTGGATACAGAACTTATCAAGAAACTCTTAGAAGCAGGATGCCATTTTGGCCATAATAGGAGCAGATGGAACCCTAAGATGGAGAAATTTATCTTCGGAGAACGAAGCAAGATCTATATTATAGACCTTGAAAAGACAGCAGAATGCTTGAAAAATGCAAAGGAATACTTAAAAGAGCTAGCATCTAGAGGTGAAAGCGTGCTTTTTGTAGGCACTAAGAAGCAAGCCCAAGATGTTATCCAAACTACAGCCCAGGAAACAAATATGTTTTTTGTAAAAGAGAGGTGGCTGGGAGGGACTTTGACTAATTTTAAGACCATTCGCAATAGTATCAAGCGCCTTAAAGATATAGAAACTATGCAAGAAGATGGTACATTCCAAGCTATTAAAAAGAAAGAACGTGCGATACTTACCAAGGAGATGGATAAGCTTAAGAAGAATCTTTCAGGTATCGTGGGGATGAAAAAAATGCCTGGGGCTGTGTTTGTAGTAGATGCTAAGAAAGAAGAGATAGCTGTAAAAGAGGCAAAAAAGCTCTCTATCCCAATAGTAGCTATCATAGATACAAATTCAAACCCAGACTTGATCGATTATCCTATCCCTGCAAATGATGATGCTATGAGGTCGATAAAGTTTATCACAGATTTCTTAAAAGAAGGTATCCTAGAAGGAAAATCTGAATCTGAAAAAGCAGGTATTATCGAGAAGGCAAAAGAGACAAAAGAAGAAGAGGGTTTCAAGACTGAGCTTGACGAGAGGTCAGAAAAGCTTGTCGAGAACCTGGATGTAGAGAAGAAATTTGAAGAAAAAGAAGAAAAAAAACCTGCTCCTAAGAAGAGGATTTACAAGACTATGAGCAAAGGCCCAGGCAAAGATAGTAAATAATTTTTAGAAAGGTAAGGTAATAGATATGGTAGTAAGTGTTGATCTGATAAAAGAGTTAAGAGAGAAGACGAATGCTCCTATGATGGACTGTAAAAAGGCTCTTGTAGAATCCAATGGAGACCTTAAGACCGCCATGGAGCTCTTGAAGAAACGCGGGCAGATAATCGCGCTTAAAAAAGCAGGAAGGACTGCTAAAGAAGGTGTTATAGAGAGCTATATACATTCTAATAATAAGATCGGTGTTTTACTGGAAGTTAATTGTGAGACTGATTTTGTTTCTAGGAATGAAGACTTCAGAAGGTTCGTAAAAGATGTGTCTATGCAGATAGCAGCAAGTTCTCCTGCGTATGTATCACGAGAAGAAGTGCCAAAAGCGACCATAGATAGAGAAAAAGAGATATTAAAAGACCAGGTAAAGGGCAAGCCAGAGAATGTAGCGGAAAAGATAGTAACTGGTAAGCTAGAGAAGTTTTATAAAGAAGTATGTTTAATAGACCAGCCGTTTATAAAGGACGATAAGATCACGATAAAGGAGTATTTAGCTACTATCATAGGAAAGATAGGAGAAAATATAATAATCCGTAGATTCGTGAGATTTCAGGTAGGAGAAGATCTTGGATGAACAAAGGTAAATCAGCATATAAGAGAGTAGTCCTAAAACTTAGCGGAGAAGTGCTCCAGGGAAAGCGTGGTTTCGGTATTGATCCGGGGTCAACTAGCCAGATCGCAAAAGAGATAAAAGAAACTAAAAGCCTTGGAGTCGAGATAGCTATTGTCATCGGGGGAGGAAATATATATAGAGGCGCTACTGCTTCTAACTATGGTGTAGACAGAATACAGGCTGATTACATGGGCATGCTTGCTACAGTGATTAATGGTCTGGCACTCCAAGATGCTTTAGAAAAGATAGGGGTTAAGACAAGAGTGCAGACTGCTATAGAGATGCAACAAATAGCAGAACCTTATATAAGAAGAAAAGCAGTCAGCCATTTAGAAAAAGGAAGAGTCGTGATCTTTGTTGCTGGCAGTGGGAACCCATATTTTTCCACAGACACAGCTGCTAGTCTCAGAGCTATAGAGATAAATGCTGAAGTTATTTTAAAAGCAACAAAGGTCGACGGAGTTTATTCTCAAGATCCAAAAAAATATAAATCAGCTAAGAAATTCAAAAACGTTAAATATATTGAAGTGCTGAATAGAGGCTTAAAGGTCATGGATGCTACTAGTATAAGTTTATGTATGGATAATAAGCTTCCAATAATAGTCTTTAACCTTACAAAACATGGTAATATAAAAAAGGTGATCCAAGGCGAGAAGATAGGGACTCTTGTCCATTAAAAAAAGGGGGTAACATGCTTCCTCTACAAAAAAAGATCCATGACATAGAAGAAAAGATGAAAAAAGCTGTCGATGCTACAGTGAGAGAATTTTCTGAGATCAGGACAGGGAGGGCTAATCCAAGCCTTGTAGAAGGTATAATGGTAGAATATTACGGCACTAACACCCCTCTGAAACAACTTGCTTCTATTTCAATACCTGAGCCGCGCCTTATTGCTATACACCCATGGGATCCAACAAGCATCCCTCTAGTGGAGAAGGCTATTTTAAAATCACAGCTAGGTATAACTCCTAATAATGACGGTAAGATCATTAGGATAGCTGTCCCATCTCTTACAAGGGAGAGATGTGAAGAGCTGCAGAAGGTATTACATAGGATCGCTGAACAAGGAAGAGTTTCTGTGAGGACAGTTCGTCGAGATGGTATAGATTCTATAAAGAAAATGGAAGATAGTAAAGAAATACCAGAAGATGCCCGTTTTAAGGGTCAGGATGAGATCCAGAAATTAACGGATAAGCATTCGAAGAAGATAGACGAACTCTTAAAAGACAAAGAAAAAGAATTAACCCAGACTTAAATCAAGTGTGGGCCGCTAGCTCATGTTGGTAGAGCACCGCCCTTTTAAGGCGGGTGTGCCGCGTTCGACCCGCGGGCGGCTCACCATTTTCTTTTAACAGGATTTGGCCCCGAGCATCTATGGTTTTTTATTAGGTTGCAAGGGGCCTTTATATTAACTAATTATGAAACCCTACGAAATCATAGAACATACTGCTGATATAGGTCTAAAAGCTTTTGGAAAGACCCTGGAAGAGCTTTTTCATAATGCTGCTATTGGTATGTTTGATATTATAGGTGGTGAAGAAAAAGACCCTCCAAGAGACCTCGATTTTAAAAAAGACATCAAGATAGAAAAAGATATAGATACCTATGAAGAGCTATTAGTCGTATTCTTAAGTGAACTCTTATATATAGCTAATAAACAAAAGGTGATATTTAGAAGTTTTGACATATTAGAGTTGGATGATAATGGCATCATCAGTAATGCTAAAGGGAAAAAACTAGCTTCCCTGGAAGATGCTTTTAAAGTAGAGATCAAGGCAGTGACTTTCCATGATCTAAAGATAGAAAAAGAAAAAGATATATATTATTCTACTATAATCTTCGATGTTTAGCGGACTTGAAAAACAAGATAGCCTTAGATGGAGGATACCTCGTTCTTATAAAAGCGGGATGAGGGTACCAGGGCTTATCTTTGCAAGTGAAGCACTCCTACCTGAAATATTAAAAGATAATGCATTGGAACAAGTAGCAAATGTCGCGTTTTTACCAGGCATTGTACGATATTCTCTGGCAATGCCTGACATACACTGGGGATATGGATTTTCCATAGGAGGTGTTGCTGCTACTGACCCTGAAATGAATGGAGTGATCTCCCCTGGAGGAGTGGGCTATGACATAAATTGCGGAGTAAGGCTTTTGAGAAGTGACCTGACTGCTAAAGATATAACACCAAGGCTCGAGTCTTTAGTGAATGCTTTATTTTCTAACGTACCATCCGGAGTGGGATCGAGCGGTAAGATCATCGCTAGTGACAAGGATGAAGAAGAGATATTTGTTAAAGGTGCAGGTTGGGCAGTTAAAAAAGGATACGGAGTAAAAGAAGACCTGGAATACACAGAAGATAAAGGTGCTATTAGTGGCGGAGACCCTGACAGTGTATCCGGAAGAGCATATGAGAGAGGTAGGAGCCAATCAGGTACATTGGGCTCAGGAAATCATTTTATAGAGATCCAAGCAATAGATGAGATCTATGATGACAAGATAGCCAATATATATGGATTATTTAAAGGCCAGGTCACTATAATGATCCATTCTGGTTCGCGTGGGCTGGGTTATCAGATCTGCGATGATCATGTAAAGGGTATGATACACACACTTAAAAAATATAATATATCTGTTCCTGACAGGCAACTTGCGTGCGCACCAATAAATTCTCCTGAAGGAATAAAATATCTAGCCAGCATGAGATGTGCAGCGAATTATGCATGGAACAATAGGCAGTGTCTAATGCACCTAGTAAGAAAGACCTTTGAAAGAGTCATGGAAAAAAGTTTTTCTTCATTAGGGTTAAGCCTAGTATATGATGTTGCGCATAATATTGCGAAGATGGAAGAACATATTGTCGAAGGGAAAAAGAAACTCTTGTGCGTGCATCGTAAAGGTGCTACACGTGCTTTTCCTCCTGGACACTCAAGTCTGCCAGAAAGATATAAAGAAACAGGCCAGCCAGTTATTATACCAGGGGACATGGGTAGTTTCTCTTATGTGCTTTCAGGCCTGGAAGGAAGCATGGAGGAGACATTTGGGAGTACATGTCACGGTGCTGGAAGATGTCTTTCTAGGAAAGGTGCGATAGATAGATGCAGGGGCAGACAAATTGATAGGGAACTTTTTGAAAAAAGTGGTATAATAATAAGAGCAAAGACAAGAGCTACTTTAGCTGAAGAAGCACCAGAGGCTTATAAGGATATAGTAAGCGTAGTAGATGTAGTGCATAAGGCAGGTATTTCAAAAAAGGTCGCTAGAATGCGGCCGCTCGGAGTTATAAAAGGATAAAAAGGGGACTATTATGTTGGATCTAAAATTTATAAGGGATAATGTAGATTTAGTAAAAAAATCATTAAAGGATAGAAATTATAAGTTTGATCTTGATGATCTGCTAACGTTAGATTCTGAAAGAAGAAAGCAATTAGCAGAAGTAGAGGTCTTAAAAGCAGAAAAGAACAAGAAAAGCAAGGGTGGCAAGCCAAACCAGGCAATTATTGATGAAATTAAGGATATGTCCCAAAAAATAGCTAAAATTGATGAAAAAGTGGAGGGGATTGATGGAAAACTACGTATTTTAGCACTTACTATCCCAAATATACCTCATAAATCTACACCTATAGGGTCTCCAGAGGTCAATAAAGAGGTTAGAAAGTGGGGCAATATACGTAAATTTGATTTTAACCCTAAGAATCATATAGAGTTAGGTGAAACACTAGATATACTTGATTTTCCACGTTCTTCTAAGATAAGTGGTAGTGGTTTTTGCTTATTTAAGGGTTTAGGAGCCAGGCTAGAGAGAGCTCTTATTAATTTTATGCTGGATCTACATACAAAAGAGCACGGCTATAGGGAGATATTTCCTCCATTTCTTGTCAATAGGCCTAGCATGATTGCTACAGGGCAGCTTCCAAAGCTTGAAGAGGATATGTATAAACTTAAAGATGATGATCTTTTCCTTATACCAACAGCTGAAGTCCCAGTAACTAATATGCACAGAGATGAGATATTAAGCGAAGAAGATCTTCCAATATATTATACTGCTTATACAGCTTGCTTTAGAAGAGAGGCTGGGTCTTATGGGAAGGATACGAAGGGCCTTATGAGAGTACATCAGTTTGATAAAGTAGAACTTGTTAAGTTTGTTAAGCCAGAGAGTTCTTTTGATGAACTTGAGAAATTATTAAATAATGCAGAAACTGTTTTACAAAAACTAGGGCTCCCATACAGGGTGTTGATGCTTTCTACAGGTGATATCAGTTTTGCTGCTAGTAAGTGTTATGATATTGAAGCATGGGCTCCAGGTATTGGTAAGAACCTAGAAGTATCTAGCTGCAGCAATTTTACTGATTTTCAGGCACGTAGAGCTAATATAAAATATAAGTCCAAGGGAAATAAGAAATCTGAATATATCCATACTCTCAATGGTTCTGGAGTAGCTTTAGCAAGGACTATCATAGCGATAATAGAGAATTATCAAGAAAAAGACGGAAGCATCACGATCCCAGAAGTCTTAAGGCCATATATGGATGGGCGAGACAGGATAACTAAAGAATGAGTGCCTTCTTAAAAGTAATACGTTTTCTGTTAAGCCTGGTCATTATCCCAGTATGCGTTATCACGACAATAAATTTTTATGACTGGGTATCTAGGATAAAAGGAGTGAGGGATACAGGTTTTATATTTATACTTGGTGCTTTTTGTTATTGTGCGGTCCATCTTATATTGTTTAAATTAGATTTTCTATATATTCTCGGACATGAATCAATGCACGCGATAGCTACTCTTTTCTCAGGTGGCAAAGTGCTTGGTATGAAAGTCTCTAGTAAAGAAGGAAGCGTAAAGACCACGACCCCGAATACGATAGTAACACTTGCCCCATATATATTACCAGGCTATACCATCTTGATAGGTGTCATATATTTTATCTTGTCGTTTTTTATGGATACATCTAACTATATAAATATCTTCATTTTCTTAATAGGTTTTACACTGATGTTCCATCTGGCATATACAGCGCAGTCTATTAGAGAAAAACAGTCAGACTTGCTTAAGACAGGGTATCTGTTTTCCATATCTTTTATATATTTAGTTAACATAATATCTGTATTTTTTATAATAAGCCTCTTCTTTAATGAGCTTATTTTTTCTGATTTTATCAGAGCCAGTTATGAAGGTTCAAGAGATTTTTATTATGGTCTCTTTGAACAGGTGTTTTAGGAAATTTAGGAGAGGTGCGTGAGTGGTTTAAACGGCCCGCTTGGAAAGCGTGTGTACTCGCAAGGGTACCCAGGGTTCGAATCCCTGCCTCTCCGCCATCCTTCGCCTTTCACGAAGGGTAAAATCGAACGTCTGGCTACGGATGGCAGGCCAGTATTGGATCCAGCATATAAGGAGCAGAAATGTTTAATCTTAAACGACACAGAAAGAGTTCCAGTGTATCTATGAAAATAGCAGTTATCGCACCATCATGGATACCAATACCTCCTCCACGTTATGGTGGCATCGAGATCGTTGTTTATAATCTCGTAGAAGGCTTGACAGCATTAGGACATGAGGTCATTCTTTTTGCTCCTAGAGATTCAAATGTCTCATGCAGGTTTTTCCCTTATTTAGAACAACGCGAGTTTTCTTTAGGACTCGACTCTTCCCTCAGAGAAAAGGTCTTTGTCGGAGAATTGGCAAGTAAATACGCGTACTCAATGGCAGCGTATGAAAAAGTAGACATAATACATAACCACGTATTGACCACACCCCCAGTGGATATTGACATACCTGTTGTTCATACGCTCCATGGCCCAGCAAACGAAGCTACAATAAAAAAATGCGTTGAATTCTCAAAATCCTCCTATCATCATTTTGTCGCAATATCAGATAAGCAAAGAAAAAATTACATGACATTGAACAGTCACATTAATTTTATAGATACAGTCCATAATTCAATCGATGTGGGAGCTATTGATTGGAACTCTGACAAAGAGGATTTTTTCCTTTTTGTAGGCAGGGTAAATTGGGAAAAAGGGCTTGAGATGGCCATACGCGTAGCGAGTAGAGCTAATATAAACTTAGTAATGGCTGTTAAAATGAGCGAGGATTTTGAAAAGGACTTTTTTAGACAGGAGATAAAACCGTTAATAGATAAATATCCTAAAGGCCTTCTCCTTAAACTTCATGAAGATCTGCCCAGGGATATGATACTGGACCTTTATAGGAGAGCCAAGTGCACACTTTTTACGAGTCAGTGGGAAGAGCCTTTTGGGCTCGTCATGATAGAGTCTATGGCATGTGGGACACCTGTCATTGCCTTGAGGCGTGGAGCAGTGCCAGAGGTGATAGCTGATGGGAAAACAGGTTTTGTGGTGGATACTGAAGATGAGATGGTCGAAGCGACAAAGAATATAGATAAGATAAGGCCCCAGGATTGCCGTAAGCACATAGAAGAAAATTATTCTAGAGCAAAGATGGCTGAAAGATATATTGCTGTGTATAGAAAGATGCTTTCGGAGAGATAGGAAAGTGCCCAATGATTAATCAGGAGAGCATATGCTTAAAAAATTAAACCCATTAAAGACCAGATCTTGGGGATCATTAAAGAAGCATTTTGAGAAGATAAATTTTTTAAATATGAAAGACCTTTTCTGTGAAGACCCTGGGAGATTCAATAAATTTTCTATCAAGTTTGATGAGATATTATTAGATTACTCAAAAAATATTATTACAGAAGATACTTTAAAACTGCTGATAGGATTGGCAGAAGAAGTGGACCTGAAAGATGCCATAGAAAAGATGTTTTCTGGTGACAGGATCAATGAAACTGAAAATAGGAGTGTACTTCACATTGCTTTAAGGAACAGATCGAACACTCCTATATATGTACAGTGTCAAGACGTGATGCCTGAGGTCAATAGTGTTTTATCGCAGATGAAGGAATTTTCAGAAAATATCATAAGTGGAGCATGGAAAGGTTATGCAGGAGAAAAGATAAAAAATATTGTAAATATCGGTATAGGCGGCAGTGACCTTGGGCCAGTGATGGTCACAGAAGCACTAAAACCGTATAAAAAACAAGGACTAGACTCATATTTTGTATCAAATGTAGATGCTACTCACATTACTGAGACATTGAATGGATTAAATCCTGAAGACACTCTTTTTATAATAGCATCAAAGACATTTACTACCCAAGAGACCATGGCCAATGCTAATACTGCAAGGGAGTGGTTCTTAAGATCCGCAAAAGATAAAGGACATATTAAGAAACATTTCGTTGCTGTATCTACAAATCAGGAAAAGGTAGAAGAATTCGGCATTGATCCAAAGAATATGTTCAGATTCTGGGATTGGGTAGGAGGCAGGTTTTCCTTGTGGTCTGCCATAGGGCTTTCCATAGCATGTAGCATTGGTTTTGATAATTTTTCAGAGCTTTTGGAAGGCGCCCATAAGATGGACAAACATTTTAGAGAGATCCCTTTCGAAAACAATATGCCAGTCATATTAGCACTTCTCGGTATTTGGTATAATAATTTTTTTGGAGCAGAGGCCAATGCAGTGCTCCCATATGACCAATATATGCATCGATTTCCTGCATACTTGCAGCAAGGGGACATGGAAAGTAATGGTAAATACATAGATAGGACTGGCAAGGAAGTAGGGTATCAAACTGGGCCAATAATCTGGGGAGAACCAGGTACGAATGGACAGCATGCATTTTTTCAGCTTATACATCAAGGTACAAAATTTATACCCTGTGATTTTTTAGCACCAATTGAAAGCCATAATAGAATAGGGGAACATCATAAGATCCTTCTTTCGAACATGTTCGCTCAAACCGAAGCTTTAATGAAAGGCAAGAGTAGGGATGTGGTCATCGGAGAATTGCGATCACAAGGAATGAGTGAAGACCTTGTTGAAACTATAGCATCTTTCAAGGTTTTTAAGGGCAATAGACCAAGTAATACTATCTTATTTAAAAGATTGACCCCTAGGACATTAGGGATGTTGATAGCAATGTATGAACACAAGATATTCGTCCAAGGAGTGATATGGAATATATTTAGCTTTGATCAATGGGGAGTTGAATTAGGTAAACAACTTGCCAAGAATATCTTGAAAGAAATAGACAAGAAGGAATTTATCGATAACCATGACCCATCGACTAATGGACTGATCAATTATTTTATCGAGGAGAATAAAAAGAATCTATAAATGAAACTATCTATAATAATACCTGTCTACAATGAAGCTAACACTTTAGATGATGTGATAGCTAAAATAAAAAATGTTAAACTGGAAGATAATATAATAAAAGAGATTATAATTGTCAATGACGGCTCAACAGATGAGACCTACGATGTTCTAAGTGGATACGATAAAGACCCTCTGATAAGGACATACCATAAGAAGAAAAACTCAGGAAAAAGCGAAGCAGTAAGGATAGGGATAGAACATTCAGAAGGAGATATCTTGTTGATCCAGGATGCTGATCTCGAGTATGATCCTATAAATTACTCTAAACTTATAGAACCTATCATAAAAAATAAGACAAAGGTTGTTTATGGCTCTCGCTTTAAAGGCTCTATCGAGAACATGAGGCTTGTAAATAGGATCTCAAATATTATATCAAATGTGACGCTAAGGCTACTATACAGAACCCATATAACTGATGTTAACACATGTTATAAAGCCTTTAGAAGAGAAGTATTTAAAGATATCTCTATTGATTCAAAAAGATTTATGATGGAGACAGAGATCACGGGTAAACTTCTTAAAGCAGGTTATGATATACAAGAAGTCCCTATTAGCTATAGAGCGCGCTCAAAAAAAGAGGGTAAAAAGATCACATGGTTCGGGGCTCTACAGATGTACGGGGGTATAATAAAGTATAGATTTTTTGGTTGATAGAGACTACACTGTCTCAAAAAAACTTTCTATGTCAGAAAAAAAGATATCAGTAATAATACCATTCTATAATTCCCAAGCCACATTGAAAGATTGCCTGGATAGCTTTTTCAAGAACTCATATAAAAATTTTGAAGTCATACTGGTAAATGATTGCTCTGATGATGGATCTTTAAGTATTGCTAGGTCATACGAATGTAAAGTCATTGATCTTTTAGAAAGAAGAGGTCCAGCTTATGCTAGAGATAGAGGCTTATCTTTGGCAGAAGGAGAAGTAGTAGCTTTTTTAGATTCTGATTGTATCCCCCCAAAAGATTGGCTTATCAAGATAAGCTCAAAACTTACTAAAGATATTGTAGGGTTAGGTGGGCGATACGAATTCCCGCGGAATACTAATAAAATAGGGGACCTTTTTATGACTTATTGGGACCCAAAGAATATTTTTTATAAAGATCCACGAAAATTAGTATCTCTCTCAGGGGGAAACTGTGCTTTTTGGAAGTCGCATCTATTAAAAGAAAGACCTAAAAGAGAGCTTGTGCATTGTAATAAAAGAGTGGGTGGCGATGACACCATAATGTGTTATGAACTTAGGGATCTTGGAAAGATAGTCTACGACCCAGATATTTTCGTTATACACAATAAAAAGCCTTCGCTTATAAATATATTCAAAGAAACTATTAAATTAGGTTATAGCGGAGCCACTGTTACAGCTATATGTGGAGTTTCTTTAATAAAAGAGCCTCATAGATTTTATAAAACTCTTACATATTTGACCTCTCTTGCTATAGTATCTTCATTAGTGGGCTCATTTTTTAATAGGAGATCGGGATCATTTCTGTTCTTTTTATTTTTTTATATAATAATACAGAGTCCTTTTATATTTTTATTGTTTAAGAAATTTTCAAGGTCATGGATTGTCTTATTATACCCTCTTGTAACATTATTTTCTGATTTACTTAATTTAATTGGTAATATAAAAAGAACCTTAGACGAAACCAAAAAAGTTATGGATTCTTTTTTATGGAATATTAAATTAGTGATAAATGCAATAAACTCATCGTCTTTGACAAAGATTTTTTTATTTGTAACAAAAAAATGCAATGCAAATTGTTATTTCTGCTTTAATAAGATCGAGGGAGTTTCACAGGCAGAAAAGGAGCTGTCCTTAAAAAATATTATAGACATTACATCTAAGATACATTTTTTACCACTTTTAACTATAACAGGAGGAGAACCATTTTTAAGAAATGACATATATGAGATAAGTAAAGCTTTTTATACTAATTGTAATACAAGAAATATAACTATAGTTACTAATGGCGCTTTAGTCAATAGAATAGAAGAGGTAGTAGAAAAGCTTTTAATCGATTGCAGAGGTCTATATTTAACCATTATAGTTGCGCTAGATAACATATCTGAAAAACATGATTCTATAAAAGGTTTAAAGGGGTCTTATGAAAAAGCAATAACTACTCTTGAAAGATTAAGTTCTTTAAATTTTAGATTTCCAAAATTAACTCCTGGAATAAACACAACTATAATTAAAGAAAATTCCAGTGATATAGAAGAGATCTTAGATTATTTTAGTAGCAATATTAAGTATGGAAGACAATATCTGAATATCTTAAGACAGGAACCGTGCAGCATCGCAGAGCCTGAACATATCTCTATCGAGAGATATGTCAGTCTCATAAAAGATAGAACAATCCAGAAAAATACTAATTCTACCATAACATGTCGGATAAAAAAGGCATTTAATAAATCAATAGTAGAAACTTTTTCTAACAGAGCGCTCAAAGAGTTTAAAGAAAAAAGAGGGATTAGCAATTGCCTAGCTGCTAGAAAATTTTTTGTTATAGATAATGATACAAATGTTTATCCTTGTGAGCTATTACGCAATAAGATAGGTAATCTTGAAGAAGAAGGGTATGATCTTAACAAGATAATAGCTAGTATTAAAGCAAAAGAGGTTAGATCAAAAATTTATTCTTCACATTGTTATTGTAGATGGCCTTGTGCTGTTGCATTTAATGGATACTTTGACATTTCTGTATATCCGAGTATTATCTCTAGAGCACTTTCCATATTAAAAGACGGTAGATATGATAAAAAAACTAATAGACAAATATAAGCTACACATTCTTTTTTTGATTGTATTGATATTTGCTTCCATGAATATTAGGGATGGAGCGGATTTTGGTCGTTATGTAGAATGGAGCGATGTTGCTATTACGTCTAATATTTTTCATCTTGAAAACGATGTTCAGTCTCCAATAGGAGTGCCTGTATCTAGTTGGTTCCCAGGCACAGGATTTATACTTGCGATAGGAAAATTACTGTTTAGGACAAAAACACCATTTTTATATAACATACACCCAATTGGAATGGTTGGTATGGCATATCTTTGGTTATTGTTTTCTTCTATTCTAGGTTTATTTATAAAACCAGAAGAAGGTTCGAAGTTTCTTTTCTTTTCTGCCATAGCTTTTTTTGCTACTCATATGGGCTATTATTCCTTAGCCCATAGTACAGAGTTTTTTTCTTATATATGTTTAGTAACCATTATATATTGGGTCTTAAGGCCTAGGTCTTGGAAGACAATAGATGTCCTTCTTGTAGGAGCAGCTAGTGGGATTTTAATTTTAATTAGGCTCCCATTTTTTATTTTTACACTTATTCCTTTAAGCATAATGTGTTATTTTATAGCACAAGAGAAAGAAAAAACGAGTTTTGCCTACAAAAGTATTCGTATAATTTTACCTTTGTTAATGATAGCTTTAGCTATAGTTTATTCACTAATAGTATGGCATTGGATGACAGGTTCTTGGTTTGTTTCTCCTTGGATGTTTAAAGATGGTTTATTCAAAAGTTTTGATTGGTCTCAACCCAAATTTTGGGTCCTTCTTATGCATCCTTGGCATGGCCTACTTACATATCATCCTTTTTATTTATTAGGTTTTATAGCAGTTATAACCCAATTTTTTAAAGCTAAAAATAGAAAAATTAAATTTTTATATGGCGCGTTAATAATAGTTTTATTTCTATATATCTATTCTACAGCTTCCTATTTCTGTTTTTGGGCTGGTACAGGGACTTTTGGTTCTAGATATTTAGCAATTATAGCAATATTTTTAGTACTTATTACATTGATAAATATTGAGGACCAAAAAGAAAAGGATAGATTAAATGCTTGTTGGATCTTTCTGAGTACATGTTGTGCGCTTTGGTCTTATCTTTTGATGTTGAGATTCAATACACAGTTCTATACTTACTTTGAACTTTTAAATGCCCAACTGGAATATATCTTTGATCCAAAGATCATTATGCCTATGATTTTTATAGGACTTTCAACATTATTGTTAAGGAGGAAATTACTTAAAAATAACGAAGATAAAAAATTTGCTGTCGCAGGTATTTTTTTATTCTCGCTATGCATGTTTTATCTTATCATGAACGCTGTTTTTAGATATTTAAGATTCTTTCAGAAAGATTCAATAATTATAGAATCTATAGTTTTATTCATCTTACCGATATTCATCCCATTTTTAGTTAGTTCTTTATGTAAAAAAAGATTTATAATCAAATTACCTTCCAGAACAGTAGAATCACTATTAATAGGTGTATTTCTTTTTGGTTACTTTTTTATTTCATTTTTATTTATTAAGTTAGTGATCAATACAGAAAAACATATTGCAAAAGATACATTTAGTAGTCGTAGTTTCAAATATAGATCTAGTTTTAATCTGACAGAATTAGAAGGAACTTATATTGAATTTTTAAAGGTTCCCGGGTTTGAAGAAGAAAAAAAATCGCTTTATCAGTTTTTAGAGAGACAAAAAGATATATCTAAGTTATGATTTTGTTCTTTATCAGTAATACTTGAAAAGTACAATAATTAAGTATATAATAACTAGACTTATAGCGATTATCGGAGGAGTGGCAGAGCGGTTGAATGCGGCGGTCTTGAAAACCGTTATGGGCTTACGCTCATCGTGGGTTCGAATCCTACCTCCTCCGCCATCCTACGTCTTTCACGAATGGTAAATAGAACGTCTGACTACTGATGGCAGGCCATAATAGGATTCGAAGCGAACCTATCCTTTCGAACATACTTCTAATTGTCTAATCCGAGATAGTTTGGTATAATTTAATGATATGAAGATATTGTTTGTTTGCGTAGAAAATTCATGTAGGTCTCAAATGGCAGAAGCTTTTTGTGATCATTTTTCTAAAGGCAGTATAGAAGCTTATAGTGCTGGAAGTAAACCTTCAGGGAAAGTGAATGAAACGGCTATAGAATTAATGAAAGACGCAGGGCTGGATATCTCTAGAGCTGAGTCAAAAGGTTTTTATGAATTACCCATTAAAGAGTTTGATTACGTTGTGAGTATGGGGTGTAAGGATACCTGTCCATTCGTCCCAGCAGAAAAACATATAGAATGGGATATTGAAGACCCAAAAGATAAGTCAATGGAAGTATTTATGAATGTCAGAGATGACATAAAAGAAAGTGTAAGAGCTTTAATAGAGGATATGATCATATGATACAGAAATTTGCTGATTTTTTAGTGTATTCAGTCCTTAAGCTTAACCCTGAAACAAGAATAGGAGAGTCTATAAACTTTTTCATCTATGATTCCATAAAGATACTTTTACTATTATTTTTCATGATAGCTATTATAGGATTTTTCAGGACTTATATGCCTCAGGAAAAAGTAAAGAAGTGGGTATCTGGAAAAGGGATCCTGGGAAATCTTATAGCAGCTATTTTTGGCTCTGTGACACCGTTCTGTTCATGTTCTTCGATCCCGATATTCTTCGGTTTTCTCGAGGCTGGCATACCCCTAGGTATAACTTTTTCATTCCTAATAACTTCTCCTTTGATCAATGAATATCTAGTGGTTTTAATGCTAGGGTTTTTTGGATGGAAGATAACAGTTCTTTATGTATTGAGCGGCATATTGATAGGTGTGGTTTCTGGAGCAATACTCGGGAAAATGAAACTAGAACGCTATATTGTAAAAGATCTAGTTTCTAAAGGACCAGCATCTTGCGGTTGTAAGACATATAATACAATTAAACAACGAGTGATCTTTGGTATTAATGAGGCAGTATCTATTGTTAAAAAAGTCTGGATATGGGTACTTGTAGGAGTAGGCATAGGATCAGTTATCCATAATTACATACCTCAAGAAACAATACATTCTATTATCAGCAAGACTGGTATTTTCTCAGTTCCAATAGCAGCTATCCTAGGTGTGCCAATGTATGGAAATTGTGCTGCAATAGTACCTATAGCAGTAGTGCTTTTTCGTAAAGGCATTCCTCTGGGGACAGCACTTACCTTCATGATGGCAACAGTAGCTTTAAGTTTTCCCGAGGCAGTAATACTTAAGAGGACAATGAAATTAAAGCTCGTTATAATCTTCTTCACAGTAACTACACTCGCAATTATCATCACAGGCTACATCTTCAACTTCCTGCAATATATAATGTAACCTAACCCTAGCCTGTGACCTTTGGCGCTGGAACACCGCGCCGTGTTCTACGGTTTAGAGCTCGCTCTACGAATAGAGCTTTCGCCTTTAGTTAGGCTCGATCTCGCTCTAAAACCTTGAACACTTCATGCTTAAATGCTACAGGATGCCGCTATGTTCCTAATGCGCCAAAGGCTCCCAGCCCAGGTTTGGTTATAGCGTAATTCTAACCTGGTTAGAAATGGCAGATTAGCAGCGGATGGCTTGGCTTACCCCTAGAAGCATCTTGAAAGTTCGAGCGGCCTGCCCTCCGAAGCTTTAGCGTAGGAGGGGCATGGTCCCCGCCTATTTTAGCATAATGCGGGGGAGCGAAAAAAAGCATGAAGCGAAGGATTCCCTCGCTGGGGGAATCCAAGCGGTGCTGCGAGAATAAGACAAGACATATCGCTAATAGCTTATGGGAAATTTTCTATATCAGCCGAACGCCTTGACAATAAAAGGGTTCTGTAGTACTATGCCTTTAACATAACCAAGGATAATATGTTTATAAAGTCATTCCTTTTAATAATCTTACCTCTATCTATGGTTTTCTCCAGTGTGCCAGCTTTTGCATTCCAGAGAGCTCTCATTAGCTGGGAGGAGGGCGTTCTAACCCCTGCTCCATACAGTGAATTCTATAATATATTAAATAGCAAGAATATAGCATCTATAGAGGGCTATGCAGAGTGGTTAAAAGATAATTTTCAGTATAAAAAAGATGTCTCAGGGGATTATTGGGCGAAACCAGAAGAAACTCTTTTAGAAAAAACCGGAGATTGCGAAGATTTTGCTTTTTTAAATCAAGCAGCACTACGCCTATTTGGTTATAAAAGCGAGGTCTTTATCGTAAAGCCTCTTAAAACAATTACACTACATGCAATATGCGTATTTAAAAAAGACGGGAAGTATGTATATTTTGATAACACTTCTTTTAAAAAAACAGACTTAGTTTCTTTAGAAGAATTTAAGGAATTTTTAGATAAAAGATATGGGATGAGATTTTCTTATATACTTAATCTCGGTACAAAACCAGCAGGAGGAGACAAGTGGGTATCAAAAAGATAGTCAGCATTATCTTAATAGTATTGGTGGCATTTTTTGTTATAGGGATAGTTAAAGACCAGGTAATAAAAGGAGCTATTACTACAATAGGCTCAAATATACTCGGAGCTAAGATAAAGATAGATGGATTTTCACTTGGGATATTTACTCAATCTGTAAGGATAAAAGGTTTTAAGATCTATAATCCTGAAGGATTCCCAAAGGAAGTACTTGTTGATATTCCGACTATATATGTTGATTATGACTTAGGTGCGATACTAAAGAAAAAGATACATTTAAGAAAAATAGTTTTTGATCTAAAAGAAGTAACAATTATTAAGAATAAAGACGGGGTGCTAAATGTAGATTCTCTTAAGGTAGCTAAGAAAGAAGAAACATCTAAAAAAGAAGCAAAAAAAGATTCTCAAGATATGCCTTTAGAGATAGATGTGGCAATTCTTAGTATAGGCAAAGCAGTATTTAAGGATTTTAGTGGAGGGGATAAGCCAAAAGTTGAAGTCTTTGATGTAGGAATAAAGGAAAAAAAGTATAAAAATATAAAGAGCGCTCAGCAGTTAGCTACGCTGATATTTGTAGAAGCTATGAAAGCAACTACTATAAAAAGTGCCTTAATATACGGGGCTGCTACTATAGCAGGAGCAGCAATTCTTCCAGTAGGGGTAGCAGCAGTATTGACAGGTAAGGACAGTGTAGAAGAGACTTTTAGTTTGGGTTATGAAAAAGTGTATGCTACTACTCTTGCAGTATTAGGTGAGATGGGAAGCATTACATCAGAAGATAAGGCTATAGGCGAAGTAAAGGGTAAAGTATCTGGAAGCAGCGTTACAATAAAATTTATAGAGGAAGATAAAAACTCAACTAAAGTTACTATATCAGCAAGACAGCTTATGCTTCCGAAGCCAAAGATCGCAGGAGGAGTTCTTTTTGAGATCACTAATAGATTGAAATAATACACAAGGAGAGATGACATGATCCCAAAACTTATTAATTTTTTAAAAACAGATATCTGGAGGATAAAATTAAAAAATCTTCCTTTTAGAAAGTCTTTTTTAATAAAACAACTTAGAGTAGTGCTAGTGGCTATACGCGGGTTCGATGAAGATAAATGTCAGCTAAGGGCATCAGCGTTGACATTTTACAGCCTTCTCTCTATTGTACCAGTTGCTGCTATGGCTTTTGGCATAGCAAAAGGATTTGGTTTTGAAAAGATGCTGGAGAAGCAACTTCTCTCAAAATTTACAGGACAAGAAGAAATACTTACGCAGGTTGTAAGTTTTTCCAATAGGCTTCTAGAGAACACTAGAGGTGGTATGGTAGCTGGTATCGGTGTAGCCATACTCTTTTGGACAGTTATAAAAGTCTTAGGGAATATTGAGAAATCATTTAATGATATATGGGGTATTAAGGATCAGCGTTCTATGGGAAGAAGATTTAGTGATTACCTTTCAATAATGCTACTCTGTCCCATACTTTTTATCATGGCTTCAAGTGTCACTGTATTTATAACCGCACAGATTACACTTATCACCCAAAAGATATCCTTGTTAGGCGCTATAAGCCCATTGATATTTCTTGTGTTAAAATTTCTCCCATATTGCGTGATATGGTTCATGTTTACATTTATTTACATATTTATGCCTAATACAAAAGTGAGTTTTAAATCAGGGCTTTTAGGAGGGATTATCGCTGGTACTATCTATCAGATCGCACAGTGGGGATATATAGGTTTTCAGATAGGAATGGCAAAGTATAATGCTATATATGGAAGCTTTGCAGCTTTACCTTTATTTCTGATGTGGCTTCAGATAAGCTGGCTTATAGTTTTGCTTGGCGCAGAGATATCATTTGCATCTCAGAACATAGAGACGTATGAATTTGAGCCAGATTGTTTAGGGGTCAGCTACTCTTTTAAGAAACTTCTCTCGCTGCGTATAACACATCTTTTGACCCAGAACTTTACCAAAGGAGAAAAACCTATTACTGCTACAGAGATCTCGCATATATTAGAGATCCCTATTAAGCTGGTGCGCCAGATACTATATGAACTAGTTAATGCTGGGATATTATCTGAAAGTCATACATCTAATTATAAGCAAGTAGCTTTTCAGCCTGGCAGGGATGTGAGTGAATTGACCTTACAGCGTGTCATAGATATTATAGAAGACCATGGGACGAGTGATCTAGAAGTAGGCAAGTCAAAAGAACTAGATAAGATATCCTCGTCGTTAAAAGGTTTTAGTGAAGTGATAGCAAAGTCACAATTGGATATCCCCTTAAAGAGTATATAAGTATTATTTGAAAGGAAATTGAATATGGAGCAAGATAAAATAAATATACTGATTATTGGTGGTGGAAAAGGAGGAACTTCTCTTATTGATCTCTTTAGAGAAGATGAAGCTGTGAATATTCTAGGCATTTGTGATGTTGATCTAGATGCACCAGGAATAAAGCTTGCAGAAAAATACAATATTCCTACTGCAAAGGACTGGAAGAAATTTATAAAGGATAGCTCTTTGAGCGAGATATTCGATGTTACAGGGAATGCTAAAGTTTTTAAAGCATTAGAACTAGAAAAACCTAAGAATGTAGGCTTAGTTGGTGGGCCAAGCAGCAGGATGATATGGCAGCTTATAGAACAACGCAGAAGCTCACAAGAAGAGCTAATGAAAAAGATAAATTCCTTAGAATTATTCCAGAAAGTTTCAGTGGGAAGAGAGTTAAAAATGGTCGAGTTAAAAGAAAAAATTAAAGAATTAGAAAAAAGGCTTCAGGAAAGATAACATATGAGTGCATTAGATAATAATTACAATATACTAGAAAAATGTATAGATCTCATGGATCTTATAGGGGTCTCTATAAACAGAGAGAAAAAAGTAACCTTTATCAATGAAGAAGGATGTAAGATCTTAGGATATAAAAAAGAAGAGCTTATAGGTAGAAGTGTGTTTGAATTTATCCATCCTGACGATACAAAAAGGCTTTTACCGCTTTTAGCAAGATATATAGCTAAAAAGACAAAAGATTTTTTGATGAGACAAAATAATCCTATCTATGAAATCTTTGAATATAGGCTTAAAGATAAAAATGGGAACTGGCATGATTTTGAGTGTACTGCGAACCCGAGCGGGGATAAGATAGTATTTATATCAAAAGATATAACGCTTCGTAAAGAAAGCCAAAAAGGCATATTAGAAATTTCAAAGTTCCCTGAAGAAAATCCAAACCCAGTATTGAGGATTAGTTCTGATGGCACTGTTCTCTACAAAAATGAAGCTACTGATAAGATCTTAAAAGAGAGCAAGGTCTTAGAAAATGATATTTATAGTATTTTACCTAAAGATATACATTTAATTATCGCAAAATCTCTAGAAGAAGAAAGAGTTATCTCTGATCTGGAGATGATCTTAGAAGAGAGGACTTTTTCTTATTCAGTAGTGCCAGTAAAAGATAGCGGTTATGTAAACCTATATGCTAATGATATCACTGAACGTAAGGATATAGACAGGCAGCTTAGAATGAAAATAGCTGATCTAGAAAAATTCCATAGCCTTTCTGTGGGAAGAGAATTGAAGATGATAGAGCTCAAGAAAAAGATAAGGCTTCTAGAAGAAAGGATAAAAGAAAGATGAAGATCGTCACTAAACTGACTTTATCTTTTTTGATAGTAGCTTCTTTAGTGCTGATAGTAGGATATGTCAATGTAAATATAAGCCAAAAAGAATTAAAAGAGTCTATAGGTGAAAATTCCAGCATGCTTGCAAAAGAGACAATGGAAAGAATAGACCAGTCTATTTATAGAATAGTACAGATAGTGAAGCTTTATAGCCACAGCATTTCACATATTGAAGAGCTTGAAATATCAAACCGCGAGTTTGATGAATTAGAAGATGTAGGTTTCTTTATAGATGTGATAGAGAAGGAGTGGGGATTACCTAAAAAAGACAACCAGACTACTTTTATGAAAGACCTTATCAATAATGACCTCTCAGCCCATCTTAGAGAAGATATGTGGCTTGATGCTAAGGGTAAAAAAGAGTATGGATTTACATCCGTGGTCGAGACATTTATTACAAATAAATACGGGGTTAATGCAGCGCAGACTGGAGCGACATCTGATTATTATCAAGCTGATGAAGAATGGTGGCAGGTCGCAAAAGAAAAAGGCCTTTACATAGGAGATGTAAAGTTTGATGCAAGCGCTGAAAGGTATGCTATTGATATATCTTCCAGCATAATAGACAGACATGGAAAATTCATGGGAATAATAAAGATGGTCCTTGGTATAGAGGAAATAGTAAACATAGTGATTAGCCTGGAAGAGCAGGATAAGATTAAAGAAAAAAGCAGGTTTTATGCAATAAAATTAATTAATAAAGACGGGAAAGTTATTTATTCTACTGAAAAAGCAAGTTTTAAGATATTTGAAGAACTGGATAAGGATCTTTTGAAAACTATAAAAGAGAATGAGAAAAAAGGCTATTTAGTAAGAAAAGGAGATAAGTCGGGAGAAAGTGAAAGAATGTATTCTTTTTCATCGCAACATGGCTATAGAGATTTCAAAGGGTTTAACTGGATGTTAATAATTGAAAGAGAAACAAAGGGTATTTTTGCGCAAGCTAAGAAAACAAGAAAAATTCTATTAGTATTTTCTTTTTTTGTGACAATAATAGCCATTATCCTAGGATTTTTTATCTCTCGCACTGTTTCTATAGGCCTAATAAAACTTAGAAATGCAGCTACTGAGATCAGTAAGGGAGCATTTGATACCACGATAGATATCAAGTCAAAAGATGAGGTAGGAGAACTTGCTCTATCTTTCCGAAAGATGTCTGAGAGTTTAAAAGATAAGAAAAGATTACAGGAAACATGGACAGAGGAATTGGAAGAGAAGATAAAGGAAAGCACGCGCGAGATATCCGAATCCCAAGTAGCCACCCTAAATATGATGGAAGATCTACAGGGTGCATACAGTGAACTTAAAAAAGCCCAGTTTTCTTTGATACAGGCTGAGAAGATGGAAGGCATCGGAAGGATGGCAAGTGGTGTAGCTCATGAAGTAAAAAATCCATTAGGGATAGTTTTACAGGGAGTGAACTTTTTAGAAAAAAATATTCCAAAATCACAAAAAGAAAACTATAAAGTCTTGGATCTTATAAAAAATAACATAAAAAGGGCTGATAATATTGTTACAAACCTTGTTGATTTTTCAAAGGCTACGAAGCTAGAAACCGTGCCCGTAGATATAAATATTATAATAGAAGAGAGTCTATCCTTTGCCTTGCACAATCTTAACGTTAAAGACATAGAAATCGTTAAAGAGTTTTCAGAAAACTTGCCAAAGGTGAAGGTAGATAGGATCAAGATAAGCCAGGTCTATGTAAATTTAATCAGAAATGCTATACAGTCAATGATAGGAAAAGGAAAATTATTTCTTAGAACCTACGAGATTGTTTTAGAAAAACCTGAGGATGGTGTTGGAAGGCGCTTTAGAGATAATTTTGCAATAGGTGAAAAAGCAGTCGTGATTGAGATAGAAGATACGGGATGTGGTATTTCAGAAGATAATTTAGAAAAAATATTTGAGCCATTTTTTACTACTAAAGATCCTCAATCTGGTACAGGTTTAGGGCTAGCAATTACAAAAAATATAATTGATTTACATAGAGCGCATATAAATGTGGAGAGTGAACTTAAAAAAGGAACAAAGTTTTTTATATATCTAAAAGTAGCATAAAGATGAAGGAGATATATCATGAAGAAAAAAATACTAGTTATTGACGATGAAAAAGATTTTTTAACAATAGTCAGCATGAACCTGGAGGAAACAGGTAAATATGAGGTCAAGACATCGGAGAATGCGAACAATATAATACAGTATTTACGCGATTTTAAGCCAGATCTAATACTTTTAGATCTTATGATGCCAGGAGTTGGAGGGTTATCAGCATGTGAGACGCTTAATAATGACGATGTAGGTAAAAAGACGCCTATAATAATATTATCTGCACTTGATAAAGATAGAGATAAACTTGAGGCTTATAAAAAAGGCGTTGTGGATTATCTGGTAAAACCTATAGATAAAGATGAGCTTATAAAAAAGATAGAAAAGGCATTAGAATATAAATAAGGAGAATAAAAGATGCCAATATTGATAAAAAGGAAAGGATTCACGCTCGTTGAGATAATGATAGTAGTAGCTATTGTGTCTCTCTTAGCAGCCCTTGCGATACCAGGCTTATTACGGGCGAGGCTATCAGCTAGTGAGACAGCAGCAATAGCAAATACAAAGATCATAAGAGATGCGTGTATAAATTATCATTCTTCAAGGACTCCTCCTGATTATCCTCCGGATCTAGTTACCCTTGGTGCTGCAGTCCCGCAATATATTGACAGTGCACTTGCTGCAGCAATTGTCGGAGGACTAGCGAAACAAGGCTATAATTATGATTATAAAAGGACAAGCAATTTTAAATTTGAATGCACAGCTATATCAGCTATTGCTGGAGGACGGCAATTTTTTGTCGATGAAGAGGGTGTTATAAAAATCAATGATGCTGCTGGCCCTGCGATCTAATAATATTATGCATAGATTTATTTTTCTATTTTTATTATCTTTTACTATTTCTTTTTTTACACAAAAAGAAGTTTTGTCTGATGAGATCGCTATAACCCAGGATGGCAGGCAGGTCCTCTTAAAGGACAATAAGACATGGGAATATCTGGTAGAAGAAGGTAATAGAAATGAAGTCATAAAGGTAGACCTGGATGTAAAAAGAGCGCTGAAACCTCTTATTATGCGCAGGGACAGGGCTTTTCAAGAATCCTTTGATCTGGAGATAGACTGGAATAGTAATAATCCTTTTGAGCTTGTATATAGGAGTATAATGGAAGGCCTGTATTATGCAGCTACAAGACAGTCAAAAATAGATTTTACTAAAAAAGCAGAAAAGGCGTTTGGAAGCAAAACTAGCAAGAATCTTGTATACTTGATAGAGAACTGGACATTATGGAGAGATGTTGTAAGCCAGTGAGAAAAAAGACAAAAGTCCTTTTATTATTTGATAGCCCTTATTTTACTCCTAGAGATTATAGTTTTAAAGAAGAGTTTAAAGATGAAGATTGGAAGACAGAGAAACATGTCTATAGGGCTTTACTAAGTAATGGTTATAAGGTACGCATCCTGGGCCTTTACAATGACATATTTATCCTGTTAGAAGAACTTGATGACCATAGGCCAGATATAGTCTTTAATCTTACAGAGGTCTTTAATAATAAGAGTCAACTTGATAAGAATGTTGCATGGTTTTTGGAGATGCTTGACATACCTTATACAGGAGCGAACCCTTCTAATTTTTTAGTATGCAATAATAAAGCCTTAAGTAAAAAGATATTAAAGTTCCATGATATAAGGGTCCCTTATTTCCATTCATTTTATAGGGGACATAAGCTAAAACTCCCAAAAAAACTTTCTTTTCCATTGATAGTAAAACCATTGCATGAGGAAGCTTCCAGGGGCATAACACAGAGTTCAGTAGTAAATAATAGAAACTCTTTAGTCAAGAGAATAGGATATCTACATAAAAAGATGAACTCTGATGTGATAGTCGAGGAATATATAGATGGAAGAGAGTTTTATGTAAGTATATTAGGCACGAAAAATATAAAGGTCTTCCCGCCTATCGAGCTAAGATTTTCTAATGCCAAAAAAGCAAAAGAAAGGATAGCAAGCTATAGGGTAAAATGGGATAAGGAATACAGGAAAAGACTTGGTATAAAAGGCCAATATGCTGGAAGGATAAGAAAAGATATTCTTAAAAAAATAGAGGATATTTCTAAAAAGGCTTATCGCGCATTAAATATAGATAGTTACGCGCGGTTTGACCTAAGGCTTGCGCCATCTTCTAAGGTGTATATATTAGAGGCGAATGCTAATCCATGTATTGCCAAGGATGAGGATTTTTCTGAGTCAGCTGAAAAAGCCAAGATACCTTACAATAAACTCATAAAAAAGATAATTTCACTTGGTTTTAATAGGATGTAGCTATCTGTAAAGCAAGGAGGTTTTATGAATCTAGTACTATTTCTTACTGTGTTAATAGTTTCATTTATCGTAGTGCGCATAGGGGCTGTTGCCTTCGAATTGACAGGACTTGAGTGGTCTTTAGCCAAGTTTCAGGCTTTATCCTGTTTTACAGGTACAGGATTTACTACTAAAGAATCAGAACTTATTACTGGCAATCCTCAGAGGAGACGCATAGCCTCTGCCTTGATCGTCTTTGGGCATGCAGGACTTGTGACCCTGATAGCAACGTTTGCAAACTCTTTAAGGCCAGATGCGCTTCTCCCTAAAGTGAGAATAGCTGCATTAGACTCTATATTTCCAGTTTCAGTATTGCCATTGGCTAATATGCTTATATTTGTCCTGGCGCTTTTTCTTATCTATCGTATTTTTTCAAACAGCAGACTTGCAACATTCTTTACGAATATCTTGAGAAGACGGATCGCGAAACAAGGCAATATTAAACGCGTTACGTTTGAAGAGTTAGTAGTAGCAACAGGAGGCTATGGTGTAAGTAAGATAGAGATATGCGAAGATAGCCCGATACTTAATAAAAACCTGATAGACTCAGGGCTAAGAAAACACGATGTATCAGTCCTCGCAGTAGATAGGGAGGGGACGACACTGCCTAATCCTCCTGCTAATATGAAAATACTTCTAGGGGATAAATTGATCTGCTTTGGAAGGCTTGGGGATATGAGAGATAAGTTATGCGGGAACGCAGCACAATAAAAAAAGAGATCTGTCCTAATTGTAAAAGAGAGATAATCGATGATGAAGCCCTCAGGTGTCTATATTGCGGGGAAAGTCTTGATAGGCCATTTGGTTTTATGGGAAAGATCAGGTATCAGAAGCCAAAAATAATGCTAGTAATACTTATAGGAGTAGTGTTATTATGCTTTTTTATGTTTATGAGGTAAAAAGGGGATAGATATGAATAAAGACAAGATGTTCCTGTATGGTAAAAATTCTATATTAGAGCGCCTAAAAGTAAACCCAGGGAGCGTAAAAAAGGTATACCTCCAGGATAACTTTGATATAGGTGAGATATTGAAGTTGGTAAAGAAAAACAACATCCCATCAGAACGCGTAAGTGAAAGAGGATTAGAAAAGATAAAAAGAGCTGCAAGATTGCAGGGAATAATAGCAGAGGTAGAAAGATTCATTTATACTGATTTTGATAAATTATTAGATGGGAAATTGTCGATCATTTTTTTAGATAACCTGAATGATCCACATAATCTTGGTTCTATTGTGAGAATTGCAGCTTGTTTTGGAGGATTCGGCCTAGTGATACCTAAACATAGGTCCTGTGAAGTGACAGATGCTGTGATGCATGTCTCTTCAGGCGGGGAAAATTTTGTACCTATCTCTCTTGTGACGAATATAACAAGCGCCCTGATGAAGGCAAAACAATCTGGTTACTGGGTCGTGGGAGCTACAGTGGACAATGGTGAAGATATCACAAAGGCGGATCTTCCATATCCGCTCTGTCTTGTGCTCGGATCAGAGGGTAGAGGCATCAGGCACGGCATAGAAAAGCATCTCGACAAGAGAGTGACCATCCCTATGAAAGGGAAAGATCTTTCTTTTAACGTGGCTATGGCAGGAGCTATATTTTGCCATGAGATCAGTAATAGAAGAAAAGAGCAATGAATAAGAAAAAAGATAATGACCTATTAAATTTTATATCTGAAGCTGGCATGCTTAAATCTATAAGGCGTTCTGGTTGGGGAGTCTTAGGTATAAAAGATCCAGAGACTGTAGCAGAGCATAGTTTTAGATGTAGCGCTCTAGGATACATACTAGCTTCTATGGAAGGGGTTTTCCCTTATAAAGTGATGCTTATGACGCTTTTTAATGATATACATGAAGCGCGCATTGGCGATCTACATAAGATGTCACAGCATTACATAGATTCAGAAAAGATAGAAGACAAAGTCTTTTATTCACAGATAAAGAGCCTCCCTAAAAATATGAAAGAAGAATTAAAAAAATTACATATTGAATACAGGCGCCAGAAGTCAATTGAGTCAATTATAGCAAGGGATGCTGATATATTAGAGTGTCTTATCCAGGCAAGAGAATATTATATACATGGATTTAAAGAAGCTAAAAAATTTATGAAAAAAGCACCTAACTTTTTGAAGACAAAAAGTGCTAAGAGACTTTGGGCTTTAGCTAAAAAGACTGATTTAAATAAGTGGTGGATGGAATTGAGCAGTTTTAAGAGATAGTTATAATGACAAATTTCAAATGTCAAATCAATTACTCAAATTCCAATATCAAATTGGAAATTTTTAATTTGGGATTTATTTGGATTTTGTCATTAGTCATTTGGTATTAAATAAGGGGGGGATATGTATAGAGAGAAGATAAAGGTTTTGGATTGTACTATTCGTGATGGAGGGCTAATAAATAACCATGACTTTGACCTTAAGTTCGTCAGGGCAGTTTATAAAGCCCTGACAGACGCAAATGTCGATTACATAGAGTTAGGATATAAGAACTCAAAAAAATTCTTTTCATCCAAGGAATACGGTTTATGGAAATTTTGTGAAGATGATGTGATAAAACAGGTAAAAGAGGGGATAGAATCTGAGACAAAGGTCTCTGTCATGGTAGATATAGGCAGGGTAGATATAGACGATGTAAAACCTGCGAGTGAAAGTCCAGTGGATATGATAAGAGTAGCTAGTTATGTAAAAGATATTGATAAAGCTATAGCTATGGTGAATCATTTTAATGAGAAAGGCTATGAGACGACAATAAACATAATGGCTATTTCGCGGGACCAAGGCATAGAACTGGAAGAAGCGCTTCACCAGATAGAAGAAGAGTGTAGAGCTGATGTGATATATATAGTGGACAGCTTTGGCTCATTATATCAGGAGACAACAGAACATCTTGTAAAGCTCTTCAAGGATATCTTAAAGACCAAGGAAGTTGGTTTTCATGGGCATAATCATCAGCAGCTGGCATTTGGCAATACAATAGAAGCGATAATACATGATGCAAATTATCTGGATGCCACAGTGTATGGCATAGGAAGAGCTGCTGGGAATTGCCCGCTTGAACTTTTAGTAGGATTTTTGAAGAATCCTAAATTTGATATACGTCCTATACTAGATCTTATATCTAAAGAATTCATACCGCTACGAAATAAAATAGAATGGGGTTATATAATCCCTTATGCTATATCAGGCATGATGAATGAGCATCCAAAAGCAGCTATGGCGCTTCGTAACAGCGAGAAAAAAGAAAACTACAGGGAATTTTACGAAAGCCTTAAAAGTATTGACTGATCTATTTATATGAATGTACCTGATTTTAAAAAACTTCCTATAATGGGCATTTTAAGAGGTATTGATAAAACTATATTAAGGCTCCTCACAGAGACTATGATCTCTTCAGGCCTTAAGACAGTAGAGCTAGCGATGAATACAAAAGATGCTCATTTATTAATAAAAGACATGGTTCGTCTTGCAAATAAAAAACTCACCATAGGAGCTGGTACAGTCCTGACCAAAGATGACCTGAAAAAGGCTCTAGATAGCGGGGCAAGTTTTATTGTCATGCCCATAGCAAAAGAAGATGTAGTAAGAGAATGTGTTAAGAAGAATATACCTGTTTTTCCTGGCGCATTCACACCGACAGAGATATACAATGCTTGGTCCATGGGTGCTACTATGGTAAAGGTGTTTCCAGCTAAATTTTTTGGGCCGTCATATCTTAAAGAGATAAAAGCGCCTTTTAATGATATTTTGTTTTTAGCATGCGGCGGAGTGACCCCGGAGAACATAAAGGAATTCTTCCAAAACGGGGCTTCAGGAGCAGCTTTTGGTGGGAACATATTTAAAAAACAGTGGATGAATAAAGATAACATCTGTTTCATAGAAGAGAACATAAAAAACTTGATAGCTAATTTTAAAGAATCGAATAGATGAATAAAAGAATAATCATACCAGCAATATCCATTCTCGTTCTAATAGTTTTAATATTTGCCATTAGAAACTTCAAAGAAGGGAAAACCCCTATAGTCAAAGGACCAGGTGCTTTGATCGCCATTGTAATAGATGACTGGGGATATAATACTAAAAATCTAGAGACGATCTTAGAGATAGATGTGCCGCTGACTATTTCTATCCTGCCACGCCTATATTTTTCAAAAGATGTACTAGAGCAGGTAAAGAAAAGAGGAGATTTTCATGATATCCTTCTTCATCTTCCTCTGGAATCTAAAAGCGGCAATGCTGCAGAAAAAAATACCATAAAGACGGATATGGAAAAAGAGGATATAGTTAAGATCTTAACCCAGGATATTGACTCTCTTCCAGGGCTATCAGGAATTTCCAATCATCAAGGTTCAAAGGCTACTGAGGATGTCAGGTTAATGGCCATAATCTTCGATGAACTTAAGAAAAGAGACCTGTTTTTTCTAGACAGCATTACTTCGCCTAGATCAGTATGTACTGATCTAGCACGTAAAGTTGGGATAAAGAGCATTGAAAGAGACGTGTTTTTAGACATCACAGACCAGACAGATAAAGAGAACTTCGAGGTTTATGTTAAAGGGCAGATGAGAGAATTGATCAGTATTGCTTTAAAAAAAGGAAGGGCTGTAGGCATAGGGCATAATATAGATGTGACTTTTAAAGTAATAGAAGATGCTATACCTGAATTAGAGAAAAAAGGAATAAGAGTAGTGCCTTTAAGTGAACTAGTGAGGTGATATGAAAAACAATATTCTTTTACTCAGCTTGATATTATTGCTAGGACTTACAGGATGCGCTAGGGCTCCCAGAAGTACTGATATATTGCAGACAATAGAACCTTATCCTATCGGAGGGGAGCATATCATAACAGCTCCTGATGTGGCTAGGACAAATGTTTACCATGAAGTAGGTCCAGGAGAGACAGTGTGGCGCATAAGCAAGATGTATGATGTCAAGATAGAAAGCATAGCGAATGTCAACAACATCGCTGATATTACAAAATTAGAAAAAGGCCAGAAGTTGCTCATACCGGATGCTGCGCCTCTTAGGGCAGTTGTCCCCCTTTGGCCTTCTAAAAAATGGAAATATATAATAATACACCATTCAGCGACAGATGTTGGGAATGCCCTGAGTTTTGATTATGTGCATTCTAATAAAAGAAAATGGAAAGGCCTAGGGTATCACTTTGTAATAGATAATGGTACATCAGGAAAAGAGGATGGCCAGGTAGAAGTATCTCCCAGGTGGATACACCAGGAGGATGGTGCGCATTGTAAGGCAGGGGACATGAACTGCAGGTCCATAGGCATATGCCTTGTAGGAAATTTCAGTGAGGACAAGGTATCTAAAAAACAGATGGATTCTCTTGCCTGGCTTGTAAATAAATTAAGAAAAGAATATAGCATCCCTGAATCCCGCATATTAGGCCATAGTGATGTAAAAGGCGCTTCTACAGAATGTCCTGGTACCAGGTTCCCATGGAATGATTTTAGGTACAAATTACGCAGGTATTGAATAATTAAAATAAGTGTGCTACACTCTTACTAAATATGGATATAGATTTTTATAGTTTAAAGGCTGCATTTTTTACTAACCTTGAAAGACTCAAGGACTTCGAGTTCTCTGTATCTAACCCACTATTCTGGATATTTCTTCTTATAGCATTTTTAATCCTTCTCATATTTTGGACTGCAAAAAAATCTTTTTCCTTTTGTTCGGTCGTGGGCATTGTATTACTAGCTGCCACACAAGCAGAGAGTTATGTCGGAAAGATCTTTGTCAGCCCCGAAGATACGTTCGACCCTTTATTTATCAGGATCATAACTACTATTATCATCGCACTGGTCGCTTTATATTATTTTTTTATGATGGAAGATTAATTATAATATTGTGATTTTCACGATAGATTTATCCAAACCTGGCACAATCCCCACTAAAAAACTAAAATAGGAAGGAGTATAGATGGATAGACTGTTTTTAACTCCTATAGAGATATCAAGGACAATAAGCGAGATAGGCAAGAGAAAAGCTACTGAGACAGTCTTTGAACTTTTTATATTCGGGATCTTAGCAGGTATGTATATTGCCTTCGGGGCTAGTGCAGCTACAGCTATCTTAAGTGGAAGCCATTTAGACCCAGGGCTTTCAAGGTTTATTGCTGCGAGCGTATTTACCGTAGGGCTTATGTTAGTGCTTATCCCAGGTTCAGAGCTTTTTACAGGTAATATACTGATGACAATAGGATTTATCTATAAAGAGTATTCTCTTATGAAAGTGCTGCGCAATTGGTTCGTAGTATATATAGGGAACCTTATAGGTGCGATCTTAATAGCATGGCTTGTATTGAAGTCTGGACTCTTGACCCATTCCGGGGATATTACTCCAGTAGGCGAGACAGCAGTTAATATAGCTCAGACAAAACTAGGACTTAGTTTCGTAGAGGCATTTTCACGCGGTATCCTATGCAATATGCTGGTATGTTTAGCAGTAATAATGTCTATCGCTGCCAGGACGATCACAGGAAAGATATTTGCTATATATTTTCCTATTATGACATTCGTAGTCTCCGGCTACGAACATAGTGTAGCGAACATGTATTTTTTGCCAGCTGGCCTTATGGTAAAAGGAGAATTTATATCTGACTTTTTAGTCATGTTCAATAATCTCGTTCCTGTCACCATAGGGAATATCATAGGAGGGCTTTTAATAGTATTTTTACATCCTAAGGTTGAAGAAAGAATTGCCCGTATCCTTATGAGGAAAAAACACTTATAATATATTAAATATTTAAGCTTCCAATAATCTATATATATGGTATAATTTAGAAAAAGAAAATGGGGCAATGTATGTCTTCCGGTTTTTGTAAAAAATACATTATATTAGCAGCTATTCTTATATTAATAAGTTTTATTCCCAGTACCTCTTATTCTGAGACACAAAAATCCTTTATTCGAAAAAATAAATACGATAGGGCCATAGAACGTCTATATAACTCCATAAAGAACAATCCAAATAACGCCAGTCTTTATTACCAGCTAGGCGTGACTTATTCACTGATGGATAATCAAGACCTTGCTATAGATGCTTACACTAAGGCAGTCCATCTTAACCCAAGTATAGCTGATGCATTTTACAATAGGGGCATAGCTTATGCCCAGAGGAGAGAGTTTAAAAAAGCTGTAAGCGACTTTACAAGTGCGATAAAGTTAAAACCTGATGACGAGGATTCATATATAAATAGGGGTAATGCGCATAGCGAACTGGGCGATATCAAGTCAGCACTAACTGATTTTAATAAAGCGATCGATATAAAGCCGAAAAAATCAGATGCATATTACAATAGAGGTCTTGTCTATGCCAATAATAGCAACATCCAAAAGGCACTGGATGATTTTAATAAAGCAATAACATTGAATAAAGGGCACAGCAAGTCTTATTACCAGAGAGCGCTTATCAGTTTTGATAAAGACTTGTTCGATGAAGCGATCTTAGATTTTAATAAGGCTATAAAGATAGAGCCTGAAAATTATGATATATATTGTGATAGGGGTATAGCTTATGCTATAAAAGGTGATTATGACCAAGCTATATTTGATTTCGAAAGCGCTATAGATATCATACCAGAAAGGCCAGAAGGTTATTACAACCGAGCTAATGCATATGTCATGGATGGGAACCTTGACGAGGCTATAACTGACCTTACATTAGCCATCCAGATCAACTCAAAAGATCCTAGATATTATTATAATAGGGGCCTTAGTTATGCTAGAAGAGGTGATTTTGATGATGCCATCTCCGATTATAATAGAACATTAGAATTTTCTCCAGATGATGAAGAGGTCTATATCAATAGAGGCAATATCTACATTATCAAGGGCCTGCTTAAAAAAGCTATGGATGATTTTGAGAAAGCCTTAAAGATAGATCCAAAAAATGCAAACACTTATTATAACTTGGGCATTGCTTATTCTGAGATGGGAGAACTTGAAAAAGCAATTTCTAATTATAATAAGGCCATAAAACTCGATCCACATAAGCCGGATTTTTATTATAATCGTGCAGATGCTTATGCTTTGGACGGTAATATTAAAAGGTCGATCTCCGACTATACTAAGACCATAAACTTAAATCCAAATTATGATAATGCATATCACAATAGAGGCAATCTGTACGCTATTCAAGGGCAGTTAGAAAAAGCTATCTCCGACTACACTAAGGCAATAGAGATAAATCCTAATAAAGCACACGCGTATTATAATAGAGGCAATGCCTATAGTTTTATAGGTATATTTGAAAAAGCGATCGAAGATTATACCAAAGTAATTGATATAGACCCTAATGATGCCGGCAGTTTCTACAATAGAGGAAATGCCTATAGCGAACTAGGGGATGTGAAAAAAGCAAGGACTGATTATGACAAGGCCTTGAAGATAAACCCTGACTATGCTAGTCTTTATGATAAGGAAGGCATAGAATATTCTAAGAGAAAAAACCGTATCAGTAGATAAGAGGAGAACCTGGATGAAAAAGATCATTCTTCCTATTTTATTAATAGTATTGATGGGCACATATTGTTTAGCTGCTGAGGACGATGAGGTAGCTATAGAAGATGAGATAACGATCGAAGAGATGGAGGCGCTTTCAGAAGATTCTAATGAAGAAGGGTTAGCGCTTGCAAAAGAAGGCAAGACAGAAGAGGCCATAGAATTATTCAAGGAAGCTATAGAAATAGATGAATTGAATCTTAACGCATATCTAAATCTAGGGTATGTGTATGCCTGGAATGGCAGGAATGATGAGGCAGTGGCAACTTTTTTAGAATTGATAGATATTGTGCCAGAATCCATTGCAGCATACAGAAATCTAATATCTATATATGGACTCCAGGGGAATAATGCTAAGGTAATAGAGTACGGTGAAAAGGCACTAGAGACAAATCCAGAAGATTATACTATTATGGCGAATCTAGTAGGCCCTTATATTAACACTATGGAATATGATAAGGCAATAGGGTTTTTAGATAGATTAATAGAGAGAAATCCAAATCGCCCAAGATTATATAGGTTGATATCAAAGGCCTATTATGGAAAAGGGGATACTAAGAAATCAAGAGAGGCCTTTGAAAAAAGCTATAACATGATCAAAGAGACTACGTTATATGACAAGGCGCCTGAAAAGACAAAGACAGTAGATGAACTCTTTAATGAAATGAGAGGGGATGCTCTTTTTGAAAAAGGCGGAAGGTTCCTTGGAGCAGGTGAAAATGATAAAGCTGTTAAGGCTTTTGAAGAATCAATAGTCCTAACACCAAAAGATTACAGGCCTTACCTGGTCCTTGCCAAGATATATGCTTATCGTGCTAAAACAGAGATAAGCCTGTCCTATCTAACAGAGGCCTTAACTCTAAACCCAACCCTAGCTAGTGATATAAAGGATTCTGAAGACTTTAAGCCTCTTCAAGACATAAAAGAATTCCAAGACCTCATAGCTAACTACTAAAAAAGCGCCCTCTACTTCGCCCTTTAATTTGTTGAGCGATGGTAGGGCTTCGAAGGAATAGCTCCTACGAAGCTATACCATTGATTAATAAGTTGAATAGCGTAGTAAGCGCCCATAGCTCAATTGGATAGAGTGCCGCCCTACGAAGGCGTAGGTTCCCTGTTCGAATCAGGGTGGGCGCGCCAACAAAAAAAATACTTGCCAAAACAATCCTAAAATAGTATAATGTATAACACTCGTTGATTTTCATATCTTTAATTATCATTGAAGTTATAAGGTATCCAAACCGTATTTTTTAAAAAATTTGAAAGGGGAACGAAAAAATGAAAGCAGGAAGATTATCGATCTTTTTAATGGTTTTATTTTCTCTACTTTTTTATAGTAAAGCTAGCTTTTCTCAGACACCTAGTGAGATGGATAAGATAGACCGTGAAATAGATATTGATGAAAAGATGAGAGAGAGGATAGAAGAGACCACTGAAATGCCTAAGATAAAGGAAGAAGAGGAAACATTCGAGCGTAAAGAGGGTGAAGAGGCAGTATTTATAAAACAGATAGATGTAGTAGGAGTTACGCTCTTTAAGAAAGAGATTGTAAGAGGCATTGTAGATGAATATGAGAACAAAGAACTGTCGCTAAGAGAGATACAGAAGATAGCTGACCTTATAACAGATCTTTATAGAAGGAAGAACTATCTCACGTCCCGCGCATATATTCCCCCTCAGGATCTTTCTAAAGGAGTATTAGAGATAAGAGTCCTTGAAGGTATAATGGGCAGCCTTACTATTAAAGGTAATAAATATTTTAGTAGCGAACTATTTGAGAAGAAAATGAGGTTAAAACAAGGAGATAGCTTTAATAATGAACTTCTTAGGAAGAGCCTTGTAAGGATAAATGAACATCCAAATAGGCATGCAAAAGCTATCTTAGTCCCGGGAAAAGTCCCTGGCCAGACAGATGTCGTATTAGAGGTCGAAGACAAGAAGCCATTTACTGCTGGCCTGGAATATGATAATTTTGGTTCACGCTACATCAGAAAATATAGATATTCACTTAAATGCGATCATGGCAATATCACTGGCCACGATGACATCCTTACATTAAAACTCCTAAAGACAGACCATGAGAACAGTTATCTTTTAAGCAGTCTTAGATATCTTTTGCCTTTTTGGGATACATTCGAGGTTGGTTTCTTTGCAACGAAAAGCAGGCTCAGGTTGCTTGAAGAGCTAGAGCCAGCTGATGTGAGAGGTAAAAGCACGATCTATTCTCTATTTTTAAATAAATATTTAGTTGATGAAGAGACATTAGACATAAGATTGACCTCTGGTTTTGACTATAAGCATATCAGAAACTACCAGGTTGGCAATGAGACATCCAGGGATGAGATGCGTATTGCAAAGGGTGGGTTTGATGTTGACAAGATAGATAAATACGGAAGGACAATATTTGTAAATGAATTTAGTTATGGGATCCCAGATATCATGCAGGGACTCGATGATGTAGATGTGAGAGCTTCCAGGACTGGAGCTGGAGGAAAATTCACAAAATATAATGCATGGCTTTTAAGGCTTCATAAATTACCTCTTAATCTAAGCTTGCTTTGGAAAAACCAACTCCAGGTATCACCTTATATCTTAACTTCATCAGAACAATTCCAAGGTGGAGGTATTCTCAATAATAGAGGCTATCCACCAGCTGAGAAAGTCGGGGATGAAGGCTTAAGCTCAGTCATGGAGCTATCCCTGCCTCTTACAATGCTTCCAGAGAGCTGGGAAGTACCTATTTGTAAAAATAAGCTAAATAAAACCCTCAGCGCAGTAGGCTTTTTCGATTTTGCACACCTAAAACTAAGGAATCCACAAGCTGGCGAAGAAAAGACAGAGACATTGAGATCTCTCGGATGCGGTCTAAGGCTCAATGTTCCAGATAAGGATCTGTCTGTAAGGCTTGAATTTGGCTGGCCACTGGATGAGACCCCATCAGATGGAGACCATTTCCGCACATGGGCTGAAGTAACATGGAATTTTTATTAATAACTAACCTTAAAAAATATTTAAAAAACGCCTTGACAGGCAATAAAAATCTGGTATACTAGTATGCATATATTAAATCTTTATAAAGCATTATAAAAGAGTAGAATAAGTTAAAAAATATAGTCAAAACAAGAGTAATTTTAAAAGGAGGATAGTATGAAGGGAAGTAAATTGTATTTTTTGAAACTTATATTAGTAACTATGCTAATATATCAACCTGCTATGGGTTATGCTTTGCCAGAAGGCGAACAAGTAGTTTCAGGTGAGGCTACATTTGATAGGTCCCTAGCTGACACTTTAAATATAACCCAGAATACTGGTAACCTGATAACAAATTATAACAGCTTTTCTATAGCACAAGCTGAAGCTGTGAATTTTTATCAGCCATCTTCAGCCAGCGTTGCGCTAAATAGAGTAGTGGGGATCGACCCTTCTAGTATCCTTGGAAAATTAGCTGCGAATGGTAGAGTTTGGATAGTAAATCCTAATGGCGTATTCTTTGGCCAAAATGCCAGGATAGATACAGCTGGATTAGTTGCCTCTACTTTAAATATCAATAATAATGATTTTCTTGCGGGGGATTATATTTTTAATAAAGTCTCTAGCGTAGATGGTAAATCAATCGTAAACCAGGGTCAGATAAACTCAGATAATGTAGGCCTACTTGGTGGAGCTATTAAAAATGAAGGCATTGTAACTACTCGTGATAGCGTTGCGTTAGCAAGCGGAGAACAGATGACATTAAATCTGGATATTGCAGGGCTCATAGCTGTTTCTGTTGATAAAAGCGTACAAAGCGGGATCACTAATGTCTCTTCAGGTGTAGAGAACACTGGAAATATCACAGCTGATAACGGCATAGTTACTCTTAGCGCAAAAGCCTTAAATAGCGTTTTTGATTACGCGATCAATAATACTGGCATTATAGAAGCAGGGTTGCTTAACGGAGCAGTCCTATTGACAGGAAATCAGAGGGTTAATATAGGAGGGACCATAGAAGCAGAGACAGTTACAGTTGATTCAGTAGGAGCGAATTATTATGGCGTGATAAACGCTCTTCAAGGCATTTATAATGCGAATGGAGGGGATACCTCTATATCAGGCAGCTATTCAGGCGACCAGTCATGGTCAGATGAAGAGAATATTTATGTTACAGGAGACCTTAATGTGACTGGCGGGGATATTACTATAACTGCTGATAGTGATAGTGATGGCTCTGGTGAATTTGGCCTATCTGCAGATACGGATATGTCAGGCAAAGGAATAGATATTACAGCTGGTGAAGATATATGGTTTGGTGTTGATTCTAATGTAACTGCGAATGGGCCTATAACTCTTTCAGCAGGAGAAGGCATCATCCAATATGCAGGCTCTACTATTACAGCAAGGAGGCCTGCTACTTTTGTTCCAGGTAGCTTGACTAGCGATTTAGATGTTGACCAGTGGTATAACCATGATGACGATGGATATAGTGATACAAATAAGCCGGTGGTTGGCTTTGAGTGGGAATATGCTCTTGATGAAACAATATCATCCTTAGCTTTTACAGCAACAGCAGCAGGTGATAATTATAATATGTACGCAGGCTCCTCTGTAAGCACAAATGGCGGGGACATTAAAATAATTACGTCCAATAAACTAAACATCAGTACAGCAGGCGGTACGTACAGGGGATTACTTAATGCAGGCGCAGGAACCATTCGTCTTGAATTGGGACAAAATCTAGTAGCGGACCAAGACTATATTGTTTTTAGAGCAGCAGATGGTTCAGCTGGAGTTTTTGTTTTCGTTGATGGTAATACAAGCGCAAATGTGAAGGATTCAACTGTTTCAGATGGTTCTGACGATCCAATTGAGCTTGCATTTGATGCAACGTTCCAATATGGACTTATTGATGGGCTCGTTGGGCCTATAACTATTCTTGATGATATTAATCAAATTGCAGGGGCTTCTGCCACTGCTACAGAAGAAGGGGATGCATGGGTTTTCACAGTAAGCGACGGCATTGGAAATATCGAAAGCCTCTATAATTTTATGTTTGACTGGACTGCTCCAATAATCACAGCAGGAGCATGGACAGGTCTAGCAGGTAACAATGGCTGGTACAAGAGCGATGTAACAGTACCATTTGATGCCACTGATAACTTATCAGGATTCGCACCAGTTGGCGCTTTAGCTGCAACACTTGCTAGTAAGACTACAACAGGCGAAGGAAACAACCTATTTGTCACATCTGATACAGTAAGTGACTTAGCAGGCAACACTGCAATTAAAGTAACAGCAGGAGAGATGATGGTAGATAAGACACCTCCTACTATAACTGCTGCAGTTGACAGAGCTCCTAACGGAAACGATTGGTACAATGCTAATGTAACAGTCAGTTATACTGTGGATGATGCTACTTCAGGTGTAGATCCAAACCCACCGTCAGATTATGGTGACGATATATTAAGCCTTAATGCAAAGAACCAATCTGCTTCTGGTATCGTATATGATATGGCAGGATGGTTTGCAACAGCAATAAAGAGCGGAATAAATATAGATAAGATCGCTCCAATAATCACAGCAGGAGCATGGACAGGTCTAGCAGGGAACAACGGCTGGTACAAGAGCGATGTAACAGTACCATTTGATGCAACTGATAACTTATCAGGATTCGCACCAAGTGGCGCTTTATCTACAACACTTGCTTCTAAGACCACAACTGGAGAAGGCGATAACCTATCAGTTATCTCAGATACTATAGCTGACTTAGCAGGTAACATTGCTACAGCTTTAACAGTGTCTCCTATAAAAGTAGATATGACAGCACCTATAATAACAGGTGCACCTGACAGACTACCTAATGGAAATGACTGGTATAAAGCTGATGTAACTGTTAGCTACACTGTAACTGAAACAGGTTCAGGCGTAGATGCAGGTAATTCAGATTATACTGATGATTTACTAAGTGCT
>JBDRCN010000002.1:0-13818 GCA_043821705.1 Candidatus Omnitrophota bacterium
TCGCACTTATTTTCTTTAAAGAAAGAGTCTTTACGGTACCATATCTTTTCTTTTGATATTGTTCCAGCTAATAGATAAGATATGAGACATCTAGAGTAAAGTGGCTTTGCTTCATTTGATATTACAGTTATCTTGGAGGTCAAATCCCTTTTTCTAATGGATTCTACTGCGCTTATTCCAGCAGCACTCGAGCCGATTATCACGTAATTCATAAAAACTCCTTTATCTTAATTATAATTTAGCCTTAAACTCCTTCAGTGTTCCTAGTACAAGGGCGCCTGTTGGGCATGCTTCTACACATGCGGGTACGTCTCTATCAGGACAAAGATCGCATTTTACGACTATCTTATCTTTTTTCTTCCTTGCTAATGCGCCGAATGGACAACTCATAACACACATCCAGCAACCAACACACTTATCTACGTCGTGCATGGTCTGCCCTGTTTTTTTATCTTTATACATAGAGCCTGACATACATGCTTCTACGCATGCTGCGTCTTCGCAATGATGGCATCCTGTAGATATTGCAACCCCTGAATCTATAAATTCAGCTTTTCTCCGCTTTATTGGAAGATCAGCTTCTTTTATAGCTCTAGCTAGGTCTTTTGTTTTAGAGTGTTCTACTGCGCATGCTATCTCGCAGGAGCCACATCCAAGACATTTTTTAATATCGCAGTATATTTTCTTCATTTTTAATGAGCGCTTGACTTATGGAGCATGAAATGCGACATAAGTCAAACTCCTTTCTTTTGCTTCTAGTGAAGGCGCGAATTAAACCCCACACCCAGCATTTATCATTTTTCTTGTATAATCGCAATAAAACCCTTTATTTTTGACACCCCTTAAAACATATACATAGTACATGCTGGGTGTGGGGTCAAATTCGGGCTTATAAGTTATGTCACTCTGTTCCATAACTTATGCCCTCATTGACATCATGGGCTGAAGTTTTAATGCTGCTCTTTTTTTGTCAATATGCTCTATCATGAGCTTCGCGGCTTTTATCGGGTCGCCTTCAAAAGCCCATTTCCCTCCGACAATAGGTTCTATTTCTTTAGTGATGTAATCCGTGACATTTTTGCTCCCCAATACTCTTAAAGGAGAGCCTATTGCGACGAATATGCCTGATGCTACGAAATACCATCCTATGGCAATTGCTTTTTCTGACATCCATTCAGGAGCAGCTCCTGCGACAGGAAGTTCATCTATAGAATTTCCTATGCCGCCTTCTTTTACCATCTCGCAGCATGCAGTAAGTATTCTAGTATTATCAACACATGAACCTGTGTGTAGTATCGGAGGTATGCCCACTGTTTCGCATATTTCTCTTAAGCCATCGCCCGCATATTTAACAGCGGTTTCAGGCGTGAGAAGTCCTGCTCTCCCACATGCGCCAGCGCTGCAACCAGTCTGCACTACTAATACATCATTTTTTATTAGATATTTTACCATCTCAGCATGGCACATACTTGATTCATTTTTAGGATTATCACATCCCACTACGCCTGCGACACCTCTCAACCTTCCTGAGATGATTGCATCATTTAAAGGCCGATAACTAGGTCTAAACTTACCGCCAAGATTATAAAAGACATTTTCAGTTGTAAAACCAGCTACTATAGTGGTTTTTTCTTTAGGAATATTGATTTTTTTCTTATCCCTGTTCTTAAAGTTTTCTATAGCTATCTTTAGGATATCTTTGGCTATATTTAGAGCATTCTCTTCATGAAATTCTATGTGTTGCATACCTCTGAACTTTGCCTTGTGAGAGGTTGAGATGAGTTTTGTATGATAATGTTTTGCCACTTCTGGAAGAGATGGCATAATGCATTGTATGTCTACTACCATTGCTTCAACTGCTCCTGTAATAATAGAAAGTTCCTGTTGGAGAAAGCTCCCTGCCATAGACACGCCATGCCTCATTAAGACTTCAGCTGCAGTACAACATATTCCAGCAAGATTTACTCCCTTTGCTCCATTTTTCTTGCAAAGTTCCAGTATTTCTTTATCCTGACTTGCAGATACTATAATATCTGAGAGCGTTGGTTCATGGCCATGTATCAACACATTCACTTCATCTTCTTTGAGAACCCCGAGGTTAACTTCTGCTCTTATAGGTTTGGGAGATCCGAAGAGTATATCGCTTAAGTCAGTTGCTATCATAGATCCACCCCATCCATCGACTAAGGAACATTTAATAGCGCATTCTATCAAATGCTTGTATTCATTATCAACCCCTACATGCGTCCTCGCCATTGTCTCTACTACTTCTATATCAATGCCTTTTGGATAGACTTTAAGCTTTTTCCATGTGTCGAGCTGTTTTTTAGGAGCTCTTTTTATAAGCGTGAGTTCTCCTTCCTGCTGGCCATATTCTTTAAATATTCTTTCTCCTAATTCTTCAGCTATCTTTAGATCATCTTTCCCATCTACTGTCAAACTAAATTCAACAGCTAGTTTTCTTAATTTTACAGGGTCTTTGATGGAATAGTCTTTTGTTTTTCCCCGCCCTAACTCAAGCAATGTCCTTGTCAGGTCTCTTCCATGATCAGAATGACATGCTGAGCCTCCAGCAGTATTGCGAGCAAGATTTCTGGCAGATATTACGTCGCTATCAGCGCCGCAAGCTCCTTGTTGAGCGCCTTCCCCAAAAGGGTCGATCCTGCAGGGCCCGAGATTGCATATCTTACAGCATACGCCTAGCGTGCCAAAACCACATCTAGGCTCCTGTTCCATGAAGCGGTCCCAAATAGTTTTTATGTTATTATCTTTCGCAATTTGTCTAAGTTTATCATCTACCGAGTTAGTTGATTTTGATGGCATTAAAAACCTCCTCTAGATCTTTTACAAAAGGTGAATCTTGGGGGATCTTTCCCCTAGAACTTAGGATACTGTTGTCTAGTTTTAAAAAGCAATCTATCTTTAGGTTTAGGTCATTATTTTGTAGAAATACTTTATCATTATCATCCCTTATTTTATTCCCGATGATAATGGTCTCTTTTATTTTTAAAGATTCAGCCAACTCTTTTATTTTATTTGCTGTAGACAAAGAAGTCAAGCTAGGTTCTACCACTATAATAAATTTATCAACTGCCTGGGCTGTCCCTCTTCCGAGATGTTCTATCCCAGCCTCCATATCCACTATGACGACCTCATCCCTATTAAGGAATATATGACTTAGCAGTGCTTTTAAAAAAGCACTTTCTGGACATACGCATCCAGCTCCGCCCTTTTTTACTGTCCCCATCTCAAGAAGTTTTATATTATTTTTTTCTTTTGAAAATCTATCAGGTATGTCATCCACTTTAGGGTTTAATTTAAAGAAAGAACCCACTTCCCCAGTTCTTTCGAGTATTACTTTTTTTAATGTAGAAATAGGCTCAGGCCTCTCTTCTTTTGAGAATCCAAGAGATGTTCCTAGATTAGCATCTGGGTCAGCATCTATTGCAATGACCTTCTTGCCTTGTTTTTTGAATATAAAAGCCAAAGCTGCTGCTATAGAAGTCTTTCCTACTCCACCTTTTCCAGTTATTGCAATTTTCATAATCCAGCTGCTTCTAATACTAAAGGTACTTTTTTATCCCAACCTATTGGCATAATGTGTACACCTTGGCACATTGGTTTGAGTTCATTTATTAGTCTTGCTGCTATCTCAATGGATGTAGCGCTCTTATCCTGGGTTTTATCCATCTCATCTATCAAACGCTGCGGTACAAACACGCCGCTTACGTTCTTATTCATAAATTTTGCCATACCAGCTGATTTTAACAGTACTATGCCAGCTAATATAGTAGTTTTTAAGTGTTTTGATGCGTCTAGGAACTTTTTAAAGAGATCAATGTCATAGATAGCCTGGGTTTGAAAGAACTTTGCGCCAGCTTGTATTTTTTTCTCCATCTTTATGACCTCTGGCTCTATTGGGTCAGCTCCTGGATTTACAACTGCTCCTACGCAAAAATCAGGCTTTCCTTTAAGATCCTTCCCTGCAAGATCCTTTCCTGAATGCATGATCTTTATTGTCTCTAGGAGCTGTATTGAGTCTAGGTCAAAGACAGGCATTGCTTCAGGATGGTCTCCCAAGGCAGGATGATCGCCTGTTAATGCTAAGATATTTTTTATGCCAAATACTTCTGCTGATAATAGGTCTGACTGAAGCGCTAGGCGGTTCCTATCCCTACAGGTCATCTGGAACACTGGTTCGATCCCTTTTTCTATAAGGAGCTTGCAGATAGCTAAAGACCCGACCCTCATTACCGAGCTTTGTAGATCAGTTACATTGATAGCATCTACTCTGCCTTTAAGAAGAAGAGCATCTTCTATAGTCTCCTTAATGTCAGTGCCTTTAGGAGGCCCTATCTCAGATGTTAGAATAAATTTTCCTTCATTTATCTTATCGCAAAGTGACATCGCTATTCTCCTTTTGTATTTTTTTAGAACAAGGGTGCTCTGGTGACTATACGGCGCTGGAACACCGCGCCGTGTTCTACGGTTTAGAGCTCGCTCTACGAATAGAGCTTTCGCCTTTAGTTAGGCTCGATCTCACTCTAAAGCCTTGAACACCTCATACTTAAATATGACTGGATGCCGCTATGTTCCTGATGCGCCGCATAGCTCCCCAGAACACCCTTTTATAATATGATCAAAGACCAAATTGTACCGTGTTTAATTTCATTTTACAGCGGGTGGCCGAGATTGGGGTCCCTGCAAGCGCGCAGCGTTTGGCGAGCACTTGCGGGGTGAATCTCGGACAGGACCCGTTGTAAAATGAATTACAACTGCTTTTTAAAGATCTCTACTAGATTCTTCATGAGCATGGCGACTGTGAGAGGTCCTACGCCACCTGGTACAGGAGTGATATAACTTGCCCTCTCAGCTGCTTTCTCAAACTCTACATCACCGACTATCTTATCACCCACTCTATTTATGCCTACATCTATTACAATAGCACCTTCTTTTATCCAATCCCCTTTTACCAGGCATGCCTTTCCGCATGCTACTATTAAGATCTCAGCTTTTTTGACGAATTCTGGAAGATTTCCTCTCTCTCCTGTTGCGATATGGCAGATTGTTGTTGTTACGAATTTATTTAGGAGCATTAATGCCAAAGGTTTTCCTACGATCTCGCTATGGCCTACGACAACTGCTTCTTTTCCATAAAGCTCCAACCCTTCTATAGAATTCAATAGCTCCATACAGCTTGCTGCTGTACAAGGCCTGACTGATTCTCTGCCAAAGACTATCTCTCCCATGTTCTGCGGGTGGACAGCCTCGACATCTTTGGATGGAGAAATATAACGAGGGATGAGCTTCGCGTCAATATGTTGAGGAAGGGGCATCTGTATTATTATGCCATTGACTGCATTATCTGAATTTAGTTTTTTTATAGCTTCTATGAGGTCTTCCTGGGTCGATCTGCCATCTAGTTTCTCTAGCTTATATTCTATCCCAAGATTTTCAGCATTTTTCATCTGGGATCTTAAATATACTTCTGATGCTTGATTTTCCCCGACTTGAACGCTTACTAGTTTAGGAGATCTTTTATATTTAGCCTTTAACTCCTCTACCTCTTTTTTTATTTTTTCTTTTAGATCTTTAGAAAGAGCTTTGCCGTCCAATAACTTTGCTGCCATAATTATTTCATCCTTTCTTTGGTCTTAAGGATCACTTCTTTATATTTTTTTTCAATATCTTTATAATCAGCTAACCTTTCTTTTTCTTTTTCAGCAAAACCCCTATCTTTCATAAATTTTAGGTTTATTTCACAGTTAAAAGCCCCAGAATTAAAACTAGCCATTAGCATATCAGCTCCGCATCCAACGTCAGTTATTAGATCAGCGTTGCCTATATTAGCCAAGTCACTTGCTATATCCATAGCTATTCTGGACCTTTCACATATGTTAAGGCATAGCCCGTAGCTATTTTTAAGTGCATCTTCGATCCTTTTAGGATCATTTGACTTAAACGATTCTCTTACCTCTCTGTATACTTTAACATCTTCATCTATAGATCCTTCAAAGCTATTCTTGAGCTTAGCCAGGTCCTCAAGATGTTTTTTTATCTTCGATCCCACATCTTTATATTTTTTTTTGCCAAGGGTAAAGTTACATACCATCTCTAGTAAAGCTGTACCGATCGCTCCACTTAGGCCAGCAGCACTTCCTCCTCCTGGAGCACTCTTGCGAGCACCTAGGTCATCTAAATATGTCTTTATTGACTCATTTATATACATGGTAACCTCGCATAGTTACAGGTTACAAGCAGCATGTTGCAGGTAAAAACCTGTTACCTGATACCTGCGGCCTGAAACCCCCTCAAAACAAACCGACTATCTTTCCATCTTTATCAATATCTACTTTTGTTCCTGCAGGTACAGATGGTAAACCTGGCATAGTACGCATAGTCCCGCACAAAGGATATAAAAATCCTGCACCAGCTGAGATCCTTACCTCTCTTATCGGAAGAGTGAAACCTTCAGGCCTTCCTTTTAATTTTGGATCATGAGATAAAGATAAATGGGTCTTAGCCATATTGATAGGAAGCTTATCGTACCCGAGCTTTGTATAATAAGCTATTTTCTTTTCAGCTTCTTCAGAGTATTCTACATCTTTAGCCCCATATATCTTTTTTGCTATTGTCTCTATCTTTTCTTTTATAGGGATGTCAAGTTCGTATAGGAATTTAAAATTAGATTTTGTTTCGCACATCTTTACAACTGCTTTTGCCAGGTCTTTTCCGCCCTCCCCGCCTTTTTCCCATACCTCGCTTATCACTACATCCATTGCACCAGCTTTTTTAGCTATATCTTTCACAGCAGCTATTTCTTTATCAGTATCGTAAAGAAATTTATTTATTGCGACTACTACAGGCACGCCAAAAGACCTCATATTCTCAATATGTTTTATAAGGTTTCCACCACCTTTTATTACAGCTTCCACATTTTCCTTTTTAAGGAGTTCTGGGTCGATCTTTCTGCCTGGAATAGCTTCAAATCCTCCGCCATGCATCTTTAGAGCTTTTACTGTAGCTACAAGCACTATCCCATCAGGTGGTTTTAAACCTTTAGCCCTACACTTTATATCCAGGAATTTTTCAGCCCCGCAATCAGCACCAAAACCACTTTCAGTCACTACGTAATCAGCTAGTTTTAATGCTATCAAGTCTGCGAGTACTGAATTATTTCCATGAGCAATGTTTGCAAAAGGGCCAGCATGCATTATACAGGGAGTGTTTTCTGTTGTCTGCACTAGGTTTGGCTTTAAGGCATCTTTTAACAGCACTGTCATAGCGCCTGCGCACTGGACATCTTCAGCTGTTATAGCTAAACCATTTTTGTCTGATGCGATGACCATCCTGCCTAATCTTGCGCGTAGGTCTTTTAATGATGCAGCAAGAGCTAATATTGCCATTACCTCGCTTGCGACAGTTATATCAAATCCTGTATCTCTTGGTATGCCGTTTTCCTTTCCTCCTAGGCCTATCTTTATCTGTCTTAAAGCTCTATCGCTTATATCCACTACTCTTCTAACAACTATTGTATCTGGATCGATATTAAACTTATTGCCTTTTAACAAGTGATTATCAACAAAAGCTGCCAAGAGATTGTTTGCAGCTCCTACTGCATGTATATCTCCTGTAAAATGCAAGTTTATATCTTCCATAGGAAGGACTTGAGAATAACCTCCTCCAGCAGCTCCTCCCTTTATGCCGAACACAGGCCCCATAGAAGGCTGCCTTAAAGTAGTTATGATCTTTTTACCTATTTTAGCTAGGCCTAAACTTAGACCTATTGTAGTTACTGTTTTTCCTTCTCCAAGAGGAGTCGGGGTAATAGCAGTAACATCTATATATTTTCCTTGTTTTCTGTCTTTTAGGCGATCCAGGATGGAGAGGTCGATCTTAGCTTTATATTTACCATATAGTTCAAGCTCATCCTCTTTTATTCCGATCTGTCGGCCGATCTCAATGATCGGTTTTAGTTTAGAAGCTTGGGCGATATCAAGATCACTAGGTACGTTTTTCAATGTTCACCTCCATGGTTTTACTTCAAAAGCATTTTTTATCAGTTTTATTTCCGGGGAACTACTGTTTACATCCTCGATACTCACAACATCGAATCTTAACAGAGTATCTTTTATAGCATGTTCTTTTATATAATAAAGAGCAACGTTAGTAAGCTTTATTTGTTTTTTGATATCTACAGATTCTTCTGGCAGGCCGAACCTCTTGCCTGTTCTAGCCTTAACTTCTATAAAAGATGTATAAGGCCCATCCCTACCTATTATATCTATTTCTCCTAGTTTTGTCTTATAGTTTTTTTGTAATATTTTATAGCCCTGCTTTTTTAGAAAGTCCAGGGCAAGTGCCTCTCCTTTTTTGCCTGTAGATATCTTATAAAGACTCATCTTTTTTTATCGGGGCAAAGCTTTTTCTGTGTATGGGGCAGGGTCCATGCTCCTTTATTTCCTTTATGTGTCTAGCTGTGCCATAACCCTTATGCCTTACAAACCCATATTGAGGGAATAGTTTATCATAATCTTCCATGATCCTATCGCGAGTGACTTTTGCTAAGATACTTGCGCATGCTATCACAAAGCATTTCGAGTCACCTTTTATAATAGAGATCGTCTTATAGGGCAATCCTAGCTTTAGATCCCCATCTACAAGTATACAGATATCTTTTTTTATGTCTTTTTCTTTAAGCTTATTTTTTTTACAATATGACCTAAGAAGTGTCTTTACAGCTTGTCTCATCGCTCCGAGCGTGGCCTGATAGATATTTTTCTTATCTATGTATGTATGCGGTTTTTCACTGATGCCAAAAAGGGTATTTTTTGATATCTCCTGGAAGGCCTCAGCTCTTTGTCTAGGAGAGAGTTTTTTTGAATCATCTATGCGGGAATCGTATTTAGGATGTTTAAATCTTTTGATCGGGGATGGATTCAAGAGGCATGCACAAGCGACTACTGGCCCAGCCAGAGGCCCTCGACCTGCTTCATCCAGACCTATTATGATAGTTCTTCCATTAAGAAACGCTTTTTTCTCCCACAGAAGCATCCTCTTCGGATGCACTAGGTCTTTTTTCTTCAATCTTCGTGTTTTTCCCAATTTTTTTCCTTAAATAGTAAAGCTTGGCTCTTTTTACTTTGCCTTCTTTTACGACCTTGATGGAGTCTATTAATGGTGAGTGGAGCTGGAACACTCTCTCTACCCCTTCTCCATAAGAAATGCGCCTTACAGTGAAGGTCTCTCTTACGCTGCTTCCTTTTTTAGCTATGACAGTGCCTTCAAATCCCTGAAGACGTGTCTTATCGCCTTCTTTTATCTTCACAAAGACTTTGACAGTGTCCCCTACATTGAACTTTGTAATGTTCTTTTTCATTATATCTTTTTCTAGTTCAGCTATCTTGTTCATTTTTTCCTCCTTTTATTTTTTAATAGATCGGGTCTTTTTATTTTTGTGGCTTTAAGTGATTCTTTTTTTCTCCAGCTTTCTATCTTTTTATGGTCTCCGGAAAGAAGAACATCCGGCACATCCATTCCTTTAAATGACGCTGGCCTGGTGTACTGCGGATATTCCAAAAGATCCTTGGAGAATGATTCCTCACCGGGAGAATCAATATTTCCAAGTACTCCAGGTACTATACGTACAATCGTATCTATAAGTACCATAGCGGGAAGCTCTCCGCCAGTCAATATATAATCACCGATCGAGATCTCTTCATCCACTAAATGCTCCCTTACTCTCTCGTCAATACCTTCATAATGGCCGCATAGAAGCACGATGTGTTCATAGGATGACACCTTTTTTACCAACCTCTGGCCCAAAGGCTTGCCTTTAGGGGTCATAAGTATGATCCTTGTCTTGAACCTTTCATTCTTTGTCCTGCGCCTAATATAATTTATAGCTTCAAAAAAAGGCTCTACGTTCATGACCATTCCTGGCCCACCGCCAAAAGGCCTGTCATCGACTTTTTTATGTTTATCTTTTGAAAAAGAGCGAAGATCAATGATGTTTATTTTTACAATACCTTTTTCCTTAGCCCTTTTTATGATCGATTCATCAAGGGCTGTGTCGAACATCCTAGGGAATATTGTAAGAACATCTATTACCATTTATCTTATATAACGCCTAGTTTTTTAAATAGGGACCGGACTGTCTCTGAAGGTGTTGCGCCATTAGACATCCAATATATTGCCCTATCTTTTTTTACTGTCAGGAGCGGCGGGGTCTTTGAAGCATCATAGACCCCTATGTCTTCAATGGTCTTGCCATCCCTAGCACGTTTTTTATCACATACAACGATCCTGCAGTGTGGTTTTTTCTTTGTCCCAAATCTCTTTAGTCTGATTCTAACTGCCATTATTCCTCCCTTATTCTTCTTTTTCTCTTCTTATGTTCGCTCCCAAGAGCTCTAGCTTTTCTTTTATGTTATGATACCCTCTGTCAAGATGGTATATCCTTGAGACCTCCGTAGTACCTTTACTCACTAATCCAGCTATTATTAAAGCAGCGCTCGCGCGTAAGTCTGATGCCATTACTGGTGCGCCGCTTAACCTAGTTACTCCTTTTACAATAGCCCTGGGCCTTTCGATTATTATTTCAGCACCCATTCTAGCAAGTTCACTTACATGCATAAATCTTTCTGGGTAGACTTTTTCAGTTATAACGCTTATGCCCTTAGTTATGCTCATAAGCACCATCATCTGCGCCTGCATATCTGTAGGAAATCCTGGAAATGGGAATGTTGTAACATCAACTGGCCTTAATGACCTTACTTTTCTAACCCTAAGGCCATCTTTATCTTTAGTGATCTTTACGCCAGCATCTATAAGTTTGTCAACTATGGCTCCCAGATGTTCTATCTTTGCGTGCTTTATAATTACGTCTCCTCCAGTAATAGCAGATGCTATCATAAAAGTCCCAGCTTCGATCCTGTCATATATTATTGAATGATCAGCGCCATGAAGGGTTTTCACCCCATCGATCTCTATGATAGGGGTGCCATGACCTTTTATCTTAGCGCCCATCTTTATTAAAAACTGCGCTAGATCTGATATCTCAGGTTCGCACGCAGCGCTTTCTATCACAGTCCTGCCTTTTGCTAGAGTAGCTGCCATCATCACATTTGCAGTTGCTAATACGCTCGACCCAAATGTTCCTCCTAGATAGACCCTATTGCCTCTTAATTGTTTGCAGTCAGCGATAACATATCCGTGTTCGATTTTTATATCAGCTCCTATAGAGCGAAGTCCTTTTATGTGTAGATCTACTGGCCTGGGCCCTATGACGCAACCTCCTGGCATAGAGACTTCAGCATGTTTTAGTTTAGCTAATATAGGGCCAAGTACGCAGATCGAAGCTCTCATAGTGCTTACTAGTTTGTACGGAGCAGTATAATTATTATATCCATTCGGCTCCACAGTAACCACGTCTTCTTCCATATTGACCTTGACGCCCAAGACCCGCATTATCCTTAGCATGGTATAGACATCACGTAGAGGTGGTACATTTTTTATCACAGACTTCGAGCTGGTTAAAAGCGTTGCAGCTAATATTGGAAGTGCTGCATTCTTAGAGCCGCTTAACTCAACTGTTCCTTTAAGTTTTGCACTACCTTCTATAATAAATCTATCCATATTATTCTCTCAATATCCTCGTGATCTTTTATTGTCTTGCGGATCTTATAGCGAGATGAGCTGAATATCTCGCTCATATGTTTATATTGGCCTATACCAAGTTCGAGCGCAAGAGAACCTTTATCCTTTAAGAAATCAGGCGCTTTGCTGGATAAGGCCCTATAATACCCTAGGCCATCTTCACCGCCACCTAGGGCGATCCTAGGCTCAAACCTAACTTCGCTCTGCAAGCTATCTATATCCTCCTTTTTTACATAAGGAGGGTTGCACACTATTATATCAAAAAAAATATTTTTATCAATCGGTAATGCTTGAAATAGATCTCCCTGATAAAAGATCAGGTTATTGCTGGCTCCATGTATTAAAGCGTTCCTGTAGGCTATTTTTAAAGCATCGTATGATATGTCAGTAGCATATATAGTAGCTTCTGGCATTGATAGGGCCAGGCTTATTGCAATATTGCCTGAACCAGTGCAGAGATCTAAGATGCAGGTCTCAGGTCTCAGGTCACAGGTATGGAGTATTTCGTTGACCAATAGTTCGGTTTCGGGCCTTGGTATAAACACGCTCTTATCCACATAAAAATCCCTTCCCATGAATTCTGCTGAATTAATGATATATTGAAGAGGTTCTCCGTATACCCGTCTTTTTATTAAAGAGCTGTACAATATTTCTATGTCTCTCCCTACGCCTTTATCCTCTAAATAAAGGTCCTGTCTTCTGCATTTCAGGATCGAAGAAAGTATGAGCTCTCTTTCTATCTGAGGTATATCTTCCTGATATTTATTTAAAAGTTTGACCATAATATGTTCTTTTAGGTTTTCTGCCCGAGTTTTATCTTTCTTTCTTCAGCAGCCAATGCATCAAATATCTCATCGACTTCACCTTCCATGACCCTGTCCAGCTTATGTATAGTGAATCCTATCCTGTGATCAGTGACACGTCTATCCGGAAAATTATAAGTACGTATCTTTTCGCTCCTATCGCCTGTGCCGACCTGTTTTTTTCTGTCGCTAGCTTGTTTTTTATCCTGATCACTCTTCAGTTTATCCAATATCCTTGCTTTTAATACCTTCATTGCGCTGACTTTATTTTTATGCTGGCTTCTCTCGTTCTGGCATTGCACTATAATGCCAGTAGGCATGTGCGTTATCCTTACTGCTGAATCAGTCACGTTCACATGCTGTCCTCCAGCTCCTCCAGAGCGATAAGTATCTATCTTTAGGTCTTGAGGGTTTATCTCTATCTCTACGTCTTCTGCTTCAGGAAGCACTGCTACGGTCACAGCTGAGGTATGTATCCTGCCGGAAGCTTCTGTGGCAGGCACTCTCTGTACGCGATGCACGCCTTTTTCATATTTAAGTTTTCTGTATACATCAGCCCCTTTTATGGAAAATATTATTTCTTTGAAACCCCCTACTTCTGCTAGGTGAGAATCGAGTATCTCTATCTTCCAGCCGCGCTTCGCAGCATATCTTGAATACATCCTAAAGAGATCTCCTGCGAAAAGCGATGCCTCATGCCCTCCTGTACCAGCTCTTATCTCCATGATAATATCTTTATCAGCGTCCGGATCTTCTTCGAACAGCATCTCTTCCAGGTCTGCCTCTAGCATCATCTTTTTTTCTTCCAGGACCTCTTTTTCTTTTTGAGCCATTTCTTTTAATTCCAGATGGGCCTCATTCTCTATAAGGCCCTCTGTTTCTTTGAGCTCAGAGACCACTCTCTTATAGTCCTTATATTTCTTTACACGTCTTTCAATAGACGAGCGCTCTTTTGCTAGCTTGTGACATTTCTCAATATCACTGGCTATCTCGTTATTCGTCAAGAGATGCTGGATATCTTCGTATCGTTTTAAAAGTAACTCGAGTTTTTCAAACATAGTTTTATTAAATCCAAATGTCAAATTTCAAATGACAAATCAATTATTTAATTCCAAATACCAAATTGAAAAATTTGGAATTGGGAATTTATTTGGATTTTGTTATTAGTCATTTGTCATTTTTCTTTTTGTATTTTTTAAGAAACTTCTCAACCCTGCCTGCTGAATCAACAAATTTCTGCTTACCCGTATAGAACGGATGGCATTGCGAACATATTTCTACCCTTATGTTCTCTTTTGTGGACCGGGTATGTATCACTTCGCCGCATGCGCATATGACTGTCGTCTCTTTGTAGTCT
>JBDRCN010000003.1:0-6007 GCA_043821705.1 Candidatus Omnitrophota bacterium
TGCAAAAAATATACCTACTATCGAATACTGTCTTTTGATGTAAGCATAAGCCCCTTCTCTTACCCATCCAGCGATCTGTTTCATCCTATCTGTTCCTTCGTCCACTTTCATTATTTTATGGATAAGAAAAATAGAGAATAAAATCGCTACTATAGACCCAAGCGGTGCTAAAAAAAGCATTTATTTCCTCCTTTAATAAGCACGTGACTTATGGAATAAAATGAACATAAGTCACTGTGCGAATTAAACCCCACACCCAGCATGTATCATTTTAAAGACTCTTTTAGCCTAGCCTTAAGAGCTGTTAATGCCTGAGCATGGTGTTTTAGTTGTCTTTCTCTGCTATAAGCGTCTTTCTTTGTTTTATAAGCTTCATAATATAGAAGCTCATAATTATTATTTTTATTATGTTCTTTAATACGTTTTTCTAAATTCTCTGTATATCCGTAATAAAATTCTTTATTTTCAATATTTCTTAAAACATATACATAATACATGCTGGGTGTGGGGTCAAGTTCGGACTTATAAGTTATGTTCGCTTCGCTCCATAACTTATGTCCTCACTCGAAAAGCCTGTTTTCTCTTTACACCTACACTGACCATCCCGATCTTTATATCTAAAAGATCGGACAATCTTTCAAGATATTTTTTTGCATTAGCTGGCAGACCCTCATAGCTAGTAACGCTAGTTGTATCCTCCATCCAGCCATCATGTTCTTCGTACATAGGTTTACAATTTCGCATTACATCTATTGATGCAGGAAAGTTCTCATAGACCTTTCCTTTATATTCATAGCCAGTACATACTTTTATCTTTTCCATCTCATCTAGTACGTCCAGCTTTGTCACTGCTATCTCACTAAGTCCGTTCACTATTACAGAATGTTTTACTAAGACTACATCAAACCATCCACACCTACGCGGCCTTCCAGTGGTTGCTCCGAATTCTTTTCCTTTACTGCGTATCTTTTCCATCAGATCATCACCGAACTGTGTAGGAAAAGGCCCTTCTCCTACTCTAGTGGTATATGCCTTTACGACTCCTACTACCTTATCTATCTTAGTAGGGCCTACACCTGCGCCAGTTATCGCACCACCTGCAGTGGAATTTGAGGATGTAACGAATGGATATGTACCATGATCAATATCTAAAAGCGTACCTTGAGCTCCTTCAAACAGTATGTTCTTCTTTTCTTTAATAGCCTTGCTTAAAACTAGGGACACATTAGTAAGATATTTTTTTATCTTCTCTCCATAAGAAAGATATAGTTCATAGATCTCATTAAAATCAAATTCCTTAGAACCTTCTAAATTTGCAGTGAGCTTTTCTTTTAAGAGGTCTTTATCTACAAGATCTATCATTCTGATACCGCAACGTGCCATCTTATCCACATAACACGGCCCAATGCCTCTACCTGTAGTGCCTATCCTGGCGCCGCGCCTTTTATCAATAGTCTTATGATAAGGCAATATTACATGAGCAGTCTCGCTGATAAGGATATTGTCCTTTACCTCAATGCCTTTTTCCTTGAGCATCTTGATCTCTTCTAAAAATGCCTCTGGGTCAAATACCACGCCATTTCCTATAATACAAAGTTTTCCTTCATGTAAAATTCCAGAAGGGATTATATGGAGTATTACCTGCTTGTCTCCTACGACAACTGTATGACCTGCATTATTCCCACCTTGATATCTCACTATAATATCAGCATCTTTAGAGAGTATGTCTATTATCTTACCTTTTCCTTCATCTCCCCACTGAGCTCCCACAACAATTGTACAAGACACAAAAATCTCCTTTCCTAGTACTTTCTACTAGTACAAGAACACTAAAATTACGGATTCATCGTAAAAATCTTACTTGCAATATTAGGATATCTAGCTATGAATTTCAATTCCTCGTTAGTCAAAGGCCTCTGAGTATGAACATTGGCATACCTTACAAGCTCTAATACCTTTGCCGCTTCTTTCTCATCTTTAAATTTTATTTCGAGTTTGGAATAGACATTCCTAAATCCTTTTATGCCGCTATATTCCCCTGCTGTGATCTGCCTTCCTGTCTCTATGATCTCTGCCTCTCCTCTTCCAAGCTCTTCAAAATCATAAAGCTCATAATTACGCCTATCTTTTAGAGCGCCATCTGCGTGTATGCCGGATTCATGAGCAAATGCATTTGCCCCTACTCCAGGCTGATTTATCGGTATAGGCACGCCAAAAGCATAACTCGCATACTTTGCGATCTTCCAGGCATGGTCAAGCTTTATGTTCTCGTCCAAGACATACTTACTGTCTTTAAACCCACTGGAATATTTAAGAGCTAGTATTACACTTACTAGATCTGCGTTCCCTGCCCTCTCTCCCATGCCATTGACAGTGGTATTGATATAAGCATCACAACCTGCGTCAATAGTTGCCTTTGCCCCAGCGACTGAACATGCTACCACCATACCCAGGTCATTATGACAGTGAAGCTCTATTGGAAGCTTTACAGCATCTGCTAATTCCCTAACCCTATCATAGATCGTAAAAGGATCATCATATCCCAGAGTATCACAATATCTTATTCTATCTGCGCCGTGGTCTTTTGCTGCCTTAGAAAATTTGATAAGATACTTCATGTCAGTACGCGATGCATCTTCTGCATTTACTCCTATAATTTTTAAATTCTTCTGCTTCCTGGCATAATCCACTGCATCGGTCATCATCTTAAGGACATCATTTCTATCTTTTTTTCCTAAGAATTTACCTCTTGTCATCTGTTCAGAGGTAGAGATGGAAAGGTTCAGATGTTCTACATCAGTCTTTTCTATGGCCTTTTGAACATCTTCCTTAATAGCCCTTACCCAGCCGTTAAGCTTTAATGGATAGATGACCTTTTTACGCGCAAGTTCCAGATTAGCATTCAGATAATTTGTCTCATGGCGCGTAACAGGAAAACCAAACTCGCTGCCAAAGACTCCCATCTTATTTAATAAGATATTAATCATTGTCTTCTGAAGCTTTGCTAAGCCTAATCTAGAAGTCTGCACCCCATCCCTATTAGTCACATCGATAATATAGATCTTATTCTTCTTTTTCTTTTCCATTAAACCACCTCTTTACAATTTTACCAGCTTTGCATCTAGTATATTTTCTGCTTTTCTAATTTCTTCTACTACACTTTCAGGAATAGGACTATCGACATTTAAGACTGAAAGTGTATTCCCTCCTATTTTTTCACGTCCAAATGTCATAGCAGCTATGTTTATATTATTGTTGCCCAGGATAGTACCGACTTTTCCTATAATACCAGGAACATCTATATTATGAGCTACAAGCATATATCCTTCTGGCACTGCATCCACGTGGAATTCATTTATTTTTACTATCCTTGGGTCCTTTTTAGTAAAGAGAGTACCCATCACAGAGACTTTAGTTTTATCGGTCTTGACTTCCACTGTAATAAGATTCGCGTATTCTTCCAGCTCGCTCACTTTTACCTCTTCGACCTTTATGCCTCTTTCCTTAGCTACTATAAGAGCATTCACATAATTTACAGTTTCCTGTAATATTGGAGTTAAAGCTCCTTTTATAACAGCTACTGTCAGAGGGGACACAGAATACTTTGCTATTTCACCTGAATATTTTATGTCTATCTTCTGGATCCTGCCTTCTGCGATCTGTCCGACTAAAAGGCCCATCTTCTCGCTTAGTTCTACATAAGGCTGTAGGATCTTATAAAGTTCTGCGTCTATACATGGTACATTTACTGCATTTCTTATGCCACATCCCAATAGAGCATCTCTTGCGCTATTCGCAATATCGATCGCTACATTTATCTGCGCTTCCTCAGTAGAAGCTCCGAGATGAGGAGTGAGTATTACATTGTTAAAATCCATGAGAGGGCTATGCTCTGGCGGTTCTTTCTCATATACATCTAATGCAGCGCCTGCTACCTTGCCGCTTTTTATTCCCTCTAAAAGAGCTTTTTCATCTACAATACCGCCCCGTGCGCAATTTATTATCCTTACACCATTCTTCATCTTGCTGATCGCTTTCTTATTTATAATATGCTTTGTCTCTTCAGTCATAGGAGTATGCGCTGTGATATAATCAGATTCCTTGAACAATCTATCGAGTTCCACAGATGTCACGCCTAATTCCTTTGCCTTATCTAAAGAAAGAAAAGGATCGTAGGTTATCACCTTCATACCAAAGCTTATTGAACGTTTTGCTACTTCACAGCCTATTCTTCCCAGACCAATTATCCCAAGAGTCTTACCATAAAGCTCGACTCCCATGAATTTTTTTCTTTCCCACTTGCCGCCTTTAGTGGATAGATCAGCTTGCGGGATATTTCTTGAAAGAGCTAAGATCAGGGACATAGCATGTTCTGCAGTAGAGATAGTATTCCCTCCTGGAGTATTCATGACTATAATACCCCTCTTTGAAGCAGCTGCGAGATCCACATTGTCAAGTCCAACACCAGCTCTACCTATCACTTTTAGTTTATCAGCACTATCTATGATCTCTTTAGTTGCCTTTGTCTCGCTTCTTACTAAAAGCGCGTCATAGTCTTTTATTAGGCTTTTCAGTTCTTCGGGTTTTAATTTCAGTTTTACATCTACTTGGAATTCCTTGACCTTTTTTAAGATGTCAATTCCTTCTTGTGCCAGAGAATCACTAATCAGTATTTTAAACATAAAAACTCCTTATCTCAATGCTTCCTCAAATGTCTTGCTCCCTATTCCTTTTTCAAATTTATATCCCAGCTCTTCTAATACAGTTTCAAGAGTAGCTATACCTATTGTCAGGTCTTCTTTTGTGATATAGCCCATTGTAGCGATCCTGAAGATCTTTCCTTTTAAGTGACCCTGGCCTCCAGCTACAGCTACGCCATACTTATCACGCATGATCTTGACAAGCTTTCCTCCATCTACTGATTCAGGCAATTTGACTGCTGTTACAGCGTCTGAATACGCATCTGGGCTTAAGAGTCCAAGGCCTAATGCCTTTACTGTCTTCCTCAAAGCCACTGCATATCTCTTATGCCTGGCTATAACATTTTCTAATCCCTCTTTTTTTATTATCTTTAAGGCCTCGTTCAAGCCAATAATAAGATTTACAGCAGGAGTGTATGGAGTATCGTTCTTATCAATGGATTTCTTATAGGCCTTGAAATTAAAATAATATTTTGGAAGAGTTGATCTCTCTACCAGGCTATAAGCTTTTTTGCTTAAGCTTACAAATGCCAATCCTGGCGGGATCATTAATCCCTTCTGTGAACCAGATACCACTACATCAATGCCCCATTCATCCGTCTTAAGCTCTACTGCACCTAATGCACTTATAGCATCCACTACCAAGACTGCTTCAGTATTTTTTGCAATACTAGCTATTGTCTTGATATCAGTACTGACCCCAGTGGAAGTCTCGCATAAAGTTACATACACTGCCTTTATCTTTTTATCAGCATCTAGTAATTTCTTTATATCATTAGGGTCGACTGCCTTGCCCCATTCTACATCTACTGGGATATATTCTATACCATAGGCTTCACACAGTTCTCCCCATCTTTCCCCAAACTTACCAGCCCTTACGACTATTGCCCTGTCTCCTGGAGAGAGAAGGTTACAAACTGTCCCTTCCATTGCTCCTGTACCACTGGAAGTAAGTATAAAGACCTTTTCCTTTGTCTGAAAAACATATTGTAAGTCCTCTTCTACTTCTTTCAATATTTCCTGAAACTGGCTAGTCCTATGATGTATGATAGGCCTCGCCATAGCCTCAAGAGATGCTGGTGGAACTGGTGTTGGACCTGGTGTTAATAAATATTTCTTTGACATGGTAAAAACTCCTATTTCTTTTTCTTTGTGTCCCCGGTCAATACTTCGTCTATAAGTCCATATTCTTTTGCTTCTTCAGCTGACATAAAATAATCACGGTCAGTGTCAGTCTTGATCTTTTCTAATTTCTGGCCAGTGTGTCTTGAAAGGATCTCATCTATCTTGTCGCGTATCTTAAGGAT
>JBDRCN010000004.1:0-28007 GCA_043821705.1 Candidatus Omnitrophota bacterium
AGAGAAGTGCCAGTATATAGTCTGCCGAGGCATTGGCAAAATTACGTTGACCTCTATCTCTTTTTATAGTAATCTATTAGTGAAAATTTGATCTTATAAAAACAACCAGCGTTTTGGGCATTCTCCAAGCGAGGGCTACCATTTAGAACGGTTATCCCCAAAGTAATCTTGGGAGGCTGTTTTAGAAATAAGTGGGCTTCATTTTTGGAGTCCACTTTTATTTTTTGGATAACCTCACTTAAAAAGCTCTTTTTCTCGCCAAAAGAAAAATCTGTAAAATTTGCCAGAGATCTCAATATATCTCTGGCTACGTTTTGTGATGAACAAGCCAATCGAGACCTCTTTTCAAATAGCTCTTCAAGTCTCATAAGTTCGTATCTGGATGTATTTAGTTCAGGCTCTATATTCTCAAGTTTCTCATTTATCACGTTTAGAGTGTAAGGTTTTACTCCCTTCTCTCCCATCCATTTAAGTAGATTCTCCTTCTGTTTACTTAGTTGTACCGTGTGTTTTGTAAGATAAGTCTTTCGTCTCTTTAGCGAGGGCAACTCGGCCATAAATTTCTTTTTTGCTTTATTTATAGTACTAGATAATAATTTATCATCGGAGTAAAACTCTTTAATCTTCTCTATTATAGCCTTTTCTAATATGTCAGCTCTTATGTAATCAGTAGTGCAGTTTTTGTGTATTGATCTACTTGTACAGACATAATATCTATATTTATTTTTAGGAGGTGTACCAGGATATAATACATGCATGGCCGAGCTGCACTTACAGAATATTAAACCTGTAAAGAGGTTGGGGCTCATAAGAGAACGTGTTTTTGCCTTTCTTACTTTTAAATCTTTTTGTATTTTATCAAACTGAGCTTGTTTTATTATAGGCTTATGAGCTCCAGCTATTCTCTCGCCGCCCCAGTGCCACTCTCCAATATATCTTGGGTTAGTGAGTATATTATAGACGGTATTCTGGCGCCACAACTTAGTATGAATAGTATTAATCTTCTTCTCATTAAGGTATCTTGCTATATTTATAACTCCCATATTCTTCTTATCAGCAAGGTCATATATAAGGCGAACAATCTTTGCTTCACTCTCTTTAATCTTTAGGCCATCTCCATTAAGAGTATATCCATATGGGGCTGGGCCGCCATACCACTTACGTTCTTTAAAGCGTTTTAACATACCCATCTTAGTTCTTCTGCCTATAAGCTCACGCTCATATTGGGCAAAAGAACCAAATTGATGGAACATGAGTCTGCCTTCTGGCGTAGTTGTGTCTATAAGCTCAGTTATAGACTTAAAGCCTACTTCATAATGAGACAGTTCTTCTACTATTTCTATTAAGTCTTTGAGACGGCGAGACAAGCGATCTATCTTATAGGCTAAGACTATATCAAAACGCTTATCTGAAGCATCACTTAGGAGTCTTTTTAAGGCAGGTCTATTGCGATTCTTGGCTGAATAACCATCATCAGAGTAAATCTCAAGGGCGGCCCAGCCCTGATTCTTAATAAAAGACTTTATCTGGTCTACTTGGGCGGCGAGAGAGTAGCCTCGATTGGCTTGTTCATCTGTGGAAACCCTCACATAAATAGCGCATTTCATTGGAAACCCCCTGTGTTATGCGCTTCGGGTTCCACCAGATTTTTCTTTTGGCGAGAAAAAGAACTTTTTAAGTGAGGTTATCCAGAAAATAAAAGTGGACTCCAAAAATGAAGCCCACTTATTTCTAAAACAGCCTCCCAAGATTACTTTGGGGGTAACCGTTCTAAATGGTAGCGGGGCTTGGATTTGAACCAAGGACCTTCGGGTTATGAGCCCGACGAGCTACCAGACTGCTCCACCCCGCGATATATCTATTTAATTATCACGTGTTACCTATTATAAAGACCTAATTATCTTATGTCAACTACTCTTTCTCTATCCTGATAGGGACTTCACCCTCTTTAGTGACCCCCATAGATTCTCTTGCGACCTTCTCTACATAATCAATATCTTCTTCTAGCTTCTTTTTCTCTTTATATAGTTTTACATTCTCTATCTCTAAGCGTTCTATTTCCTTTTCCAAGCGTATGTTCCTAGCTCTTAGCTCCATAAACTTGCTATAGCCTGGCAAGAATATTATAAATAGAACTAGGGCTGCCACTAATATATATAAGGCTACTTTTTTTATTTTGGCCATGGAAGCGTACCATAAACTGCTTTTTTACCAAGGTCTTCTTCTATCCTTAAGAGTTCATTATACTTACAGATCCTATCTGTTCTACATATAGAGCCAGTCTTTATCTGTCCTGTACCCATTGCAACTACTAGATGGGAGATAGTGGTATCTTCTGTCTCTCCAGAACGATGGCTTACAACAGCAGTATAATTATTCTTTTTAGCTAGGTCTATTGCTTCTATTGTCTCTGTAATAGTGCCTATCTGATTTACCTTTATAAGAATAGAATTAGCTACTTTTTTATCTATGCCCATCTTCAGGCGTTTTGTGTTCGTCACAAATAGATCATCTCCAACGATCTGTACTTTACCCCCTATTTTATCAGTAAGCAGCTTCCAGCCATCCCAATCATCCTCGGCTAAACCATCTTCAATAGAACATATTGGATATTTAGTAACCCAATTATCATAAAAAGCTACCATATCGCTAGCATTTTTTTCAGGTGTCTTCTCAGCCCTGAGCATATATTTTCCTTTTTCATAAAAAGAGCTTGCTGCTGGATCTAGTGCAATAAATATATCTTTTCCGATCTTATATCCTGCTTTTTCTATTGCCTGTAGAATCACTTCTATTGCTTCTTCGTTGGATTGTAGATTAGGCGCAAAACCACCCTCATCTCCTACTGCAGTTGAAAGCTTTCTATCTTTTAATATCTTTTTTAGGTTGTGGAATATTTCTGCACCCATACGAAGCCCTTCGCTGAAGCTAGTTGCTCCTTTTGGCATTACCATAAATTCCTGGAGATCCACATTATTATCAGCATGCTGTCCTCCATTCATTATATTCATCATAGGGACAGGGAGAATACAAGCTTCTTCTCCGCCAAGATATCTATATAAAGGGATCTTTTTATCATTTGCCACAGCTTTTGCTGCTGCCATAGATACGCCGAGGATAGCATTTGCTCCAAGACGAGATTTATTTTCAGTACCATCTAGACCGATCATAGACCTATCTAAAGCTACCTGATCTCCTGCATCTTTTCCTTTTAAAAATGAATTAAGTTCTTTGTTCACATTGCCTACTGCTTTTAGAACGCCCTTCCCCATATAACGATTCTTATCGCCATCTCTAAGTTCTACTGCCTCGTGTTCTCCTGTAGAAGCACCACTTGGCACAGCAGCTCTCCCCATAACTCCTGAAGAAAGTATTACATCTACCTCTACCGTAGGATTGCCTCTAGAATCCAATATCTCTCTTCCTATTATGTTTTTAATGGATGTATCTTTTGACATAGCTACCCCTTTCTAAATGTTAAGGATTGTTTTAACGAAATATTATATTAACATACTGCTCCAGCATTAGCAAGTCCAAAGAAAATCTCTCTTGTTTATAGCAGCGGGTCCTGTCCGAGATTCACCCCACAAGTGCTCGCGAAATGCCTGCGCGCTTGCGGGGACCCCAATCTCGGCCACCCGCTGCCATAAACAAATTCTAGTAGTAGCTACGATAGCTACTACTATGAAAATTTCAATTAAGCTGACAGACTGGTGGGTATGAGAAAAGCCTTGCTTTTTTTCGCGGGCACGGTTCGCCCTCGCATACGTCAAGCGAGAGCGAAAAAAAGCATGGAGTGAAAGCTGCCACGCTGGGGCAGCTAAACGTCTTTTCGAAGGCCTACCAGGCTGTCAGAGATATGTAGGGAAATTTTCATATGAAGCAAATGTGTTGAGATTGACACCATATATTCAATATGCTATACTTAATAAACAATTAAAAGGAGATATATGAAGATAAATACTAGGATTTTAAAGATGCATCTAATGATGCATTGGATAAAAGTTGCTGTTATATTTGCAGTAGTGACCCTTATTATATTATCAATATGGGGACTTTCCTCCCTTGAATCATTCTACCGCCACTTGACAATAGCGCAGATGCCTGTAACGCTCCTTCTCTCAGGTCTGAACGCAGGGATATTTGTCTTTATGTATATGATATTCCTGAGAGGTGGTTTTACAAAAATAAAGCAGACTACTATAAAAGGTGAGAATGTAAATATACACTGGGATGACGTCATCGGAATGGAGGAAGCCAAAGAAGAAGCATGGGAAGTAGTACAGCTTATAAAAGACCGTAAGCTTCTTTTAAAGATAGGCGGTAAAATATTAAGGGGCCTCTTGATGGTAGGCCCTCCTGGATGCGGAAAGACATATCTAGCAAAAGCTATTGCAACTGAAGCAGGGATCCCATTCATCTCGATGTCAGGAAGTGAATTTACTGAGATATTCGTAGGCGTAGGCGCGTCACGCGTAAGAAAGCTTTTTAAAAAAGCCAGAGACCTTGCTTTTGGTTATGGCGCTTGCATTATATTCATTGATGAATTAGATGCTATTGGAAGAGCGCGCTCATTCAGCCATATGGGAGGTGGACATGAGACGAACAGCACACAAAATCAGCTTCTAGTAGAGATGGATGGCCTTAAAGAAAAAGATTTTAACATCATCATAATAGGTGCAACTAACGCAGTAGAAGGGATCTTAGACCCAGCTCTTTTAAGACCTGGCAGGTTCGACAGGAAGATATATATAGACAGGCCTAATCTCGAAGAACGAGAAAAGATGTTCAGATATTATATGAAAAAAATACACTTTGATGAATCCATAGATATAGCAAGGCTTTCTAGAAAAGCTGTACACAAGACACCTGCTGAAATAGAAAATATCATAAAAGAATCTGCTCTTATTGCAACGCGCAATAAAAAAGATACAGTAGGCTTGAAAGAAATAAGCGAGGCAATGGAACGCATAGAGATGGGAATAAAGCACAAAAAACATCTTACAAAAGAAGAAAAAGAGATGGTAGCGTATCATGAGACAGGACATCTTATAATACTATATATACTTCATCCAACAGATGATGTATTTAAGGCCTCTATAGTCTCTCGCAAAGAATCGCTTGGGGCAGTACACCATCAACCAAGGGAGGAGCTCTATACACATAACAAAGAAAAGCTATTAGCTGATATCAAGGTAGCCTTATCCGGCTATGTAGCTGAAAAGAAACGCTTTGGTACTACAAGCAATGGCGTCAGTTCTGATTTTAAAAAAGCTATGATCTTAGCCCATAATATGGTATGGGCATACGGCATGAGTGGTTCTAACTTTGTGGGAGATTACACCACTATACCTGAATCACAAATATCTGAAAAACTAAAAGAAAAACTCAATGCAGAAACTGACAAGATATTGAACACGTGCCTGAAAGACGTTGAAGAGCTTCTTGAAAAAGAATGGGAGATAGTAGAGCGCTTTGTAAAAGAACTTCTTGAAAAAGAAGAGCTCGAATACGATGAGATAGAAGCTATCTTTAAAGAATACGGAAAAACACATTTCTCTAAAAACCCTGCATGAGGATCTCTTTACTAAAATGTTTATTAGTAATATCTCTTCTTCTAAGCTTCTCTAGCTGCACAAAAAAACCCACCTATCCTAAAGAAAAATTCGAAGAATCTATACTAAAATTATGCAAAGAAGAATATGGTATTGATGTGGATGTAAAGATCATCGGCTCTACCTTAGGTGTATATCTGCCTATAGATGGCCTGGTAGATAGCCAGATGCAGCTTGTAGAAAAGTCAGGGGAAAAAATAGAAAATGTAGCTCTCTCTATACATAGAGCTGCTTTAAGCACTGACAGGCCACTCACACTTTACAGCCTGACAGCAAGGGATACTAAAACATTAGGCGCAGAATTTAATATGGTAGGTTCTACATATGATATCATACGTGTCAGGCTACTGGATATATCTAGGGGAGAATATCATAAAAGGATACTAAGAAGCTTTAAATTTAACCCTACTGTAATAGGAGAACAAAAGATAAGAAAACTCTTTAAAGATATAAATGAAAACTCTCCTTCAGTAACAAAGATAAAAGATCTTTTCTACCCTCTAAACGTCATCGCAAAAGAAGGAACACAAAAAATAGACATAATAAATATGTCACATAAAGAGATATCGGATGAAGAAGCTATATTTTATATAAAGACAAAAGAACACTATGATGTAAAACCTGAGTTTGATATCTATAAGAATATATTCCCCCCTGGATTTGAGAATGAATATCTCATATTAATAAATATCTCGTCTTTTGATAATCCTATAAAAGAAATAGTCTCAAGATATATCTATATAGATACTGAGATAAGGGAAAGGGACCTGAGGGATACATTTGATAAATATATTGATAGTGGTTATTTAGGAATAGACGGGCTTCCAAACAGAGAACTAACCCTAGATTGGTTCTTGACCCAGACCATAGTTAGACGTATAAGACTCTTGTTCTTAGAAGATAATGTCTTGAAAAAGAACTTCAAATTATTAAAGCTTGGGGCTATTGCACAAGAAGGAGTTTTACATTTTAGATTTAATTTTTCTAGCACTGAAGAAACCCCTGAGAGTGAAAAAATAGTATTCGATAAGCTATTAAAGACTATCACTCAGGTAATACATAGATATGATTTTAAGGATTTTGAAGCAGTCGAGGTTATGGACTCAGCTTCGGAGAAAAGGATAAAGGTCTTAAAAAAAGACCTTGAAAAATTCAGAAGAGGCAAAATAAAAATTGAAGATTTATTAAAGACCGAACCCACTACCCGGCCCTAACCCTTCTCCCATCTATTTTAAGTTTACCCTGGACAAAAAGCTCGATCGCCTTAGGATAGATCCTATGTTCTGCCTTGTGTACTTTTTCAGCTAGTATCTCCAGCGTGTCACCTTCTTCTATCGCAACAACTTCCTGTAATATTATTGGGCCCTCGTCCATATCCTTAGATACAAAATGCACTGTAGGTCCTGTGATCTTAACGCCGTATAAAAATGCATCTCTAATGCCATGCGTACCTTTAAATGAGGGAAGAAGTGCTGGATGTATATTTAAGATCTTGTTTTGATAGCTTGCGACAAAATCAGATGAGAGTATCTTCATAAAACCAGCTAGGACTATCAGATCTATGCCTTCTTCTTTTAGTATATCAATGATCTTCTCTTCGAAATATTTCCTTGAAGCAAAATCTTTAAGTTTTACTATATATATTTTTATGCTAGCTTTTTTAGCGCGTTCTAATGCATAGGCGTTTTCTACATCTGAAAGCACTAATTTTATAGTGGCTTTTATATTGCCTTTTTGCTTCGCATCTATTATAGCCTGTAAGTTTGTCCCGCTCCCCGAACAAAACACTGCTATATTCATAGCTACCTCTCTTAGATTAATATCTCTTCTATTTTTTTAACTATTCCTTCTTTTGATGTTACACCTACGATCCTTGAAAATTCTCCACCATCTTTGAAGAATATTATTGTAGGGATGTTCATCACGCCAAACTTATTAGCTATATCCATTGAATCATCAATATTCAACTTTAATACTTTTACTTTTCCAGAATATTCTTTAGATACTGCTTCTACAATAGGCGCTATCATCTTGCAAGGCATACACCAAGTCGCCCAAAAATCTACAATAACAGGTATCTTTGATTCTAAAACCTCTTGCGTAAAATTAGTACTTTTTACTTCCATCATAACCGCCCTTCCCCCCCCATTCACTAAGTTTCTATTATGCATTTTGTCGGACACTTCTCGACTGCTAGTTTTATTAATTTTTCATCCTGCATTTTATTTACATCAAATCTTGAAAGATTGTTCTCTATTACAAAAGCCCCTTTTGAAAGCTTCTCGCAGATCTTGCATCCAATGCACCCAGCCTTACATGCATCTTTGGTAACTAATATTTTATCGCGAGAAGAGCATTTTACATAATACTTTTTTAAAAGCCCTTCTAATGATATTATCTTTTTAGGGCATGCTGAAATACATTTACCACATGCAGTACATTTATCCTTATCCACTATAGGCATATCATCTTTTCCCATCTCTATAGCATCAAAAGGACAACTTCTTACGCAATCCCCAAAACCAAGACATCCAAAACTACATTTTTTCTTACCGCCACTTATAAGACTAGCTGCCTCACATGTCTTTATCCCGTTATATAGATATTTATCTTTGGCTCTACTCCCGCCTCCACAATTAATACGAGCTGTCTTTTTTATCATTGGTTTTTTCTCAACACCTAATATGTCAGCGATCTTACCAGACGCTTCTTCTCCTCCAGGAGGACAACTAGTAAGACTAGCATCTCCTTTTGCGATCGCTTCTGCTAGGCCTGCGCATCCAGCTTTTCCGCATGCACCACAATTTGCTCCAGGCAGAGCTCCCAGTATACTCTCTATCTTCGGGTCAACATGGACCTTAAATATCTCTGAGGCAAATGCCAAGCCTAGTCCAAACAAAAGTCCAATAATCGACATCGCTACTATTGGTATTATCATATCTAAAACCTAAATCCGCTAAATCCCATAAAAGCCATAGACATAAGACTGGCTACAATAAATGCTATTGGCATATCTTTCATCGGCTTAGGGATATCACAGAATTCTAACCTTTCTCGTATACCTGACATAAATAAAAGTACTAGTGTAAAACCAACCCCTGCGCAAAACCCTTGTGTAGTGCAAAATATAAGGCTCTTGACAGCGCTACCAGATACCTTTAAGAACATCTCACTATTTAAAACAGCTACTCCAAACACTGCGCAATTTGTAGTAATAAGCGCTAGGTATATCCCAAAAACTCTATATAACGCAGGAGAAAATTTCTGAATAAACATCTCTATGAGTTGTACAAAACTTGCTATGACTAATATGAAGGAAAGAGTCCTTAAGTATTCTATATTGAAAGGTTTTAGAAGATAGCTATAGACTGCCCATGTAATAATAGAAGACGCTGTCATGACAAATGTCACAGCAAGCCCCATATAAAAAGCTGGCTCAGTCTTCTTTGATACTCCAATAAAAGGACAAAGTCCTAAAAATTTTGACAGAATAAAATTATTTATAAATATAACGCTTATAGCTATCGCGAAAAGTTGGTTAAATTCCATTATCTCTTCTCCGTAAGATAATTAACTACGCCTATTAAAATACCTATCACTAAAAGTGCTCCTGGCGCTAATATAAATAAAAGCGATGGATCGAATTTTTCTGTGATCAAAAGCCCTAAAAGCGTACCATTTCCTAATGCCTCTCTTATGGCTGAGATAAAAACCAGGGCTAATGTAAAACCTGCGCCCATACCTAAAGCATCGACTATAGATCTTACTACCCCGTATCTAGATGCAAATGCTTCCGCCCTACCCAGTACAATACAATTTACGACAATAAGTGGTACAAATATACCTAATGACTTTGAAAGCTCTGGAAAATATGCCTTCATTGTAAGTTCAACTATTGTAACAAATGTTGCAATGATCACTATAAAGCAAGGGATCCTAATTTTACTTGGGATAAGATTTCTTATAAGAGAGACTATTACATTAGATCCTAAAAGGACAAATGTAGCTGCTATCCCCATCCCAATACCATTCACGACACTAGTTGATACTGCTAATGTAGGGCATAACCCCAATGCCAGACGAAATGTCGGGTTTTCTTTTGTTATGCCTTTCATGAATTCATGAAAAAGGTTCTTCACTGCTTGCCTTTCTTTATAAAACCGTATTTCTTTGTCTTCGTGTATCTATCTATGAGTGGCACTACTGCATTCATAAAAAGTATTGAATAAGAAACACCTTCCGGGTAGCTGCCTCTAAGCCTTATCAGAGCAGTTAATAAGCCGCATCCTATGCCAAATATTATTTTTCCTTTACGTGTTAATGGGCCTGTTACATAATCTGTTGCCATAAAAAAAGCGCCTAAGACTAATCCCCCTGTCAGCAGGTGAAAGATAAAATCTCCTTTAAATAGCCCCTCTCCTCCAAACACCCAAGTAATTATAAGTGTTGTGCCTATGAAACTCAGAGGGATATGATACGATATGATATTTGTGAATATTAAAAATAAAGCTCCTATAAGTAATGCCAATATGCAAACCTCTCCTATGCATCCTCCATGATTCCCCAGAAATAGCTCTATATAGCTAAAAGTTTGAGAAGATTCTTTTGCCAAAGGCGTAGCAGTAGAGACAGCATCGACCATCCACCTAGGATTTTTCCATGTAGTCATATAAACTGGCCAGGAGATCTGTAAAAACACCCTTCCCACTAAGGCTGGATTAAATATATTGTGGCCTAAGCCTCCAAAGATCTGTTTCCCAATTGCTATACTCACTACTCCTCCTACTACGGGAAGCCACAAAGGCATCTCAGGAGGAAGATTATATGCTAGAAGAAGGCCTGTTAAAAGAGCACTTCCATCTAGAAGAGCTTTCATGTCTTTCTTTCTCGCTTTTAAAAATATTGCTTCACTCACCATACAAGCAAATATTGAAAATAATATAACCTTCAGGGTCGAAGCTCCATAGATATATACACCTGCTATGCCAGAAGGTAAAAGCGCTAATATAACTAAATACATTATCCCTCTAGTGGTTAAACGTGAACGTATATGTGGCGCTTGAGATACAGTTAAGTTATCTATCATTTAATATCTCCATTGCTTCTTCCTTAATGGACTCTAAACATGCTTTACTAGATATAGTGGCTCCGGTTATAGCTTGAATATTACTAGAAAGAGAAAGTTTTTTAGCATTTAGTCCTTTAAACTGCTCTGTAAAATAAGGAAGAAGTTTTTCTTCTTTTTTCTTATCTTTAGAAAATAAATTTTTTATAGCTTTTAAGATAGTATTAGTAGATGCTACTTCTACTATCTTTGCTCCAAGGCCCGGAGTCTCGCTTTGAGCTAATATCCTTACTCCTGTTATAGTGCCATCTTTTTTCATACCCACCATGCTTTCGATAACACTTGAGTATCCATATTTTTTAGCAATAAACACATATCCTTTAACTTCTTCATCACTGCCTTTATAAGCTTTCCAATATATTATTTCATCATTCTTGTAATTAGGCTCTAATCTATCTGCTATTCCTTCTGGCATGACCTCTTTTAAGGATCCTTCTTCTACTGATCTTTTCTCTTCCTCTATCTTAGACTTAGTAAGTGTATAAACTCCTGCTAAAATACTTGCAGCAACCATATTTACTAAAAGTAAGACTAGGGAAAACCTTATAAGCTTATTCATTTTTTATCTCTTGCTTTTATTTTTGCTAATTTTATAAACTGCACTAGATCTATCTTGGATGGACATACATAGCTACAAGATCCACATTCTATACAGTCAAGCGGATCATATTCATTTGATATCTCCGTACGATTAAACCTCATTCCTTGGGCAATCATGCAAGGCATAAGACCTGATGGACATGAATCTATGCACCTAGAACATCTAACACAATCGATCTCTTCCTCTTTTTTGTCTTTTTTATCAAACACTAATATGCCAGAAGTACCTTTTACTATAGGAGCATCCAGGTCGTATTGACCAAATCCAGTCATAGGACCCCCCATTACGATCTTATATATATCTTTTTTAACATCAAGCCCGCAGAACTCTAATAGGTCTCTTACTGGAGTCCCTATTCTAGCTAAGATATTTTTCGGTTCTTTCAGGAACTTCCCAGAAACTGTTATCACTCTTTCATATAATGGCTTATTAAGATATACTGCTTCGTAGATGCTAAAAATAGTCTGGACATTACTGACCACACATCCTATATCCAAAGGCAAGCCCCCAGAAGGGACTTCTTTATCTAGAAGTGTCTTTATAAGTTGTTTTTCTCCTCCTTGAGGATACCTGGTAGGGAGTTTTTTTACTTTTATATTTATATCTCCTATATTTACTTTAAATAAAGCACTTCCTAGATTCTCTATTGCATCTAGCTTATTATCTTCTACTCCTATAATGACTTCTTTAACATCTAATGCCTTTGATATTAGACTAGCACCCAGCATTATTTCCTTTGGTTTCTCTAACATTAAGCGATAATCACAAGTAAGAAATGGTTCGCACTCAGCACCATTTATAATAATAGTATCTATCTTCTTGCCTCCGGGAGGACTAAGTTTTACAAATGTTGGAAATGCTGCCCCGCCTAGTCCTACAATACCAGCATCCTTTACAATATTTATAATATCTTCTTTTTTAAGACTAGCTATGTCTTTTGGGTCTTTTCCAGAGACTAGATTCTCTTCTCCTTCGCTCTCTATAGTTATAGCGTTAGATTTATCTAAGATAGGATGAGAAGCCTCTCCTATAGCAACGACCTTCCCTGAAATACTAGAATGAAGATTACTTGATATAAATCCACTTGCCTTAGCTATTAAAGCACCTGTCGTTACAATGTCTCCTACCTTCACCACAGGCTCAGAAGGTGCTCCTGTGTGCTGAGAAAGAGAAAGAACCACTTTTTTAGGTAAAGGAGCTCTCTCTGTCTTTTTATGCTTAGTAATGCTTTTATGCCCCGGAGTGTGTATAAAATTGAGATTGATCATAACTTAGCTATTATACAGAAAATTACTCCACTTGACAACTTTTTTACAATCAAGTATACTTCTTACAACAATAGGAGGCAAGAATGAGCGTTGGTGAATTTGGACATTGTTGTACTGATTGTCAAGTCTACTGGACATGTGAGACTAAATGGTATAGAGGCGAGCGCCATGAAGAAAACATCTGTTGTAATATCTGTAATTACTATAATGAATGTAAAAAGATAACTGCCAGGAAAGAAAAAACTTCCAAGAAAAAACATAAATAAGGCCTAGGATATTATCTTTCTTTTCTCCTCTAGGATCCCTGATATTAACTTTAAGATCCCTATAAGAGAAAATATTAGCCCTATTGTTATCAATATACTTGCCTTTGAGATCCTTTCTGCAGCAAAAGAAGTTATCATCATAAATACTAAAAAACCTATATGCATTATTATTTCAATTGATGAAAATGTCCTGCCTCTCATCTTATCTGCCATCACTTCATGTAGGATCGTATTAGAAGACACCACTATAGGAGAAGCGAACATACCTAGAAGGCTTGAAAAAAATGCTGCTATAAAGAAATTTGGGTAAAATTTTAAACTTATAGAAAATATAGTAATAAGTACTCCTGTTATAAATAACCCGGAATTTATTACTTTTCTTTTATCTAGCTTCCCCCCGAACTTACCATATAATAGAGACCCAATAAAAAGCCCTGCGCCTAAAAACATAGCTAAAAACCCAAGATGTTTCGTAGAAGAATGCAGGAGCTCCTGGACAAATACGATTATAATTACATAGATGCTTCCTACTCCTGCCATTATCAGAAACATAGTACTAGCTACCATCCTGATATCTTTATGGTCTTTAAGGTATATGAAGCCTTCTTTTATATCTCCTAAAATAGTTCTCTTAATAATAAGCCTTATTTTCTCTCTTGGCCCAGAAGGCTCCACTTTCTTTTTAAATCTTAAAACCACAAATGAAAGCATTATCCCAGAAACCAGGTAGGTAGTTGAGTCTAGAAAAAAACCACCTCTTGCTCCAAGTCTCTCTACTATTACCCCGCCAAACCCATAACCTATGATCGTAGCTATCATCATAGTAGTAGAATTAAGAGAATTCGCTAAGAGTAACTTCTCTTTATCTACGATATCAGGGATAATCGAGAGCTTAGCTGGAAGAAAGAATCTAGTAGCAGAGAATATGATAAATACCATTATATAGATCGGGACTATTGTCTTCGAATAGATACAAACTATAGGGATCAAGACTACTAAACCTGCTCTTATAAAATCACAGGTTATCATAGTACGCTTTCTATTCCATCTATCAACATATATGCCAGCAATAGGCCCTATAAGAAATACTGGAAGGATCGTAAAAGAAAGTATCTTGGCGAGCTCTATGGTCGAGCCAGGCGTACGAGCATAGATAAGTCCGATCAATGCCATCTGATTCAGTCTATCCCCAAAGTTCGATACGATCTGACTGAACCAAAGAAGTGAAAAATTTTTATCTTTTAATAGTTCTCTAACATGTGCCATAGTAATTAAGTTCTACTTCGCTTTTCAACGTTCAATAGCTGGTAGAGCTTCGTAGGAACTATCCTTCGAAGCCACACCGGAATCTCTTCTACGTTAATTGGCGTAGAAGGATGGAGCCGATGAGTGGATTTGAACCACCGACCTGAGCTTTACGAAAGCCCTGCTCTGCCAACTGAGCTACATCGGCATTAATCTTTAAAACCAAAAAAAGATATGCCCCAACTAAAATAATCCGTAAGAATACTTTTTCTAAATGTCTTGCTTTCTATCTGTTTGATTTTTTCTTCTATCTCATTTCTAATATCTATTTTTTTAGACTCCATCACTTTTCTTTGCACTTGGTGTTTAAATAATCTGATATTATTTCTCAATGAATTTGGTAATAGCAAAACAAATGCACTAATCATTCCCATTATATATTTGATAGCATCTCTATGTAATGGGGTAATCCCTACAACAAAAACTCTAGAAAACTGCAATTTCGCCCCTATTACCTTAAATTCCTTATTTGTATACGCTTGCTCAAAGGGAATATCCCAAGTAGATATTAATAAGCAAAATCCCCTAATAAACCAGTAGAACAAATTTATTTTATTAGGTGTCTCTATGTTTACAAAACCTCCTTTTTTTAAAAGATGCTTATGGTAAGAAAAACATTTTTCGCGATCTTCACCTTCAAAATGTTCAGCGAGTCCATATGAGCTCACTAAATGAAATGATTCTATAAGCTCACTTGATGGAACCTCTAAGCAATCTTCTTGTACGCAAGATACCTGACATCCAAATGCTTCATATATATTCTTTGCATTATCAAGCACATCTTTCCTATTGTCTATTAATGTTACAGATGCTCCAAGCAATGCAAATACAAGAGACGAAACTCCGCGCCCACAACCAATTTCAGCAATTTTCATTTGGTCTATAGGAATCTTCGTCTTGTGAATAATATTTATTAAATATTGGAAGCCTCTATTATTAATTATACTTAATATTGATTTAAGTATTTCTGTTTTTGTAGCTGCTTGTTTTTTAGGTATCCAAGGTGATTTACTCATTCTTCTGCTTTTCCTTTTCTGACTTATTGTCTATTCCTTCTTTTCTTTAGGTTTTATCTGTATAATACCTAATGTCGTGCCAGTAGTACTATAAATAAAACTCATAATATCTTTAAGTGTTATTGCATCCATTTAGAACCTCCTTGCTATAACCTCATAACTAGTATAAATAATATAGTACTACTTTTGAATTAATAAAACAAGGCTATATCAATGTAAGCAAAGGTTCCTAAATACTCATGCTAATCCAAACAATCTTTGCAGAACTCATATACAGCGAGAGGTAAATAACAGGTTCCTACCACAAAAAAGTTGGGGGGCACAAGGCACCAACCGCAAGGCAAAAAACCCAGATACCTCTGGGGTGTCTGCTTTGGTGTTTACTCTTCATAATACCTAGCATAAGATGAGATAAAAACATATAACTAGAAATAAACACAAAAAATTTTCTAACTTATCTCATTATTTACAATTAGCTTGATTTGTGTAAGTTACAAAAAATATAGCTTCCCCTTACGAAAGCCCTGCTCTGCCAGCTGAGTTATATCGGCATATATTTTAAATAATTATAAGGACAATATTCATCATGACCTTGTCCCTATAATATTATATGAACAATTAAATACTTTTGGCAGATGCATTTTATGCAAACATTTTAAAATAGTATACAATGTTTTATGTCTAAGATATAAAACATCTAAGAGTGCATCATTGTTAAATATTGTATCTACAGAATATCCATTTTCGCACAAAACAGAAAATATATCTTCTGGACATATGCCTCCTGTATTAAATTGATGATATTCGGATAAAATCAATAAGTCTTGTAACTCTTCTCTTATAATCTTACGAATAAAATTGATTATCTTGTTAAATGGTGGATTTGGTTCCTGTGTTATGATTATAAAACTATCTTTTTTACATACACGGATTATTTCCAATAATATTGCTTTGTAGTCTAATATGTGGTGTAGAACTGAGGAAACAAGAACCCCATCAAAACATTGCGATGGAAACGGGATTCTAATCCCGTCAAATAACGTTAACTTAGCTCCTGGACATTTCCTTTTTGCTATTGACAATGCCTCATTTGATATATCTATCCCGTAGATCTCTGAGGAGGGGAATATATCGATCAGCAAACTGGTCGATTGTCCAGTTCCTGCCCCAAAATCTAATAACATAGAATTTTTATTAAAATATCCTATTTTTTTCAAAAGAGAGGCAAGAAAACAGCCTTGATGGATAAAAGGCTGTTCATTAACATCGTAAGTTTCAGAATTAGCAGCATAATATTCTTTATTAGAGTTAATAATATCCATATTTGTTATTTTATTTTGCTTAATGCACGATTTTTCCATATTTTATCTGCCGACCAAATAACGTCTGCATGTACCACTTTAAGTAACTATACCGCAATCTAAAGAAGGTTGTTTTTCTTCATCTCTTTTAGTATGAATTCAGCCTGTATCTTTGATCCTTTCTCTGAAAGATGACAAGAGATATCTATGGTTATAAATAAAAAAACAAAAAGTATAATAAAATATTTAATCTTAGTTTTTAACCTCGGCATAAATAAGTCCGATATCTGAATCGTCAATGCGAACAATAGAAAATAAAGGTTCTAGCATCTTTATGACTTCCTGTCTTAATTCCATTGAATGATATTCGATTATTATTCTTTTAATTCTAGAAAGGCTATTTTTAGCCCCTTTCAAAACATGGACTTCGTGTCCCTCAACATCTATTTTACATAATTCTACAGACTCAATGCCTCTCTGCTCAAGGATCGTGTCTAGGCGAGCAGATTTTACTTTCATCTGGTCCATTTGTTCCCAGCCAATACGCGCCATAGCACTTTCTTGTGAAATTGCTATATCTATTTCCCCATCCTGAGAAGATAAGGCCATGTTCACAATCTCAACGTTATCCCATGAATTCAAAGATATGTTCTTATGTAGACGCTCGCACGTATCGGGGTGAGGCTCTACTGTTATCACGCGGCCTGGCCTACCTTTTTTGATCCAAAATGCAGTACATGCGCCAATATTCGCTCTTATATCAAGACATACGCCTCCATTGGTAGGTATAAATTCACGATCCCCTCCATACATACCATCCAACAGACAATCACATATGGTCACTAAATCGCCTGGTTTCTGAAGGAAAAAATAGACCCCAGCGATCTTAAGTGTAACTGACCTTTGGCAAATGAACTTTATAGCAACATCCTTGTCAAAAAGCATATAAAGTAACTGATAAATCATGAAAAACCATAATACTATAAAGGCTTTTAGGATATCATGAGAAGGAACATGCCTCAAAAGACTTATGGAGCGATAAATTTTACTGTGTATCCTAGAAGTTTTTTTATTAACCACGTTTTATAGCCCTTTAAAAAAGATCGTGCCTTTTTAACTCTTCGATTATAAATTCAGACTGTATCCTAGACCCTTGTTCGGATAAATGGTAAGGATCTATAAATAGATCTTTTCTTTCTATTTTATTAAAATATGAGATTATATCAAAGTAATACACATTATTATGCGTGGAAGCAAATTCAGAGAATATCTCATTCAATAAATTTATAGCCAAAATATAATCTTTATCTAAATTATGAAACATTGACTCTTTTATATTAATTGGTAATATTACAAGCGGAGTACCGTCTCTACTAAGTAAATCATACAATCTCTCAAGATCGGAAAAATTTTCTTTTTTAAAATAATTGGTTGTGGGTTCATCCATTACTCTCGACTTTGACAGCCTTTTGATCTTATCGATAATCCTTTCCATCAAGAAACCTGTGGAAGAGAGCCTATAAAATAAAGTATGGCTTTTTATCTCCCGCGAAGCCCAAGAGATTCTCTTATTCCATTCATTCTTTAGATCAGAAAATTGCATTGCTGGGTCAATAGTTTGCAATATAACGCACTTCACTGGCCACTTACCATCTATCTCATATTTATAATGCTCTATTGATTGGAATAAACTATAAGATGGAACAGCCGCATTAATTACACCATAGCTGTCTATTAAACTAAAAAACAGAGACGGAACTGATTTATCCCCATCTATCCCAAACCCAAAAAGCACTGAATCCCCTAAGAATATAAAATTATCTTTTTCCTTATAATAAATATTACTACCTATTCTAAACCCATTCTCATCTGTAGCTACTGCCCACCCTAAGTCATTACACAAAAAATTATTCTTAGTTGTTACTATCCTTTCATCCCATACTCTTTTTATAAAAGGTTGCGCATTAAATAAGATCTGCTTCTGCCATAAAAACATTCTATTCTTTAAGAAAAATAAAAAATGGCCAGAGAGCTCGATCGTTATGAATAAAAAAATAAAAAGTATAATAAAATAGATTGCTTTATTTTTTGTCTTAAGCATATTAATATAAACGTAAGGGGCGCTTAAAAACGCCCCTTACGTAAAACTTAACTAGCATACTATAACTACTTCTTTTTACCTACTACGAAGTAAAGGACCATACCTAATTATTAGAACCTGACCATTAATTTTATACCGCTCTCATCTGACTTGCTTTTTCTTTCAATGTTGGTATTCCTGTCTGTAACAGATTTAGATTTCTCAACATTCCAGTATCTATAAAAAGGTTCTATTATTAAATCAATGTTTTCAAATCTCCTTATAGCTCTAAAAGAAAATCTATAGGCGCCGTCTCCATCCCCCCTATCAAGTTTAACTTTATAGCCACTTCCTTTATCTTCACCTTCCCAAAGAAGATCATATTCTGCCCTTGTTCCAAAAACCCATCCTTTATCTAGATAGGTATTGTCATACATAAGTTCTGCTCCGATAGGGACGTAGACATAATTCACTTCTCTTTCAAACCCGGGGATATTCGACATATTAGCCATATCATCATTTAAATATCTATTTCCTATCCCTATATAAGGTGTAAGAGTAGATTCTAATGAAGGGGCAAAATCATATCCTATTAAACCCCTTATCTCAAGAATATAATCATCTATCCCATCCGCGCTTCCTGAAGACTGGGATTCAAAATCCACTTCTCCCAAACTAGCCCTACCTTCTAATCTAATCATATACTCGTCTCTAAATGTATAGGCTCCAGCCAGACCATAAAGCGTCCCGCTCCATTCTTCAATATCTGACCCATATTCATTTTTTATATACGACACCTCTGTGCCTAATTCAAATGAATGTTTTTTGTCAAACTCTGCAAAGCATTCGATCCCTGATAGAAAAATAAAACATACTGCTAATGCTAAAACCTTCTTCATATCCATTTCCTCCCTTCTTTCATAGATCAAGATAATAATTTTCTATATATATCTAAAGTGTTCCTTGTGACTATCTCTTTTGTAAAATTCTGTTCTACCATCTGTCTTCCAGTATAGCCGAATCTGTCTCTTATCTCCTTATTAGCCAAAAGCTGTATGATCCTTGATGCAAGCGCCTCAAAATCCTTTATAGGGACAACAAAGCCATTTATACCGTCTTTAATGATCTCGGGCATACCCCCTGTCTCAGTGACTACCATTGGTTTCCCTGAAGCAAGAGCTTCCAGCATAGTGAGGCCAAATGGCTCACAACTGGATGATGGGTATACGCAGACATCTGATGCAGCATAAAGCTTAGGCATGTCTTCCAGATCAAATGCATCTATTAATACATTATCCCTCATCTTAAAAAAATCAACCAAGTCTACCATATAGGCTATGTCTTTTTGCTGTGTCTGGCCCCAATCAATAATATTCTTTGTCCCTGCCAAGATGAGGATAATATCAGGGAACCTTTCCTTTATGATCCTTAATGACTTTATTGTTACGTCGCACCCCTTAGCTAAACCCATCCTCGCTGGATGAAATATAACCTTTTTACCTCTAAGCATAGGATATTGGCGATATATGCTTTCAAACTTTATATCCGGGTTATATTTATATTCATCTATCCCATGATGGACCACTGTAACCTTTCTATGCGGACATCCTACACCTATCAATTCTTTCTTTATAAAATGACTTACTGCTACGATATGGTTCCATTTTATATTCCTTGTAAGGTCCAAAAATAGATTATCATCCCAGACATTATGCGTTGTCAAGACTAGGGGGATCTTATTTTTTCTTGCTAATCCTTCTAATGTCTTTATATGAGGTTTACTAAAATAATGCATATTATGGCAGTGTATTATGTCTGGTTTTACCTTGGCTATGAACTTACCAAAAATATCTTCTATCTCTGGAAGTAACCCATTCAGACCTCTTTTGTTCAACCAGTTCAGATCCATTATAGGAGTTCTCTGGATAAAGACCCCCCTATAATTATCTATTACTTTTGCGCCTTCTGCTGCCCCAGTCAAAAGATATACCTTATGGCCCATCCTCATCATCTCAGGAAGTATTATTGTCAAATGCGTCTCTACTCCTCCTATTATTGGAGGAAACCCCCAGTGGACCTGAGCTATCCTTAGATTTTTTTTAGTTTTGCTCATATCTCATCTCTCTTCCTTAGAAAAGATGTAGGTCTTATCAGTCCCTATCTTTCTGAGAGACCCAAAGACTTTTACCTTTTTCTTGTCTTTTTTTCTAGAGCACAGTTTTAAGGTGACCTTGTTATTAGTAACTGATATATCTAAGACATCTCCTTGCCACCTCAGTAAGAAACTGACTCCTTTCCAATCCTTAGGTAAGCGCGGGTCTATAGATAATGTCTCGTTTGCTACCCTAGTACCACAAAATCCAAATATAACTGCCTGCCAAGTAACACCAAGGCTTGCTGCGTGCATACCGTCATCAGTATTACCATATGTAAGATTTATGTCCATATTAGAAGCTACATTAAAATATCTATAAGCTGTCTTTAGAGCACCTAACTCAGCTGCTAATGATGCATGGACTGCTGCACTTAGAGAAGATTTATGCAGTGTCCTTTTTAGATAATAATAAAAATTTTTCTTTTTTGTCTTTAGGTCGAAATTATCCGATAATAGGTATAGAAGCATCAATACATCAGCTTGTTTTAAAAGCTGAGTTTTGCTTATATCTTTAAATTGTAAGCTTCTTGGAATAGGAGGGATAGGATTTCTCTTTAGATTTTTTAGTATCACTTTTCTTTTCCTGTAGTAACCTTCGAATTGTTCTATCAAGCCCTCTAGATTAACTTTAAAAAGTATGTTATATATAAGTTTTTTCCATGAATTTACCTCTTTTGGCGTAAGGTTTATCTTATCCGTTATCCTAGAAAATCCTTTAGGATTTAGTTTCTTAAGCCTCTGGTACATACCATAAGCTATTAAAAGATTGAATCTAGCCATATAATTCGTATACATATTATTATCTACATCTTCATGGAATTCATCTGGTCCGATAACATGTTTTATCTCGTGCATGTGAAGCTTTGGATTATATTCGACCCTAGAAGCCCAAAATCTAGCTGTCTCGAATATGATCTCAAGGCCATATTTCATCATAAAACTATGATCTTGTGTAACTACATAATAGTGGTAAACACCGTATGCGACATCCGCTGTTATATGATGTTCCAATTCATGCGTCCTGATCTTAATGATACTTCCATCATAATCCTTTGCCCAAGCTGGCGTGCATTCTTCTCCTGTGTCAGCTGATTCCCATGGGAACATAGCCCCCTTATACTCATGACTCTCAGCAATATTCTTTGCCATAGGAAGCCTGTTATATCTATAAAGAAGCATGCTCTTAGCTATCTTTGGCCTTGTATAGATAAAAAACGGCATTATAAATATATCCGCATCCCAGAAGATATGTCCCCTATAACCTTCTCCTGTTAAAGTCTTAGCCCCTATACTTGAAGCCCCGTTATCATTGAACCCACAGATAAGAAGATGATAGATATTAAATCTAAGGCTCTTTTGATCTTGACCAGAGCCTTTTATCTGGATATCACTGATTGCCCATAGTTTTTCCCAAGATTCAATATGCTCCTTAAGTATCCTATCAAAACCAAGTCTGATGCTTTTCTTGAGAAATGTCTTAACAGCTTGTTTTGCATTTTTAGATTTTTTTTCATCTGATTTAAAAATTGATGTAATACACGTGATGCAAGCTGTCTGGCCTTTTTTTAACTTTATATGTGTCGTGACATCCTTAGCAAATCTCCTGGAGCCATTTTTCTCTATTATCATGGATTTTCCATACGCCACTAGTATGTCTTTTTCTAATGTCCTAACGCCAATATATTCACCTGTGTCGAACTGAGACACGTCTTCTATCCTAAAATGTTTCTTATTCCCTTCTGTCATAAAGCCAACATTAGTCACTGAAAGGTCCAACATGTTCTGGACAGTGACAGTAGCTTTTTCATCAAGCGGGGTAATGCATACCTGCATAGCAATGATATGTTTATTTCTCATGCTTACGAATCGCACGGACTGATAGTCAAATCTTTTCTTATGACTATTTTTATAAACAGTATGTCTTAATAATAGCCCTTGCTTCATATCAAGTTGTCTTTCATGGCTCACCATATCCATGGTACCTATTCCCATCCTCTCCCCATCTACCATTATCTTTAGATTAATAGGGTTTGGTAAATTTACTATTTCTGTTATCCTAGCGCCTGCCTTATCATAGAGCCCTGCTATATATGTACCAGGCCTTGAATCCCATGGGACTTCTTCCAGGATCCCGCGGCTCCCTAAGAACCCATTACCAAGGGCAAACTGACTTTCTCTAGAAGACTGCCATGTCTTATCCCATTTATTTTCTTTGAACATCCATTCATCACTTGATGTAAACTTCTCGAAACTATCTTTCATCTTTTCTCCTATTCAAATAATGCTTTTATGCTATTTAATGTCGTCTCTCCTAGATCACTTACCACAATATCAGCTTTCTTGAGCCTCTCTGGTTTATTATATCTATCTATGCCTACACATTTCATGCCAGCATTCTTTCCAGCTTCCACTCCCAAGACAGCATCTTCAAACACACAGCATAGCTTAGGATCAGCGTTCATCTTCTCTGCAGCCATATAAAATGCCTGTGGATTAGGCTTACCCTTAGTGATGTCATTCCCTGTAATAATCACTTCAAAGAGATGGTCCAGCTTTATCCTCTTTAAGATCGGAAGACAGTTCTTGCTGGATGATATCACGCCTACTTTTATATTTTCTTTTTTCAGGGATTTTATTATGTCTACGGTCGTATTATATACTGGTATTTCTTCTTTATTTAAATATTCCAAGAAATATGCTTGTTTCTTATCACCTGCCAAGATTATTTCTTCATCGGACAAGTCAGTCAGTATAGCCCTGGCCCCATCTATCCTTGGTATACCGTCAACCTTTGTTTTATAGTCTTCAAATGTAAATTCCTTTCCATATTCATTGAACATCCTCTGCCATGCCTTAAAATGAAATGACACAGTGTTAACGATCACGCCATCCAGATCAAATATCCCAGCTTTCATCATCTCGCTCTCTCCTCTCCATATGTATAATTTACGATCTTACTCTTACTTAGATCCAGATTAGGGACTATAATAATAGCCTTGTCCTCTGCAAGGAACTGAGACCTTCTCACGCCTATATCCAAAACCTCTACCACCTCTCCTGAAGGGATCTTTATCTTATCTCCCACATGAAATGGCGAGTCAACCATTATCATAAAACCTGCGATTATATTAGCTATGGTATCCTGTGCAGCTAAAGCAATAGCTAGTGAGCTAACTCCAAGCATTGTAACTAAAGCACTGATATCTACTCCATAAAAAGGAAGAATCACCAATAATGCGATTATCCAGATTATTACTTTTACTGTTCTGCCTACAATAGGCGCTAATTTATCATCAAGCCTGCTAGCAGTTTTAATAGCAATATTTTCTTTATACCAATCAATTATAGCGCTAAAAAGACTATGGACGAAAAATGCTATACATAGTATAAATATAGTTGCTATATACTTTTTTAATTGGAGATGTATGTTTTCAGGTATTATTGGTTTTATGTTCAATTTATAATTGATGTAACTTGCTATTAGGGAAGAGAATAAAAACACTGGTAGAACTGATTTCTTTATTATCTCCCAGCTGACTTTCTTAGAGATATTTGACATAATACAACTCCTTGGTTATAGATTTGTTAATTTATTATAGCTCCTCGGTAGGAATTTAACAATAGAAAAATTAATAGATGGCCTGCCATCCGTAGCCAGACATTCGATTTGCCATTCGCGAAAGGCGTAGGATGGTGCCGGGGCCCAGAATCGAACTGGGGACGCACGGATTTTCAGTCCGTCGCTCTACCAGCTGAGCTACCCCGGCGATTTTAAACTTTTAGATATTTTATCAGAGATCACTATTATGTCAATATAATTAATCGTATATATAGACCTCTACACCTTTTATAGCTCCTATCATAGCCATCCCTTCATCTTTCCCTTTAACAAAAACTGCTGTTGAAAGCACATCTGCTGCTTGAGCAGAAGAGGCTATGATGCTAACGCTCATTGCTTCTTCTTTGAACCAACCTTTAATGGGGTCTATTATATGAAGGCCTCTTTCATAGTTGCCTGATGTAGAGATCGCCCTGTCTTTTAAATAAAACGTCTCTATGATATTGTCTTTATCGTGAGGATCCCTGACACCTATCTGCCATGCATCTTTTCCAGGGGGGCTGCCTAAGGCATAGATATTGCCCCCTATATTTATTAATGCATTATCAATGCTATTCGATATAAGGATCTCTTTTACTTTATCAACCACATAACCTTTTGCTATACCGCCGAGATCTATCTCGATCCCCTCGCTTAAAAAAGAAACAGTTCTTTCTTCTTTATTCAGAAAAATGTTTTTATAACCAAAAGCTGTGGTCGTCACATCGAAGCTTCCTTCTGAGAGCTCGCTATAATATATAGACTCCTCTATTACTTCGAACAGCTCTGGACTTATCTTAAGTTTTTCTCCTAACATAAGCTTGTTAACCTTTGATATCTCACTCTCTTTATCATACTTATTAAAAATATTCTCCAGGCGTTTTATCTCATTAAAGGCATTGTCCATGGCATTTAATACGATGTCCTGGTCAATATGATAACAACTTATCTCGCAGAACGTACTCATCAGGGTCCTGGTCTCTTTAAATAAGACAGGCCTGCTGCAGCCAGAAATAAAGACTAAGAGAAATATAGTTAATAATATTTTTTTTGATCTGATCATATGAATAAATGGTAGGCCATGTAATATGTTAAAACAAGAAAACTGCTGCTGCCAGAACAGTCGAATAATTACCTGAAGGTTCTACTATTGTAGATTGTGTGATATTCCTGGTTTTTACAATATTATCCTTCATTCTATACTCTTCTTTCATCTCATCCCAATTCTTAGAATCATCGAATTCTTCAAATCCTAACGTAGAAGCAAGCATCTTTGCAGCTAGTTCTTCTGCATAATCACCTGCTATCTCATCTGTCTGGCCATATGCATGGTGTTCACTCAGATAACCATACATGCCCTCTTCCTTTGGGATAGCGCTACCTACAGAAGCTGCTATGAGCCTGCGCGGTTCATTCGAACTACACCTTGCCATGACACAAAATGTTATTGTCCCTGCTATCATCTCTTTTGACCCTTCATTCCTAGAGATGATCCTGCATCCCGGAGGAAATATACTAGAAACATATACAAGATTGTATTTTTCAATGCCTGCGTCCCTAAGCGCAAGCTCATATGAACGAAGTTCTTCCTTGTGAGTGCCTACGCCTTTTGTAAAGAAAACTTTCTTAGGCACTAACATGACAGGATCTACAAATTTATTCTCTAAGATCTGATTGGCAGGCTCTTCTGTTATAGGACTAGGATTATTGTTCATTCTCTAATAGTTTGTTTACTTCAATGGTCTCTGTGTCTACCAGGACATCTATCCAACTTGCAATATGCAGATCATCTTGTCCTGTATAATAACCTATCTCCACTCTCTCATCTTTCTTAATAGCTGACAGTTCTACATCATCTATGCCTTTCCATATAATAGTCTCCCCCTGGATGATAGAAAAAGTCATCTCTTTATCATCTATCTTCACGCTTATTAAAGAAGAATCGAGGTTCAGATCACTCACATCTCCTACGACTACACCTTCTCCTGATTCTTCTTGTATATAGGTCGTAGCATTTACCTTCTCTGACACTGCTATAGGTTCTTCTGCATAACTTATTGAAGACAAAGATATAATTATACTTATCAAGGTTAACGTAAAGACTTTCTTCATATGATTCCTCCTAGATATCGCATTCAAAAAAATTATAGCACAACTTATGCGTTTTTCAATTAATTATATTATTTCTGGAAAGTCTCTGAAGTCACATAAATATATTCCAAGGCCTCTTGTCCAGTATTTTTTATATCGTGTATCATCTTTGGAGGTATGTATAGAACTGATGACTGGTCTATGTTAAGCATATTATCTTTATCTACTATAGCCTCGCCATTCCCCCTTATGACCACAACGATCTCTTCTCTATCCCCTGTGGTATGTTCTCCTACGCTCTCTCCTGGGCTCAATATCACATGCCCGCTCTTTAATCCAAAACTACCTAGATCTTTATTTATAAGTCTTTGGTATTTATCTTTATCTTCTAATTTTATTATCTTGTAAGAAGGATTTTTCATACTCTAAAAATTATATACCAGTGATGATGTGATCTGCACATCGTTCTTTTTTGCACCGCCTGTTGGGTCAGAATCATAGTCATCTATCAATGTGACACGTAGAGATAGTTTATCGTCGATAGGATTTGTGAACACTGTTTCAGAGCGCAGTCTATATTCTTCAAAATTGTCTATCGATGGATATATATAGACATTCTCGCTAATAGTTGATTTACCCCATAACTTTTTTTCTAAAAACACTCTTGGTATTAAAACCATATTATCTTCATCCTCTATAGATCCTGTTCTAAAATTTGTATATTCATAACCAAGACCGATTTCTGTCATTGCCTTAAAGTCATCTGCGTCATTGAACCAATATCCAATACCTAAAGAAGGTATCAAGCGATAATCTATATTAGCGAATCTATCATGGTCTGCCTCTAATTTATAAAAATTATACCATTTCTTATCTGAAAAACTAAAAGCATATCTACCCATAGTGTACCATTTCTGAGTATCCATCTTGCTATTAGACGAAGCGTACGTAGAGCTAGCTTTTAGCGTTATCTCATTCGAATCTGTCTTTCTAGTCGCATCAAATGCTACAACGAGTTTGCTGTCCTTAGTGTTCCCAGTAGTCCTAGAATAACCTAATGATGCTTCTTTTTTCCACAAGCTTTCTTTCTTTTTTGCTTCTTCAAGCTTAGCCTGCCTCAAGCTCTCTTCTGTTACTAGCCTTTCAACAAAACCTTTTTTTATGGTAAGGATTCCCAATGCTTCAGTCTCTATAGAGACTTGCGCCTTAGAATCTTCCATTATCTTACCTGTCAACTTGTCCCCGTTCTTTAAGTACACTTCATCTGCTAATGCACTTTGTGAAACAAAACATAATGCTATGGATAAAACCATTAATATCTTTTTCATAACTCCATTATATTACTACTTTGCTCAACCCTAGTCAATAAAACTTTGGGGACGTAAAATTGGAGATGTTTTCCTCCTAAGCTGACAAGATAGGACCGGGTCCCTTGCAAACCCCAATAATCGAGTAGGAGGTAACTGATTATCTCAGCTACCGTCCTCTCACACCACCGTACATACCGTTCGGTATACGGCGGTTCGATAAAATTAATGCATTAATGAATATCTTTCCGCTACTGATAGAAAGCCTATTTTCTTTAG
>JBDRCN010000005.1:0-10813 GCA_043821705.1 Candidatus Omnitrophota bacterium
CTAAAGAAAATAGGCTTTCTATCAGTAGCGGAAAGATATTCATTAATGCATTAATTTTATCGAACCGCCGTATACCGAACGGTATGTACGGTGGTGTGAGAGGACGGTAGCTGAGATAATCAGTTACCTCCTACTCGATTACAGGAGGTGTCATATGTTTACAAGAGGAAGATGGGATAAGACGATCGATGTAAGGGATTTTATTAATCGTAACTATACTCCATATGATGGGGACGAATCTTTTCTTAAGGGTCCTACAGAGAGAACAAAGAAGGTTTGGGAAAAATGTCTGAAACTTTTTGACGAAGAAGCAAAAAAAGACGGGGTATTAGATATAGATACTTCTACTGTATCTACAGTGACTAGCCATAAAGCTGGTTATATAGATAAAAAGCTAGAGATAATAAAAGGCCTTCAGACAGATAAACCTCTTAAAAGAGCAATAAAGCCGCTGGGAGGCATAAGAGTGGTTGAGAAAGCTTGTAAAGACTATGGGTATGAACTGGATAAGAAGGTAAAGGATATTTATTTAAAGTACAGGAAGACCCACAATGACGCTGTGTTTGATGCTTATACAGATGACATATTGAAGGCGAGGCGTAATGGACTTATTACAGGACTACCTGATAATTATTCTAGAGGAAGGATCATAGGAGATTATAGAAGAGTCGCTCTTTATGGTATTGATAGGCTCATCGAATCAAAAAAGAATTATAAAAAGATAATAGAAGATTATTCTACGAAAGAAGCGATTCAGTTAAGAGAGGAGATCGCGGACCAGATAACAGCCTTGAAAGAAATCAAAGAACTTGGCAGTATATATGGATTTGATATTTCTAAGCCAGCTACTAATGCAAAGGAAGCAGTGCAGTGGACCTACTTCGGTTATCTAGCAGCTATAAAGGAGCAGGATGGGGCTGCGATGAGTCTGGGAAGCGTGAGTAATTTCTTCGATATATTTATACAAAGAGATATCAAAAATGGGATACTTACTGAAGAGACAGCGCAGGAATTAATAGATGATTTTGTGATAAAGCTCAGGCTTGTAAGGCAACTTAGGTCAAAGGCATACACTGAGATATTTGCAGGGGATCCTGTATGGGTGACTGAGGCAATAGGAGGCATGAGTATAGATGGAAGACATAAGATCACTAAGTCATCTTATAGATTTTTACATACTTTAACTAATCTTGGAGCTTCTCCTGAACCAAATCTTACAGTTCTTTGGTCAAATAGGCTCCCAGAGAATTTTAAAAAATTCTGCGCTAATGCATCTATAAAGACAAGTTCTATCCAATATGAGAATGATGATCTTATGAGGATGATGGGAGGAGATGATTATAGTATCTCTTGCTGCGTATCACTTCTAAAGAATGGAAGCGAGATGCAATATTTTGGAGCAAGGTGTAATATAGCAAAAGTACTTTTATATGCGCTAAACAGAGGAAGAGATGAGATCACAGGAGAAAAAGTAGTCCCGAATATAGCGCCTATTCTTTCATATCCAATAGACTTCAATGAGGTAAAAGAGAGATTTCATCAGGTGCTCAGATGGACTGCAAATACTTATGTAGAGGCATTGAATATTATCCATTCTATGCATGATAAATATTATTACGAGAGGGCTCAGATGGCGCTTTTAGACTCAGAGCTGACTAGATATATGGCATTTGGCGTAGCTGGCCTCTCAGTAGCAGCTGATTCATTGAGCGCTATTAGATATGCTAAGGTAAAACCAATTAGAAATAAAAAAGGTATCACATATGATTTTAAAATAAAGAATGATTTTCCTAAGTTCGGAAATGATGATGATAAAGTAGACGGGAGAGCAGTGGACCTTGTGACGAGCTTCTTGGCAGAACTAAAAAAACACCCACTTCACAGAAGCTCTATTCCTACCATTTCAATCCTTACTATAACTTCAAATGTCATGTATGGTAAAAAGACTGGAGCAACACCTGATGGCAGAAAAAAAGGAGATCCTTTTGCGCCAGGAGCAAATCCTATGCACGGCAGAGATGAAAATGGCATCATAGCATCTTTAAACTCTGTAGCAGGGCTTCCATATAGTGAATGTAAGGACGGTATATCAAATACATTCAGCGTTGTACCGTCTGTCCTTGGAAAAGAAGAAGATGAGCGCATTAATAATCTCTCGGGACTCTTAGATGGTTATTTTACAAAAGGAGCTCATCACTTGAACGTAAATGTTATAGATAAAACTACTTTAAAAGACGCGATAAAGAACCCACATAAATACCCTCAGCTTACTATAAGGGTGTCAGGTTATGCAGTGCATTTCACCAAACTTTCTTTAGAGCAGCAGAAGGAAGTCTTAACAAGGACATTTCATGAAAGCTTGTAAGGTCCATTCTCTAGAGAGCTTCAGTACTCTAGACGGTCCTGGTATAAGGTATGTAGTGTTTCTTCAAGGCTGTTTAGGAAGATGTATATATTGCCAAAACCCAGATACGTGGAAGCTAGATGCTGGGGAGCTCTATAGTGCTAGTGAGATCTTTAAAAAAATAGAAAGCTGTGTTCCTTATTTTGCTTCGTCCAATGGAGGAGTTACGCTTTCAGGAGGAGAGCCACTACTTCAGCCTGATTTTATAATAGAGCTTTTTAAGATGTGTAAGTCTCGTTCGATCCATACTACTATTGATACTAGTGCTTTTTGTGCTAAAGATCTATCAGGGAAAAAACTTGAAAGAATAATTGATCTTACAGATCTATTTATGGTGGACCTGAAAGCACCCAATAAAAAACTTCATAAAAAATTAACAGGCAGAGATCTGGGTGAAGCGCTTAAGTTTATAAGTATCTTAGAAGATAAAAAGAAGCCTTATTGGATCAGATATGTTCTTGTACCTGGAGTAAATGATTCAAAAGATGCCTTAATAGAGCTAAAGCGCTTAGTAGCCAGCCTTAAATCTTGTTCTAAATTTGAATTCTTGCCATATCACACGCTTGGTAATCATAAATGGAAGCATCTTGGGCTCAAGTATAAGCTTAAAAACACTAAATCTGCCACCCCAAAAGACATCGAAACTGTTTCCAAGTTAATCGGGACAGTAGGTCAGGTTCCTTATTGATTTTGGGTCAGGTTCCCGATTGGGTCGATAGACGTCTCTGGATCCTGGATTTTTCCTTTATTGACACATAACTGTTATTCTAAGATAATATACTAGTATATTATAAGGAGCTTTTATATGAAAAAGACTCAAGCTATAAGGTTAAAAAATGAGTGAAAAGTATAAATATGTTTATGGACCTGTTTCATCTTGGAGATTAGGGAGTTCTCTAGGGGTAGACCTTATCTCTAAAGAAGAGAAGGTGTGTACCTTTGACTGTAGTTATTGCCAGATAGGTCCCACTAAAGATTTCAGTGATTCCAGGAAGATATTTGTCCCTACAAAAGAAGTCTTAAAAGAAATAAACTCTATATCAGCTGGTAATTTTAAGATCGACTACATAACTTTTTCAGGAAGAGGAGAACCTACTTTAGCAGCAAATCTTGGAGATGTCATAGAGGGGGTCAAAAAGATCAGAAATGAAAAAGTAGCTGTGATAACAAATTCATCACTTATAGATAGCCCTGATGTACAAGACGATCTTTCTATGGCTGATCTGGTCATGGTAAAGATCGACGCCTGTTCCGAAGACTTATTTCTTAAGATAAACAAACCAATGAAAAAGATAAAGCTAAGCAATGTTTTAGAAGGTATTGAAGAGTTTAGGCGAGGTTTTAAGGGTAAGCTAGCGCTTCAAATCATGTTTACAGAAGCTAATAAGGATCATGCAGAAGAATTAGCCAAGGTTGCCAAGAAGATAAAAGCGCATGAGATCCAGATAAACACTCCTCTAAGGCCAAGCAATATAAAACCATTGTCCAAAAAAGATATCCAGGCAATAAAAAAATATTTTAAAGGTATGAACATAGTGACTGCTTATGATGCTGAGCGCAAGAATGTGATGCCTGTCAGTAAAAAAGAGACCCTTAAGAGAAGAGGAAAGCGCCTCAAGTGATAAAAGAAAACGTAAAAAATATCTTAGTAGAACTCCCAGGCCATGTGACGTTACAAGCTGCAGCAAAGTCCAGGACCCCTGATGAGATAGAAGATGCTATTGACGCTGGGATCAGGATAATAGGAGAGAATTATGTCAACGAAGCTGAAATAGCTTTTAAAGAAATAGGTAAAAGAGTCAGATGGCATTATATAGGGCACCTTCAGAAGAACAAGGTCAAAAAAGCTATAAAGATATTTGATCTAATAGAGACAGTCGATTCCATAGAGCTGGCAGAAGAGATAGATAAACACTCTAGTAAAGAAAATAAAATCCAGGAGGTCTTGATAGAAGTCAATTCTGCTAAAGAGTCTCAAAAATTCGGAGTCTCTCCAGAAGAAGTCGGAGCTCTCATAAAGAAGATCTCGCAATTAAAAAATATAAAGATAATGGGGCTCATGACTTTGGGCCCTCTTTCAAGTGATCCAGAAGATGTAAGGCCATATTTTAAGAAGACAAGAGTCGTGTTTTACTATATAAGATCATTGAACATCCCAAACGTAGATATGAAGTACCTCTCAATGGGAATGAGCGACAGTTATAAAGTAGCTATTCAGGAAGGCGCGAATATTGTAAGGATAGGTACTAAAATATTTGGTAACAGAGAGTAGAGATAATGTGAAACGGGTGGCCGAGATTGGGGCTCCCCGCAAGCGCGCAGCTTTTTGCGAGCACTTGTGGGGTGAATCTCGGACAGGACCCGTTTTATAATAGGGAGATAATGTTATGGATTATGATGTAATTATTATTGGCGGCGGGCCAGCAGGCCTTACAGCAGCACTCTATAGTGCTCGTGCAAGGATGAAGACATTGGTCATAGAAAGCTATATGGTGCCAGTGCAGGCTGTTTTGACAGATCAAATAGAAAATTACCCTGGTTTCCCAGGAGGCATAAATGGGTTTGAGTTAGTGGAAAGGTTTAAGAAACAGGCAAAGGAGTTTGGTGCGGAATCTATATTAAGTAACGTAAAAAACATAGAAGAGAGTACTGTAGATGGCAAAAGAGCGTTTAATGTGGTAACAGATGACAAGTCTCTTAAAGCTTATTCTGTGATCATAGCTTCAGGTGCGAAACTAAAAAGGCTAGGAATAGAGGGAGAAGAAAAGTTTCAGGGTAGAGGAGTGTCATATTGTGCTACTTGTGATGGAGCTTTCTTTAAAGATAAAGATATCGTCGTCATAGGAGGAGGGGATACTGCAGTAGAAGAAGCGCTTTTCTTGACAAGGTTTGGTAAAAAGGTAAGTCTCGTACATAGAAGAGATCGTCTGAGAGCTACAAAGCTTCTCCAAGAAAGAGCATTTGAGAATAAAAAATTAGAAATAGTCTTTAGCTCAGTGGTAGAAGAGATATTAGGAAAAGATAAAGTAGAAGGGCTAAGAATAAAAAATATAGAGGATAATAAGATCAGCGAACTTGAGTGTGACGGGGTTTTTATATTTGTTGGCTATATCCCAAACACATCTTTCTTGGAAAGTTTAGTAAAGTTAGATAGATCTGGATATATTATTACTGATAAAGAGATGAACACTTCAAAAAAAGGTATATTTGCATGCGGAGACTGCACTGATAAAGTCTTACGTCAGGTAGTGACAGCATGTGGTGACGGAGCAGTAGCTTCTTTTAACGCAGGATTATATATAGATGAGATAAAAGGCACGGTGTACAAATAAGAAAGGGAGGTAAGGCATGAAAAAGGTATTGGTAGTCTTGATGTTGGTGGGATTTTTCATAGGAACTACATCTATATCCTATGGAGAGGACCAGATGGAAGAAAAAGGCCCTATGATGAAAAAAGAGGGTATGATGCATAAGAAGGGCATGCGTGGACAAGGTATGTCTAGTATGAAAGAGATGATGATGAAGAGCATGATGCACAAGGAGATGGTCGAGACAAAGGATGGCGGCATAATATTATTGTCAGGGAATAAGCTGATGAAATTTGATAAGGACCTGAACCTGAAGAAAGAGTTCGACATGCCTATGGATATGGAAAAGATGAAAAAGTGCAAGATGATGATGAAGGAATGTTGTAAGGATAAAGATGATGATGAAGACGAAGATGAAGCCAAAGAAGCAGGAGTTAAGGAATAAGTAAAGAAAATGACGAAAGATGTGACTTGCGGAAGGTGTAAGGATAAAGCCAAATGGTATAACGATAGGCTATTCTATGTAAGCTTATTGCTTATAATAGTGTGCCTATTGTCTTATGCAGTGCCTATCCTTGCCCCATTCCGCATGTCGCTATTTATGTACCTTAAGAAAATATGGTGGGCTATCATACTCGGGCTTATGCTGGGAGGCGTGATAGACCATTTTATCCCCAGAGAATATGTGTCTCATATTCTATCAAAGCCTAAGAAACGTACGATCTTTTATTCAGTCATATTAGGGTTTTTCATGAGCGCCTGTAGTCATGGGATACTGGCGCTTTCCATAGAATTACATAAAAAAGGCGCTTCAAATCCCGCTGTGGTGGCATTTTTACTAGCAAGCCCCTGGGCGAACCTGCCTCTCACGATAATGCTCTTGGCTTTTTTTGGCCTAAAGGCATTATATATAATCTTTGCTGCAATAATTATTGCGATCACCACAGGATTTATCTATCAATTGCTGGAATCAAAAGGCCTTATTGAAATAAACAATAACATAATAGACACTAAAGAAGATTTTTCATTAACTGGCGATATAAAGAAACGTTTTTCTTCTTATAAGTTTTCACAAGAAAGATTGATCTTAGACTTAAAAGGCGTATATAAAGGTGCTTTATCCCTGGGCAATATGGTGCTCTGGTGGATACTTGTAGGCATGGCTCTGGCAAGCGCCTTCGGAGCATATGTGCCGCAAAGTATATTTCAACGTTACATGGGCCATACATTTTTAGGTATGTTAGGAACGCTGTTAGTTGCTACAGTATTAGAGGTATGCTCTGAGGGCACAGCTCCTTTGGCATTTGAGATATACGCAAAGACCCTTGCGTTCGGGAATGCATTTGTATTCCTGATGGCAGGAGTAGTGACAGACTATACTGAGATAGGCTTATTATATTTCAATGTGGGTAAAAGGGTCGCCATATGGCTGCCTATAGTAACAGTACCGCAGGTAATACTATTCGGAATATTGGCAAATAGGTTATTTTAAAAATACTTGACAAGAGTTCTTAATAATACTAAAATAGTATTATTAAGAAAGGAGCTTTATATGGAAAGAAAGAATGCTATAACTGTAAAAGGGAACCCATTGACCTTATTAGGAGAAGAACTTAAGGTGGGGGCCAAGGTGCCGGGTTTTAAAGTAATAGATGGTGATTTAAAGGAAGTATCTTCAGAAGACTTTAAGGACAAGATAAAGCTGATCGCGTCAGTCCCATCCCTAGATACGCCTGTGTGCGATACAGAGATAAAGCGGTTTAATGATGAGGCGAGTTCGCTCTCTAAGGACTTGGCTATCATATTTATCTCTATGGACCTTCCATTCGCGCAGAAGAGATTCTGTCAGGATAATACCATAAAGAATGTCAAGACGCTGTCAGATCATAAAGATGCGAGTTTTGGCATGAAGTTCGGGGTACTTATAAAGGAGCTCAGGCTTTTAGCCAGGGCTATATTTATAATTGATAAAGAAAATAAATTGAGCTATTATGAACTAGTCAAGGAGCTTTCTTCTCCACCGGATTATGATAAAGCTCTCTTAGCATTAAAAAAGGAGGTCCAAAGATGAAGAAGTATCAATGTCTTGTCTGTAGCTATATCTATGATCCAGCAGGGAATAATAATGTAGAGTTGAAGGACCTTCCAGAAGATTGGGTATGCCCAGAGTGTGGGGTGGGGAAAGATCAATTCGAGGAGGTAGCATGATAAGTAAAAAAATGGTAAAAAGCATAAATGAGCAGATCAATAAAGAGATATATTCAGGATACCTATATCTTTCAATGGCAGCATATGCTACATCTATAGGATTAAACGGAGTGGCAAACTGGTTTACCGTACAGCTTCAGGAAGAGCTTGCTCATGCGCAGAAGTTTTATAATTATGTCAATCAACAGGGAGGAAGAGTCGAATTAGCTGCTATTGACGGACCTCCAAAAGACTTTGAGAACATCAAGGACCTATTTGAAAAGACGCTTACGCATGAACAGATGGTGACTAAGAGAATAAATGACCTAGTAGCTTTGGCAAAAAAAGAAAATGACAATGCTACTGAGACGTTCCTGCAGTGGTTCGTCACAGAGCAGGTTGAGGAAGAAGCGAATCCTACAGAGATCTTGCAGAAGTTAAATATCGTCGGGAAAGATGGGAACGGGATACTGACAATAGATTCCCAGCTCCAAGCTAGGGTATTTACTCCTATAGCTCCAGTAGCATAAAGGTAAGATGAAGAAAAAAGAATTTGTATGTTATGATTGTCTGGAACTGAAGAAGTGCAAGGAATCAAGGGTGTCGTGGATCTTTTTTTTCATTGCGCTAATTGCTGTAATATCATTAAGGGCAGTAAACCTGGTCTTGGATAGTTACCCAATGCTGGCAAAGTTTCTCTGGTATATGGGTGTAGGAGGTTTTTTTATATTTTTTATCTATAAGTTCAGGTACGACCAGATACTGCATAGAGAGCTTGAAAGAACAGACTTAAAAGAAAAGTTACTTAACAAAAGGGATTTGGAAGAATATGATAAAGAGGTGTTGAGCACTATTGTATGCAAATTAAGTTCTAGGAAGGATAAGATAAATTATTTTTTCATATTCATCTCATCTTTTCTAGCGCTTTTAATAGGGATTTATTTTGATTTTTTTAAAAAATAAGGAGGGATCATGGGTTGCGGAAAAAGAAAATTAGGAAATAAGAAGAAGAAAGTTGCAAAGAAAAAGAAGAAGTAAATATAGCTAGATAGTAACTAGATCAAGTCCATTAACTAAGAGAAGGGAAGGGTGTCCCTATGTCAGAAGTAAACTATACTTGTAATGATGATATTCTTTGTGGGGTCAATGTACCTAAAGATAAAAATAATTTAGTAGATCTTGAGAAAAAACATTTACCAGTTATAAGTGCGCCAGAAAAGGTAAAGAAGGATGAGCCTTTTGAGATAGCGATCAATATCGGTGGCATTGATGGGGTAAATCATCCTAATGAAGCAGCTCATTCTATTGAATGGATAGAAGTCTATTGTGGAGAGACATTCTTGGGAAGAGCGAGTTTTAGTGGTGGTACAAGCTATGGCGTAGCAAAGTTCAAGGTGAAGCTGACTCATGCGCATGGGCCGATAAAAGTATTGGCAAAATGTAATCTCCATGGCATATGGGAAAACAAAAAAGAAATAACAGTAGAATAAATGGCACAGCTTACAGAAGGTATAATCAGATTTTTCCAACATCAGCCTTATACTGTCATCTCGACCATTGATGAGACTGGGCATCCTCATAATTCCTGTAAGGGTATAGTTGATATTGAAGAGTCTAATAAGGTCTATTTAATGGATCTCTATAAAGGTAAGACATATAGTAACCTTAAAAGGAATCCCAAAGTAAGCATAACTGCTGTAGATGAACATAAGTTTATGGGGTTTTCTTTAAAGGGAAAAGCCAAGATAGTCGATAGACATGTTGTCCCAGAAGAGGCTTTAAAGAAGTGGGAGGATAAGATCCTAAAAAGGATCTCCAGTAGACTTATTAAGAACATAAAAGGTGAAAAAGGACATCCTCGTCATCCAGAATCGCTTTTACCAAAACCAGAGTATTTAATAGAAGTTGAAATAGAAGATATTGTCGATCTTACCCCTCATAACATAAAAGGCGCTTAAATACTATGTTAGACCTAATAATAATCGGAGCTGGGCCAGCAGGCATAACAGCTGCTGTCTATGCTGCGCGTAAAAAAATGGATCTTTTAGTCATATCAGTTGATATGGGGGGCCAGACTGCCTGGAGTGGGGATATAGAGAACTATACTGGGTATCAGTTTGTAACAGGGCCTGAGCTGGTGAGTAAATTCGAAGAACATATGAAAGCGTATAAGATACCATTCAAGGAAAATGAAAAAGTTTTAGAACTTAAAAAAACAGGCGATAAAGTATATGTTAAGACTGACAAGAATGAGTATGAAGCAAAGGCAGCTATCATAGCTTCTGGAAAACGTTCAAGAGAGCTGGGTGTTCCAGGAGAAAAAGAATTTAAGAATAAAGGCCTTACGTATTGCGCTACATGTGATGGCCCGTTGTTTAGCGGCAAGGACGTGGCAGTAATAGGGGGAGGAAATTCTGCGTTGGATGCTGCTCTTCAGCTTACAAAGATCGCAAAAAAAGTTTATATTATCAATATTACAACTAGTCTTACAGGTGATCCTATAATGCAGGAAAAATTAAGAGCTGCAGAAAACGTGACGATATTAAATAACAGCAGTGTTATCTCCATACATGGAGATAAATTTGTATCTGGGATGAAAATAAAGAATGAAGAGAAGGTTAAAGATCTACCAGTCCAGGGGATTTTTGTAGAGATCGGCCTTATCCCTAACTCTAGTTTTATTGATAAGGTAGAAAAAAATGATCTAGGTGAGATAAAGGTCAATAATTACAATGAGACCAATATCCCTGCTATATTTGCAGCAGGTGATGTGACAGATGTGCCTGAAAAACAGATCATTATCGCTGCTGGCGAAGGCGCTAAAGCTACTTTGAGTGTTTTTAAATATTTATCACGTCTTAAAAGCTAACTAAATGAAACCTGCCAAAGCTAGGATCATAGATATTATAAAAAT
>JBDRCN010000006.1:0-12509 GCA_043821705.1 Candidatus Omnitrophota bacterium
ATTCCTTTTAAAAGCACTATCTCCTCATGTTTTTCTGAAAGCAGTACTTCTAGTTCTTTTTCAGGATTTTTAGCTATACCGCTAAAGATCTCCTCATACATATCAGCGACTCTATCAGGGGTCTTTTTTAGATCAGCTCTGTCTGGATCATCTCCAATCGCTTCTAATATCATCTTAACTGCTTTTTTTATCTTACTCTTATCCATCTTATCCTCACTTTCCTATACAAAATTCACTGAATATTCTATCAAGTGCTTTTTCCGTCAAAGTATGGCCTGTTATTTCTCCTATCTTTTCCAATGAAGAACGCACAATTAATGAAACACACTCAATTCCTATTCCTTTCTTCCTTAATAAGTTTATGGCCTCTTCTATATCTTCTAATCCTCTTTTCAATAATGAGATCTGCCTGTCATTTGAAGTATTAGCATCGCCTGCCTGAGGCACATTGCCTTCAAATATTATATCCTTTATTTTTTCCTCTAACTCATCGATACCCGACATATTTATTGCTGAAGTATAGATAACAGGTCTTTTTTGTAAAGCTCCCTTTATCTTTTTTACATCTATCCTCTTTTTAAGGTCCTTTTTATTAATGACTATTATTATATTTTGCTTATCCTTGATCTTTCTAGCTATTTCCAGATCTGCCTTTTTTATCTTTCTATTATGATCCAAGACCATCAGAACAAAATCAGAATTTTCAATAGAGACATGGCTTCTTCTTACCCCTTCCTTCTCTACTGGACAATCTGTATCATTGATCCCTGCTGTATCTACTAGAACAATGGGGATGCCTTTTATATTTACAATCTCTTCTATGGTATCCCTCGTAGTCCCTGGGATGTGAGTAACGATAGACCTAGCATCTTTTAAAAGTGCATTCATTAGGCTAGATTTACCGACATTAGGGCTTCCGCAGATCACTGTCTTTATGCCCTGCCTTAATACCTTGCCTTCCTTAGCTGTTTTTACTAATCTTACTATGTGGGATTTTATATTATTTAATCTCTTTAGTATATCTAATTTATTTTTTCTAGGCACATCTTCTTCGTCTATAAAATCTATTGACGCCTCTAAAATAGAAAATACCTCCAGAAGTTCTTCTCTTATATCATTGACCTTTTTTGAAAAATTGCCTTCTAGTGTATTTATAGCTGCTCTTAATGAAAGCTCTGTCTTGGCCCTGATAATATCAAGCACTGCCTCAGCCTGCATTATATCTATCCTGCCATTTAAGAATGCCCTCTTTGTAAATTCCCCTGGCTCAGCTAATCTTGCCCCATTATCCAGGACTAGGTCCAATATCTTTTTCAATGAGACAATGCCACTATGGCAATTTATCTCCACCACATCTTCTCTCGTATAACTGCGAGGAGATCTCATAATACTTAATATCACTTCATCTATCTTGTTCTTATCTTTATCCACTATGTAGCCATAATGAATAGTATATGTCCTCAAGCTGGATATCTTTTTATTTTTCCTAGCTACAAATATCTTACTAACTATTTTAAGTGCATCATTGCCGCTAAGGCGCACTATCCCTATACCTCCCTCCCCCGGAGGTGTGGAAATAGCTGCTATCGTATCATTAAACTCTAGATTCTTCATAATTTGGGGTCTTTTTACCAAAAAATATGATAGCTTCTCCTACCACATATAAAGAACCTGTTACTAGGATCAGATCTGGTTTATCTGAAATCTTCAGTGCTAGATCTAGTGCTTCTTTTACATTAGAAGTCACAACAGGTTCAATAGCCTTAAAATTTTCTTTTAAGCTAAAAGGATCTTTCGCTCTTTCGCTCATAGATCTTGTTAAGATTATATTGTCGCTTTCCTTATCCAATAGCTTACTAATGCCTGCTATATCTTTATCACTCGATACGCCAAACACACAGAAGAGTTTTTTATATGAAAATATATCTTTTATAGACGATAAAGTGCTTCCTATACTCAATACATCCTGCGCGCCATCTAAAATAACCAAAGGATCCCTTCTTACTATCTCCATCCTGCCAGGCCAGGAAATATTTTTTAGGGCTTTTTTTATTGCAGCCTCTTTTATCCTATCATCCTTATCTATTGATTTTACTGTACCTATAGCAAGGCTCGCATTCTCTATTTGATATTTTCCCAATAGGCTTAACTTTAGATCATTATAAGAATAACCTGGGCCTTTTATGCTAAAGATCTGGCCATTCTCGCCTGATCTAGAGATAAAATACTTTATGTCTTTTCCTATCTCAAATAGTTTCGAAGACCGATCTCTACATACACGCCTTATAACATCCATCGCGTCTTTTTTCTGGGCTGCGCTCACCACTATTCTTTTATTTTTTATTATACCAGCTTTCTCTTTTGCTATCTCACATAAAGAATTTCCTAGTTTGTCAGTGTGCTCCGTGCTTATTGGAGTGATAGATGAGACTAAAGGATCTGTAACATTAGTAGCATCGAGCCTCCCGCCTAGCCCTGTCTCTAAAACCGCATAATCGACTTCTCTTTCTTTAAAATATAAAAAAGCAATTCCAGTCAAGGCCTCGAAGAAAGATAATTTTCCTAACTTTACATGGTCCCTAAATCTTTCACAAGCTGGCTTTATCTTCTCGACTATTTTAATAAACTCTTTTTCTCCTATATTCCCTACAAATCCACGAAACCTGTGTCCTGTGTCCTGTGTCCTGTGTCCTGGGATCAATACTCTTATTCTCTCTCTTGTATCGATTAAATGAGGAGAAGTATAGAGACCCACCCTGAAACCAGCTTCTTTTAAAATACTTGCTATCATCATGCATGTAGAACCCTTACCTTTAGAGCCAGCTACATGAATAGTTTTTAAGTCTTTATGTGGATTGCCTAGTTCCTCTAAAAATGAATACATCCTGTCCAGAATAAAACTAGACTCATACGCATACTCCGGTATCTTCTCGAAATTTATGAAGGAATTTATGTAGTCGATAGTTTCTTGATAATTCATAATAGTAGTCAACAGCGGGTCCTGTCCGCCGATTCACCCCACAATTTATCAGCAGCCTGTCTTGTCTTACCCCTATCAGCACCACTCGAATTTCCCCAGCGTGGAAATTCTTCGCTTCATGAAACCAGCCTTATAATTAATAGATATGCTGGTTCCCTGCGAACCCACGTTACTACTCTACAAATTACTATAACTTTAATATGTTAAATAACTCTTGCAAGTTAGTAAAGAGATAGAGCAGGAAACTTCCGCTCGAACTTTCAAGATGCTTCTAGGGGTAAGCCAAGCCATCCACTGATAATTATATACACGTCGATACTGCCAACCTGTTAGGCATGAGAAAAACCTTTTTATTTTGCGCACTTTGTGCTCTACACCCCACAATTTAGATCGCCTGTCAAAATAAAGTGGAGTGAAGCCCCACACCAACGTATTACTAACACTGGGCTGAACGATTTTTCGAAGGCCTAACAGGTTGGCAAATGGATGCAGGAAATTTTCATATGAGTGAGTAACTCCACCTTCTATTATCAATGCTTAAAATGTCGTCTGCCTGTGAAGACCATGCTTATGCCAGCATCATCGCAAGCCTTTATGACATCCACATCTTTTATCGAGCCTCCTGGTTGGATTATGCTCGTTATGCCTGCTTTTTTAGCTTCTAATATCGCGTCTTCTTTTGGGAAAAATGCATCACTTGCACAGGTCGCGCCTTTACATCGACCACTTGACTTACGTATAGCAATGATCATTGAGTCCACCCTGGACATCTGGCCTGCTCCGATACCTACGGTCTTTGTCCCTTGGCTCAATAGTATTGCATTGCTCTTTACATGCTTCATTACTCTCCAGCCAAAGATCAGAGATGCGATCTCTTCTTTAGAAGGGGCTTTCTTTGTAACGACCTTCAGTTCCTTTTCATCTATGCCTAATATATCTCTATCTTGTACTAAAAGTCCTCCAACCACTTTCTTCAGATCATAATCTTTTTCTACTCCTCTTAGATCCCCTACTTCAAGAAGCCTTAGATTCTTTTTTGCTTTCAATATCTCGAGAGCTTTCTCATCATAACTAGGCGCTATCACACATTCTGTAAAACCTGCTGATGCTATAGCCTCTGCAGTATCTTTATCTACCACCCTATTTAAGCCTACAATACTACCAAACGCTGAGACCTTATCACAGTCAAGCGCATCAATGTAGGCTTGACTAAGGGTCTTTGCTGACGCAGCCCCACAAGGGTTAGTGTGTTTTATGACGCTTGCCGTCGGTTCCTTAAAAGGCTTTACTATCTCAAGAGCACTGTCCAGGTCGATTATATTATTAAAGGAAAGCTCTTTACCATGAAGCTGTTTCGCATTACTTACCCCTATCACATTTATAGATTTATCCTTATAAAAACATGCATTTTGATGTGGGTTTTCGCCATATCTTAAATCTTGCACCTTTTCAAATTTTAATTCCATAATATCCGGAAACTCTTCTACCTGCGACTTGTGTCCTGTGGCTTGTGACCCCAACTTTTCTTTTAAGTAGTTATATATAGCAGCGTCATACTTGGACGTCTTCTCAAAGACCTCTACTGCTAGTTTTGAATGCAATTCCTTTGAGATCGAACCATTGTTCTTCTTAAGTTCATCCAATATCTCTTTATACTTATCAGGATTACACACTACTATAACATCCCTATAATTCTTTGCAGCTGAACGAAGCATACTAGGCCCGCCAATATCAATGTTCTCTATCGCTTCTTCCAGCTTTACCCCTTCTTTAGCCACTGTCTTCTCAAATGGGTATAGATTCACTACTACCATATCTATAAGGGCTATATCATGATGTTCTACCTGGTCCATATGTTCTTTTTTATCTCTTAATGCTAGAAGGCCTCCGTGTATCTTCGGGTGTAATGTCTTTACTCTCCCATCAAGCATCTCAGGAAAACCTGTATGATCTGAAACTGATTTTACATTTACTCCAAGATCTTTTATGCGCTTCGCTGTCCCTCCTGTTGAAAGGATCTCTACACCCAGTTCACTTAGGCCTTTTACAAAATCATCCAATCCTGCTTTGTCCGATACGCTGATAAGCGCTCTTTTTACTTTCCGCATCTTTCCCTCCTTCTATACACTAAACCTAATATTTATTATATCCCCGTCCTTTATAATATACTCCTTGCCTTCCAATCTTAAAAGACCTTTTTCTCGGGCATTATGCATAGAGCCGCATTCGAGAAAATCCTTACAATTCAATACCTCAGCCCTTATAAAACCTCTTTTAATATCAGAGTGTACCTTACCAGCTGCCTCAAGAGCTGGTAAGTCTTTTTTCAGATACCATCCTCTAGTCTCATTTTCAGCTGCTGTAAAAAATGTTATGAGGTTTAACTCTTTAAAGATCAGCCTCGAAATATCTTCTTTGAAAGTATAGCTATCTCCGAGCTCCTTTAAGAACTTTTCTCTCTCATCCTTTTCAAGGCCTAGAAGATCGAGTTCCTCTTTCCCAAAAAATATAACATATGGGATATTTATAGATTCTACATACTCTTTTAAAGGGTCTATCTTTTTACCTATATCACTCTCTGAACTATTTATCGCTAGGATCAAAGGGATCTGGCTAAGAAGTAAAAGCCCTGAAAGTAAGCTTGAATCCCCTTCCCCTGCTTTTAGCTTTGATAAAAGTTTTCCTTCTGAAAGATGAGCCTGATATTTTTCCAGAAGAGCTATTTCTTGCTCAGAATTATTTCTTGCGCTTTCTTTTTTTATCCTTTCGATCCTATTCTGTACTACCTCTAGATCGTGTACCACTAGATCAGTAATAAGGCTATCAAAATCCTTTTTTGGATCTTCACTAAAAAAACTCCCTATAACAGATATAAATAGATCCGTGTCCCCTAATCCAGATACATCTTTTCTATTAAAGTCTTTTATAGAACCTATGTCCACAAATGTCAATTCAGGATATGTTTTTTTCTTAGAAGAGACTACCCCTGCTATTTGCTCTATCCTTGGATCCGAAGGCCTAAATACACCTATATTAGTAGAGATATCTGACTTATCTAATAAGATCTTAAATATTGAGGTCTTTCCAGTTTGGGGAGGGCCTATGATTCCTATTTTCATATGATGACTATTGTAGCAAAAAAACCTGCGTGTGTAAAAATTTTTTTATGTTTTATATTATGGAAGGCTTTAAGAGACCAGGGAAACATCCTGTTATCTTTTTCTGACCTTATCTCCTACTTCTATCTTGAGCTCTTTAATTTCATCTTTTATGTCACAGGCTGCTATCTTTTGTCTCGCCTGTATGACCTCTATAAGGCCTGCTAATTTTCTGCCTTTATAGACATTAAAGCGGTCACCCACTTTTACCCTATTGTCTTCTCCTATATCTATCACTACAAATTTATGATCTCTGTTTATAGTGACTACCCTGCCTTTACCTGTACCTTCCTCTCTTATGCTCTTATAAGCAGAAATAATATTACCGGAAGACTCTGATCCCTCTCTCTGCAGGATTATAGGAGGAAGGTCCACTTCTTTTAAACTATGATATGCTTCAGCCCTGTACTCTCCTCCTTTATTATTCAGTGCTTTTTCAAGTCTTACTATCCTTAGCCTATAATCTTCTCTTTCTCTGAGAAGATTATCGTATTTTTCTTTGACCTCATTTATCTCTTTTATCTTATTAGCTACTAGATTCTTTCTTGCTCTATCTTTATCTCCTAAGGCGTCATTTAAACTAGCGATCTGAAACTTTAATTCTTCTTTTTCTTTCAATAATTTATCTACCTTCTCCTTAAAATAACCCATCTCTGTATTCTTGCCCTTTATCAAACTGGCTCTCACATTCTCTTTATTCTCTAGATCTTTTTCTAGAGCGAATATCCTAAGCCTCATATCTTCCCTATCAGCGAGTAGCTCTCTTATCCTTTCGGATGTCTCCCTCAGCTCTTTTGTCTCATCTCTTTTTGTAGCAACATCCTCTTTTAATCTAGCTATCTGCATGTCTTTATTCGCTAGACTCCTCTCGAGCGCTGTAAGAGTGATCTCTCTTTCATCTCTCGACCTATCTATATCCTCTAACTGGCTTGCTATATTTCTTAATTGATTGTCCTTGTCTTCAAGCAGCCTTGCGCTCAATCCTTCTTTTGTCTGGAGGTCTTTTTCAAGGTTTGCTATCCGAAGTCTCATGTCTTCGTTTTCTTTGAGAGCCAAACTAGCTCTTTTAGATATCTTTTCAGATTCTTGAAATTTAGCTTTAATAAGCCTGTTTTCAGCTATGAGGTCATCCATCTCTGAGCCATTATACTTATTCTTATCCCTTTCTCTCAAAAGGTCTCTGCTCAATGTCTCTGCAACTTCCGCAGAATTTCTAAGCCTATTCTCTAATAGATTTGACCCACTTTCTGCTTTAGAAAGCCTTACATCCAGGTCCATATTCTCTGCTTTAAGTTTTTCTATCTCTGAATCTTTTGGCTCTATGACCTCTTTGATCCTGCTTAACTCTATTTCTAAAGCTATCTTTTCTTTCAATAGATCTGCTACAAAATCATCAGATTCAATATTCTTTAGTTTCTTATCTAGATAGAACTTTCCTTGCCTAGCTCTTGCTAATTCTTTCTTCAGATCATCTTTTTCTTCTACTAGGCTCTCATATCTATATTCTATGTCTTTGGAAGCTCTCTCCTGGTATTCAAGTTCCCTTTGTACTACTTCTAGCTTTGCCCTGATGTTCTGCGTTTCGTTCTTAGATACAGCAAGTTTTCTGTTGAGCCTTTCTACACTGGTCTTGAATAGGTCTTCAAGGCTTACATAATCATTGTAAAGCCTTTCCTTGGCAATAAAAAACCACCCAGCGCTAAAACTACTTAATAACACTAGTGCTATTAATATAATCAATATAGCTCTTAGATTCTTATCCATAATTTGGTTCCTTTTTATTTATTATACCATAGATTTTCTTAATCACAAATAATATTAACTCTTTTGGTTTGAGGATCATATATCTCATATCCTCAAAGATCATGTAGATGCTAGGTACCAAGAATAAAGTCAGGATCGTTGATGAAGCCATACCGCCTATTACAGTTATTGCAAGCGGTGCCCAGAGATTTGCTGATTCGCTCTTGTCAAACGCCATTGGCACCAGGCCTAAGATAGTCGTAGCAGTGGTCATGGCTATTGGCCTTAACCTGTCTTCGCCTGCTGCTACAATAAAGGACTCGATAGATCCTTTCTCGTCTTTATCTTGTCTTCTTAAAAAATTTATCCTGTCTACAAGGACGATCGCATTGTTGACTACGATCCCCGCCAACATTATCGTACCTATTATGACACCTCTGCTAATAGGTTTATCCGTGATCTTGAGGGCGATGATTATCCCTATGGCTGCCAAAGGAACAGAGATCATTATAATAAAAGGCTGCGTGTATGATTCAAATAAAGACGCTAACACAAGATAGACTAAAAATAATGTTATCCATAAAACTCCAGCGGGAAATGCCCATAATTCTTTTTCGTTTTTCAAATCCCTTTCAAAGCTTCCGCCTATTCTGTAATAATAATCTTTCGGAAATTCCATATCAGAAAGATTCGTTCTTACTGCTTCTACTGCTTTTACAAGAGTGTGTTTTGTGATCATAGATGTTATATGGATGACCCTCATCTTGTTTTTTCTCACTACTTCAGCAGAACCGATCTGGGCAATAAATTTTGCAACCTGACCCAATAAGACAGGATTTCCTTCTTTTGAAAAAAGTGTTATCTTCTTCAGATCATCCAGATGCTCTCTGTCTTCTTTCCTTAAGCGAGAGATGGTCTCTACTTCTCTGGATTCTGAATGATAAAGTGTAGCTCTTAGGCCTTTTAGTTCAGAATGTAAAGTATCTGCAACATCCTTTACTGTCAGACCAAACATACCTGCCATTTTTCTGTCAACCTCTATCCCCCATTCAGGCCTTCCGCTTATTCTGGACATCCTTATATCTTGAAAACCATCTATGCTGCCGAGCCTGGTTGCAATAGATGTCGCTAGTTCTTTTAAAACTCCATAACTGTACCCATAGAGATCTAAGACTATCTCTTTTAAACCTTTTTCTTCGATCTCTGAAAAATATACGAACCCGCCTTTATACTTTTGTTCCACTGCTTTTGCTCGCTCTCTTATCTCATCTATGACAGCCTTTGTAGCCCTGTTCCTCTGGGCTAGCGGTATTAACTTTACATATATCTTGCTAGACCATGGTTCTACTCTTGAACTAAATGTCTTTATCTCTGGGATCTCTGCAAGGAATAGTTCCATTTCTTTTGCCATCTTATCTGTGACATCAAGTTTTGCTCCTGGCTCAAGTTCAACAAACATTGTAAATCTACCCTCTTCGCCCCCTGCCTGAAATTCTTTATCTATTTTAGAACCTAACATCAAAGATAAAGCAAAGATAATAAATACCCCCAATACAAAAAAATACCTAAAAGTAAGGCCCATATTTAAGGCCATCCTGTAATATTTACCTGGATCCAGCTTTATAGGTCTATTAAAAAACCTTTTGGAGATGCCGCTAAACATATCCTTAAATATATTTTTTGTAGGTTTAAGCGTTACAGGCATTTTCTTTATCTTATCTGAAAGCATAGGAACGAGCGTAAGAGCGACAAATAAAGAACTAAGTAGTGAAAATGTGACTGTAAGAGCCAGCCCTCCCCAAAGCATCTGAGTCTCTTTATTTACGAAGATAAAAGGCAAGAAAACTACTATTGTCGTGATAGTCGATGCTAATATCGCAAGTCCTACCTCAGCAGCTCCTTCTACTATAGCTTCTGTATATTTTTTAACCCAATTTTCCCTTGTGACAGGAGTTTCTTTTTTCTTTTTATCTATATTATCCAATACCACTATAGAATTATCGACAAGCATACCTATGCCTAACGCAAGTCCACTGAGCGTCATAACATTTATTGTGATCTTGTAGAAATACATAAGTATGAATGTAGCCATAACTGATATAGGGATAGTCACAGCTATTATAGAAGTGACTCTTGGATCTCTTAGAAAGATCAAAAGCACTATTACAGCAAGTATCGCACCATAAAGAAGAGATGTCTGGACAGAGTTTATAGCTTCTTGTATCGCTACTGCCTGATTTAAAGTAGTCTTTATTAGGATCTTTTTATCAAGTGTCTTTTTTAATAAAGCTAGTTCTTTTTGTATATTAGAGACGACTTCTATTGTATTCGCTGTAGATTCTTTCTGTATATTTATAGAAACTACAGGTTCTATATCTGTCCTAGCATAACTACTAGGCTCCAGGTATGAATCTTTTACATCTGCTATTTCATGAAGTTTTATTATTGATCCTTGAGGAGTTGCAGTGACCCCTATATTTTTTATAGTGTCTAATGATGTTAATTCTCCTATAACTCTGATAAGATATTTATTCCTATTCTGCTCAATATCCCCTGCTAATAGATTGAGATTGTTCGATCCCAAAGAATTGACGACCAGATCCATCGGAATATTATATTGGTGTAATTTATTTTTATTCACTTCTACCAGGATCTTTCTTTCTCTCCCCCCGTATACTTCTACATTTGCAACACCTTCTACTCTTAAGATGCGTTCTTTTACCTGCTCATCGACTATCTTACGAAGCATCTCAGGAGTATAACCCTCTCCTGTGACTGCTGCCAGAAAAACAGGCTTATCAGATTCTTTATATTGGGCTATGACTGGTTTTTGTATTTCCCTGGGAAGTTTGTCTCTTACTTTTGAGAACTTTTCTCTTACTTCAAGCGCAGCAAAGTTCATATCAGTCCCAGGTTCAAATTCCAAAGACACTCTTGATTCTCCTGCCTTTGAAGTAGAATAAATGTTCTGCAGGTAGTTGACTGTACTGACAGCTTCTTCTACTGGTTTTGTGACAAGGTTCTCTACTTCTTCTGGAGGCATGCCCCCTCTCACAGCTATGATTATACTTATATCTCCATACGCTATATTGGGCTTTAATTCAACGGGCAGACGTGTTAATGACACGACCCCTACCAGTATCACTGACAGAAATATCATGCATATAGTGACAGGTTTTTTAACTGAAAATTCTGAAAAATTCATAAATCGTGATTTGTGATTCGTGATTCGTAAACCGTTAACTGATCACGGTTCACGGATTACGGTTCACGGTTTTTTAAGTTCATACCATCTGCCTGGCCCGAGCGGCCCATGCGCAGTAAGTACGCCTTTCTCTAAAAGTTCTTTTAGATCCCTTGCTGCCGTAGGAGTAGACACTTTAAATAAAATACTATACTCCTTACGGGTAATAGTCCCGGATCTTTTCAAATGTTCTATCAACTCTTCTTGTCTTTTATTTAGAGAAACTGGTTTTTCTTTTACTGGCTCTTCTTTGGGAACCGGAGGTGCTTCATACGGCGTAATAATAGGTAACTTTATAACATCGTCTTTTGGGATAAATACTTCTTCTTTTACTTCAATAGGTCTTTCTACTGCTACACTTGGGGAAACTGTCCTTTTCATAATAAATCCTGCTACAATAGTATAGATACAAGGTACTACAAAGAGTGTAAGCATTGTAGAGACCACAAGACCACCCATTACTGCTATAGCCATGGGACTTTGGAGCTTTGCTCCTTCTGATATGCCTAGAGCTAAAGGCAAAAGTCCTAATACTGTGGTCATTGTAGTCATAAGTATCGGCCTTAACCTTGATTTACCTGACTCTATAGCTGCTTCAAATATACTAGCTCCATTTTTAACCAATGAGTTTATGCCGTCGATCAAGATAATGCCATTATTGACGACAATACCTCCCAGTATTATTATGCCCAGCATTACAACAACGCTAAGCGGGGTATTGGTTATAAATAATGCCATGAATACTCCTATAAGAGAAAGTGGCACTGTGAACATGATAACAAATGGCTGCCACAGAGATTCAAACTGTGACGCCATGATCATATAGACAAGAAGTATCGATAGAATAAGCGCAAATCTTAGAGAACCAAAACTTTCCCCCATCTGTTGGCTTTCACCAGAGAGAGTAAGGGTTAGGTCCTTTTCTGCAGCCTGTAAGCTTCCAATACCTCCTAGTTCTTCTATTTCTATTTCTTTTATAAGACTCTCAACATCCATTATTACTTTACTTAAGGGCCTATCAGATATATTCGCTGTCACCAGGATCACTCTCTGCTGATCAAGCCGCTTTATTTCACTGGGGCCGACCCCTTGTGTTATATAAGCTACTTCTGAAAGAGGCACTTCTATTTCTAAAGGAGAGTGCACTAATACATTTCTGACTTGCGAAAGTTTCTTACGATCTTCTTCCCTTAACCTTACCTTTATATCTATCTCCATCCCTTCTTCTTTAAATTTTGTAGCAACTGATCCTTTTATAGCTGCATGGGCAGTCTGAGAGATCACACCAACAGATAGATTATAAAGGGCTGCCCTATCCTGTATGACATTTACTTTTATTTCAGGAGAAGGGCTAGAAAGTGTAGTCCTTACTCCATATATCCCT
>JBDRCN010000007.1:0-32592 GCA_043821705.1 Candidatus Omnitrophota bacterium
CGCAAAAAGACTTCCTACCTCTTCTTTTTTCTTAGCTGTTATTACTATTACAGGTATATCCTTAAACCCCTCTTCCTTTCTCATCTCTCTAAGTGCACTGTAGCCATCCATCTTAGGAAGCATGATATCCAGAAGTATGACATCGGGTTTTTTTGTCTTTATGATGCTTAGCATTTCCTCTCCATCCTGGGCACTTATAAATTCATAACCTTCTGCCTCTGCGCGTATCTCCAGCATCTTTAGGATGTCTTCATTGTCATCTACTACAAGTATTCTCTTTTTTTCCATAAAACACCTCCTGAAAACTTCTTTTACTTAAACAAGTATATACTAAAATATAGACTAGTCAAGATTCATCCTTAGGTTGAATACTTACTGATCACAGTATCCCATGAACCTTTGGACTTCAATATCAACTCGATGACCTCTCTTACTGCGCCCCTACCACCTTTCTTGTTCGTGGTATAATCCACCACTGCCTTAACTTCTTCCACTGCATTTGGAGGGCATGCTGAAAAACCAACTCTTTTTAAAACAGCTATATCTAAGATATCATCCCCTATGAAACAGACTTCCTCATCCTTTACCTTAAATTTAGAAAGTATTTTCTTGTAAAGACTTAGCTTATCAAAGCCTGCATAGACTGCCTTTATCTTGATATCTCTAGCCCTATGCGTGACTATTTTTGATTTTCTTGCTGTCAGGATGACTGACTTTAGGCCAGAGTCATGAAGGAACTTTATTCCTAGGCCATCTAATATACTGAAAGATTTCAATTCATCTCCAAAATTGTCATACGTTACACGTCCATCAGTCATTACCCCATCGACATCCAATATTAAGAGTTTTATCTTTTCTAAGTTCTTCTCCATTATACAAGCCCTGCTTTCAGTATGTCCTGGACATCGATAAGCCCGATGACCTTGCTTCTTCCATCTATTATAGGTATCTCGTCGATCTTATATTCTTCCAGGACCTTTAGTGCCTCTACTGCTAGGCACCCTTTTTTTAGGGTCTTTGGGTTTTTGGTCATCACCTTGCTGACCTCTGTATCTAATATATTTACGCCTTTTTTCAGGTGCCTTCTTAGGTCTCCGTCTGTAAATACACCTTTTATCCTGCCTGATCTATCGATCACAGTCGCAGAGCCTGCACGTGACCTGGTGATCACTAAAAGTACATGCTTTATCTTGTCTGTCTCTTTTACTACTGGATTATTTCGGTCTTTTCTCATGATATCATCCACTGTTAAAAGAAGTTTCTTGCCAAGGCTCCCTCCTGGATGTAAAAATGCAAAGTCCTTTTTCTTAAAGCCTTTTTTATACATAAGTGCCGCACATAATGCATCTCCCATAGCAAGCATGCAGGTTGTCGAAGCCATAGGAGCTAATCCCAGAGGACACGCTTCTTCTTTGATAGACACGTCCAGGACTGCATCACTATTCTTAGCGAGAGTTGATCTTATATTGCCAGTTATAGTGATGAGCTTTGCACGGATCTTTTTAACATGTGGTACTAATTTTAACAATTCTTGGGTCTCTCCGCTATTTGAGATAGCGATCACAACATCATTTCTTGTGACCCTTCCGAGATCACCGTGTATGGCTTCAGCTGCATGAAGCCATAGGCTCGGAGTTCCTGTAGAAGCTAGTGTAGCAGAGATCTTTTCTCCTATGATACCAGCTTTACCCATGCCTGTTACTACCACCCTGCCTTTAGACCTAAAAACAATATTCAGTGCTTTATCAAATTCCTTATCTATCCTAGAAATAAGCCTTTTGATCGAATCAGCTTCTATCTTTAATACTTGTTTTGATATCTTTCTTAACATTTTACTATTTCCTTTATTTTTTTAACATCCTTTAAGATCCTCTCTAATAATGCGAGATCTATCATGTTCGACCCATCACATGGAGCCTTAGCTGGATCTTTATGCACTTCCAAGAACAAGCCATCACATCCCATAGCCACAGCTGCGCGTGAAAGGCCTGCTACAAATCCTCTTTCTCCGCTAGAAGAATGACCTTTACCCCCAGGAAGCTGGACGCTATGCGTTGCATCATAGATGATAGGATATCCGTATTTTCTCATTATTTGAAGAGACCTCATGTCGCTTACGAGATTATTGTAACCAAAACTAGCTCCTCTTTCAGTTATTATAATATTCTTGTTGTTCCCGCCTTTTTCTATCTTTTCTATGACATTGCCTATATCCCATGGAGCTAAGAACTGGCCTTTTTTGATATTAATGACCTTTTTTGTCTTTGCTATCTCTACGATAAAGTCTGTCTGTCTACATAAAAACGCAGGTATCTGGATGATATCCAGCACCTCTTTTGCTATTTTTATCTCAGACTTGTCATGTACATCGCTAAGTATAGGGATACCTAGGTCTTTTTTGACCTTTTTTAGTATACCCAGGCCTTTTTTAATGCCATGGCCTCTAAAAGATCTCAAGCTAGAACGATTAGCCTTATCATAACTTGATTTAAATATAAATGGGATCTGGAGTCTTTTACAGATATCCCTTATCTCCTTTGCATGATACAGTGTCTCTCTCTCACTTTCGATCACGCAAGGGCCTGCTATTAAAACCAGTGAATCCCGCTTACCTATATCTATGCCTTTTATCTTTATTATCTTCTTCATTTTAGTCTACCCTGTTCTTTTTTGTAATCTATAGCTGCTCGTATAAAATCCTTAAAAAGAGGATGGCACAGGTCTGGTTTGGATTTAAATTCAGGATGGAACTGACATGCAACAAACCATGGATGATCTTTTACTTCCACTATTTCTACTAGCCGCAGGTCTGGGGATGTGCCTGATATCACAAGTCCTTCTTTTTCCATAGTCCTTTTATAGTGCGTGTCGAATTCATATCTATGTCTATGTCTTTCTGATATCTTTTCTTTTCCATAAGCCTCGTAGCTAAAAGTACCCTTTTTCAATTTACAAGGATATGCTCCTAATCTCATAGTAGCACCCATATCCTTGACTCTCTTCTGTTCTTCAAGCAGGCTTATGACAGGAGAAGGTGTAGAGCTGTTGAACTCTGTTGAATTCGCTTTTTTCAGGCCACAAACATTCCTGGCAAACTCGATCACAGCGCACTGCATACCTAAACATATCCCAAAGAACGGGATCTTGTTCTCTCTTGCATATTTTATCGCCTGGATCTTTCCCTCTATGCCTCGCGTCCCAAATCCCCCAGGCACTAAGATGCCATTCACGCCTTTAAGTAGTTTTTCTGCTTCATTCTCTTCAATGACTTCAGAGTCTATCTTCTTTATTTCTATCTTTGAATCATTATTCAAGGCAGCGTGTTTCAGTGCTTCGTAAATAGATTTATAAGCATCGTTCAATTCTATGTATTTACCGACGACAGCTATTGATACTTTTTTAGACGGGTTAATGACCCTATTGACAACATTGTTCTTCCAGTTGCTCAGGTCCCCTGCCTTATATCTTATGCCTAGAAGCTTTAATATGGTCTTTCCCAATCCCTGTTTCTGGAATAAAAGAGGTACTTCATATATATCCCTTACGTCAGGCGCATCCATTACAGCGTCTTCATCTACATTACAGAACAAGGCTATTTTTTCTTTTACTTTCTTTGTGAGTGGTTTTTCAGTCCTACATACAAGGATCTCTGGTTGAATACCTATCTCTCGCAATTTTCCCACACTATGCTGCGTAGGCTTGGTCTTCACTTCTTGCGCTGCTTTTAGATAAGGCACTAAAGTAACGTGTATGTTTATGGCATTGCCTCTGCCCACATGCTGTTTGAACTGTCTTATTGCTTCTAGAAAAGGTAAACTCTCGATATCTCCGACAGTTCCTCCGATCTCACATATGACCACGTCAATATCACTGCCGCTTGAGACCTTTTTTATATGGGATATGATCTCATTGGTTATATGAGGTACTACCTGGACTGTTGCGCCTAGATAATCTCCCCTGCGTTCCTTAGTGATAACTGATTGATATATCTTTCCAGTAGTGATGTTGTTTTCTTTGCCCATAGAAGCATTTGTAAAGCGTTCATAATGTCCTAGGTCAAGATCTGTCTCTGTCCCATCATCAGTCACGTATACTTCTCCATGCTGAAAAGGATTCATAGTGCCAGGGTCGACATTTATATATGGGTCGCATTTCTGTATAGTGACCTTAAGTCCTTTTGCTTCCAAAAGCTTCCCGATAGAAGATGAAGTTATGCCTTTACCTAGGCTTGAGACTACTCCTCCTGTTATAAAAATATATTTTGGCATCTGACTCTCCTATAAGAAACTAAGCTGTTTTGCTCCATTTATCAGTTCATTCGCTCTTTGCAGGTCCTCGGGAGTATCTATCCCTACTGTGTCAAATTTTGTCTCAGACACTTTTATCCTATAACCATTCTCAATTACCCTAAGCTGTTCTAATTTCTCTATCTTTTCCATCCTTGACTGAGGAAGGCTCTTAAATGTAAAAAGAAAATCCCTGGTGTATGCATAGAGGCCCACGTGTTTATAATAACCTGAGGCCTTTAGTGAATTACTTCTATCATATGGAATAGGGGACCTTGAAAAATACATGGCAAAGCCAGCCCTATTCATGACCACCTTTACCACATTAGGGTCTAAAAGTTCTTCTTTGTTTTTTATCTTATGACATAGCGTAGTCATGTCTATTGAACTATCCTTAAGTATAGGGTCCACGACTTCATCTATCATGGTAGGATGGATAAAAGGCTCGTCTGCCTGGATATTCACGACGACTTTTGTATCGATGCTAGCTACGATCTCAGTAAGCCTGTCTGAACCACTCTTATGGGCCTTTGAGGTGTAGCTCACTTTAGCGCCAAATCCCTTGCAGACATCATAGATCCGTTTATCGTCAGTAGCTATGATGAGCTCATCTATGGATTTTGATTTTTTAGCATTTTCCCAGACATGTTGGATGACTGGCTTCTTGCATAGTTCTGCAAGGAGCTTTCCTTCAAACCTGGTAGATGCATAACGAGCTGGGATTATACCTATAACATTCATGATCTATTTTATTTTTGAGAGTAACTCTTCCTGCGTCACAGTTCCTGTCCCGACCTTACCTACTACTATCCCAGCTGCAATATTTGATATCATCGCAGCATCTTTCATGGTTGCTCCAGAAGCTAATGCTAGGGAAAAACTTGCTATTACTGTATCTCCTGCACCTGATACATCAAACACATCCTGAGCGATCGTAGGTATGTGGGTCACAGCGCCTTTCTTCTCAAAGAGCTGCATGCCGTTCTCACCTAAAGTTATCAAGACAGATTCACAGTTCAATTTTTTCAGTAATGCTTTCCCTGTTTTGGAAACACTATCCTTGGCCCCTGCTTTTATGCCTACTGCCTTAGCTGCCTCGTGGTGATTAGGCGTAATGGATGTCACGCCATTATAATAATGAAAATGTTCTTCTTTCGGGTCTACTGTGACTATCTTCTTATATTTTTTAGCTGATTGGATTATTGATTTCAGTAGCTTTGGTGTGATAACGCCTTTCCATAATCCTCGATGATTATGACATCGATCTCTTTTATGATCCCTTTTACATATTCACTTATCCTGTCTATAAGATCACTTTCTATACAGTGGTTATTCTCTTTATCTATTCTCACGACCTGCTGATGATGAGCTATCACCCTGGTCTTCAGTGTCGTAGGCCTTTTCTCGTCTACAAATATACCCTCTATATTTATGCCTTTTTCCTGAAGTATATTTCTTAAAGCATTACCTCTTTCATCTAGCCCTACGACTCCTGCTAGATAAGCTTTCCCTCCCAAAACATGGATGTTGCTGGCAACATTAGAAGCTCCTCCAGGCATAAATGATTCTGATTTCACCCATACGACAGGTACTGGCGCCTCTGGAGATATCCTGGATACATCCCCCCACAAAAATTCATCCAGTATCAAGTCTCCTATGATCAGTACTTTTATATCCTGAAATCCAGATATCTTTTTTCTTAATGTGTTTTTATTGCTCATATTTTAACTCTCTATCCCTTCTATCACTGCCTGGGCTAAAAGAGGTATCATTATCTCGTGGTGCCCTACTATGTTATAACCAGAACCACCTGAAGAAACAGGTCTTTTTACTACATTTTGATTAGGCCTATAGTGGCTTATCATATCAAAGTTACATGCAGTAAACTCTCTTACCTTATACCCTAGATTTCTTGCTACATTTATTGCCTTTAAGAACACCTCTGGCAATATTACGCTGCTGCCAAGATTCAGGATGACTCCTCCTCCGCCTAAGCCTGCTACAGACTGGATGAAATTATGAAAATCTCTCAGAGATGCTTCTCCTAGATTCGCCCCATCACAGCTAGGATGCTGATGTATGATGTCAGTTCCAATAGCTATATGTATAGTAGTCCCAACACCACATTTTATAGCATTATATAGAAGGGATTGGTTCCTGAATTTTAATTTTTCCTCGTCTATTACTCTTCCTATTGCTTCTCCTGCTCCAATATCTCTTTCAACTGCTTCTCCCATAGCGCCATTTATATATAATGCTGTCTCTTTTGACATGCCAAAACTTCCATCCTCCAAGGAAGTACCGACATCCTCTGAAGTCTTGCCGATAAGTGCTATCTCAAAATCATGTATTGCGCCAGATCCATTAAGGGCAATATGAGTGATCACTCCTTTTTTCATCAGTTCGATCAAGACAGGGTTCATCCCACACTTGATGACATGCGAGCCCATCATGACAATGACTGGTTTTTTCTTTTTATGAGCTTCGACTATAGCGCTGACTATTTTTCTAAAGCTTATTCCTATCAATATGTTAGGTAGTGAGTTGTAAAAAGCAGAGAAACTTATTCCCTTGGAAGATGGTTTTGCAAAATCCTGATATTTTACCTTGTTCTTCCTCTTTGATAATGGATAGGTCTTTAATTTAGATAGGTCGATTTTTATTTTATCTTCTGCCATCTTTGATCCTTCTTTTTAAGGTAGTATTTTAACACCTAATTATTTAAGTGTCAAGATACTCTATTTTTTGCAATGTTATAGTCACAGTGCCTACTAATGGGATGCTCTTGATAGACATGATAAGAGGGATCCTTCTTTCATCTGCTGAAAACCACATAATAGCTTTTGCCTTCCTTTCTACCTTGCCTCCGAACCATGGCAATGGCTCTACCATAAATGCTTCCCATTCTCCTACACCCTTTATTCTTACCAGACCCTTTTTATGCACCTTTGCATCTAAAAGATAGTTTTTCTCATCTGCATTTAAGTTTGCAAACATACTCTCCCCGACTTTAGCATTCTGAAGCCTGAAATAATATAATGCGCTTAGGGGATCCTGAACATGGGGAGGTGTATCGATCTCTTTCTTACTATTATTGAGGTTTGAAAAATAGAATACTTTCCCATTTTCTTGATCAAACTCAAAATACTCATCTGCCCTGTAACGACCCTCGCGCTGTTTCTTTTCATACCTAAGAGGGTGAAGCTCCTCTACATCGATGTAGGTCGTTATCCTATCTTCCACTTTATAAAGTTTAGCTAGAATACTCGTAGTATTAGCAGTAGCGACTATGCGATACACTTTACGCCCCTTTAACTCCTCTACCCCCTCGACCGTAAGAATAGCTACTGCCACATCCATGCCAAGCCACTCTGCTTTATAAGTAAATCTCTCTCCTATTTTAAAATCCAATCTTGGTTCTTTTATGACTATAGGCTTCTCGGGACTGCGCAATATCCTATATCTAGTAGGAAGCATGCATCCTGAAATAAAAAACACTAATAAAATTATAATTAAAGACTTTACTGGCCTGGTCATTTTAATAATTCCTCTGATTTCTTTACGACCTCTTCGACAGTTATGGACCTAAGGCATAAAAAATCCTTTTTACATTCGTGCGCTAAACAAATACTACATCCTGAATCTTTATGGATAAAGCTACTTTTCTTATTTAACGGCATCCATCTCTCTGGACTGAGCCCTGGTTCATTCCTAGAGAATATAGCTATCACTGGGCAATCTACACTAGATGCTATGTGGACTGGGCCAGAATCATTGGATATGAATAGGCTTGCCCTCTTGAATAGCGGCGCTAATTCATCTAGTCTTGTCTTGCCGCAAAGAAAGACCACATCTTCTTTCATCAGATGATCTACTTCCTCACCGATAGTTACCTGCTCAGGGCCAGATATAAGCACTATCTTTGCATGTAGATCTTTAGCTAAGATGTCCCCGACTTTTGCAAAATTTTCCTTAGGCCACATCTTTGAATAAGAACTTGCGCCAGGATGCAGGATGATAAGTCTTTCTCCTTCTCTCACTCCTTCTTTTTCAAGAAGATTACGAATATCATCTTCAGATCTCTTGTTTATAGGCACTAATAGAGGTTCTTTTTTTACAGATACTCCTAAGCTTTCCAAAAGATCGAGAGAATATTCTGATTCATGCTTTTTTCCTAGTTTTTTTTCGTAAGTAACGCCTTTTGTCAAAAGAAGATCTAATTTCCCTCTTTCATATCCGACCCTGTTCGGGATACCTGCTAAAAATGAAAGAACGTTTATCCTACTGGTAGAATGCAAGATTAAAGCCAGATCAAACCTTTTTTTCTTAAGCATTAGAATAAACTTTATGTCGCCTAAGAGACCCTCATGTTTATCGTAAGATATGACTTCATCTATATTAGGATTGCCCTCAATAATATCTAAAGTAACTGGTGAAACCATTACTGCAATATATGCTTTTGGAAATGCCTTTCTCGTAGCAGTAATAGTAGGCGTAGACAAAACCACGTCACCGATTCTATCAGTTCGAATTATTAATATTCTTTTTATATTCTCTAGTTTCATACTAAACACTAAAAACTAACAACTAAAAACTAGCCTCTCCACTGCTTCTAGCACCTCAGCTGGTTTTATCGCCTTCATGCATTCGTGATCAAATCTACAAAGAGCCTTTTTACAAGGAACACAACTTAGCTTTTTTTGAAATACTACGTCATCATTACCAGTAGGCCCATATTCTTCAGGATCTGTAGGTCCAAAGATGCTAACTACTTTTATTCCCAGGTCACTTGCTATATGCATAGAAGCATTATCGCATGTCAATAGGACATTAAATCTTTCTACAATAGCAAAAAGTTCATTTATGTTGGTCTTTCCAGTAAGATCAATGATGTTCGTGCTATTGACTCCTTTTACAATATGTTCTGAAACGCTCTTTTTGCTTTCTTCACCTATCAATACCACCTTTGCATCAGTTCTCTTCAAGATTTCCTTTATGATTTCTATAAAATAATCCTTTTCCCATTCCTTTGTCAGGCTCAAACAACTCGGACTCATACCTATAAGTAAAGATCCGCTATCTATGCCCGATTCTTTTAGGATCCTTTCTATTTTTTCTCTGTCTTCTTTAGCTACATGGATATTTTTCCCTACTTTACAGTAGAGGTCAAAATCCTTTAGCTTTTCCAGATGCGCCTGTCTTTTATGTCTCGAGGGTGATCTTTTAGAAAAAATACAAGTCTTATACCTAGCTCCTATTAAAAAAGGTATAAGGCTTGACCTCATGTCTACAGCAAGGTCATACTTTTCCTTTCTTAAGTCCTTTATAAAACCTACTTTGTCTTTTAATGAGCTATGTTTATCATAAACAATGACTTTATTAACCAATGGATCTTTCTTAAAAATATCTTTTGGCCTTGGGCCTAATACAATATCTATCGAAGCATCTTTAAAATTATCTTTAAGACAAGTCAATACTGGCAATGTAAGGATAACATCTCCAATGTTACTAAGGGTTATAAATAAGATCTTATGGATGTTGTTTAATCTCATATTATAGCCTCTAGTACATCATCTACGGTAATCGCCTTCATGCATCTATTATCGTCACAATCAAGTTTATAACAAGGGGTTTTGCAGTCTATATCTTTTTTAATTATCTTGTCCTTATTATTCCCGTGCGGCCCAGTAATAGAAGGATCTGTCGGCCCAAATAATCCTATAGTCTTGGTCTTTACTGCTGAAGCTATATGCATAGGCCCTGAATCATTTGAAATAACACATCTTGCTCTTTCAAAGACTGCACCGAGGGTCTTCAAGCTAGTCTTGCCGCATAGAACAACTGGTTTTGTATTCATAATTCTAGATATGTCTTCACAAAGTCTTTTATCTTTTTCAGCTCCAGTCAATATTACTTTTATCTTTAACCTATTCTGGATCTCATCTCCTAGCCTTGCAAAATTCTTCTTCGGCCATCTCTTTAGGTCCCAATTCCCTCCTGGATTTATCACAATAAAATCTTCGCCAGCTTCTACCCCAGAAGAGATAAGTAACTTGTCCCCGCCTGACCTATCCTTATCAGTAACAAAAAATTCGTAATCCTTTGATCTAGGTTCTATGCCCATGCCTCTAGCGATCCCCAGAAAATATTCGATCTTGTGTAAAGGTGTTGGATCAGCTTTTATCTTTTTTGTAAGGAGGGTGGAAGATCTTTTATCATCATAGCCTATCCTTTCTGGTATGCCAGAGAGATATAAAAGCAATGTCCTAGAAAAAGAAGGCCTAAGTATAAAACCTGTATCAAATCTTTTTGACTTTATAACACTCATCTTGGATAAGATATTAAAAAACCCTCTTTTTTCATTAAAGAAGATCAACTCATTTATGTGAGGGTTGTTCTCTAAGACATCCTTGCATCTAGGATGAGTGAGGACAGCTATATGACCATCAGGATAATTCTCTCTCAAAGCACGTATAAAAGGTGTCACAAAAAGCGTATCACCCAACCAATTAACATTGACTATTAATATGCGTTTCATAAATATATCTTCTGTTAAGACTTCCGCAGACCCGGGCTCGGCGAATTCGCAGAGCCCGGGTCTGCGGAGGTCTTATGTTTTAATCATCGTCCCTATGTTCTTTTATCCATGTATAAAAACCTGAGCTCTCTATCCAAAAAACCAGTAGATTATCAGATGTCGCAGAAATGCGTTGTCTTTTCATGGCAAAGATATCATGTTTAGGATATTTTTTCCCAGGATTTGTAGTCATTGCTATCTTATATCCTGCGTCTCTTACCATAGCCCTGGACTTTTCATGAAAACCTCCTACAGGATAGCTGAAAGAATCTACAGCTCTATTTATATGTTCTTCTATGAGTTTCTTTGAACCACCTATCTCCACATCAAGGTCCTCTTCAGGTATATTCGGAAGAAAAGCATGGTTCATAGAGTGGCTTCCTATATCAATTACATCGCTTTCTGCCATCTCCTTCACCTGTTCCCACGTCAAGTATCCTTCTTTGCCTATATTAAACGGAGTAATAAAAATAGTAGCTTTTATTCCATATTTTTTTAATACAGGGTATGCGTTCTTATAATTGTTCTCATATCCATCATCAAACGTAATAGAAACTGTCTTGTAAGGTATCTTTTTTTTCTTTACTAGATCAGCTAGCTCTGGAAGGCTCACAACATTATATCCATGCCTTTTTAAAAATGCCATCTGCCTCTGGAAACTATAAGGCGTGACGCTCAGTCTGGAGATATGCGCATTATTGTCTATATTATGATACATCAAAATAGGCGCTACATATTGTTCCTTTGCCCAGAAAAAAAAGACGCTCAAGGCTAACAGGACTATAAAAAGTAATATAAGTTTTTTATTTTTTCTTACCATCGACTATCCCCTTTACCTCGTTATATATATCCTCTGTCTTATCTGCCATACCATCTACAGAAAATTTCTGCACAACTGTCTCTTTTCCTGCGCGGGCCATATTTTTATAGAGCTCTTCATCCTTTAAAAGCTTTAACACAGGCTTGATCAAAAGCTCTGGTTTCATAGGTCCGACTAAAAATCCATTAACCCCATCTTTTATAACAGTAGATACGCCTCCGACGTTAGTCGCAACAATAGGCTTACCCATAGCAAGTGCCTCTAAAAGTACCAGCCCAAAACCCTCTTTTCTTGTAGGAGTGAACATGAATATATCCATAATAGAGAGCACATTGACCGTATTTATCTGAGGTTTTATAAATACTACATTATCTGATAAGTTAAAACTCTGCATAAAATCTATTATCCTAGATTTTTCTTTTCCATCTCCTACAAATACCAGGACAATGTCCGGGGCTTCTTTTAATATCTCTTTAAAGGCATATAGTAAGACATCATGGCCCTTATCAGGTGTAAACCTGGAGATCGTACCAATGACCTTAGAGCCTTCTTTTATGCCAAATTTATTTTTAAACTCTTTTTTCTCATCTTCAGTGATAGCTACTCGTAAGAATTTCTTTATATCAATACCGTTATAAATAAGAGCTATTCTGCTTTCATCTACATTAAAATCCTTTTTCAGATGATCTTTCACAGCTTCGCTTATAGCTATCACTTTCTCTCCCCATGCAGGAAAAATGGCCCTTCCTGGATTTTTCCTAAAAAACCCATGGCATGTAGAGACAAATTTAGCTTTTGATATCTTTGATACAAAAAATCCTATTACCTGGGTGATCCGTGTCTGCGCATGTATTATATCTATATCCAGGGTCTTGACAAGTCTATGTATCTCGAATATACCTTTAAAGACCTTTGGGTGTAAAAATGATTTTGTCAGAAGGTCTATCTTAATATGAGAGACCCCTTCTTTAGTAAGTTTTGGGACTAATACTCCTCCGCTGGAGACAACATATACTTCGTTTCCTTTAGCCTTAAGCGCCTTTGCAAGGCTGACAACATATGTACTTATGCCACCTATATTAAGATGTGTAGTTAATAATAGTATACGCATATCATGTCACATGTCACAGGCCACAAGACACATGTGTCGTGTGTCTTGTGTCATGCAACCTGTTCTATCCTTTCCATTACTAGTTTATATACTTCATCTACGCTTATATTATCCATACATATCGTATGTTTACACCTGGATCTATAACACGGCGAACACGAGACATCTTTTTTTACTACAGTACCTTTTTCAGTGGGTTCAAAATGCCTCTTTGAATCTGTTGGGCCAAACAATGCAATGAAATCCACACCCATAGCACTGGCTATATGCATAGGAGCACTGTCTCCTGTAATATAGACCTTGCATCTCTTGATCAAAGCTCCAAGCTGTGTAACATTTGTCTTTGAGACAGCATTGATGATCTTAGCGCGCGTCATGCCAATAAGCTCTTCTGCTAATTCTATCTCGTCACTAGAACCAGTTATGACCACTCTTATATGTTTTGTGCCAAGCATGTCGATAAACTTTGCGATATGCTTTAAAGGCCAGCGCTTTGTCTTCCATCTGGACCCAATATTAATACCTATCAAGACCTGTTTATGGCTCAGCCATTCATCTTTTAAAAGATCTTCAATGTATAGAAGATCCTCTTTTGAAGGCCAGAGTTCAAGTCTTTTTGAAACCCCTATAGTATTAATACCTGCTTTTTTAAGTACCTTGAATTGTCCTTCCACAGGACCATCTTCGCCCTTAACATACTTGATCTTATTATTTAAGAGAAATGATAATTTTTTATTATCATAACCAAATCTCATAGGAATACAACTAAGCCAGGCAATAAGGTGGCTTGCCCTATTGTTCTGCAGGTCTAAGGACATGTCGAATGATTTTGTCCTTAATGATGACGATATACTAAAAAGCTCTTTTATGCTGCTACGTTTGGATCCCCTATCGTAAAGGATCAATTCATCTATATAAGGACATCTCTTTAAAACATGCCTACACTCGCTTCCTACCAAGACACTTAAATATGCATTTGGAAAATGATTCCTGATAACCCTTATGCTCGGTACTGAAAGTATCACATCTCCTGTTGCACCTAATTTTATGACCAAGATGCGTTTCTTATCCAATGCCTCTTCATATACCTTGATAGTAGATTCTGCCATTTTAGTAAGCCCATACTCTCTCTCTATTTTTTTTCTTGCCTCTATTGTAAGATCCCTTGCAAGATCCCTATCTTGAAGAAGTTTCAGGATATTGTCCACCATCTCTTTTATATCGCCTGGCTTTACTAAAAGGCCTGTTTTTTTATCTTCTACAATATCTACTATGCCTCCTATCCTAGTGCTTACAATAGGTACCCCGCTTGCCCCAGCCTCTATAATAACCCTGCCAAAAGCTTCCTGTCCGATAGATGAGCAGACCAATAGATCAAGGCTGGACATTATCTTAGGGACATCGTCTCTGGAACCCATGAATTCTACTACCTTGCCTATGCCAAGTTTTTCTATCAATGCTTCGAGGTTTTGCCTATACTCAGGCTTTGATCTTGGAGCATCGCCTACTATGAGTATCTTGACCTTAGGGAATATCCTTATGACCCTAGCTATTGACTGCAGAAAAAAACTATGGCCTTTTATGGGAGTGATCCTGCCCACGATCCCTATCTTATATTCTGCCTTAGAAACTGATGGATCAGGAGGGCTGAATGTAAAGTTATTCAGGTCAACCCCTCTAGGGATAAACCTTATCTTCTCTCTAGCCACACCAAAATTCTCCATCATATGCCTTCCTATCACAGTAGAAGCGACTATGACAAACTTTCCCCAGCCCATAACGCGGCTAAGAGGATGTACTGAATAATAACCATGCGCTGTAGTAATAAAATTAGCCTCCGTACCACGTGTTGCAAAAAACCCAATGATAGCCGGAACGCGAGACCGTGCATGCACTATATCAATGCGTTCTTCTTTTATGATAGCTCTCAGCTTTTTTATCATCTTAAGTATAATAAAAAGGGATTTCCTGTGCACTGGAAGCTTTATATGGCGTACCTTCATCTCCACAAGATGCCTTGTCAGTTTTCCCCCATTCGATACCACGATAACATTATGGCCTCTCTTCACCAATTCCCTGGAGAAGTCCACTGTCCCTGTCTCCACACCACCCACTTCTAATCTTGGAAGTATTTGTAATATGTTCATGTATCAGTTGTTAGTTTTTAGTTGTTAGAGATCTATAAAAGATTTTTTAAGCGCTCTACAATTTTATATTTATCTTCTATTTTTTTTATCTCTGGTCTATTTGCAAGGAGTTCATTTACAGTGTTATGAATATCTTTAGGCTCTACCACTCTTATGTAGCCCCTCTCCTCCAGATCTGTAATAAACTTTCCATATTTATTCTTACAATCTGTGACCTGTGACCTGTGTCCTGTGTCCTGTGTCCTGAATACCACCACATACCTGCCTGATGATATAGCCTCTGAGATCATGGAGATGCTTTCTGAAGAAACTATCAATACCTCGCTCTTCTCAAATATATTCTGAATAGTGCCTTCAGGATTTTTTTCATTTGCAATGACCAAGAGCTTACAGTTTTTATTATCTTTTAATCTTTCTTTCAGATATTTTTCAATATCTTTAGAAGTTCTTCTAGAAGTAGTCACTAATAGATCCAAACCTTTTTCTTCTGCTAGCCTCAATACCCCTCCTGCTATATTCTTAACAGATTCTATTTCTAACTTAAATCCCTTTGCATCTCCTCCTATGAGTATCCCTATTCCATTACTTGCCTGCCCTCCGTAGCCTTGGCGTAGGAGGGTGTCTTGTGTCTTGTGACATGTGACTTGTGTCGGCGCCAGTTCAGTAATCAGCATATTGGAGCGCACCATAGCTGGCTTATCGTGTCTTGGTAAAATAACCAGGTTAAATCTATGGCTGCGGCCTAGTCCTGGCTTCATGATCACACAATTCTTTGCATTATTCTCGTATTTCAGGAAGACATTTGTCGCTACAGTACCTGCACCGCAGGAAATAATAATATCTGCATACTCATTTTTAAGTTCATTAAAACTCTTTTCATCCAAGCAAAATCTTAAACATCTCATACACCCTTGACATCTCCTGCTAGCGAACATACTAGATACCTCTAATAAAAACCTCATAAATGGATTTCTGAAACCGATTCCCACGACCTTTGTCTTTACTATAGGCCCTTCTTCAATACCTCTTTCCTTCAATCTCTTACCAAGCGCATCTTTTACGTAAGTCGCTACTGCCTTTGCCTGGTTAAGGTGGCCTGCTTTACTGTCACTCAATATCAGGATCCTTCTTTCAGGAGATGATTTCCATCTTTTATGAGACCAGAGCCACTGCTCGGGGAATTTAGTTATATACTGCTCTAATATCTTACTTACTCTCTCCAGATTGACCTTAAGGTCTTTTTCTTTATCCCCTGTATCGATAAGCGTTAAAGGTTCTTCCATCTCTACAACATGATCAGAATATCCTACACGTCTTGTAAAAGATGGTACGATTAAAGCACCTGTTTTCCTGCTAAACATTATAGGGCCTGTAGCAGTAGAGCTAGGTCTATTGAAAAGGTCAACAAATACACCGTTGCTTCCTGCATCCTGATCAAAAAGCATAGCTACTATACCGCCTTTATTAAGCTCTTTTATTATATCTCTTATAGAAAAACCCTTTGTCACGACTTTACAGCCTAAGGCAGCTCTATGTTTATTCAAGAGGTTGTCGAGCCTATGGTATTTTTGCTGCCTGGCAAAAACAGTCATCTTATATCCAGCTTCAGCCATAATAATAGAAGAAGCTTCCCAGTTCCCAAAATGTGCGGTCAAGATTATCACGCCTTTTTTATTATTAAAAGCTTTCTGGAGCCGCTCAAAGTGCATTGTCTTAATATGTTTTTTAGAATAAGATCTTTTCATGCTTGGAAGTTTCAGTACCTCTATGATGCTCATCGCAAGATTCCTGTAATGGATCTTTACTATTCTTTTAAGCTCTCCCGCGCTTTTCTCAGGGAAACAGGATTTTAAGTTACTATATGCTATGGAGCGCCTTTTTACATTTACGAGATATATAATATCTCCAAATCTTCTTCCGATCCAAAGAGCTGCATTCAGCGGAATAAAAGATAAAAACAATATAAATAACTTAGCTATTATAAATAGAAAAAAGTCTATCATGTAATTTACTCTCATTTTCAATTATCTTAAGCTCAATACCTAAGACTAAATAGTTTTTAGTTTTTAGTTTATAGTTTATAGATCTTAGTTTTACAGCGTCCTTTTCAGTGATGATAATGGAATCTATCTTATTTCTTGAATAATAGTCATCTATTTCTTTTAAGTCTTCAATTGTATAAGGATGATGGTCCCTGAAAATAAAATGTTTACTGAAAGTCAATCCAATGCCAGAGATAGTCCTCTCAAAAGACTTAGGGCTAGCGATAGCTGATACTAATGCCAGGTTTTTATTCTTTAGTTCGGAAAGCTCGACTGCTTTTTCTTCTTTCAAGCTGTACAAAGCCTTTGGCTCATAAACTGCCCTGAAGATAGCAGCGCTCGGATTTATTTTTTTAAGATCTGACTCTAGGCTTTCCAATCCAGCCTTATCCTGATACAGGTCAGTCTTTGTAATTAAAAAAATATGCGCTCTCTTTAGAGAACTAATCCCTTCGCGTAAGATCCCAGCTGGGATCAGAAAACCATTCCCAAATGGATCTAAACTATCTATACAGACAATATCCAGATCCCTCTTAAGCCTTCTATGCTGGAATCCATCATCCAGTACTAGTGTGTCTATAGAACCTCTGGATAAAGCTTTCTTTGCGCTCGACACTCTATTCTTTCCTACGAATACAGGAACTTCTCCCAAGAGCTTTGGAAAAAGTTTATGTTCATCATCACCATAGCCTCTTATGAGTATTGCTGGCCTTTTATTTTTTTCCAGGAGCAGCTCTGTGATATATATCACAGAAGGCGTCTTCCCAGTGCCTCCCCAAGTAATATTGCCTACGCTTATAACTTTCAACCCTGCTTCATGCGCTTTAAATAATTTTATATCATAAAAAAGATTGCGGAGATATATAATGGAAAAAAATATAAATGAAAAAGGGGCCAGGACTATCTGAATTAGGTCTTTTGGTTTCATGATATATTAAAATATCCCCAGCAAGATTAAAACAGTTACAAATAAAAGTGAGGTCACTGTTATTATGATCGATGAAGAAAGCCAAGTCTTGATATCTATAGGACTTCGAGATTTCTTACTTATTGCGATCCCCAATATACTGGCAGCGTGTCCCACAGGCAAGCCATTGGCGCCAAACCCTACTCCCAAGGCAAGCACCCACCATAAAGAACTTATATCTATGCCTAAGAGGCTAAGGCTTTTTATTACTGGTAGCATTATCATTGTAAAAGGCACTGCGCCTATAATGGATGCGAAGAACCCTGTTATCCATAAAAGCAGTATCTTATATAATTTAAAATCCACTCCTGCAATAAAAGAGGTGTGCTTCGCCAGCGCTGTCAATGCTCCAGTCTCATGAAGCCCTTCGACTATGATAAAAAAACATGCTAAGAAAGCCAGGACAGACCATTCAACATCATGAAAGACCTCTTCTGGATCTGGCCTTAAAAGCATAAACGCAAGGCTAGCGCCGAATAAAGTTATAAAAGAAGGATAAAGATGCAGTTTTTCATGAAGAAAGAACAGGCCAAACGTGATAAGAAGCACAAATAAGCATCTCTTCATGCCTTTTTTATTTCCAATAGCCCTGTTAGCGTCTATCTTTAAAACTGCCTTGAAATTCCTGGGCTTTTCTTTTAACTGCTTTCTATATATGAACTTTAGTATAAAAAAAGTATAGAATATGGTCACACAAGTCACTGGAAAAAGATTCTTTAAAAAATCATTAAAACTATGTCCGCTCACAGATCCAATGATCATGTTCGGAGGATCCCCTACCATGGTCCCTACCCCTCCTATAAGGGACATAAATATCTCAGCCATCAATATCGGAAGTGGAGTGATCCCCAATATATCGCAGACCAATATAGTGATAGGCCCTATTATGACAATAGTAGTCACATTATCCACAAGCATTGAAAGAAATGCTGTAGATATGCCCATGATCGCCATGAGATAAAGCGGCTTTCCTTTTGATAACTTTGCCAGGCTTATAGCCAGATATGTAAAAAAACCTGTTCTTCTCAAGATAGAAACAATTATCATCATGCCCAGGATAAGGCCTAATGTATTGAAATCTATTGCCTTAAGCGCTTGTTTCTGGGAATAAAAACCAAAAAAATGGCCAAACACTATCATCAATATTGCGCACATAGACACTGCTATTACTTTATCTAATTTTTCAGTAATTATAAAATACAATGCAGCTATGACTATGGCCGAAGCAATGATCGTATTAATCATCTTTGGCTATTTCTCCATTCTCAAAAAATGCCTTACAGATATCTTCTCTGGTGATTATGCCTTTTAGGATATTATCTTTTGCAACAAGTATCCTTCTGACATTTTTCTTCCTCATGACAGCTACTACTTTCAATATAGAAGCTTCCTCGTCTACTGTAATAGCGCCTTTTTTCATAATATCTTCTGCTAAAAAGAGTTCGAACATAGGCAAAGCCTCAAATTCTTCATCCAATGTCCCAAAATCATCTATATAAGCTATATTTTCACCCAGTAGATCGAAGTAATCTGGAATGAACACGCTTAATATCTCAGCCTTAGTGACTATGCCAAGTATCTTATTATCCCCATCTACAACAGGAAAACCGCCATAACGAGTCTTCTTAAAAAGCCCGTAGATCTCCCTTATCCCCATAGATAGAGAAATAGTAACAACATCCTTTGACATTATTTCTTTTGCTTTCATATCAGTCTCTCATAGCATATATATTAAAGCAATATTGTATAATAGTGAAGCATTTTTGTCAAAGCATTATCCTAGCAGATGACCAAACCTGGACTGGGAGCTTCTGCTGGTTTACTTATGATATGCTGAAAGGATGAGGTCGAGGGAGCGCTGGGCTGAACCTTGGTTCTCTAAAACAGTCTTTCTTGCTCTTACTCCTAGCTCTTTTCTCTCTTTATGGCTATCTAAGAGTTTTTTAAGGGAAGTGTATAGTTCGCTTCTATTGGAAACCTGGATACAGGCATTATTCTTAATAAAGATATTTACTACGTCATGAAAATTAAACACATATTTGCCTATTATCACAGGCTTTTCAAAATTTGCTGGTTCTATCAGGTTCTGCCCACCTTTTTTAACAAGGCTTCCTCCCATAAAGACCAGGTCTCCTGCTGAATACATGTCTTTAAGCTCACCTATTGTATCGAGAATAAAAACGTGATCCGTGATCCGTAATCCGTGATCCGTAAAAAGATTTGAGATTCTTGTTGCCTCAAGCCCGTTCTTCCTAACAAATTTTTCAATACCTCTGGTACGTTCTGGGTGGCGAGGCGCTAATAAAAGTCTAAGATTTTTATAACTTTCTTTTAACTTACGATAACACTCTAACAGGACCTTTTCTTCTCCTTTATGGGTACTGCCTCCAATAAGCAGGACCTCTTTATCTTCCAGGCCTAATCTACCTCTGGTCTCTTTTATCAAAGGAACTTCTTTTATCGTCGATAGGTCAAACTTTAGGTTCCCTGTCACATATGCCTTTTCTTTCACTGCACCGAGCTCTATTATCCGCGCTCTATCCTCTTCAGATTGCATCAGGATCAGGGAAAACTTTTCTAAGATATTTTTTGTTATGTATCCTATCTTTTTATATCCCAGGAAAGACCTTTGGGATATCCTCCCATTAAGAAGTATTATTTTCGAACTATATCTATCAAGAGACGATATCAGATTCGGCCAAAGCTCTGTCTCAAGACATATAAAGATCTCTGGCTTGATCATCTTTACGACTCTATTCGTGATCATACTTATGTCAAATGGCAGATATATAATGGCTTCATCGTTCTTTCTTATGCCTCGTGCTATCTTATTGCCAGTACCAGTAACAGTTGAGAAGATGATCTTGTGATTTGGGAACATCTTTCTAAAAAGCGGGGCTAATATAGTGGCTAACTTTATCTCTCCTACGCTGACCCCGTGGATCCAGATGATCTTATTATCTCTAGAAAGTTCTTTCACCTTTTTAGGTAAGATACCGAATCTTTCTTTCATCCCATATTTGTAACGCTTTGTGATGATTAGATATGGTAGGTAAAAAATACCGAAGATCAGAAATGCTAGATCGTATAATAATCTCATATATTGGATATATAAAGATCCCGCATCTTGCCGGAATATTTAAGCATATTTAAGATACATCATGTCCCAGATCCCGCATCTTGCCGGAATATTTAAGCATATTTAAGATGCGGGATCTAAAAAAGGTATGAAAATTTTCTTTATTCATAATAAGTCGCACATGATGTATCTGATTCCCACACAGAAACTGACTTTACAGAAAAATCTTTTCTTGTTGTCACGATCTTAAGGCCATCGTATATATATTTTGCAATATTTTCAGCTGATGGATTGTTATCTTGGAAAAATTCTATCTTGTTAAGATATGTATGGTCCAGATTCTCAAGTATTGCTTTTAATTTCTCTTTTAATATCTTAAAATCTTCACAAAGCCCTATTTCATTGAGCTTTTCTGACGTAAATCTTGCCTCTACCTTCCAATTGTGGCCGTGGAGTTCCTCACATTTCCCCAGATATCCTTCCAGGTTATGAGCACCGCTAAAATCTGACCTTACTAAGACTTCGTACATACATCCACTCTCCTGACATTTCCTATTTTCCTTCCAAGAAATCTCTCGCCTATCCTTACAAAATGCTTTACCTCGTCAGTAACAAAGAATTTGTAAGAAGGCTCTTTATGGCTGGTTGACCTGAGATCATATTTTTCCAATATAGTGCTTACCTCGTGCGCCACAGAACTTGCAGAATCCACTATCTTTATATCGCTTCCTATTGCCCTTGAAATGACGTCTTTAAGCAACGGATAATGCGTGCAACCCAGGACCAATGTATCGATATTCTTTTTTGAGATATTCCTTAGATATTTCTTTGCAATGTCTAGGGTGATCTTTCCATTTGTCCACCCCTCTTCTGAAAGAGGTACGAATAAAGGGCATGCTGCCTGGTAAACCTTGGCTGCGCTTGCTAAGGATTTTATCTCTTTTTTATATGCACTGCTTTTTATCGTAGTAGAAGTCGCTATTATACCGATCCTCTTATTTATGGTAAGGGCAACTGCTCTTTTTGCGCCTGGTTTAATGACCTCGACTATCGGAATATCGAATCTTTTTCTCAATACTGGAAGGCTTGTCGACGATGCAGTGTTACAAGCTACCACTATGAGCTTTACCTTGTGCTTCATAAGGAACTCTACGTTTTCTATAGAAAAACGTTTTATGCTTTCAGGAGATTTATTTCCGTAAGGTACCCTGGCAGTATCTCCCAAATATATTATCTTTTCATTAGGGAGAAGGTCTATTATCTCCTTTACGACAGTTAAGCCGCCTACTCCTGAGTCAAATATACCGATTGGTTGATTATTATTCATTTACTTCCTTTTTCCAACTGGTGGAGGCGGTGGAATTCGAATCCACGTGCTCTTGTATCCCAAGAGGAGTATCTACATGTTTAGTCCAGTCCTTTGGTTTCGCAAGCCGATCTCCGACGGACAGGATATCGACAGACTATGCCTTCTTTATGCTCCTCGCCCTTTTCAAGAAGATAATAGAATTAAAGAGCCAGCCTGCTAAGGACGTTTATCAGATCCCGCAGGCTGGACCTGTAAACGGGTTGCTTAATTAAGCAACAACTAGCGCGTCAGAAGATAAAATACCTTCTGCTTCAGCTACTGCATTGTAGTTTGCGTTTATTTTTTGTCAGGTGTTTAACGAGGCCTCCCGACCACCTCGACATGCTGCTCTTCCCAAGTCTACGAGAGTCGAAACCTTTCGCCCCCATATCGTAATGCGTAATTCGTGATGCGTGATTCGCTCACAGATCACAGCTTATATCTTTTCGCCTTATCTATTTCTCTCTGAGCTTCTTTAAGTCTTATTGCCTCGCGCTTATCGTACTGCCTTTTACCTTTTGCCAGACCTACTTCTACTTTAGCATAGCCATTTTTAAAATAGATCTTCAGAGGAATAAGTGCCAAGTGCTTCTGAGAAATACTTGTTATAAGATAGGCTATCTCTCTCTTATTTAAAAGAAGTTTTTTAGGCCTTAGAGGATCCTGATCCTTTAAAGAACCATACTCATAGGGAGCTATATGCATATTATATAGATATAGTTCTCCATTTTCTATCTTAGCAAAACTCTCTGCAAGGCTTGCCCGGCCTCCTCGTAGGGATTTTACCTCACTACCTATCAGCTTAAGACCTGCTTCTATTGTCTCTTCTATAAAATAGTCGCGCCTAGCAGCCTTATTTGTAATACTAGTATTTTTCCCCATCTAAGTCCTTTAGGGTTATAATATACCAAAAAATGCACTAAAAAGCAAGAGACCACTAGTTTATTGACATCATTGAGTTATTTAAGGTATACTTTAAGGAAATTACGCGGAAGTGGTGGAACTGGCAGACACGTACGCTTCAGAAGCGTATGGCCGCAAGGTTATGGGGGTTCAACTCCCCCCTTCCGCACCATTGACATTATTCTTTGAGGTTTTTATAATAGCTCTCTATTTTCTTTCTAGCTCTTTCAATATAAAATGACTTCTCCCTCTCGCCAAAGATATCTTGGGGAAGAACGTAACTTATGCTGCCTTTATGTGACTTATCAAAATATTCAAGATATTCTTCTAATTGCTTGATCCTCTGCTCAGAATCATCCTGGCCCAGTACCCCCTTCTCTAATTCCATGCATACCATCGTATTGTAAATAAGGCGGGTGCAAAGTTCTTTTGTAAAAAACCTCTCTTTTCCCATTTCATGATAAGATCTTGAGATCATATCATACCATTCAAGTCCCATTTCATAGCCTTTTAACGCAGCTATTATGAAGTATTCTACTGCTTCAAAATGCCTGCCTTCTATCTGATATATATCAGCTATACGAAAAAAAAGATTATAATTTTTTGGACGCTCCACTATGCCTTTCATATATACACCGAGAGCACCGCTATAATCTTTAGATTCTTCAAACTTAGCACCTTCTTCTAAATATTCGCCTGCTGTCTTTGCAAATACCTTCTGCCAACTGAAGAATCCGATAAAGCTCATTAAAAATATTATTATTGATAAATATCCCAGATACCTCTTCATTAAAATAGATCCTCTCACTCTTGATTACTCTGAAGGCCCTTTTTTTTAAGCTTCTCAGCCTTATATTCCTCGACGATCTTTTTAGCTTTTTCTAGATACTCTAGTTTTTCCTTTTTACTGATAGCATCCCTTGGCAGAAGAAAATTTACTCCTCCCTTATTAGCTTCCTCGTAATATATAAGATATCTGCCTAACCCTGATAGCCAACCTACCTTACCCTCCAGCTCTGGGTTAAGTTCAATAAGCCTGACTGCATGATAGATCAGGCGTAAAGTCAGTTCTCGAGTATAATGACGCTTTTTTCCTAACTCAATATATATCCTTGCAAGGCCTTCATGTATCTTGGAAGGTACTTCATCTGCTAATGTTACAGACTGTAATATATTTCTTAAAGCTTCATTATAGTCGCCTTTATCCCTATATGCACAACCCAGGCAAAAATAGAGTTCATAATTATCAGGGAATGCTTCTATACCTTCTTTATATATCCTTATAGCCTTATTAGTATCTCCGCTTTGAGCACAGCGGATCCCGTCTCTTAGATAGATCTCTAATGTTGTAGCAAACAAAGGTGATATAAAAATACTCAAGAATATTATAATAGAGATGACGCAGAAGAACCTAGGGATAAACTTTTTCATAAAATCAAGCTTATCATATAGGGATATCTATGTCAAGAAGTTGGCATCAGATAAAGGAGAGGAATGATTAATTAAAGCTATAGTGTTTATCTATTGCGCATTTTATATCTGAAGGCAAGGACATAAAGACCTGGACATTGCATTTCGAGTGGCCTTCTACTGCTTCAATAGCTTCTTCATTGAGTGGATCAGCCATTGCTACAGAAAGAGTGGTATTTATTACCTCGGCTGGCATAAGAGTATATCTTTTTGCTACATCATGAGGGACTAGTCTCGTGAGCGTAGGATCTATCTGGTAACTCGTAAGAGGAAGATAAGGAAATTGGTACTGCGTGATTAATGCCTCTGCGATATTCTCCTCTCTTGCTAGGCCTAGTCTTATCAATATCTCTCCGCTAAAAGAAGTCTTTTTATTTTTATCTTTCTTCTGGATAGAAAGTACTCTTTCAAGGTGGTCAGGTTTTATTATATTCCACTCCACCAATAGCTCTCCGAGCTTCTTATCTATCATTCTTATCTTTTTATATTTACCAGCCATGAGGTAAGCGCCTCTTCTTAAAACTTATTGTTGGTCTTTTTTAATTCGTTGCATAATTGAGGTAAAAAATTAGCCTTGTCTTAGCAAAAAAGGCTATAGAATAAATCTCGTAATATTAAATAAAGTATAGCATGTAAAGGACTTTATGGCAAGCGTTTTTTTGTATTAATTTTTGTATTAATTTTGGGAGTAATATTTGTCGATCGCGAACTGGATATCCGAGGGCGAAGACATGAATATCTGAACCTTGCACTTCGAGATCTCCTCTATCTTCTTTACTGCATCTTCATCTAGAGGATTTGCCATTGCAATAGTGATGACATTTTGCATCATCTCTAAAGGCACGAGGTTGTATCTCTTCACTATATTTTCAGGTATGAGCTTTGTAAGATCTCTGTCTATTTTATATTTACTTACAGGAAGATATGGAAATTGATATTGTACGACCAAGGCCTTTACTATGTTTTCTTCCTTTGCAACGCCTAGCTTTATCAATATCTCTCCGCTGAAAGAAGCCTTGCCATTCCCATTTCCATTGCTCTTTTGTATAGAAAGAGCCTTCTCTAGCTGTTCAGGAGCAATGACCTTCCACTCTACTAAAAGCTCTCCGAGCTTCTTATCTACCATTCTGATCCTTTTTATATTCATAAACATTCTCCAGGTAAGTGAAATTATTCTACCATATGAGATAATATAAGTCTAGTGTTTTTTTAAGTTGGATCAATCTAGGGTATTAGTTAATTTTCTAAGCCTGAATTCCACATAACCACATAAGACCTCTTGGATCTTTGAAGGAGGGGGTACTACGAAATAACGTGAGATTATAGCATGGGACATCTCATGGCCTATCATACCTAATGTCACATCATCCAGCGAGATATAGATGGTATTTGTATTAGTAAGGTAGAATGACCTTTCCTGGAAATCCGCATTAAAATACTTTCGATATACATCATTTACAGATGCTTTATCAGGCAATACCTCTATATTGCCTTCAAAGCTATATATGTGTATATCCAGCACATCCGAGACTTCTAAGAATATGGAATCCAGGGTCTTGGCTAGTATATCTTTTTCTCCCGGGCCAGCATTGTCCAAAACGCTATCAGGCTGTAGAAAATAATTCATATCTAGCTTACCAAGAAAAGTTTGGATGTCCAATCCTCTGTGACCGTATACAGAAAAGTATTTGCTCTTGGCTATAAGGCTCGATCCATCTTCCTCAGCATATATGATGCCAGAACATAGATGTGTTATTATAAAAAAGATAGCTATAGTCAGGTTCTTTATTTTCATCAGATCTTGAAGTAATTCACTATGCTTTCAAGTTCATTCAGCAAATTTACGAACTCATCTTTTTCTTCTTTTTTAATATAGAAGTTCTTGTTCTCCAGGTAGGACTTTAGGACATCTGTTTTCTTTTTAAGTTCTGTCTGCTTTGCCTTAAGGGAACCACACATCTCGTTCAAACTCTTTGATAATCCCTGAAGCTGGTCCTTATTCCTGATAGAAAAATTCCTGTTCAGGTCCCCTTCTTTTAAAAAATCTATCTCCCTCTTCATCCTGAAGAGCGGGCCTGATATCTTATGGGACATGAGAAGCGTCATTATAAGTACCACAAATGCTGCAACTATGGTCACTACCAGTAAGATGATAGCTACAAGAGGTAATATAAAGTCTGACGTACTTTTTACTACAACTTTAGTGTTTTCTATAGCAACTGTGGTAGAGTTCTGGAACAAGAAAAAGATAAGGCTTCCCACAAGTATGGAAGATACCAGCACCACTACACAGAATTTCAGGATAAATTTTACCTGGAACGGCTTATCTATCAAATACTGCCTTCTAAAAGCTTTCCTGATCATGAGACACCTCCTAGATTATTTCTTGTCAATACCCAAAAGATCATACTCTATCTTTATATTGGATCTATTTTTTAAAGAATCCACCCATCCAGTGATCGCAGCCTGCTGTTTTTGTTTTAAGACCAGCCACTTTATCTTATCGTATACTTGAGCCAATTCACTCTCGCCAAAATAATCCCTGTTCTTTTCATAATAAGCCCTGATCTCTGATTCACTCACATTGACCCCCAGCGAAAGCTCTTTTGTCTTTACTGAAAGTATGGCTTTTAAAAGAGACTGTTCCCAGAAAAGCTGTATGTCGCTCAAGAACTCTTTTTCTTTATCCAGTCCTAATTTCTCAGCTTCTTTTAGCATTAATTTTCTTGAGATGAATGAGTCCAAAAACTCTCTCTTTCCGTTTTCATCCATATGAAGCGTGTTTGAAGATCTGAATGCTTCATCGAACTCACCAGCAGTGACTTCTATATCATTTATCCTGATAGCTGGTTTTTCTCCTCCTCCAGAAGAGCAGCCTGCGATCAAGAACAATGCTATTAATACTAAAAATATTCTCTTCATAGCAATCCCCCTATTTATATTTTATACTCCGAACGAAGTACCTACTGCTAGTGCTGATATTATCATAGGATCCTTTGGATCTACTCTCCTGATAGACTTTACTGCATCTTCTAAACTTACTGCTACGATATCTCTTCCCCTTAAAGCTGCCATTTTTCCAAAATCACCCTTAGCAATAAGGCTACATGCAAATGTACCAAGCCTGGTCGCAAGCATCCTGTCATATGGGGTCGGGTCTCCACCTCTTTGGAGGTGCCCAAGAACTGTCACTCTTGTCTCTAGGCCTGTCATGCGTTCTATGTCATCTGCTATTTTATTACCTATGCCTCCCAGCCGGATAGGATCCGTAGAATCCTTTACTTTTCTTTTTACTACCATCTCCCCGCCTTTTGGCCTCGCACCTTCAGATATGACTAGTATACTGAACCTCTTTCCTTTTTTATTGCGATCTATTAAGACCTTACATACCTTCTTAATATCATAAGGCATCTCTGGTAAGATTATAATATCCCCGCCGCCTGCCACACCTGATATCAGTGCTAGCCAGCCAGCATACCTACCCATGACCTCTATTACCATCACCCTATGGTGAGACTGTGCTGTAGTATGAAGTTTATCAATTGCCTCTGTAGCGGTCACACACGCTGAATCAAATCCTATAGTCACATCAGTGGCTTTTAGGTCATTATCTATAGTCTTAGGGATCCCGACCAGGTCTACTCCTAATTTATACAATTTATTAGCTATGGTCAATGTGCCGTCCCCTCCTATGCACACTAAACCGCATATATCCATCTTTTTTATATTTTTGATAACTGCATCTGATATGTCCTGAAATTTTCCTGACGAGGAAGGATGCCTGAAAGGATTTGCTTTATTTGAGGAGCCAAGTATCGTGCCCCCCTCTCTCAATATCCCTGAGACATCCTCATATGAAAGCGGTGCGTATCTATTTTCAATAAGGCCCAGGTAACCGTCTTTTACTCCTAAGACCTCCATCCCATGATCTAGAATAGCGCATTTACTAACTGCTCTTATAGCTGCATTGAGCCCCGGACAATCCCCTCCAGCTGTAAGGACAGCTATCTTTCTTTTACTTGCGGGCATGGCGCTTGCCTTTTCTCTTCTTTTTCGCCTTAGCTCTTCTTGTCTTCCTTGTCATTGACTGCCTCCTTTTTTTTCGTTAAGTCTGATCTCCATCTCATCCAAGATCTTATTTATTCCTTCGGAGATAGACCTAAGCTCATCCTTTTTTCTAAATTTTATTCTCATATGGAAATTGCCCTTGGCTATTGCCTCCAGGTCCTTTTCCAGCCTATATATCGGCCCAGCTACCCTATGAGATAATATTAAAAGGCGCCATGAAAAAAGTACCAGCGCTATTATGCTTATGACTAAAGTTATAGGAGTGACCTTAAAATACGCTAAGAATATAAATATTACTATGACAGGTATTATCAACCATTTTAAAAATATTCCTATTTGAAGTTCCTTATTTATTAGATATCTTTTTCTTTTAAGCGCCATATCCTGTCTCTCCATTCTTTAACCATGTCCTGTTCTAATAAATTATAATGTTTAGTGTAAGACTAGTCAATACATTTACCCAGAAATGACTCTCTCTATGAATTTCATCTGATTAGGATGATACATTATTATCTCTAATCCGCCTTTATATTCTTTTATCAGGCCATACACCCTGATAAGCCTGTCCTTAAAATAATTATCTGGCATGCGGCAAACACCTGCTGGGAAATATTTAAAATTATCTTTGAATATGACGATATTGAACCCGTCAGTACATTTTAAGATGAGAACATCTTCTGACAGATACGTATCGACGATCCCTGCTTCTACTGTCTTTATGAGCCCTATGTGGTCCTTGGCCTCGCTAGGAGTAATAACTTCTTTCAGGATATCTCCCCATATGCCTAATTTATTATCTCTGGCAGATCCCTCTGCTTCTAGAAGGTCATTTATATAGCGGTCATTCGGCGGATATGGATAGGCTATTGAGAACCCGTTTTTTATCATCTCAATGTTTACCATTTTCCCGTCCACATATAGATAGGCCAATGTCCGTCCATATTTATCTTTCTTTTCTACATCAAATTCCAAATTCACTTTTTTCCCGCCTACTAAACTCTCATTGAATAGCTTTGCCTCTTCTGAATATGGTTTAGGGTCATAGAGCCAAGTATCTCCTATCCTCTTTCTTGTTTCAGGCGTATTTATACCGATATAACGGATTTTACTGCCATCTGAAAGCACTACTGTATCACCGTCAATAACATGAGTCACATATACTTCTTTATCGTCTGTGCGAAAGACCCCTGAAAGTATAAGGACTATTATTATGAGGATGATTATTAGATAGGTTCTTTTAAATCTCATATAAAACTTATTCTATGGAAAGAGGGTTATAATCATTTTTAGCAAATATCGTATAGCTAGTCCCAGCAGTAGAACCAGTCCTGGAACCTTTTGGCACTCTCCAACCATGCCCTGTATCTACGTCATCCTGGGATGCATAAGGAAGGCACCCTTCACCCTGGCCGATCTTTGAAGAACTTATGATCATCATCTTTTCGAGTTCTGATAGATAAAAATCTGCTTTTCTCTTATACATTATAGATCTTTCAGTATTCCCTTTTTCATCGTGATATCTTGCCATTATTTTCATAGAGACTATCATCTGAGCTGTCCATTCTGTAGATATCATGCCTCCTCTTGCAATATTAGTGTGTTTACCGAAATCAAACCCAGTGACAGTTATTATCTCCTTGTTAGGCCTGGCAAAATCAGTAGCAACTAGACAGTTCTCCTCTGCAAAACTTATTATCTGGTCAGGATCCATGCCTTTTTCTTTTAATACCTCTGGTCCAATAGCAGCTATGGCCCACGCAAACGTATCAGTCGCTATAGTAGCATCTCCCTTACCTCTATTCATCCTGCCTTCTTTATGATCATATGCATTCTTCATTATCCAAGTCAATGATCTGTCCTGCGCCTTTAAATATGCCTTATCCTTTGTAATATTGTATAAAAGCCCGAAGAACGCATAAGCATCCAGATTATGTTCTGTGGAGAACCATTGAAAATTCGGGCCTCCCCTGATCCCGAACTCCTCATCTTCTTCCTGGAGAGCTATCAACCAATCTCCTATTCCTTTAGCCATGCCCAGATAACTCTTATCTTCAAATTTATCTATATATTGAAGTATTGCTATGCCCAGCCACACGTTCGGGCCTGTGTGGACATTATATTCCAATGGCAGGCCAGAATACGCATCATATGCATTGATAAAAGCACCTCTTACCCTCTTTGCCTTTTTACTGTAAAATTCAAATATCTTTTCTGCTCTCTCCTTTTCTCCCATAAGAGTAAAACACTGAGCTGCTAAAGACTCATCATATGTAAATGCCCAATCTTCAAGGCCCTTATCTCCTTCGTAGCTCACTACAAGACCGCTTATCCTGTCCTGATGGTTCTTGAGCCACCTATACATGCTATCCATGCTCTTGGATTCTACGATCTCGAAGGAAGGCAACATATCGCTCAGCGCTTCTTCTACTACTACCCTTTTGTCACTTAGGCCTTCTATCTGATCCTTTAAAACAGTTATCTCGCCTAGAAGAAGCGACACTTCTTTGTTCAGGCCTTCCTTTTCACTAAGCGCTATTTCGAGTTCTTCTTTAAACTTTTTTTCAAACTTTTTATCCTCTCTCTCAACCTGAGTAAACGTGTTTTCTTTTTTTCTTAGGGTCTCAGTCTCGGATTCTAGATTTTTTATCCTGTCCTTGTACTCCATGAGCATCTTTTCATTTTCTTGTAATTTTTCCTCTAGTTCATTATGTTCATCATCTATGTCCAGTATATTTTTTTCAAATCCTGATTTTTTTGAAGAGAGCTCCACTAAATTCTGCGCTAAAAGCCTGTTTTCTCTTTTTAACCTGAAGTCAGTCACATAAAAATATAAAAGGCCTATGACCAAGACAGCCACTAATCCTTTTACTATCCTCGGAGTAAGGTATGTCCTAAGTGCATGGAAATATATCCTATCTATCTCGCTTTTTTCCATGTCTTTAAAAGATAATCCTATCAAATATTTTGCAGGATAACCTGATTCTATCTTTTTATACCAGATAATATCCCCTGTCGCCTTTGTCTTTTTATGATCTAGGGGTATATTGAAACGTATATCTAATGTGAGATCTTTTCTTTTAAGGAGGGCCTCGAATTCAAGGTCAGTTGTATTGGCCTCTAGGCACATACCACCTTTACTGATATTTTTAGTATAAGCCTGCATGATATCACTGATAGATCCACTTGTCTTAGTATCTATAAACTGATACTCCACAGGGAACACACTGTTTAGTCTTATATAATTACGCCTATTATCAGTCATCTATCCTTCTTTATGGGTTATATTAATAAAATCTTATCAGTTAGCTCTAATAAAGGCAAGTAAAAACTTGAAAACTTGTGCCGTTTTACATTTTCCCTACCAGAGTGTCCCCGATATCATCGATCATGAAAGATTTTGACAAAATACATCTCTCTATATAGCTGCTCCATTTATATTCTGTTATCTTATCTACAATTTTAGCTCTTACAGGATTTGATTCTATATAATTAGCGCAGTGTAATAAATATTGGTCCTTAAGGATAGGTTTTGATATAAATCTCCCTTGCCATAAGTGTCCTGAAACATTATAAGTTCTGTTAAAATATTCAGAATAACCTTTATTCAGCCATTGCATAAACTTAGACATATTAGAAGAAGAAGGAACTTCTATTAACAGATGTATATGGTTTAACATAAGACAGTAAGAATATAATAAGATACAATGTTTACGCTTTGCTTTGTAAAGAATCTTTAGATATACAACGTAATCCTCCTCTCTTTTAAAAATAGCT
>JBDRCN010000008.1:0-4989 GCA_043821705.1 Candidatus Omnitrophota bacterium
GCCCAAATCGTACAAATAAGTTTTGCACGATTTTTTCAATTCATTACCCAGGTTTCTTGAATAACTGTAAATACGATAGTTAACGTAAGTCTCTTCAAGGATATCAAGGTAATGGTTTATGGCCTTGGAACTCAATCCAACTTCAGCGCTAAGAGAATGCACGGAAATTGTTGAACATTGCCTTTCAGCCAACAAGTATAAAAGATGATTAAAGGCTCTGATATTTTCTTCCTTAACAAGAGACTTAACATCTTTTAGGATATAACTCCCCAAAAGCTCGTTCAGGATCTGTTGCTTTCTTTCTGTGGAATTAGTATGTGTCAACCCCGGCATACCGCCAAAGCGTAAATAATCTTCAAATTTAAAATCAGGCCGGCTATTTTTAATTTCTGTATATTCTAATGGAAAAATGCGGTATAAGAATCTCCTGCCTGCCAGGCTTTCTTTCAAATGCTTATGGATCTCTAAAGAAGATGAGCCGGAACAGATGATCTTTATTTTCTTTTTGGAGTCAAAAATAGCTTTGAAGATCTTGGATATATTACGCACATATTGAAATTCATCAATAAAGACGATCTCGCCGGATACGCTTATCATTTGCGCGATCTCTTTGTCCGGGCGGTTAAAATCAGCTAATACCTGTGGCTGTTCTAAATCAAAAAAAGCTGTCTTGCGCCCCTTTCTCTTGGCATAATGCTCCAACATCTTAAGAAGCGTAGTTTTACCGACTTGGCGGACTCCTAAAAGAATAATGATTTCCGGCCGGGTTAATTCTTGTTGTAACTTATTCAAAATATTACGCTTAATCATCTTATTGACAAATATAACCTATTGGGTCAAAAAAGTCAAGCATAATTTTAATACAGCTTTAAGGTAGGTCCAAAAATAAATCTTTGGATTTGGATAAAGTTTCTTTTTTTATCTCTTTAGTCTTGCCTGTCTCTCGATGCTTAAGCTCTATTATGCCTTTTTTCAGGCCTTTATCGCCTATGACTATCTGATAGGGAATGCCTATGAGTTCAGCATCATTGAACTTCACACCAGTACTTACATCCCTATCATCCAGCAAAACCTCTATTCCTTCATCCTTTAATGAACTATAGACTTCATCTGCAACCTTATGGATATTCTCTTTTGCATAATTAAGAGGAAGGATTATGACTTTAAAAGGTGCTATTGATGAAGGCCAGATTATGCCTAATTCATCGTTATGCATTTCTATGCTAGCTGCGATGATCCTATTGACGCCTATCCCATAACAGCCCATGACCATAGGCTTAAGCTTAGAATCCTCATCTAGAAAATCTGCTTTCATTGCCTTTGAATATTTTAGGCCTAGTTTAAATACATGGCCCATCTCGATGGCATTCTCTATTTTTATGGATTTTTTACACTTAGGGCATAGATCACCATCACTTATCATCCTGAGATCAGCCCATTCACTTACTTTAAAATCTTTATCTATATTGACGTTTATGAAATGTTTATCCTTCTTATTAGCCCCTGCTACAAAATCCACCATATCTTTTATTGAATTATCAGCAATGATCTTTATATCTTTAAGCCCTACTGGCCCAGAAAAGCCCATAGGACCTCCTGTTACTTTTTTAATCGATCCTTCATCTGCCATAGTAAGAGACTTTGATCCGAGATATTTCTTTATCTTTGCTTCATTCGCTTCATGACTGCCTTTTATAAGTACTGCGACTGGCTTTTCATCAGAAAGATATATCAAGGTCTTTATCATGTTCTCTGGCTTCACCTTCAAGAGCTCTGAGACCTTTTCAATAGTAGTCACGCCCGGCGTGTTTACTTCTTTTAGCGCCTGCATCTTGTGACCTGTGTCCTGCCTGCCCTCCGTAGCCTTGGCGAAGGAGGGTGTCTTACATACTGCGACATCAAGGCTTGCTGCGTAGCCACATGCTTCACAATGCGCTAATTTATCTTCCCCACTTTCAGCTAACATCATAAATTCATGTGACACATCTCCGCCCATAACGCCTGAATCCGCTTCTACTGCCAATACCTTCAACCCGCACCTGGAAAATATTGCTTCATACGCCTCATACATAGCCTGATAACTTTTATCAAGGCCTTTCACATCCCTGTCAAAGCTATAAGCATCTTTCATTATGAATTCCCTGCTTCTCATGACCCCAAAACGAGGCCTTACTTCATCCCTGAACTTCGTCTGTATCTGATATAAGGTTATAGGAAGCTGACGATAACTCTTTATATGGTTTCTTACTAGGTCTGTTATAACTTCTTCATGGGTAGGGCCAAAGACCATCACGCGATCATGCCTATCTTTAAATTTTATCAGGTCTTCACCTAGCGCTTCATATCTACCTGATTCATGCCAGAGCTCTACTGGCTGTAGAGATGGTAAAAAGAGTTCTATGGCTCCCTTTTTATCCATTTCTTCGCGGATGATATCTTTTACCTTCTTTAGGACTTTTAAGCCCAGAGGAAGATATGTATATGCTCCTGCTGCTAATTTCCTTATAAGACCAGCTTTTATCATAAGCCTATGGCTTATTGCTTCAGCTTCAGCAGGAACTTCTTTTAATGTGGGGATAAAATATTTAGTCCATCTCATCTCGTACCCCGTAATCCGTTAACCGTTATCCTAAATGTTGTAATAGTGTCTTTATAGCGTCTTTATATTTAACCCTTTTTACGATCTTGCCCTTCTTAAATAATACACCATTTCCCTTGCCAAATGCAATACCAAAATCAGCTTCTTTTGCTTCCCCAGGCCCATTCACTTCGCATCCCATTATGGCGAGTGTAGGAAACTTTTGCCTGGTCGTGGGTCGTGAGTATTGGGTATTGGGTAAGAATGCTTTATTAATTTCCTCTTGTACCTTATCGACTATTGTCTTTAGGTCTACTTGACAGCGACCGCAGGTCGGGCATGAAATGATCTCCGGAGAAAATCTTCTTAATCCTAGTGCCTGTAATATGTCTTTAGCTATAACGACCTCATCACAAGAACTTCCAGTAAGAGAAACTCTGATAGTATCTCCAATGCCTTCAGACAGCAAAATACCTATACCTATTGAAGACTTGATAATGCTCTTCTCTTTAGGGCCAGCTGCTGTTATGCCAAGATGTAAAGGATAGTCTGATCTCTTAGAGAATTTCCTGTAAGCTTCGATCGTCGTGAGCACATCAGATGCTTTTAGTGAAATTATTATGTCGTAAAAATTTACCTTTTCCAATATTTTTATGTAATCTAGTGTGCTTTTTACCATCGAAGAAATTATGTCTTTACTATAATCCCTAAGAGAACCTGAATTCACTCCTACTCTTATAGGTATCTTATATTTTTTGGCAAGCTTAGCTACTTCTATCACCTCTTCTTTTTTATATATATTGCCTGGATTAAGCCTTATCTTATCAACGCCATTTTCTATAGCCAAAAGAGCTAACCTATGATCAAAATGAATATCAGCGACGAGCGGTATGTTTATCTTTTTCTTTATCTTTTTTATACAAGCTGCGCTATCAAGGTCCTTCACTGCTATCCTGACTATTTCGCACCCTGCTTTTTCAAGTAAAGAGATCTCTTTTACCACGCTAGAGACATCCCTGGTATCAGTCTTCACCATCGACTGAATGGATACAGGCGCTCCGCCACCGATCTTCACTTTTCCAACCTTTATTTGTCTAGTCATAAATTAGTCGTGGGTCATGGGTATTGGGTATTGAGTACATTGTCCATACCGGACCCGGGGTCCGATATATATATTATAGTTTAAAGACTAATGGATACTTTGTTCGCGAATTTGAAAATCTAGACTTTTATGAAGCAATTTTCGGTTTTTATGCCACATTCCATGAGGCAAAAAGGCTCGAAGCTGTCCGAAGCCACCGCGCCAGATTTTGCGGTGGCAAGTTCTTCGAGCCCCGAAAAATGCTGAATAAAAGGCGACCCTAACTTATAGGGGGCACTTCTCCGATTAGCTGAAGAACCGTCCCTGTATCTTAGGGGAGATTTTCATATGAGCGAACAAGGTTCCATTTGGCTTTTAACTAATATCATTTCCGCCAAAGGCTTGTTATCTTATCAAAGATACCGAATTTTACAAAATCATTATAAAACACAAACAGCATCAGCGTTATTAAAAGCACAAAACCAGCTTGCTGGATATTTTCCTGCACTTTATATGATACTGGCTTTTTTCTTATCTTCTCTATCAAGAGGAACAATAAATGCCCTCCATCAAGTATAGGAAGCGGTAGTAGGTTAAATATAGCGAGTGACATGCTTAAGAGAGCCATGAGTTGTAATAAGTATACGATCCCCATCCTAGCTGCTTGTCCAGTAATATAGAATATGCCTACTGGCCCTGTAATGGATTCTTTAAAAGGTATTGCTCCAGTGGCACTAGCCCAAAGCGCCCTAACAGTCATATAGCTAAGATCTATAAGCTTTTTACCTCCCATATAAAATGAGGTAGGAATATTATATTTTACGAAAATAACGTCTTCTGATGGGGCAATGCCTATCAGCCCCACCTTTTTCTTGGATCCGAATAATGTCGTGATCTCTTCATCCTTAGGCACTACCTTCAATGTCAATGGAATGCCTTCCCGCTCTATCTTAAGGACTAGTTCATATTCCTTGGTAGTATGGATTATGCGAGTTATATCATCCCAATACAAGACTTCTTCATCATTTATGCTTAATATCTTATCCCCTTCCTCAAGACCTGCTCTTTTACCAGGATAATCATCTAAAACCTTGCCCACGGTTGTAGTAAGTGTAGGAGAGCCGATTATAAAGACAAACGAAAATATTAAAAACGCTAATATATAATTTAGCATTGGCCCTGCAAATATGATCCTTGATCTCTCTCCAACACTCTTTGAAAGATATTCTGAAGGTTCACCTTTTATCCCTTCAGTCTCATTCTCTCCTTGTAACTTTACATATCCTCCTAGAGGTATAAGAGAGATCACATATCTTGTCCCACCTTTTGT
>JBDRCN010000009.1:0-15867 GCA_043821705.1 Candidatus Omnitrophota bacterium
GCCGGCAGTCTCTCTAGAGTGCCCAGCCGAACTGATGGCAACTAAAGACGATGGTTGCGCTCGTTGCGGGACTTAACCCAACATCTCACGACACGAGCTGACGACAGCCATGCAACACCTGTATGCATGTCCCGGAAAGGAGGCTCCAGCTTTCACCGGAGTTTCATGCACTTTTCAAGTCCTGGTAAGGTTCCACGCGTAGCGTCGTATTAAACCACATGCTCCACTGCTTGTGCGGGTCCCCGTCAATTTCTTTGAGTTTCAACCTTGCGGCCGTAGTCCCCAGGTGGAGTACTTAATGTGTTAACTTCGGCGCAGAGTATACACCCCACACCTAGTACTCATCGTTTACAGCTAGGACTACCAGGGTATCTAATCCTGTTTGCTACCCTAGCTTTCGTATTTCAGCGTCAGTTTTGGTCCAGAAAATCGCTTTCGCTACTGGTGTTCCTCCAGATATCTACAGATTTCACTCTTACACCTGGAATTCCATTTTCCTCTCCCAAACTCAAGCCAAGCAGTTTCGAATGCAGTTCTTTGGTTAAGCCAAAGGATTTCACATCCGACTTACAAGGCCGCCTACATACCCTTTACACCCAATGAATCCGAACAACGTTTGCCACCTCCGTATTACCGCGGCTGCTGGCACGGAGTTAGCCGTGGCTTCCTCTAGCAGTACAGTCAGCCCATCAGACTATTAGCCTTCAGGACGTTCTTCCTGCTTGACAGAGCTTTACGATCCGAAGACCTTCATCGCTCACGCGGCGTCGCATCGTCAGGCTTGCGCCCATTGCGAAAGATTCTCGACTGCAGCCTCCCGTAGGAGTCTGGGCAGTGTCTCAGTCCCAGTGTGGCTGACCATCCTCTCAGACCAGCTACCCGTCGTTGCCTTGGTGGGCCATTACCCCGCCAACAAGCTGATAGGACATGGGCTCATCTTCAAGCGATAGGCCTTGCGGTCCCCATCTTTGACCTCAACCTCATAAGAGGTCGTGGTCTTATCCGGTATTAGCACTCCTTTCGAAGTGTTATCCCAGGTTCGAAGGTAAATTACCCATGCATTACTCACCCTTTTGCCACTATACCGATAAATCGGTATCGTTCGACTTGCATGCCTTATCCACGCCGCCAACGTTCGTTCTGAGCCAGAATCAAACTCTCCAAAAATTATTTTACATAACTCATGAACCCGTCAGTTTAGCATAAATTCTTTACAAAGAACAATAAATAAAAAAGGACATCGAGACGATGTCCTTCGTAAAACACTCTCGGTAAAACACGTTTTAAATTATATTTTCAAGGAGATTTTTCCAATAGAATAATCCCTTCGGTAATTGAGGATTATATCACATGGGGATACTATGTCAAGGAAAAAAATGCAATATTTTTAATAATATTTCCAACGGGTCCTGGCCGAGATTCACCCCGCAAGTGCTCGCAAACGCCTGCGCGCTTGCAGGGACCCCAATCTCGGCCACCCGTTAAAAACTACTTAAAAATAACCTTTATAAAACGCTTCTTTCCTACCCTAATGCAATACTCTTTGCCAGCTTCAGGCTTGAATTCAAGATCCTTGAGTTTTTCACCATTTACCTGTATAGCGCCTTGTTCAATCAGCCTTTTATATTCACTTTTACTACTAACCCATTTAAAAGACAAGCAGGTGGTGCTAAGAGTTTGAGCATTATATATTTTCTCTTCAAGAGGAAGCTCTGTAAAAGGATCTCTTTTCTGGAACTTATTTTCAAAGTCCTTTAATGCATCCAGGGCTTGAGTTTCACCATGATATTCTTCGACAATAACTTTAGCTAGATTCTTTTTCGCCTCCATAGGATGAAGAGATTTTACTTTCTCCAAATCTTCATCAGTAAGAAGCTCATAATAATCCAACATCATTTTATCGTCGATGGACATCACTTTTCCAAACATCTCTTTTGGATCTTCGTTGATACCTATATGATTGTTTAATGATTTACTCATCTTATTGACGCCATCCAGCCCTACGAGAAGTGGCATCATTATCACTACTTGCTCTTCCTGAGAAAAATCTCTCTGAAGCTCTCTCCCTAAAAGAAGATTGAACTTTTGGTCAGTACCTCCCAGCTCTACATCTGCTTTCAAGTAGACTGAATCATAACCTTGCAAGAGTGGGTACATAAATTCAAGAAGGCTTATATTCTTCCCGGATTTATATCTTTGGTTAAAGTCCTCTCTTGCTAAAAGTTGGGATACTGTGGTGTGAGAAGTAAGCTCTAATGTCTCTTTTAAGCTCATACCTTTAAGCCACTTACTATTAAAAACGACCTTTGTCTTAGCTTTATCAAGTATCTTAAATACTTGCCTTTCATATGTCTTGGAATTAACTTTGACTTCTTTCTCAGTAAGACGTTTTCTGACCTCACTCCTTCCCGTAGGATCACCTATCATCCCAGTAAAATCTCCTATCAGGAAAAATACAGTATGCCCAAGGTCTTGAAAATGCCTAAGCTTTCTAAGAAGCACTGTATGTCCCAAGTGAATATCCGGAGCGCTTGGATCAAAACCAGCTTTTATGATCAAAGGAACCCTTTTATCGAGCTTTTTAATCAGCTCTTTTTCAGAGATCACCTCTACTGTACCGCGCTTTATCAAGTCTAATTGTTTCTTAGTGTCCATAATATACCAGTCACAAGTTTCATGCCACAAGCCACATGTGTCCTGTGACTTGTGTCTTGTGTCCCGTTTATTTTTTTAAACTCAATCCTATCTTACGTTCTGCTTCATCCATCTTTATAACTACAGCTTCCACCTTATCTCCAGGTTTATAAGCTTCTTCTAGTTTTTTATCAGGCCCTAGCTCTAATTCTGATATATGCACAAGCCCTATAAGCTCTTTTTCTAGTTCCACGAATATACCAAAATTTGTAATGCTTGAGACCACTCCTTCACAAGTCGCACCTAAGCTGTATTTCTTTGTGATCTCAGGCCATGGATCAGAAATAAGTTGCTTTATCCCTAAAGATATCCTCTGGCTCTCAGCATCCACTGAAAGTATCACTACTTCCAGCTTCTGGCCTTTTTTCAATATCTCTTTAGGATTATTTACCTTTTTAGTCCATGACATGTCACTTACATGCACAAACCCTTCAATGCCGCCTTCTATCTCGATAAATGCTCCATAATCTGTAAGGTTCCTGACCTTTCCTTCGACCTTAGTATTAGGAGAAAACTTTTCCTTTATCTCGAGCCATGGATTTCCTTCTATCTGTTTTATGCCAAGAGATATCTTCTGATTATCTTTATCCACACTTAGCACTATAGCTTCTACTATGTCGCCTATAGCCAACACATCGCCTGGATTATTTACCCTAGTAGTCCATGAGAGTTCTGACACATGCACTAGCCCCTCGACTCCTTTTTCAAGCTCGACAAATGCGCCGTAAGGCACTATGTTCACTACCTTGCCTTTTATCTTCTCTCCTATAGGGTACTTAGCATCAACATCCTTCCAGGGGCTCTCAGTCTTTTGCTTTAAACCTAGAGATACCTTGGATGTCTCTTTATCAAAATTAAGTATCATGACTTCTATGTTGTCGCCTATAGCCAGCATCTCGCTTGGATGAGAGATCCTTCCCCAGTTCATATCAGTGATATGGAGAAGTCCGTCAATGCCTCCCAGATCGATAAAAGCGCCAAAGTCTGTGATGTTCTTTACAGTACCTTTTCTCAACTCTCCTACTGTTAGTTCGCCTATAACCTTGCTCCTTGATTCTGCTTTTTCCTTCATTATAGCGTCTTTCCTGGATAGAACTATGTTCTTTCTGAGCTTGTTCATCTTCACTATCTTAAAGGTAAGTTTTTGTCCGACCACTTGATTTATATTGCCAAAACCCTTTAAGCTTACTAAAGATGCTGGAAGAAATGCATCCATGCCTATATCTACCATAAGCCCGCCTTTTACTTTTCGGCTGACTGTACCATCTATAAAATCACCTTCTTTGTACTGATTCACCAGCTTTGCCCATCCCTGGGTACGCTCAGCTTTTTTCTTTGAGACTACTATAAGGCCGTCCTCGTTTTCCTTGGATTCTACCAAGACCTCAAATTCATCTCCTATATTTACATTTGAAGCATCGCCGAATTCAGAGACCTGAAGTATGCCTTCAGATTTATAGCCAAAATCCACATAGACATCTTTTGCGCCTACTGCTATGACCTTTCCTTTGACAATGTCTCCCTCTGCTAGCCTTCTAAATGTCTTCTCATAAGCTGCTTTTAGATCAAATGCGCCTTCTTCTACCTTGGTGGTCTCTTCATTAATTTTTTTAATAACCATTGTTTTTTAACTCCCTTTTTATCAAGCCACAAGTTGCAAGACACATGACACATGTAATACATGTGACCTGTGACGTGTGTCCTGTGACCCATGTCATTTAAACTGTTTTATTCGTTTTACTATCTTTTCAACCATACTATCCGGTGTTGAAGCACCACTTATAACACCGACTCTTTTTTTATTAGAAAAGAAACTTTTTCTTAATTCAGAATCAGTTTCAATATGATAACTGTCCACCCCGCTTTCTTTGCAAATCTGCCACAGTCTCTTGGTGTTAGCGCTGTTCTTACCACCAATGACTATCATGATATCGCATCTTTCTAAAAGGTCCTTAGCGATTATCTGTCTTCCTGATGTATCATTACAAATAGTATTAAAGATCCTTACTTCATTAAAATCACCCTGCATTATACGATCGATCTCTTTTATAAAATTGTCTTTATTCTGCGTTGTCTGAGAGATGATCCCTATCTTCTTCTTTTCTTTTGAATCCCCTGCAAGACTGAGAAGAGATTTGACTTCAGGATGATGCTTATCCCCTATGATAACTACCTTGTATCCATCTTTCTTTAGCTTCTTTACTATATCCTGCGCATATGTCACAAAAGGACAAGTCGCATTCACTAATCTTATCTTTTTTTTCTTAAGCCTGTCTATCAGGTCCTTTGGTGCGCCATGGCTGGATATTATGACTGTGCCTTTTTTTATAAGATCGATGTCTTTTATTACTTTTAATCCTTTATCTAAAAGAGCGTTCACTACCTGAGGGTTATGTATTATCGGTCCCAGAGAATATATATCATCCTTTGCCTTTGATCCCTCTAGTGTCTTACGAGCTATGTTAATAGCTCTTTTTACTCCAAAACAAAACCCTATCTTACCTGCTATCTCTATCTGCATTCTCTTTCAGCTCTCTATGGAATCTCTCATAGATTTTGCTTTCTTAAGAAGCTTTAGCAATTTCCTTTCGTCAGCTTTTTTAAGCGCAGATTCTAGTTTTGAAAGTTCCCTCTTAAATTTAGCTATATCTTTTACTAAATTACCTTTATTCGTAATAAAGATATCATTCCAAAGCTCTGGACTGCCTGATGCTATTCTGGTAGTATCCTTGAACCCTCCTGCAGCTAGATATAATCTCGCTCCACTGCAGCTATTCACTAGCGCAGCGCTTATTGCATGGGGGAGATGCGATATCCTCGAGATAATCTCATCGTGTTTTTCAGGGGCCATGACTTCTAGCCTCATGCCTAAACCTTTCCAAAATCTCTTAACCCTATTAAAAGCTGCCTTATTCGTCTTGACTGATCTTGTTATTACACAGTATGCGCCTTTAAATAGATCTTTATCGCTATATCTAACTCCTGATCTTTCAGAGCCAGCTATAGGATGACTCCCTATAAAGTAGACACCTTTAGGTAATAACTTCTCTATATCTTTTACTATCCTTACTTTTGTACTTCCTGCGTCTGTCAAGATAGCGCCTTTCTTTAAAAAAGGAGCTATTTTTTTAGTAAGTTCTATAATATTTAAGACTGGCGTACATAATATAATAAGGTCGCTATCCTTTACAGCCTCTTCTAGGCTTGAAGTTGCTGAATCAACCACCCTTAGAGATAGTGCTTTTTTAATAGTACTCTTCCTGCGAGAGGTACCTATTACTTCTTTTGCAAGATGCTTCTCTTTTATCGCTAGCCCTAGCGACCCGCCTATCAATCCGAGACCAATTATAGTTATACGTTTAAACATAATTTCGTAATTCGTGATGCGTGATGCGTAATTCGGATTACGATTCACGGATTACAGTTCACGATTGACTGCCTTAGCTACTGGTTCTAATTCTTTCATCATTTTATCAAAATCTTTAGGTAAAAGAGACTGCTCACCGTCAGAGTATGCCTCTTCAGGATTAGTATGCGCCTCTATCATCAATCCATCAGCGCCTGCTGCTATAGCTGCCTTTGCCATGCTACTCACAAGGCCGCGTTTACCAGTACCATGGCTGGGATCCACTATTATAGGTAGATGGCTCATCTTCTTTATTAAAGGTACTGCATTCAGGTCCAGAGTAAACCTAGTAGCATTTTCAAATGTCCTTATCCCTCTCTCGCATAATATACAATTGAAATTACCATTTGCCAAGACATATTCAGCTGACATCAAGAATTCTTTTACAGTAGCTGAGATACCTCTCTTTAAAAGTACTGGCTTTCTAGAAAGTCCTACTTCCTTTAACAGGTTAAAGTTCTGCATATTCCTTGCGCCTACCTGAAGTATATCAGCATATTTTTCAACTAACTCTACATCTCTGGTGTCCATGACCTCGGTCACGATCTTAAGCCCTGTCTCTTTCTTCGCATCTCTTAAGAACCTAAGGCCTTCTTCTCCTAACCCCTGAAAACTATATGGAGAAGTGCGAGGTTTAAAAGCACCTCCTCTTAAGATAAGTGCGCCTGATTTTTTGACTTTTTTAGCTATGCTCAATAGGCCTTTAAAGCTCTCCACAGAACAAGGCCCTGCCATCACTACTAGTTTTTCCCCGCCTAATTTTAATCCATCTATATCTACTATAGTATCTTCCTGCCTAAACTCTCTGGAGACGAGTTTATAAGGCTTAAGTATGGGTACGACTTTCTCGACTCCTGGAAATGCTTCTAAGGGTTGGACCCTTAATATATCCTCTTCTCCAATAATACCTATAATAGTACGTTCTACGCCCCTAGATACCATTGGCTTTAAGCCAAGTTTCTTGATCTTCTCTATTAGATGATCTATGTCTTTCTTTTTCGCACCTGGTTTAAGTACTATTATCATATAAACTCCTTATGAGATAATTCTTTTAAGCTCTTTTACGAAACGCTTGTTTTCTTTTTCTGTGCCTACGGTCACTCTTATATGATCCTCCAGGCCCCAGGATTGCATGTTCCTTATGATAACGCCTTTCTTTAAAAGCTTCTTACATACTGTATCTGCTTCTTTCCCTACTTCAATGAGCACAAAATTAGTGACACTTGGAATATACCTAAGACCCATCTTCTTAATCTCTTCATATATATATCTTTTCCCTCGCCTAGTAAGCTTCTTTACCTTTAATAGATACCCTTTGTCTTTAAGAGCAGCTAATGCTCCGACTTGAGCAAGAGAATTTACATTGAACGGTTCTCTGACAGACTCCATATACTTTATGATCTTTGGACTGGAGATACCATATCCTATCCTAAGGCCTGCTAGCCCATATGACTTTGAAAAACTCCTAGTCACTATCACATTGCCTCTTGCAATATACTCAAGGCCATTTGGATAATCTTTTTCTTCAACAAAATCAAAATATGCTTCATCGATAAAGACTAGTACATTTTCAGGAAGCTCCTTAAGGAAATCTTCTAATTCCACTTTTGAGACATATGTGCTGTTCGGATTATCAGGATTAGCAATAAAACAGATCTTCGTATTTTTTGTAATTGCCTTGCGCATTGCTTTAAGGTCATATTTAAAGAATTTAGTCGGGACTCTTTTTATCTTCGCACCTTGTATCTCAGATGCTATCTCATAGATCAAGAATGTAGGACTAGCTACTACTACTTCATCTCCCTCTTCTATATATGCTCTCAATGCCAAGATTATAAGTTCATCAGAACCATTACCGAATATAAGCTGTTCAGGTCTTACCTTCAGCTTCTTAGAAAGAGCCTGTCTCAGGTAAAAACAACTGCCTTCAGGGTATCTATTTAGATTAGAAAGGCTCTTTTTTATAGACGAGAGTGCCTTTGGAGAAGGCCCGAAAGGGTTCTCATTTGAAGCCATCTTGATAATATCCCTTAGGCCTAACTCTCTCCTGACCTCTTCAATAGGTTTTCCAGGTTTATAAGTTTTTATATCTAATATAGCTTTTCTTGGTAACATCTATGCACCTCTTGGATAAGAACCGAGCACCTTTAAGTGAACATTTTTTTGGTTATCAAGTTCCTTTAATGCTTTTTTTACTTTTTTGTCGTCGCTATGGCCTTCCATGTCCACGAAGAAATAATACTCCCACACCTTCTTCTTGGATGGACGGGATTCTATCTTTGTAAGATTGATCTTATTTTTCTTAAAAGGATTTAACATATAATGCAAAGCACCTGACCGCTCTTTACCATAAAACATGACAGAGGTCTTATCTTTTTTTGTAGAAGAAGGGATACTTCTTCCTATCACAAGAAACCTCGTTATATTATTAGCATTATCTTCTATATCTTTCGCTAATACCTTAAGCTTATATTTCTCAGCAGCTAAGATACTTGCTATAGCAGCGCTTCCTTTTTCTCCGGAAGCTATTTCAGCAGCCTTGCTGGTAGAAGTCACCTCTATCTGCTCTGCGTTTGGAAGATGTGAATCCAGCCATATCCTACATTGACCGAAGACGCTGGGATTAGAGTAAACTCTTTTTATTTTGTCTTTTTTCTCTCTCCCTATTAAATTATGGGCAATATCCAGCAAGACCTCAGAACATATCTTAAGGTCAGAATTTATGAACATGTCAAGCGTATGGCTTACTGCTCCTTCTACTGAATTCTCTACAGGCACGACCCCGTAATCACTTCTTCCCACTTCTACATCTTTGAAGACCTCTGTAATAGTGTTGCACGGTGAATAGATCACCTGACTACCGAATTTCTTTATAGCTGCAAGATTTGTGAATGTAGCTTCAGGCCCTAGATAGGCGATGCTTAAACTCTTTTCAAGCGCAATAGACCCTGACATGATCTCTCTATATATAGCCTTTAGGGCACTGTCTGAAAGAGGGCCTTTATTTTTAGTTATAACATTATCGTATATATTTGCTTCTCTATCAGCTACATATATACCACTTCCACTACGATGCTTTAACTTACCGACATTCTTGGCTAAGTTCGCTCTTTCATTTAATAATGTTATAAGTTTAGCATCTATAGAGTCTATTTTTTTACGAAGGGATGCTAGTTTCATTTTGTGTCTCCTCTTGTTTAAGTTCTTCTTCATCTTTCTTTAAATGATCCGGTAATTCAATATCATCTTCTGTAAAATGAAATTCTTCTAATCTCGGCAGTTCATCCAATGCATTAAGCCCAAAATACTGCAAAAACTCTTGTGTAGTCCCGTATAATATCGGACGTCCCGGCGTATCTTTTCTGCCTGTGATCCTGACTAGATTTTTCTCAGCCAATGTCTTTAAAACACCGTCGACATTTACTCCTCTTATAGCCTCTATCTCTGGTTTAGTGGCTGGTTGTTTATAAGCTAATATTGCCAGTGTTTCCAGGCTGGGGCCTGAGAGCCTATCTGCTCCAGAAGTCTTATATAGTTTTTTAAGCCAAGGCGCTAACATAGGATCCGTTACTATCTGATATCCTCCTGCTATCTCTTTTATCCTGAATGCACGGTCAGTTTCCTCATACTCTTTTGCAAGTTCTCCGACCAGCTCTTTTACAGTCTTTGCATCAAACTCCTCTAATACGCCTTTTATCTCGTTTATGAATAAAGGTTTATCAGTCACAAAGAACATTGCCTCGATTATAGCTTTTGCTTGTTTTTTATCCATTCTGCTCCATCCGTAATCTGTGTTTTTCGTTCCTTATAACATCTATGCTCCCGAAACTTCTATCTTGCACGACTATTATTTCCTTTAATCTTATAAGTTCTAATACTGCTAAGAACGTAGCGATTATCTCTAATTTATTCTTTGCTTTCTTAAAAAGTTCTATCAGATGTATCACTGGATCCTCGACTAACATATGCAAGAGATCATGTACCTTTTGTTCTACAGTGAATTCATCCTTTATTATTTCCTGAAAGACATCCTTAGGTACGTCTTTTAAGACCCTGGTAAGCGCTGTTATGAGATCAAAAAGACTTGCCTCAAAGAACTTCCCCTCTTCTTGAGGTACATCTAAAGAAGCAGCTCTCGTGAACATCTTCTTTCTCTGGCCTTCCAGGCCCTGAAGCACTCCAGCTACTTCTTTAAATTTCTTATATTCAAGAAGGCGCCTTACTAATTCTTCTCTTGGGTCCTCTTCTTCCTCCATAAGGACTTCTTTTTCTTCAGGCGGCAGGAGCATCTTACTCTTTATATGAATAAGCGTAGCTGCCATCACGAGGAACTCTCCAGCTATATTCAAATCCAACATCCTCATGAGCTCTATATACTCAAGATACTGTTCTGTAATAGTAGAGATCGGTATATCGTATATGTCTATCTCGTTTTTCTTGATAAGGTATAATAATAGATCTAATGGCCCTTCAAATACATCTAGCTTTACTTTATAAGACATATAGTTGTTAGTTTTTAGTTGTTAGTTTTTAGAATAACTATAGTAAACCAACAGCCTTTCTTACTCCCTTCATAGTTTCAGATGCAGCTTTAGTCGCCTTCTCTGTACCTTCTTTTAATATTCCTAAAAGTGTGTCTTTATCCTTTAAAAGCTTCTCTCTTTTCTTCCTAATATCTGATAAGTAATCCGATATAATAACTGCTAGATCTTTTTTACATCCAGTGCAGCCTTTTTTAGCCTTAGCGCAATATTCATGTACTTCTTTAGCAGCATCTTCCTTGAACAATTTAAAATATGAATATAAGTTACACTCTTCTGGATGGCCAGGATCGTTTAACTTTATGCGTTTTGGGTCTGTAAACATCTGAAAGCATTTTTTCTTGATCGCGTCTTCAGTATCCCCTAGTGCAATAAAATTACCGTAGGATTTACTCATCTTCCTGCCATCTATGCCTAAGAGTTTTGGGATCTTTGTCAGAAGCGGCTTTATTTCTTTAAATGTAGCACCGTATAGATTATTGAACTTTGCTACAATATCATTTGTAAGTTCTAGATGAGGTAATTGGTCTTTTCCTACTGGCACAGCAAAAGCATTATAAAGAAGGATATCTGCAGCCTGTAAGACTGGATATCCTAAAAATCCATAGGTATGGAGCTCTCTTGTAATGGCCTCCCTTAACTGTTCCTTATAAGTAGGGCACCTTTCCAGCCATCCTAAAGGAACGAATGTCGAGAATATCATATCGAGTTCCAGATGCTCTTTTACATGGGATTGAATAAAGATAGAGCTTTTTTTAGGGTCTATGCCGGAAGCTACCCAGTCAGCCACGCATTCTAATGTGTATCTTGGCATGTCTTTAGGGTCTTCGTACTCGCTCATCAATGCATGCCAATCAGCTACCATAAAAAAACATTCATACTCATCCTGGAGCTTTACCCAATTATCCAAAGCACCAAAGAGATGCCCGAGATGCAATGGCCCCGTAGGCCTCATGCCGCTTAGAATTCTTTTTTTCATTTCAGTCTTCTTACTACCTTTCTTATCTCGATAGCTTCAATGATATCGCCTTTTTGGATATCCTTGAAACTAAGGCTTATACCGCATTCGCTGCCTTCTTTTGCTTCTTTTATATCATCCTTTACATATTTTAAAGATGTAAGTTTACCTTTAAATATCACTTCCTTATCCCTTATAAGTTTACATACAGCATTTCTTATGATCTTGCCTTTTGTCACGAAAGAACCTGCTACTATCCCTACCTTGGTCACCTTAAAGACCTGCTTTACTTCAGCTCTTCCCAAGAATATCTCTTCTATGATAGGTTCGAGCATGCCTTCCATAGCAGCATGGACATCATTCACTGCTTCATAGATTATATTATAAAGCCTTACATCTACGCCTTCTTGCCTTGAAAGCGCTTTTGCATTAGGCGAGACCTCTACATGAAAACCCAGGACTACTGCATTGCTAGCTGAAGCCAGCATTATATCTGATTCATTTATATTGCCGACCTGGCCGTGTATAACAGAAAGTTTTATATCACCTGTACTGAGTTTTTCTAGCTGGTCCTTGACTGCTTCAAGAGAACCTCCCACATCAGCCTTCAATATGATCTTCAGTTCTTTTACTTCGCCTTCTTTTATCTTATTGTAGAGGTCCTCCAGTGTGATCTTCTGTGCTTTTTCATCGAGCTTTTTCTTATCATCTCTCATACGGCGCTGAGTAACTATATCTCTTGCCTTTTTTTCATCACTGACTACATAGAATTTTTCTCCTGCTAAAGGTACCCCTGATAATCCTAATATCTCTACAGGCTTTGCAGGAAGAGCCTTGTCCACGCGACGGAGTTTATCATCAAGCATCGCTTTTATCTTGCCATAATTTGAGCCCACTATCACTACATCGCCTATCTTAAGCGTCCCTCTAGATACAAGCACTGTAGCGACCGGGCCTTTTCCTTTTGACAGTTCTGCTTCTACTATCACACCATTAGCTGGCGCATCTGGATTTGCCTTAAGCTCCAGAAGCTCTGCTTCCAGGAGAAGCATCTCCAGAAGTTCATCTATGCCCTGCCCTGTCTTAGCTGAGACCCCGACTGTAATAGTCTTGCCACCCCAATCTTCAGACATAAGATCTATATCAGCAAGCTGCTTTTTTACCTTATCTATATCAATATTCTGTTTATCTATCTTATTTATAGCTACGACTATAGGTACTCCTGCAGCCTTAGCATGGTCAATAGCCTCTATTGTCTGAGGCATTATTCCATCATCAGCAGCTACTACTAACACTACTATATCTGTGACATTAGCGCCCCTTGCCCTCATAGCGGTAAACGCAGCATGGCCTGGGGTATCTAAAAACGTCACACTTCCTTTTTCCAGTTCTACTTCATACGCTCCTATATGCTGAGTGATACCTCCTGCTTCTTTATCTACTACCTTGGTCTTACGTATCATATCAAGAAGCGAGGTCTTCCCGTGATCAACATGGCCCATAAAAGTCACTATAGGCGCTCTTGGTTTTAATTTCTTTGGATCATCCTGTTCATGCTCTATGATAAGCTCTTCTTCCTCAGTAGGCAGCTTTTCTATTTTAAATCCAAAATCCTTAGCAATATCCTGCGCTATCTCCTCGGCCAGGCTTTGATTTATCGTTACGAGTATTTTTTTACTAAGCAGCTTTTTTATGAGTTCATTTGGTTTCACCTGGAGCTTTACTGAAAGGTCCTTCAGATTGATAGGCAGATCTAGCTTTAATATATTCAGATTATCTTCCTCTTTTGGAGGAGCGATCTCTTCTATGACTTCTTTTATAACTTCCTTTACTATTTCCTCTTTCTTGACTTCCTTCTTCTCTTCCTTGGCCTGGACCGCCTTCTTAGGTGCCTTTTCTTTGGGCTTCTTGGCTGCTTTTTTAGGTGTGGTTTCCTTTTTCTTTTTAGCTGTTTTAGGCTTTTCTTTGGATTTTTTAGTTTCTTTTTTTATCAAAGCTACAGCTTTGCTGTCCAAAGCGCTCATGTGTCCTTTAGCATCTATTTTTAATGTATGAAGTTTATCTATTAACTCTTTATTGGATAACTTTAACTCCTTAGCGAGTTCATGTACTCTCATGCTAATTCTTCATCCTTCCCTTTTTCCTCTGCCACTTGTGATTCTTTTTCTTTTCGTTCTGCTTCTCTTTGAGCTTGTTTTTCTTTATTTTTTTCTTCTCTTACTTCATGGATCTTACTTTCCATTAACTCCTTCGCAGAAACAAATATCTTTTCAGCAGTCTTTTTACCAACACCCTTTACACCTACTAATTCATCCAGGCCAAGCTTAGCAACATCACCTACTGTCTTAAAGCCAGCTTTTATCAGGGCTTTTTCAGTCTTTGGCCCTATACCTTCTATCTCTTTTATAGAGATGGATCTTAACTTATCCATCTCGGATTTACTTCTGATGTCTATATTCCATCCTGTTAATTTAGCAGCAAGCCTCACATTTTGGCCTCTCTTGCCTATAGCTAAGGACAGTTGATCATCTGCTACTAATACTTCAGCTCTTTTTGCAGCCTCATTAGTCTTTATGCTGGATATCTCAGCAGGGCTAAGACTAGCGCAAATAAATTCACCTATATCAACGCTCCAGCGCACTATATCGATCTTCTCATCGCCTAGTTCTCTTACGATATTCTTTACTCTCTGGCCTCTCATGCCCACGCATGCGCCTACTGGATCTACCTTATCATCCTTAGAATATACTGCGATCTTTGTTCGGTCTCCTGCTTCTCTTGAAACAGCTTTTATATCTACTATGCCCTCGTATATCTCAGGCACCTCGAGTTCAAAAAGCCTTTTAACAAGCCCTGGGCTTGTCCTAGAGAGAAGTATCTCAGGGCCTTTTGGTGTCCTTTTTACTTCTAATATAAGCGCCTTGATCCTGTCCCCTTGCCTATACTCTTCTTTTTGAGGTAGCTCTCTCCTAGGAAGCACACCTTCAGCTCTGCCTAGATCTACTACGATCATTCCCTTTTCAAATCTATGCACACTACCAGTGGCAATGTCATTTACCTTATGCTGGTATTCTTCAAATACCACATCTCTCTCAGCTTCTCTGATCTTCTGTATGATGACCTGTTTTGCAGTCTGGGCTGAGATCCTGCCAAAATCCGCTGCAAGTTCTTCACCATCAGGCCCAAATACCTTGAACTCTCCTGTCCCTGACTCAAACTCTACTTTTATATCAGTGACATGTTTTCCGATCTTTTTACGTGCAGCGCTAATAAGGGCAGACTCTATTGCCTGTATAAGTATCTCTTTTTTTATACCTTTATCCCTCTCAATGCTGTCTAATATTGCTAGTAATTCCTGATTCATAATTCTATCTCCTGTCTTGCTCGTGTAATATTCTTGAATGGTATCTTTATTATACCTTTTTTCTTCACATCTATCTTAATAGAATCTTCTAAGATATCTTCTAATACTGCGATATATTCCATCTTATTTTTAATGCGTTCGTTCAAAGTGACCCTGACCAACCTCCCCTTTGCCTTCTCGTAATCTCTCTTTGTCTTAAAAGGCCTGTCTATCCCAGGTGAATTCACCTCGAGGAAATATTTCTCTGGGATAACATCAGTCGCATCTAGCGCTTCGCTGATCCTCCCATTTATATTTATGCAATCTTCCATGGTGATCCCGCCTTCTTTATCCACTAATAGACGAAGGACTTGCCTATTTCCTTCTCTTCTATATATAAGATCTACAAGCTCTGCATCTTCTGCTTTTATAATAGGTTGGATAATATCATTAAGTTTGTCTAGCATAAAACAAAAAAAGCGGGTGAAACTTAACCCACTTCTTTACTCAAGCACCTCCCTTTTTTGTGATGAGTACCTATAATATACTATATATAGGAGAAACCTGTCAAGGGAAAAATGTTTTAACATGTTGCTACATTAACCAACCCCAGCCTGTGACCTTTGGCGCTGGAACACCGCGCCGTGTTCTACGGTTTAGAGCTCGTTCTCCGAATAGAGCTTTCGCCTTTAGTCAGGCTCGATCTCGCTCTAAAGCCTTGAACACTTCATGCTTAAATATCACTGGATGCCGCTATGTTCCTGATGCGCCAAAGGCTCCCAGTCTAGGTTTGGTTACAGTAACTATCAGCGGATGGCTTGGCTTACCCCTAGAAGCATCTTGAAAGTTCGAGCGGGCACGGTTGCCCTATATTATACATGTCTTGCAGAGCGAGAAGTTTCATGAAGCGCAGGATTCCCACGCT
>JBDRCN010000010.1:0-17152 GCA_043821705.1 Candidatus Omnitrophota bacterium
ACAGATGTGCCTGAAAAACAGATCATTATCGCTGCTGGCGAAGGCGCTAAAGCTACTTTGAGTGTTTTTAAATATTTATCACGTCTTAAAAGCTAACTAAATGAAACCTGCCAAAGCTAGGATCATAGATATTATAAAAATTCTTCGTAAAGTCTATCCAGATAGCCGGACAGCTCTTTACCATAAGACTCCATTCGAGATATTGATCGCTACTATTCTTTCAGCGCAGTGTACTGATAAAAGAGTAAATAAAATCACTCCAGGCCTATTTAAGAAATATAAAGATGTATATGGATTTTCTAAAGCAAGGCAAACTACTTTAGAAAGAGAGATCCATTCCTGCGGTTTTTACAGGAATAAGGCTAAAAATATTATAACTAGCTCCAAAAGAATAGTTAAAGATTTTAATGGAAAAGTACCTTCCAACATGGAAGATCTATTGACACTGCCAGGGGTAGCGCGCAAAACTGCAAACATAGTATTATCTAGTGGATTTAATAAAGCGAGCGGCATAGCAGTAGATACTCATGTAAAAAGAGTTTCTGGAAGATTGGGCCTGACTAAAGAGATAAATCCTGATAAAATAGAACAAGACCTATTAAAGATCGTTCCTAAAAAAGACTGGCTGGACCTTAACTATATGCTAGTAAATCATGGCCGTGAGATCTGTAATGCCAGAAGACCGCTATGTGATAAGTGTAAGATCAGCAAGCTTTGCCTGTTCTTTAATAACTTAAAAGATTGAGAACTGGTTTGTCTTGTTTTCGCAGCACCGCTCGAATTTCCCCAGCGTGGAAATTCTTCGCTTCGTGAAACTTCTCGCTCCCCTGCACCATAAAGGTGCAGGGACCGTGCCCGCTCGAACTTTCAAGATGCTGCTCAAACAAATCAAACCAGTTCTTATCTATAAGAGTAAGTTCTAATAGTATTAAATATTAACAGCGGGTGGCCGAGATTGGGGTCCCTGCAAGGCCGCAGGCGTTTTGCGAGCACTTGTGGGGTGAATCTCGGACAGGACCCGCTGCTGCTCAAATATGATTAAAGAAGCTTTGCTCTATAAAAAATTGGATAATGACACAGTAGAATGCGGGCTTTGCAGGCATAATTGTAAGATCCTCTCTGGTAAATTTGGCATATGCGGTGTAAGGAAGAACGTCTATGGGAAACTGCATACATTTGCCTATGGTGAAGTTATTGCCAGCCATATTGACCCAATTGAGAAAAAACCTCTTTATCATTTTCTGCCAGGATCCAGCTCATTTTCAATAGCAACGATAGGATGTAACTTTAAATGTTCATATTGCCAGAATTGGCAGATCTCCCAAAGCTCTTTTAAAGATATGGATGCATCTGGATATTCTTTAAGCCCTGAAGAGATAGTGAGAGAGGCTAAAAAAAATAATTGTAAAAGTATATCTTATACTTATACAGAGCCTACTATATTTTTTGAATATGCCCTGGACACAGCTAGATTAGCTAAGAAAGAAGGTATAAAAAATATATTTGTTACAAATGGCTATATGAGTAGTGACGCACTTAAAATGATATCTCCTTATCTAGATGCCTGCAATGTGGATCTAAAGAGTTTTCGAGAAGATTTTTATAAAAATATGTGCGGGGCTAGTTTAAAAGGAGTCTTAGATTCCATACGTCTTATGAAGGAACTGAGTATATGGGTAGAGGTGACTACATTACTTGTCACAGGTCAGAATGACAGCAATGAAGAATTAAGAGATATTACTAATTTTATAACTAGTGTTGGAAAAGAAATCCCATGGCATATTAGCAGGTTCCACCCTGATTATAAATATATAGAGGGTATCCCTACGCCTGTAGAGACCTTAAGGGAAGCAAGAGAGATAGGCGAAAAAGCAGGTCTACGATATATATATCTTGGAAATGTAATAGAAGGAAATGATACATATTGTTATAATTGTAAAAAACCTTTATTAAAGAGAATAGTATTTGACGTTACCAAGAATTTCATAGAAAATAGTAAGTGTAAGTACTGCGGTTCTAGAATAGATGGTATCTTTTAGCATAAATAAGGAGGATAGGATGTCAAAGACCACGATAGAGGCATTAGCTGAATTTGGACAGAGCGCATGGCTGGATAATATAAATAGAAACATGATCGAATCCGGAAAACTAAAAGAACTTATTAGATTAGGTTTAAGGGGGATGACTAGTAATCCAGCTATCTTTGATAAATCAATACGACTTAGCAAAGATTATGACAAGAGAATAGAAGAGTTGGCTGGTTTGAACAAGTCTACATTTGAGATATATGATGATCTGACTGTTAAAGATGTACAGGATGCAGCAGATCTATTTAAAAAAGTATATGATAGAACTTATGGCCAAGACGGGTATGTAAGCTTGGAAGTCAATCCTGAACTTGCTTTTAATAAAAAAGAGACAGTAAAGGATGCACTCAGGCTTTATAAAAAAGTAGATAGGGCTAATGTTATGTTTAAGATCCCTGCGACCAATGAAGGCTTTAGCGCGATCGAAGACTTAATAGCCGAAGGCCTTAATATAAATGCAACTTTAATATTTTCAAAGGATCAATACGTAAGCACTGCTAATGCTTATATAAGGGGACTAAAGAGATTTAATGAAAAGGGAGAGGATCTAGGAAAGGTCCGATCTGTAGCAAGTGTTTTCGTAAGCCGCCTGGATACTCAAACTGATAAGATAATAGATGAAAGGGCAAAAGATATAAAAAAGTCCATTATTGATTCACTGAAGGGCAAAGCTGCAGTTGCGAATTCTAGGCTGATTTACAAAAAATACTTAGAGATGTTTGGAAGCGATGAGTTTAAATCTTTAAAAGATAAGGATGCGAATGTCCAAAGAGTGCTTTGGGCATCTACCAGTACTAAAAACCCAGATTATAGTGATATTAAATATGTAACTGAACTTATAGGAAAAGACACTGTCAATACACTTCCTGATGCAACGCTTGATGCATTTTTAGACCATGGGAATATAGAAGATGCTTTATCAGGAGATATAATAAAAGAATATGATGCTATAAATTCTTTAAGAGCTATTGGCATAGATGTGGATAACATATGCAGCATACTGCTAGAAGACGGAATAAAAGCCTTTCGAAAATCATTTGACGCGCTTCTTGGTTCTATCGAGGAAAAAACATTAAAACTCTGTAAAAAGTAAGATATTGCTGCTTCTAGAAGAAGTCAGGAAACTCACCAAAGAGATAGTCCAAAATATATTAGGAAAATATTACTAAATAGTAAATAGTAATAGTAGTAATAGTAGAGCAGATCTAGATCTGTCGGGCTATAATACTTTGCTAATAAAAGAGATATGTAATTTGGTTTAGATTAAACATAACCAATTTGTATAACTGATTGCAAAGATTATAGTTAGAAATCAACATATCTAGATGTGCTCTACTTTGTTTGTTTTTGTAAGAAAGATGTTGACAGGGAGGTCTATTCTGTTATAATTGATATTGAATTTCAAAATCAATTATAGGGGTGATTATATGGCTAAAGAGATGAATGTCTTTATTGAATATCTAAAGAAAAAAGATCTTAAGCTTACGGATCAGAGAAAAGAGATACTTGATACATTTTTTAAGGTAGATAAGCATCTTAGCGTTGAAGATCTGTACGTTATTGTTAAAAAAAGAGATAAGACTATAGGTCAAGCAACTGTATTTAGGACCATGAAACTTTTATGCGAGGCTGATATTGCCAAAGAAGTGGACCTAGGGGATAAGATAGTCAGGTACGAGCATAAATATGGGCATGATCACCATGATCACCTTATATGCACTAAGTGCGGTACATTTATCGAAGCAGTTGATGAGAGGATAGAGAAGCTCCAGGAAGATCTATGTAAGAGATTTGATTTTACGCCAAAAAGGCACAAGATGGATATATTCGGATTTTGCAAAAAATGTAAGTCTAAAGAATAGGGGTTCTAAATGACAGTAGATCTGACAAAGATGAAACCAGGACAGAGAGCTATTATAAAGGAATTAGGTGAAGGACATGCCTTCAGGCAGAAGATAAATAATATGGGAATAAGAGAGGGTAAGCGTATAAAAAAGATAGCAAGCCATTTCTGGAGAGGCCCTCAGACAATTGAAATAGATAATATGAAATTCGCTATTGGATATAGAATGTCAAAAAGAATAATAGTAGAGGTTGAAGAATAGATATGGATAAGATCCTTTTAATGGGTAATCCTAATGTAGGGAAAAGCGCGCTTTTTTCAAGGCTTACAGGAGCTAGGATAGTTATATCCAATTATCCTGGCTCTACAGTTGAATTTACACAAGGCAGGATCAAGATAGATGATTATAACCCACTGATAATAGATGTTCCTGGCACATATGCAGTAGAAGCGACTTGTAAAGCTGAAGAAGTAGCTTGTAATATGCTAAAGGAAGGTGGCATAGTAATAAATGTGGTAAATGCTACCAACCTGGAGAGAAATCTCTACCTGACGCTTGACCTTATAGAAAAAAATATGCCCATGGTAGTGGCTCTGAATATGTGGGATGAGACGCGACATCAAGGCATATTTATAGATGTAAAAGCTCTCGAAGAAAGATTAGGGATCCCTGTAGTTCCTACTTGTGCTCTTACAGGTGAAGGTATTAAAGACTTGGTAGATGCTGTAAAAAAAGCTAAAGCTTTAGATGTAAAGCCTTCGACTGATTCTGAGAAATGGGAGAGGATAGGAAAGATAATAGACGATGTCCAGAAGCTTACACACCATCACCATACTTTTTTACAATTTCTAGAAGACCTGAGCGTAAGGCCTTTTACAGGGATACCTATTGCATTTGGAGTCATATTCCTGTCATTTATGACCATAAGAACAATAGGCGAGGGCTTAATATCTTATTTATTTGAGCCATTATTTAATAAGCTCTGGCTCCCGCTTATTATGAAAATAAGCGCATTATTAGGCCCGGGAATATTACACGATCTTTTGATTGGAAATCTTATAGAAGGAGCAGTAAGTTTTAAAGAATCTTTCGGGGTTCTTACTACAGGACTTTTTGTTCCCATAGCAATGGTATTGCCTTATATAATAAGTTTTTATCTTGTGCTAGGCATATTAGAGGATTTTGGATATCTTCCAAGACTTGCAGTATTAGTAGATAATATAATGCATCATATAGGACTACATGGTTATGCGATAGTGCCTATGATGCTCGGTCTGGGCTGTAATGTCCCAGGCGCGCTTGCCATAAGACTGCTAGAAGGTAGGCGTGAAAAATTTATCGCAGCTACATTAATGGCTATCTCAGTCCCGTGCATGGCTCAGATCGCAATGATCACAGGATTAGTAGGAGAAAGAGGGGGAAGGCCTTTATTAATAGTGTTCGGGACACTATTTTTGATCCTAGTTTTTAAAGGTATTTTAATGAATAAGGTTTTAAAAGGAACATCTCCTGAGATATTAATAGAGATGCCACCTTATAGAAGGCCACATTTACAAGCTGTTCTTAAAAAACTCTGGATGAGGGTGTTCGGTTTTTTAAAAGAAGCAGTACCTTATGTGCTTTTAGGCGTACTTTTTGTGAATATATTGTACTTGCTTGGAATAATAGGATTCCTTTCAAATATATTTTCGCCAGTATTTACAAAAGTATGGGGATTGCCGAAAGAAGCGATATCAGCTTTAATAATAGGTTTTTTAAGAAAGGATGTTGCTGTGGGTATGTTAGGGCCACTTAATCTGACCACAAAACAACTAATAATAGGTTCTACTATTCTCTCAGTGTATTTTCCATGTATAGCTACCTTCGTAGTTATGGTAAAAGAACTAGGTATAAAGGATATGTGTAAATCAGCTCTCATTATGATGAGCGTAGCATTAATAGTAGGAGGCTTGCTTAATATAATTCTGTAGCAATTTAATTGACATTAGATTATGAAAATGGTCTAATAAGATAAATAACGGGGAGGTCGTAATGCGGCCTGAGAGTTCTGTGAATAAACAGATTACCCAATGAACCTGATCTGGATAATGCCAGCGTAGGAAGAAGAGATGAACTAATTTTACCCTTATGCTATGTGGCGTAAGGGTTTTTTATTACGAAAGGGGGAAATATGTTTAGTAATGTAAGCGAAGCAAAGATAACCAAAGCTATTTTGAAAGATTTTTCAACTTGGCTGGAAGATTACATCATTTCAGATGTAATAATTATAGGAGGTGGACCGAGTGGTCTTATAGCTGGAAGAGATCTAGCAAAGCAGGGTTTTAAGACTTTGATAGTGGAAGCAAATAACTACATAGGCGGAGGATTTTGGATAGGTGGCTATCTAATGAACACATTAACATTCCGCGCTCCAGCTAATGAGATACTAGATGAGCTTAAGATCTCTTATAGAGAAGTTGAGGATGGGTTATTTGTTTCTTCAGGACCTGAAGCATGTTCCAAACTTATCGCATCAGCATGTGATGCTGGAGTTAAGATACTTAATATGACCAAGTTTGACGACGTAGTCTTTAGAAACAAGAGAGTAGAAGGCGCGGTAATAAATTGGTCTCCAGTATCAGCTCTTCCAAGACAACTTACATGTTGTGATCCTATTTCTTTAGAAAGTAAGGTAGTGATAGATGCAACAGGTCATGATGCATGGGTCTGTAAGAGCCTAGAAAAAAGAGGTATTATAAAATTGCAGGATTTTGGGCCAATGGATGCTAATAGTTCTGAAGCCTTGGTTGTAGAAAACACAAAGGAGATCTATCCTGGGTTATATGTAGCAGGTATGGCAGTATCGACTGCATTTGGTATTCCGAGAATGGGCCCAACTTTTAGTGGCATGCTTTATTCTGGGAAAAAAGTAGCTAAGCTTGTAGCGGAAACACTTTCAAGTTCTCGCGATGAGGCATTAGAAAAAGTAGCTGTATAAACATAGTTTTTATGTTAATATGTCCTGGGCATGACATTAAAAGGCCTATTTTATTTTTAGGAGGGATAAATGGATATATACAGTATTTTAGAAAAAGTAAGAACACAAAAACCGCTAATACATCATCTTACAAATTGGGTAACGATTTACGATTGCGCTAATATAGTTAAAGTATTCGGCGCTTCTCCTGTAATGGCGCATGCAAAGGAAGAAGTAGCTGATATGGCTAAGTTAGCTTCATCATTAGTTCTTAATATAGGGACATTGACACCTGAATTTATAGAATCCATGAAGATAGCTGGAAGATCTGCGAATGAAAAAGGCATACCTATAGTGCTGGATGTGTGTGGCGCAGGTGCGACTAAACTAAGAGACGATAAATGCCTAGAACTTATAAAAGAACTAAAAATAGGCGTTATAAAGGGAAATGCCTCTGAAATCGCTAAGATCGCAGGGGAAGACATACAAACTAAAGGCGTAGATTCAGTAGCAGTAGGAAAAGACCTAAGGAGTTTAGCAAAAGAGCTTGCAATAAAAGAGGAATGCACAGTCGTTATAACAGGAGAAGAAGATATCATCGTAGACAAAGATAATATATATACTGTCAAGAATGGATGCAGTATGATGGCACATGTCGTAGGTACAGGATGTATGGCTACTTCAGTGATAGGGACTTTCGTAGCAGTAGAAAAGGATCTAGCGAAGGCAAGTGTAGCAGGACTAGTATGTTATGAAATAGCAGCAGAATTAGCTGATAAGGAGACTAATGGGCCTGGTACATTTAAGGAAAAATTATTCGATAGCATATTTAATCTAAAAAAGGAAGACATAGTAAAGATGAAGAGGGTGGAGTGATAAAAGGATATTATTTTATTACAGACCTGAGGTTAAGTAAAAAAGGAAACGAGAGTGATGTACAAAATGCTGTAGAGACAGGAGTTTCTATAGTCCAATATAGAAATAAAGTCAGTCCTTTTAGTGCATTCTGCGAAGAAGCCAAATTACTTAAGAAAATATGTAAGGATAAGGCTTTATTTATTGTAAATGACAGAATAGATGCTGCTATTTTTATCGATGCAGATGGTGTACATCTAGGGCAGGAAGATATGCCTTATGAAGAAGCAAGAAAAAGATTAGGAGATAAAAAGATAATAGGCGTTACTGTTCATAACACAGAAGAAGCTCTTTACTATGAGAAAAAAGGTGCTAATTATCTAGGAGTTAGTCCGATATTTTCAACTACTACAAAGAAAGGCGCAGGAGAGTCAGGAGGAATAGAGCTAGTAAAAGAAGTGAGAAAGATCTCAAAACTTCCTATAGTAGCTATAGGTGGCATAGATCTAAGTAACGCAAGAGAAGTTATTCAAGCTGGAGCAGATAGTATATGCGCTATTTCAGCAGTGGTGGCTAAAGACGATGTAGCAGAAGAGATAAAAAGATTCCAGGCATTATTTAAAAAAAGTCTTACTTGACGATAAATTTTGTTTGTAGTAAAGTGAATGAAAAGGAGGAAATCATGACCAGTAAAGATATTAAAAAGATCATTAATAAAATGTGGCCCAAGGCAAAGAAAGAATTGGAAAAAGGGATCGAAGAGACAAGGAAGTTTATTGATAATGGGGAAAGGCATGTTATCGATGCTACAGAGATCGGGATCAAAAATGTTAAAATAATGGCAGCACATGTTAAGAAAGAAAAGCTCTTCTATGAAATAGGGAAGAGTGTCTCGAAATTATCACCTAAGAAATGGAATACATCTAAAAGTATACTTAAAGGAATAGAAGAGATCAAAAAACTAAATAGAGAGATAATCTCTCTTCAAGGAGAGACAAAAAAGAGTAAGAAGAAATAGTGTCAGCTGAAAAATTAACATTCCTTGAACATCTGGAAGAGCTCAGGTCAAGGATAATAAAATGCCTTGTATCTTTGGCTATAAGTTCTATCCTAGTCTATTTTTTCAAGCTCCCTGTCCTTAAGTTCATAATAAGGCCTGTCGGGAGCCTGGTTTTTATATCCCCCCAAGAAGCTTTTATCGCAAATCTAAAGATAGCGTTATTTGGAGGTCTGTTCTTATCAGCCCCATTTTTTCTCTACCAGACATGGAAGTTTATCTTATACGGTCTAGATAATGATCTAAAAAAGTACCTTGCTTTTCTTACCATAGGGTCATTTTTTCTTTTTTTTATCGGCAGCATCTTTGGATATTTTATCGTAGTGCCAATAGGTATGAAATTTCTGCTTGGTTTCAGCACTGATTTTCTGATACCTATGATCACGGTCAGTAAATATATATCATTCGTTTTTTTATTGACCTTTATGTTGGGTGTAGTATTTGAACTTCCTCTAGCAATACTTTTTTTGACAAAGCTAAATATAATCACACCTAGATTCCTAATAGAAAAGAGGCGCTACGCAATAGTAATAATATTTATAATAGGCGCTATTTTTACCCCACCCGATGTGATCACTCAATGCCTCTTAGCAATTCCCTTACTTATATTATATGAGCTAAGTATTATACTGGCCAAGCTAGTTCGTAAAAGCTAAAAGGATCTCCATTAGTTACATCAACCTAAACCTAGCCTGTGACCTTTGGCGCTGGAACACCGCGCCGTGTTCTACGGTTTAGAGCTCGCTCTCCGAATACAGCTTTCGCCTTTAGTCAGGCTCGATCTCGCTCTAACGCCTTGAACACTTCATGCTTAAGTACTACGGGATGCCGCTATGTTCCTGATGCGCCAAAGGATCCCAGTCTAGGTTTGGTTATAGTAGCTATTAGCGGATGGCTTGGCTTACCCCTAGAAGCATCTTGAAAGTTCGAGTAGCCTGCCCGCCGAAGCTTTAGCGTAGGAGGGGCATGGTGATAAAGCGAAGTTTCCTGCTCTTACGCATTAGTTATTTGAAGATTATTGCACTGTAAAAGCTATTATTAATTGTATATCAGTAACCATGGTTCGCAGGGAACCAGCATATCTCTTAATTATAAGGTTGGTTTCATGAAGCGCAGGATTCCCACGCTGGGGGAATCCAAGCGGTGCTGATAGGGGTGAGACAAGACAGGCCGCTAATAGATGGAGGGGGGACAGGTTCCAGGGGGCTTGGGGACAGGTCGAAGGGGTTTTGAGAAACGTCCCCAGATTTTTTTAAAAAAAGGGTTGACAAACCTTACTAATAATACTAAAATGGTATCATTATTAAAGGAGGTTTGTCATATGAAGTTTATAGTAAGGGACACGGATTATGCTATAAGGGCTCTGGTGTATATGGCCAAGGCCTTTAAGAAGAATAAGCAAAAGATGGTAACAGTAGATGAGATCGTAAAGGAAGAGGGGCTTCCTGAGAGATTCTTAAGAAGACTTCTCCAGAAACTTGCTAAAAAGGGGATAGTCAAATCTTTTAAGGGTAAGGCAGGAGGATTTAGCTTTTCTATTTTACCCAGCAAAATAAAACTTACAGATATTATAACTATATTCCAAGGCAGAGTAGACCTTACTAGCTGTTTTCTTAAAGGAAGTATCTGCCCGGATATCAAGAGATGTGCCTTGAAAAAGAAACTAGGCAAGCTTACGGAGACTCTTAATAAGGAATTAGAAAAGATAACCATATCGTCTTTATTATATAGGAGAATATAATGGCTTTTTTTGACGGATGCCCTGGCTCGAAGAGGATAAAAGAGCCTTTCCCTGAAAATATAAAGTGTATCTGCGGAAAAGAAATAGAGATATGGTCTGATGAAGTAGAGACAACTTGCCCTTACTGTAAGAAAAAAGCTAAAAGGCATATGCCTCAGAGCTGTCTTGACTGGTGTAGTATGGCAAAGGACTGTGTGGGTCCAGAAAAATATAAAAAGTATAAAGAGGACAAGAACAAGAAAGGGAAGGAGAAATAAAATGTTTTGTTATCAATGTGAACAGACTGTTGGTGGAACTGGTTGTACTAAAGTAGGGGTATGCGGAAAAAATGAGGATATACAATCTCTTCAAGATATTCTTCTTTATGGCCTTAAAGGCATAGCTGCGTATGCATTTCATGCCAGGGAATTAGGCGCAAAGGATGATGAAGTAGATGCTTTTATGCATGAAGCTTTATTTAAGACAGTTACAAATGTAAGTTTTGACCTAAATCAATATCTGGGATTGGTCTTAAAATGCGGTGAGATAAATATAAAGGTAATGGAGCTTTTAGATAAAGCTCATACTGAGAAGTTTGGGAATCCAGTACCAGTAGAAGTAGAAACTGGCACTAAAAAAGGCCCAGGGATACTTGTAACAGGACATGATCTCTTAGATCTATATGAATTATTAAAGCAGACTGAAGGAACAGGTATCAATATATATACTCACAGCGAGATGCTTCCAGCTCATGGTTATCCAGAACTTAAAAAATTTAAACATCTAGTAGCTAATTATGGTAATGCATGGCAAGACCAGAAAAAAGAATTCAATGAATTCCCTGGCGCAATATTAGCTACTACTAATTGCGTGCTTATACCACCAGAGAATACTTACATAGACAGACTTTTCACAGTAGGTATTACTGGAGTGCCTGGCGCTACTCATATAGAAGGAAGAGATTTTAAGGCAGTGATAGAAAAAGCAAAGAGCCTGCCTTCCTTAAAAGAGGCTCCTGGCAAGAAGATCATGACTGGTTTTCATCATACAGCTGTTTTAGGCCTAGCTGATAAGATAATAGGAGCTGTAAAAGCTGGGAAGATAAAGCATTTCTTCTTGATAGGTGGATGCGATGGAGCAAAGCCAGGACGTAACTATTATACAGAATTTGCTGAAAGCGTACCAAAGGATTCTGTGATCTTGACCTTAGCTTGTGGAAAATATAGATTCAATAAGCTTGATTTCGGGGACATAGAAGGCATCCCTCGCCTTATAGATATAGGGCAGTGTAATAACGCATATTCAGCTATACAGATCGCAGCGGCTTTAGCAAAGGCATTTAATACTGATGTGAATGGCCTGCCTTTAACATTGGTATTATCATGGTTCGAGCAAAAAGCAGTTGCAATCCTTCTATCTTTATTATATCTTAATATAAAAGGTATGTATGTAGGACCTACTCCACCTGCCTTTATATCTAAGAATGTATTTAGCGTGCTTCAGGATAAGTTTGACCTAAGGCTTATTGGTGAAGCTAAAAAAGACCTGGAGACTATATTAGCGCCTAACGTTGCATAGGATCGACTATGGACCCAAATGTTCTGCATAATATTGGTTATGGGATGTATATAGTCAGCTCTTTTAAAGGGGATAAACTGAACGGCCAGATAGTAAATACCCTTTTTCAGATCACTAGCTCCCCTATAACAATAGGCATCTCTATCAACAAAGAGAACCTTACGCACGATTATATTGAGACAAGTAAGAAGTTTTCTGCTTCAATACTTATTGAAGACACGCCTCTTAATTTCATAGGCAAGTTTGGTTTTAAGTCTGGAAGAGACGGAGATAAGTTTAAGGACATAGAACATAAGGTTCTAGATTCAGGTTGTCCAGTAGTCTTAGATCATTCTTTAGGCTATATAGAAGCAAAGGTCATAAATAAGCTAGATTGCTTTACGCATACACTTTTTATAGGAGAGATGTCTGATGCCAGGGTATTAAAGATTGGGAAAGCCTTGACGTATGATTATTATCATCAGGTGAAACAAGGCACTACCCCCAGATCAGCTCCTACATTTATTGAAGGAGAAAGCCAGGTCTCAAAAGACCCTAAGATGCAAAGATATAGATGTACAGTGTGTGGGTATATATATGATCCTGTTATGGGGGATCCAGATAGTGGTATACAACCTGGTACGCCATTTGAAGAAATACCAGATACATGGAAGTGTCCTATATGTATGGTGGGAAAAGATAAGTTTGTAAAAGAGGATTGATATGGGAGCGTTAGAGATAAAAAAAGGAATATACTGGGTCGGAGGCATAGACTGGAACCTAAAGGATTTTCATGGGTATCTTACTCAGAGAGGTTCTACATATAATGCTTACTTGATAGTAGATGAAAAGATAGTCTTAGTAGATACAGTAAAGCATTATTTATTTGACGAGATGCTTTCTAGCATAAAAGAGATCTGTGATCCTTCTAAGATAGACTATATAGTCTCTAATCATACAGAGATGGACCACTCAGGGAGCTTGCCAAAGATATTGGACTTGGCAAGGAAAGCTCAAGTAATATGTTCTCCGAATGGAGAAAAAGGCCTGAGGAGGCACTTTAAGGGAGATTGGAACTTCAAAGTAGTGAATAATGGAGAGAAATTTAATATTGGAAAGAGGAATCTTGTATTTGCTCTTACTCCAATGGTACATTGGCCAGATTCCATGGTGACATATGTACCAGAAGAAAAACTACTTCTTCCGAATGATGCATTTGGCCAGCATATTGCGAGCAATGAAAGGTTTGATGATCAACTTGACTGGGAGATATTAGAATATGAAGCTAAGAAATACTACGCAAATATAGTGCTTCCTTATGGAGCTCAGGTCGGGAAGGCATTAGACGCAGTATCAGCCCTAGATATAGATATGATCGCTCCGAGTCACGGTGTTATATGGAGAAAGCATATTAAGACCATGATGAACCTTTATAAATATTGGTCTAAGAATCTATCTGAAGAGAAGGCAGTTATAGCTTATGACACGATGTGGCATAGTACTGAAAGCATGGCAAATGCCATTGAAGATGTTTTTAAGGAAAAAGGCATAACTTGTGTCATAAAAGATCTAAGATCCAGCCATATATCAGATATAATGGTGGAATTAATAGACGCTAAGTATGTATGTGTGGGGTCACCAACTTTAAATAATGGTATGCTTCCTACAGTCTCAGCATTCCTTACTTATATGAAAGGCCTTGCACCTAAGAACAGGATAGGCATAGCATTTGGTTCTTATGGTTGGGGAGGCCAGAGTGTAGGTGATATAGAGAAGATATTAGAGGCAGCTAACTTTAAGGTTCCGTTGAAAGGCTTAAAGATACAATATGTTCCTAGTGAAGAGGACTTAGTTGTCCTTAAAGATAAGGTTAGTGAAGTCGTGAGGTAATACGCTAGTATCAACGGGTGGCCGGCGATTGGGGTCCCCGCAAGCGCGCAGCGTTTGGCGAGCACTTGTGGGGTGAATCGGCGGACAGGACCCGTTGATAGTAATCATAATTTAACAAGGAGGAGATCATGGGTTTAAAAGGAACTAAGACAGAAAAAAACTTACTTGCATCGTTTGCAGGTGAGTCCCAGGCAAGAAACCGTTATACATATTTCGCAAGTGTTGCTAAAAAAGCTGGCTACGAACAGATAGCAGCTATATTTTTAGAGACAGCTGAGAATGAAAAAGAACACGCAAAGAGGTTTTTCAAATTACTCGAAGGCGGAGAAGTAGAGATACAAGCTAGTTTTCCAGCAGGGGTCATAGGAGATACAGCTACGAATCTAAAAGCATCAGCTGATGGTGAAAAGATGGAATGGAGCGCTATCTATAAAGACGCTGCTTCTACAGCTCGAGAAGAAGGTTTTGAAAAAGTAGCTATACAATTTGAAGAGATCGCAGCAGTTGAATCTGAACATGAAAAAAGATATCGTAAGCTTTTAGCTAATCTTAAAGACAACAAAGTATTTAAAAAAGATGCTCCTAAGAGATGGAAATGTAGGAACTGCGGACGTGTCATAGAGGGGCCAGAGGCTCCTAAGAAATGTCCTGCATGCGATCATCCGCAGAGCTATTTTGAAATAACAGCAGAAAATTATTGATCATGAAGGTATTAGGTATAATCGGTAGCCCAAGAAAACAAGGTAATACGGACATACTTTTAGATAAAGCCCTTGAAGGTGCTAAAAGTAAGGGAGCGCAAGTAGAAAAGATCGTCCTGAATGACCTGAAGATGATCCCTTGCCAAGAACATGAGAAGGTGAGAGATGATGGGGCTTGTTTTGTTCAGGATGATATGCAGCCTATTTATGAAAAGATAAAGGATTGTGACGTATTGATCCTAGCAAGCCCTATATTCTTTGGAAGCCTTTCTGCTCAGACCAAGATAATGGTAGATAGGTTCCAGTGTCCCTGGAGAGCAAAGTACATGTTAAAAAAGGATATTGGATACAAAAAGAAAAAAGGCTATTTTATATCTGCAGAAGGGAGCAATAGAGATGATTTTTTTCAGAATGCGAAATCTATCGTTAAAAACCTATTTGCTACTATAAATGCAGAGTATAAAGGCGAACTTTTTTGTCCTAAGGTGGATGACAAAGGAGATATCTTAAAACACGAAACCTGTTTAGAAAAAGCCTTTGAGTTAGGCGTGAATATATAGCAACAGCAACGGGTGGCCGAGATTGGGGTCCCTGCAAGGCCGCAGATAAAGGTGCACTTGCGGGGTGAATCTCGGACAGGACCCGTTGTTATTGGAATATAATCAATAAACTCAGGAGGGGTGACAATGAGTAATATTTTTGCTGCAAGCGAGATAGTCGAGATGGGCATACAGATAGAGAAGAACGGGAAAGATTTCTATGATACTGTGGCGAAATCTTCGACCAATAATGTTGCTAAGGAGATATTCCAGTTCCTTTCCAAAGAAGAAGAAAACCACATCAAGGCATTCGAGTCGATTTTAAGCCAGGTTAAAAAGTATGAACCTCCTGAGGCATACACTGATGATTACTTCTCATATATAAAGGCATTAGCAGGGGATTATGTGTTTGTGAAAAAAGGAATGGGTAAGGTCATAGGTGGAAAAGTAAAGACTGATAAGGAAGCAGTGGATATGGGTATAGGTTTTGAGAGGGATTCAATACTTTTTTACCATGAGATGAAAAAATTCGTATTGGAAAAAGAAAAAGAGACCGTAGAGAGACTTTTGGATGAAGAAAGAAAGCATCTCGTCAGGATCCTAGGTATAAAAAAGAGTTTACAGTAATAATTATTAGTTAACTGCGGACAGCCTGCCCTCCGAAGCTTTAGCGTAGGAGGGGACCCGCTGAAAAGAGAGGATTATTATGGCAAAGAATGTTAAAGTATATTCCACTTCTACATGTTCATATTGCGTGATGCTTAAAAAATTCTTACAGGAGAACAATATCCAGTTTGAGAATATAGACGTGGGTATGGATCCGCAAGCTGGACAAGAGATGATGACGAAATCCGGACAGATGGGAGTGCCAGTCGTGGATATAGAAGGCGAGATCATAGTAGGGTTTGATAAAGAAAAAATAGCTAAAACACTTGGCATATGAAAAGCCTCTTAGCAGATTATAAAGAAAAAAGAACTGAGATAAAGAACAGGTTGAAAGAGTTCGGGGAAGTCTATAAAAAAGATGATAAGAAGGTGTTCAGCGAACTTTGTTTTTGTATACTGACCCCTCAAGCAAGGGCGATAGTCTGTGACAGAGCTATTAAAGCCCTAGAAAAAAAAGGCCTGCTTTTAAAAGGCAGCTCCTCTCATATCAGGCCTTATTTAAAAGGAGTGCGCTTTCCTAATAATAAGGCTAAATATTTAGTGAGTGCTAGGGATATCTTTAAGGATTGTAAGGATATAAACATTAAAGATAAAATAGATACAAAGGACATTATTAAGACCAGGGACTGGCTTGTAAAAAATGTAAAAGGTATGGGCTATAAAGAGGCGAGTCATTTTTTAAGGAACATTGGCTTTGGCAGGGATATAGCGATATTAGACAGGCATATTTTAAGAAATCTTAAAAGATATGGTATAATAGAGAAGATGCCACTAACTATTACTAAAAAAGAGTACCTTAAGATAGAAGACAAAATGAGGGTTTTTTTAAAAAAACTGGATATTTCCATGGACGAAATAGACCTTTTGTTCTGGTCTAATGAGACAGGGATAATATTCAAATAAAAGGAGGAAGAGATGAGAGTTACAATAAAATACATGCTTAGACCTGTAGCTCATTGTAAAGAAGGCTGCAGTATTTACTCCTGGGCATGAGGGTAAACCGCCTGAATATTAGTGCAAAAAAGGCTGTTTTTTGTTATAATTAAAAAACAGCCTTTTTTGTAATTAGAAAGGACAATATGTCCCTAAGAATAAAGAACGGAAAAATAGTAGACGAGACCGGGGAACCTGTACATCTAAAAGGCATAAATCTTGGCGGATGGCTCATGATGGAGGGGTATATGCTCTTTGGAAAGAATATACCTGCACAGGCCTTTAAGCAAGGTATGCGAGAAGCATGGGGAAGCGAAGTCCTTGATTCATTCTTAAAAGAATTCCGT
>JBDRCN010000011.1:0-4638 GCA_043821705.1 Candidatus Omnitrophota bacterium
CTCATGAGCAGCCTTACTAAAGAAGCATTTGAGAATGGTTCTACCATAACGAAGAGTGGCAATAAATATATTATTGCTGTAAAAGATGCTTCAGGCAGGATAGTAGAAACACTGGATATGGCTTCTCAGGATGAAACACATTTTTCAAAGATAGAATTTGTACAGAGATATGGGAAAAAAGAGTTTATAGATGTTTTTGCTCCTAAGGCTGTAAGCATGGAATTAAATCAAGAACAGGGCATGGTAATATTCTATGATAAGGATGGAAACAATATAAATGAAATAGGAAAGGGTATTTTTGATAGCGTTACTATAGTGGAGATAGAGAAGGTAAGGGCAGAAGCAGATGCTAAAAATATTCAGGATCTTGATAGAGAAGATTTCTCATTGATAGTAGAATGGGTAGATGTAGACGGTGTTACTAAATTTAATTTATATAATAAGGATAATAATCTAGATAAACAGTTTAGTAAGAAAGAAGTTCAAGATGTTTATTTCAAGCTCATAGGGGATGTAGATACTAAAGACATGGTATTCGATGGAAAAGAAGTACCTGAAGGGAGAGTGAAGGAAGAAGTAGCTATACCAGCATTAGAGGCATTGCAGGATAAGGTAACCGGCCAGGGATATGATACCCTAGGGTCTTTAATGGATAAGATCTCTTCAGGAGAAATCAAAGTAGAATATTCTGACAGTCTTGATAACAAAACCCTCGCCACATACGACAAAACCCTAAAAACAATCTATATACATAAAGGAATACCTCAAAACACACCTGAAGAAAGAGCCCTTCTCGGTTTAGTAATAGCAGAAGAAGTGATTCATATTGACATGACAGATGCTTTAAAGGGAATGCCTAACTCAGGGCTTTTAAATGAATTAGCTACTAAGGCAAAGATCATCCTTGATATATTGGGTGCAGATAATATAGAAAATTTCTTCAAGTCTTTTACAAGCGTAAAAGGCATTGCAAAGGCCATAAAGGATGAATGGAACAAGATAGCAGGTTTCTTGAAAGGCGGAGTAGTGACAGAAAAATTCGCAGAATTCCTACAAAAGGCTTATGGTTATGATGTAGCTCCATATTTTAAGAATATAGCATATAACGCAAATATATTACTGATAAATAGCAACATAGCAGAAGGTAAACTCTTCTTTGAAAGAGAGAATTATAAATCTGCAGTAAGTGGTTTTAAGCAAGCTATGACTAAGATTGATCTATTGTTAAAATCAGGTGAGATACCAGATGCATTAAAGAAGAACCTTCAGACTGTTAGATCTAGTGTAGGAAAGAACCTTAGCGTATCAAAACAGAATGCAGTAACTAATCTTATGAAATCTGCAAATAAGGATTTTAAAAATGGAAATTTTAAGGCTGCAAAAGACAAACTAAACAAGGCTCTCAAATATATAAATGAATTAAAAGGAGATGAATTTGTTTCTCCAGAATTTAAGAAAGGAATACTCGAACTTGAAGAAACAATAAACGGTAATCTAGAAATCATAGAAGAGAAGATAATTGGTGAAGAAGACTCAGGTGCTATATATGAGTTAAAGGGAGCTCCTTCTATGACAGAAGGTCTAGCTATGAATATCCCAGTTGTTTCTGCTACTGTTGTAAGGCCAGCTACATTTACATTTAGCGAATTTATACAGGTAGGGACAATTGCTGCGGGTGGATTTAATGATGTAGGGAATGAAGAGCTTTATGGATATAATTCAGTTACATTGAATATAGGCGGCGGGACAATTACTTTACCTGCTGAAAAGATCAGAATGGATTACAATGAGGATATCGTTACTATAGAATTCCTAGAGCCTACTATTATAGGCGAAGAGACATTCTCACAAGGTGAAAGACTAGTATTTACTAGAAATGACACACCAGGCAGTCTAGAGGAATATAGTATAAATATAGTAGGATATCCAGAACCTATTAATTTTGCCCAATATATAGATCCTGTTCTTGGAACACCTTATGCTGAACCTAAAGAAGTACCAGGCAGTTATACTTATAATAATGCTGTTCCTGTAGGTGGAACTCCTGCAGATACTCCTATAATAGGCAATGTTGTTCCTGGAGGAATAGATGGGAATATAGTGCCTACCAATAATATTGTTCCTGTAGGTGGAACTCCTGTAGTCACTCCTATAATAAACAATGTTATTTCTGGGGGAATAGATGGAAGTATAGTATCTACACCGCAAATAGGCCCAGCTGCTACTGGCGTTCTACCAATTATACCAACTGTAGAAAATCTTGGATTAAATGATATTGGACTAAATGATATTAATATAGGAGGGATCAACCTAAACAATATCAATACTGAGATTTCTTCAGCCCTAAGCAACCTAGCTAGCTTTACTGCTCCAGTATTTACACCTTCAAGTGAAATAGATGTAAAAAAAGTAAAAAGTATAGTAAATACTTCTACGTTAAATGAATTAGGTTTTACAGATGTGACTTTAAATGATTACAAAATAACAAGTGATTCTTATATAACTTTTGACAATAGAGAATATAGAATAATAAGATTTTTTAATCCTAAAGATAATAGATTCTCAGGAAAAGAACTACTGGTAGACTTTGATACAAAAGAGGTTAATTTATATGAAAAAGTTTCTTCAGATGAAATAGCAGTAACTCATTATAGTCCAGTCTTTGGATCAGTTACGACAACATCTTTCTTAGAAAATGAAACTAGCCTTACTATAAAATCATACGATGGTTCTACGGACATGGTAATAAATAAGTCAGGTCTCTTAGGAGCTAATGTTGAAACAGAGTTTAGATTAACTGGTAGCGGGAGATTTGATCTTGGAATACTTATAACAGAAAGACTCAAAGCAGGAGTCACTAGATACACTATTTTAAAGGACATAAGAGCGCAGGCTGTAGGAGCAGAGGGAAGAGAAAGAGGTATCCAGATAGTGACAAAGAACATTGGCGGCAAAGAGGTCATAGCTGAGATAAAGCTTGAAGACGGCACTCTCATAAAGCTAAATGAAAACGCAGAGATAACACTGGCAGATGTACTAGATGGCAAGGTAAATCTTAAAGACCTTATAATTGAATTACAGATAGCTGGCAAAACAGGCATTAATATCAAAGGATATACAGTAAGAACTGACAAAGAGGATAACAAGGTTATTATTACTGTTGGCAAAGAAGATGGAAAAGGAAATATAACAATATCAAATGCCAAGGTTATTGATCCTACTACTAAGGAAGTGTTCTTAGTCTTAGATGATAAAGGCAAGGCTTCAAGAGAAGCTCTAGCAGCTCCTACGAGCGCTAGGTCTGACATGCCAGAATTTAACTTTACCATTAAGGACCATTATGCATTATTTGCTGATCTATCAGGAGTTAGCCAATTTGGCTCAGATACCTTTACAGCAGTAATTGATGGTAAAGAAGTAACATACAAGGATTGTATAATTAAATCAGATAGGGATGGAGTAACTATAATAGAGTTTAAGAGAGAGGAAACATTAGGTATTGAAGTCTTTAAAGCAGGAGACAGGATATTTATTAAACAGGATATGGGCAAAATCGATATCGTAGCAATTGCTCATTATAATAAAACCGAAGACATAGAGAAAGTAGTTACTGAGCAAGGCCAGCTTAAAGTAAATGATAAACTATTCTTTATGAAAGCCACTGGATATTCTCCTATATCGGAGAACGCATATAAACGTAGTAATATTAGTGGCGATGAGATCAGAAAATTCACTAATTTTAATAACGGCACGAGTTTATTGGATATATGGAGGATTAAAGAGGCTGGTTTTAATACTATCAAGACTTATTATGCTCCTACAGAAGAGTTTTTAAAGGAATGCGATAAAGCTGGTTTAAAAGTCCTCATAGGTATACCAAATTTTGACGACCGCTATGTTCCACAGACTGACAAATTCGATATACAGAATAAAACATATATAAATTATTTAAAAACCATAGGAGCCGAATACAGCCATATCATAATAGGGTATTTACTTGGTAATGAGTATAATAACTTATTCAGGAAACATCCAGATTATATGGGAGAGACAGATCCTGACAAGGCAGTCAGTAAGTGGAACAATATAGCTCAAGCCGCAGCCTTAGAAGTAAAGAGATATGCGCCGAATCAGATCGTGGGAACTGTGCTTGGAGAGATAGGCGGAGCAGTTACAGATAAAGATCTAATATCAAGTTTTGATATATACGGGATAAATACTTATAGGCAAGGCGGGATAAATGACGGGTTAAATATAGGCAAAACAGGCAATGACATAAAGGCATTGTTTGTTGCTGAAGGAGGCGTGGATCTTGATACTGAAGATGAAACAACCCAGGAAAATACTTTCCGCAGCACCTACGACAAAGCATTTACAAACCCAGCTTATAATGGCATGGTTGTTGGTGTGGGGCATATGAGAGATGAGCCGTGGAAGACGGCTGTTGAGAATAATTCAGCAGGAAGCTTAGGCTTACTTGATAGAAATGGAAATCCAAAGAATATGTATTTCGTAGTACAGGATGCATTAAAAATTCTAGATCCAGCTCCAGAATCAACCCCAGATACTGAAACAGACCCTGAGCTAGTTGTAAAGAAAGACCTAAAGCCACCTTATGTACCAGATTTTAATTTTAAT
>JBDRCN010000012.1:0-9271 GCA_043821705.1 Candidatus Omnitrophota bacterium
TGAAGAAAAGTTTAAGTTTAACATTGCTGGTGATATCAGGGCTTATAGTTCTCAGTATAGCAAGCTGTGGTGGATCTAGCGATAGAGAAGTGGCTACAACCGGGACAGAGGAATTAAAACAGTACGCACAGGTAGATATGGACTCTGTAGCAGAAGAAAGTATATCAATGTTCAAGACTTTTCCTATCTACACTGACGGCCGTTCACCAGATAATCACTATATTGCTTCTGGATATATGGGTGATACTTCGGACGTAAAAATTGATCAATCTTCATTTGAAACCCCACAGGCTGGCACTACTTGCATAAAGATAACTTATTCCAATATTGCAAGCCAGGGCGCAAGATGGGCAGGAGTTTACTGGCAGAACCCAGCGAATAACTGGGGAGATAGAAAAGGTGGATTTGACCTAACTGGCGCAACTAAGCTTTCTTTCTGGGCAAAAGGCGCAAAAGGCGGCGAAAGAATAGAAGAGTTTAAAATGGGCGGCCTTACAGGCCAGTATCCTGATTCAGATGTTGCTGGTATAGGGCCAGTGCTTCTTACAAACAAATGGAAGCAGTATGAGATCGACCTCAGAGGAAAAGACCTAAGCTACATAAGCGGAGGTTTTGCTTGGGCTACTAATCTTGATGTAAATCCAGATGGAGCTGTGTTCTATCTTGATGGCATTAAATACGAATAATTAAAAGATGAAAATCGTAGCGGGTATTTATTTACCCGCTACGATCGCTGTCAGAGTTTGATTTAAAAACAAAAAAGGATGTATGAAAAGAATAGTAATGATCGGGATATGTGTTTTTCTAATGATTTTAGCAGTAGCTAGTTTTTTTCATAACACTGGTCCTGATAAGATAAGTATAAAAAAAGCAGGGGATAATGAGTTCCAGCTATTGGTGAACAATAAGCCTTATATCATAAAAGGAGTAGTATATAATCCTGTTCCTATAGGGAGAACTCATACATATGATTTCTGGTCAGATCCATTAAAGCCGCATATCCGCGATGGAAAACTGATGAAAGAGATGGGGGTCAATACTATACGGGCATATAAGGCTGGTGAAGACATAGAAGCAGTTAAAGGCGTAATTAAAGACCTTTATGCTAAATTTAATATAAGGGTCGCGATGGGGCATTGGCTCGGGTTCTGGGATAACCCAAACCATGCTGACAAGGATTTTAGGGAAAAAGTAAAAAAAGATGTCTTGGAAATGGTAAATACATATAAAGATGAGAAAGGGATCTTGTGTTGGATCCTTGGCAATGAAAACAATAGGTCTTTTGATTATGGCCCAGAAGCTTTGAATGTCTGGACTAATGACGAGATCGAAGCAATAGAAGACCCTTACGAGAGAAGAAAAGAAAGAGCTAAGATATATTATACATTTGTCAATGACCTGGCAAAAGAGATAAAAAAAATTGACCCAAATCATCCTATAGTCTTCGGAAATGCAGAGCTTAGTTACGCAGATGAAGAAGTGGCTAGTAAGGTCACGCCGGATATTGATATACTAGGATGTTCTATATATAGAGGAAAGACATTAGGGAGTTTTTTTAGGAAATGTAATATTTCATTTAAAAGGCCAAGTTTACTGATAGAGTTCGGATGCGATAGATACAATGCCTATTTAAAGAAAGAAGACCAGGATATACAAGCAGAATTCTTAAAAGCCCAGTGGGAGGAGATAGAAAAAAATACATATAAAGGTAATGGATGTAAAAATTCTATTGGAGGATTTGTATTTGAGTGGACAGATGAATGGTGGAAGCATCATGAAGATAATAAAGCTGGGTGGGACGTGCACGATACTGAATCAAGCTGGTCCAATGGATCGTATTATTTTGATATAAAAGCAGAGAGAAATTTTAACATAAATGAAGAATGGTGGGGAGTCGTAGCTTTAGAAAAATCATCACAGGGACTTGATGAACGTAGACCCACTAAGGCATACTTTACTTTAAAGGAACTTTGGAGATAAATAGATCGTTTTAAAAAGGAGGGAATGATATGGCTATTACCAAGAACAGGGCTTTTGAAAGTCACCTGCTTTCTGACCATGAGAGTAAAAACTTCTCGATGTTGGAACTTATAAGAAAGAACGGGCCTATTACAAGGGCGGATATATCCAAGGTAACAGATCTGAACATAGTGACAGTATCAAATTATATAAATAATTACATAAAAGCCGGCCTTGTAGTAGAAGGAGGTATGGAGGCTTCTTCTGGAGGCAGAAAACCCACTCTTGTAAAGCTTAATGAAAGACATGGTTATGCAATAGGCATAGATCTTGGGAATATGGAGGCAATTATTTCCAAGATGGTAGGCATAGTCACTGATCTCTCAGGCCATATTATAGCGCGTATTGAAAAAGAACGCAAAAAAGACACTATGGACAGGGTCATAGAGATGTCTTTGGAAGTGATAGAAGTGCTTATGGATCAAAAAGGAGTGGACAAGGATAAGGTAAGTGGAGTAGGCATATGTGTAGGAGGCGTAATAGATGAAAACCTTGGGACAGTAAGGGATTCTACCAAGGATGGGATCAGGACAAGCTATATGTCAATAAAGAACATGATAGAGCAGAGATGGAATATACCTTCATTCCTAGGTAATGATGCTACATTCGCAGCGTTTGGAGAGAAGATGCATGCATTGCCCCTAGATGCAGAAAATGTCATATATATGTATTCTGATGTTGGTACAGGCATTATCATAAAAGGTAATATCTACTGCGGTGCGAGCGGATCTGCAGGAGAGATGAGCATTAATTGCCCTAGAACAGATGACTATGTGAATATTGCGAAGAACCTGTCTTTTCTTTTGCCTATGGGAGTGGATCTTGGATTGATAAGACAGGTAAAAAGACTTATGACTGAAGAAGGCGTAGATTCCAAGATAAAAGCTAAAAAAGGAGGGCTTGACAACCTTACCCTAGAAGATATTATTGATACTGCAAAAGCAGGCGATACATTGGCTGTAGAGCTATTAGAAGATGCAGCAGTCAATCTGGGCCTAAGAGTAGCATATTTAGTGAACCTGTTCAATCCTGAGATAGTTATTATAGGGGGAGGGGTTGAAAATGCAGGCAGTCTTTTCTTAGAGCCATTAAGAAGGACAGTGCGAAAATGGGCTTTTGAAGAGCCAGCTAATATAGTAAAGATAATCCCTGCTCAGCTTGGTAAGGATGCAGTAGCATTGGGAGGCGCTAGTGTAGTCATAAGGAACCTCTTTATTAATGCTTGAAAAAGCTGACAGATGAAAATTTCCCCTTATCCATCTGCCAACCTGTTAGGCCTTCGAAAAATCGTTCAGCCCAGTGTTAGTAATGCGTAGGTGTGGGGCTTCACTCCACTTTATTTTGACAGGCAAACTAAATTGTAGTTTGGTAAGCACAAAGTGCGCAAAATAAAAAGGTTTTTCTCATGCCTATCAGGCTGTCAGTAAGACTGAAATTTTCCCCTCGTTCCCTCGGGATTTCGCATTAGCGGATGGCTTGGCTTACCCCTAGAAGCATCTTGAAAGTTCGAGCGGGCATGGTTCCCGCTTATTTTAGCATTATACGGGAGAGCGAGAAGTTTCATGAAGCGAAGGATTCCCACGCTGGGGGAATCCGAGCGGTGCTGATAGGGGTGAGACAAGACAGTCCGTTAATAGTTAGATTCCAGCGCCAAAGGCTCCCAGGCTAGGTTTAGGTTAATGTAGCTTGGGGATAGACATCTGAACCGTATCAAAACCGTATCAATTGTTTTTGTAACCCTAATATTGACAAATAAATAATAGTATGATATACTTCTCGATTAAACGGGAGAATGCATGCAAAAAAAGCGTATCATACTATTACATCTTATTTTAATATTTAGCGTTATAGCGTTAAAACCTACCGTATCATTTTCATATTCAGTTCAAAACTTAGAAGATCCATTAGCTCAATACATTGTTGACCTATCAACAGAGATATCTAATTCTATATATCCACCAGTAAAAGAATATATAGTTAAGGACTCAAAGGGGAGCCTTAAGATGAAGGTGCTTTTATCCCCTTGGGGAGAGCTCAGAGATGCGTATATCAATGAATCATCTGGGAATGATGAACTTGACAGCATATGCCTGAAGGCTGTGTGGACAAATGAAAGATACCAGCCTTTTCCAGAGGACCTAGGAGAAGAAGAGCGCTGGATAGATGTGCCTATCTTATTTCAGGATCATCAAAAAGAAAAAGAGATCAGTGTTAAAGCATCAGGGGGAGGAATGTCTGGAGTAGAAGAAGCAGTGGATATTGCATTAGAAAATCATATGCCTTCCAGTATAGCTCGCGATGAAATAGATCTATCTAGATTGAAGCTTAGAGAAGCAAATAGAGCGCTTTTTCCTGTAGCAAGCCTGAACTTCCTAGAAACAACAGGTACTACCACAGGCGAAACCCAGGATTTTACAGATAAAGAATATAAATTAAAGTTCGAATGGCCGCTATACTATGGTTGGAGGCTCAAATATGCAGTAGAGCAGGCAAAAGTAAATATAAAAGCTTCCAAGGAAAAATATGATAACACATTGCAGGCCTTAAGGGTAGAGGTTGAAGAGAACTTTTACAAATATCTAGTAGCTAAGTTTAATATTAAGCTTCAAAAATCTCTTCGTGAAGATGTTGCTAGGATATTTGAACTCGCAAAGAAGAGATTTGATATAGAACTTAGTACTAGATCAGAATTTATGCAGGTCGAGTCACAGTTTATTCAGGTTAATTATCAAGTTATCTCAGCTGAGAATGAATTAACTTTAGCAGAGCTAGGTTTACAGCAAGCAATTAATATAGAGAACGAGAAAGAACTAAAAGAGCTTATAGATATAAATATAGATAAGTTTGATTTTGAACCAGTATATGTAGATATTACTATTGATCAGTGTTTAGACCTTGCTTTTAATTATAGGCCTGACTTAAAAGAAAAGAATTACATGGTAGAGTTTAATAAATTTGAAGAAAGAATAGCAGAGAGTAAAAACCAATTAAAAATAGATCTCACAGGTTCTTATGGTAAGTCTGGAGGAGCGTTTGAGAGTGAGACTTTAAATCTTGGAGAGGATATGTATCTAGGCATAAAGGCCTCAAAACCATTGGGCGCGAATACACTTTCAAGTACATACACCAAAGAAGAGACCAGTCAAAAACACGGTATTTCAACAAGGACTTCTTCTGTTAGCAAATCTGTAGATTTTGAGATCCTCAATAACATGCAGCATTTTTCTGAAAAGAAATCAAGTGACATATCATTAAAAAAAGCTGAACAGGAACTAGATGAATTAAAAGAAAATATTTTTAAAGAAGTGAAAGAGTTCTATCTGAACTATAAAAAGTCTTTGGTGCAATTAAGCTCCAATATTCTTAAGATCAAATATAAAGAAGAAGAACTCAAGGTTGCGAAGTTGCGCTCAGAATTGAACGAGATACCATTCTCACAGCTTGTACAGTCATATATGAATTTAACAGATGAGAAGTCTTATAATATTGAAGCCATAGGAAGCCTTTATCAGACGCTGTCAAAGCTTAACAAGGCTACTGGATACAGTTTATTCTTAGACAGTGAAAATTTAATGTTAGCTAACTCAAAGAAGGTTGAATGACAATGAAGGTAAAAAAGATACTAGTGGGTTTTATAGCTTTATGGGTCTTGGCATTTTTGGTAGTATGGGGGATCACTTTATCAAAGAAAGGCCCTGCTAAAAAATCATCGTTAATTACACAGGCCATGTCTAAATTTGGCTTAGGAGAAGAGACTCTAGAAGAAACAAGTGATTCAGATATGTTAGATGGAATGATGCCTCAAGAACCTGGTATGGTAGAGGATCCTGGCATGCCGCAACAAGCACAACAGCAGCAAGTAGAAGCAATACCAGTAAGATGCTATAGGGTAAGCCCGACAGATTTTAAAGATGAGCTCCCTGTAATGGGGACAGTAAAGGGGTCTTTAGAGATAGATCTAAAGTTTGAGATCAATGGTGTGATAGAGGTTATAAATTTTAGAGAAGGGGATGTTGTATATAAAAAAGACCTTATAGCTAGTTTAAATAAGAACGATATGCAGTTAAAAGTGGATTACTCTAACAGTAAACTTGAATCTGCAAAGACCCAAAGCCTGGCAGCAAAGAAAAAATTAGAGATACACAGGAATCTTTACGATATAGGCGGGATAATAAAGGCAAAACTTGAGGAGGTAGAATTAGAGGCAAGGGCAGCAGAACTTCAAGCTAAGACTGCAGAAGTAGAATTAAAATCCGCGAAAGCAGAACTTAAAAAAACAGGCTTATATGCTCCTCGCGATGGAGTATTGGGGTCAGTAGATGCAGAAATGGGGGAATTTGTCACTCCACAGAACAAGGTCGCAACGCTTTACGATACCATGAAGGTCTTTGTAGAACTAGGTATAGTAGAAAAGGATATAAATAAGATCGCTCTGGGGCAGGATGTGACAGTCACAGTAGATACGCATCCTGGCATGACTTTTAATGGTACAATAGACAATGTATTTCCTGTCATAGAAGGAAAGTCAAGGACCCTTACTGTAAGGGTAGGCATAGAAAATGAAGAGGCAATGCTTTTACCTGGGATGTTCGCTAGAGCGATGATCGTAATAGCTGAATTTGATGATGCATTACTTGTCCCTAGTTTTGGACTAGAAAAGACCGATGAAGGATATAAAGTATTTATCGTCGATGAAAATAATAAGAGTGTTTCTTCCAGGATAGTAGGTGTAAGCTATGTGACAACTGATTATACTGTCATTCAATCAGGATTGAATGACGGAGAATTAGTAGTATCTGAAGCTCCCCAGGAATTAAAAGATGGTATACCTGTAAATATTATAGATATACAGGAGAGCAACATAGAAGAAGAATAGACTTGTTTATTATTGGTTACCACAACGCTTCTTTAAACGCGAATTACCGCAAAAGTGGTAATTCGACTTTTTATTTATGAATCTTCCATATTTTTCAGTAAATAAGCCTGTTACCACATCAATGATCTTTGTTGGCATATTGATGCTAGGCCTCATATCTCTATCTAGGCTTCCAAGGGAGCTTTTCCCTTCAGTCACCTATCCACAACTTACAATAGTCACTACTTATGAAAATGCTGCGCCAGAAGAAGTAGAGACCCTTATTACCAAGATAATAGAGGAGACAGTCGGTACAGTAAGCAGCTTGAAACGTATAAGCTCTATCTCAAAAGAAGGAGTGTCCATAGTCACAGCTGAATTTAACTGGGGGACTAATATGGATTTTGCGTCTTTAGGCGTAAGAGAGAAGATAGACCTTGTAAAAGAAAGGCTTCCTCTGGGTTCAGCTGACCCTATAGTAATGAAATTTAATCCATTTGAACTGCCAGTCTTAAGTCTTAGTGTAACAGGAAATCAATCCCCAGCAGAACTCCTTAGGCTTTCAAGAAAATTCATAAAAGATGAACTCGAAAAAGTAGAAGGCGTAGCTTCATGCAGTGTCAATGGAGGACTGGAAAGAGAGATACTTGTCTCTATCGATGCAGGAAGATTATATGCATCAAGTGTGGCTATAACAAAGGTAGTGGACGCTCTTAAATCCAGTAATCTGAATTATCCAGCTGGGACCATAGAAGAGCATTTTTATGAATATCTTATCAGGACTATGGGAGAGTTCAAGCTGGTACCTGAAATAGGGGAGACTATAGTAGGAAAGGATGACCTGAAGACAGACCCTAATATGGACCAGATGCAACCTCAGGGAGAGTCTAAGAATAAAAAGTCACGTTTGATATTACTAAAAGACATCGCAGAAATAAAAGACACGTTCCAGGAAAAAACAAGCATATCCCGATACAATGGGAATGAAAATATATCTGTATCTGTACAAAAACAAGCAGGGGTCAATACTTTAGCTGTTGCTGAAAAAGTAAGAGAGAGGCTAAAAAATATAATAAGGGACATGCCTAAAGGTATGAATGTAGAAATAATATACGACCAGTCTATATTCATAAAAGAATCTATCAGAGGTGTAATGGATGCAGCTGTACAGGGCGGGCTGCTTTCATTTATCGTGCTTTTTGTATTTTTAAGAAAGATAAAGGCTGCTTCTATAGTAGCGTTTTCAATGCCTATATCCATAATGGTGGCATTCAGTCTTATGTATTTTAATGGCATTACGCTTAATATGCTTTCCTTAGGAGGCCTTGCCTTGGGCATAGGCATGCTTGTCGATAATGCCATTGTCGTGATCGAGAATATCTATGTCCATATCCAAAATAAGCAAGATCTAAAGACAGCTAGCAAAGAAGGCGCTAGCGAGATGTCGAGTCCCATATTCTCTTCGACGCTTACTACAGTAGCTGTATTTTTACCTATGATATTTGTGGTAGGTGTTGCAGGCCAGCTTTTTAAAGAACTTGCATTTACTGTTACGTTTTCGCTTTTAGCATCTTTGCTGGTAGCGCTTTCTTTGATACCAAGGTTAGCTGCGGTAGGCGGGGACAAGAAGAAGAAAAAGGGAAAAGCTGTAGCACCTAAGCCCATGACTAACGTTACATTTGGCCTGGGGCCTCTTTATTCCAAGCTTATCCCTAAGATCTTAAAATATAGATGGCTATTTCTGATAGGGGTACTTGTTATTTTTATAGCAAGTATGGGCATTTTCTTTGTACTAGATAAGGAATTCATGCCTAAAGTAGACCAAGGTGAATTTATTATAAAAGTTAACATGCCAAGTGGTACAAAACTAGCAATAACAGATAGAGTCATAAAAAGAATAGAAAATATTCTTTTTGATACAAAGGCGATCCAAGGAATAGCTGTAGCAATAGGTTCTAGTAAAAAGAAGGGCGATGCGCAGAGCCTCGAGACAATGAGTTCTTCTCAAGCACAGATAATAGTAACTATCAAAAAAGATATAAAGGTCCCGCCTACTGCAAAGGTGATAGAGGAGATCAAAGATAGGTTCGATAGATTGGATCTAGAAGGAGCAGAAATAGAATACATCTTGCAGGAAAGCTTTTTTAAATCAGCTATGCAAGGATCAGCTCCTATAGTAGTTGAAATAAAAGGCAAGGACCTTAAAAAACTTAAAGATGCTTCAAATAAGGTCAAGGATGGCCTTAACCAGGTAGAAGGGATATATGGAGTAAGGACTACACTTTCTAGCCCTTCTCCTGAAATAAAAGTAAATGTCATACAGGATAGGGCAGCCCTTTATAATCTATCTGTTGGTGTGATCTCTCAGACTGCCCATGCAGCTATAAAAGGATCAGT
>JBDRCN010000013.1:0-26268 GCA_043821705.1 Candidatus Omnitrophota bacterium
TGTTTGGGAGACGGTCCCATTTTTTACTCTTTGTTTTGCTGTTCGAGGGCTTTGTTGAGGGTTTCTTTTGATATAGCGCCTTGATCGATAAGGATCTCTCCTAATCTCTTCTGCTGATATTCTTCTTTAGGGAGTGTGAAGGAAATAATAGGGACGGTTCTATTTCTTGCTAGAATAATTAAAAATAGATTCTCTGTTCTTATCTTCTATCTGCATTATGATAACTTTTCTTGTGAAAAGGAATATTTTCTATTTATTGCTTCCGTTCTCTAAACCTGGCGGTTATATAAGAAGCAATGTCTTTTACTGTTTGCATCTTCTCGGCATCAGCATCCTGTATTTCTATGTTGAATGCTTCTTCGAGTTCCATAACCAGCTCTATGCTCTCAAGTAAGTCAATATTAAGGTCATTAGTTAATCTTGTCTCAAGAGTGATCTTATCTTCAGATATGCCAGCTTGCTTAGTAACAGCGGAACGTACTTTAATAAAAACTTCTTCGTCTATCGGTTTAGTCTTATCTTTTCTAAATAAGCCTGCCATGGGTTGATACCTTTGGGTTAAAAGTTCAGCTTTCTGGGTATTTATCCTTTGACGCAACCGCGTCATCGACAAAATCCACTATATCCTGTACTGTGTCAAACCAATCCTTGTCATTGTCGGTTATTTCTATATCATAGTTAAGTTCGAGTTCCAAGCATATGTTGGCCATGAAATAATCAGCGAGTTGAGGATGTTTAAATATATCTTCCTTAAGGCGGTCAGAAGGCCTTATCTCTTCGCGTGCCGCTGTATAACATATTTCAATTATGACTGATTTTACCTTTTGATAAATTTCATCGTTCATCTGTGCTTTTGGTTCTTTCTTAATGCCTGCTTTGATGCTTTCTTTAGACCGGCGCTTTTTTTGTGATAGCCTGTATTTTCCAAGAATGCCAGGATACTTTTCTTTAAGCTCTTTCACGCAGTCAGGGCATACTAGATAACTTTCGCCATGCACGTACTTAAGGTCTCTTACAGGAATAATCTTTGCCATATTGTATTCGTAACAATGTATAATATCATCGCCTTTTTGTCTATCTCTACAGCAAAGACTGCAGTTATATGATTTCATTTCCTTATAACGGAAATCATAAATGTCGATAGGCATATAGTTTTCTAAGGCGCCATGCATCCACTTATCTTTTTTATTTTTAACAAATGTAAGAGGGCCTTTTATATAGCCGTAACCCCACTTTAGGCGCTGTAAAAATAGATCCTCTGCCCTGTATATCAGATCTGTCGCTGCATCAAGCTTAAATATGCGTTTTATAGGGCTGTCTTTTTTCTTCTCATATACAGCTTGAGGATGTCCGCTGTCTAGTATCTTCTTTCTTAAGGATTCATCATCCGGTTTATCCCAATCCTTAACCCCCGTATAAACAATTACAGGTATCATACTCAGCACAAAATCTGAAGAAAGAACTTCTATAACCTCATCGCCTCTTGCATGGGGCATCTCAAGATCCAATATAAGTAAATCGATTGGATCTCTTGATAAAATGTCTATTGCTTCCTGGCCGTCCTTGGCTGTAATTATCTGCCAATTTTTGTGCTTTGACAGCCTCTGCCTGATATTTTCCCGTAAAGACTCGTCATCTTCTGCTATAAGGATACGGAAAGCTTCATCTTCTCTTCTGGGCCTGTCTACAGACTCAGGTTCAATAAACATTTCCTCAACAGCTGTTAAAAACTGCCTGTCTGTAAGTTCATCGGGCGGCTGTGGAGGCTTAAAACCTCTTCTTTCTGTCTTAAAACGCATACTCATAGTATACCAATCCATAGTGTGCCACTTACGGACTAGATTAAAACCAGCGTGCCAGCCTCTCTGCGCAGGGCCGAGTTTTTGTGCCTTTGTAATAGGATGATGGTCATATTCCCATGTATCATCTTTATTGAAAATATGCGGCTCGTCCATACCAGTAATTACAAGCACCTTCATTGATGAGGACTTAGGATCTTCTTTTAGTATTTCCAGCAGTTCATCACCCCGCATTTTCGGCATATCTAAATCAAGGACAAGAAGATCGAATTGTTCTTTTTTTAAGCTCTTTAATCCCTCTTTCCCATTGAAAGCTGTTTTTACCTCATAACCTTTGCTGTTTAAAAGTTTTTCTTTGCGTTCAACCATCTCTCTGTCATCATCAACTATTAATATACGCTTAGCCATCTACTTAACCTCCTTGGGCGCCGAAGGCAGTGTAAAATAAAACGTTGCGCCGCGGCCTTGCTCTGATTCAACCCAGATTTTACCCTTATGCGCCTTAATGACATCCTTAACAATCACAAGCCCAAGCCCTGTGCCTTCATGCATGTTGTCAGGCCGGTTTGTTTTGGGCTCAAAAATATCCTCTATCTCATCCTTGTCTATACCGCATCCTGTATCTAAAAACTCAATTAAAACATCTTTATCTTTTTGTTCAGCCTTTATTGCAATACCGCCTTCCCTAGTAAATTTTAAGGCGTTATCAAAAAGGTTATTAAAAACCTTTGTCATATCTTCTTCGTTTATAAGCACCTTGGGAAGCGAGTCTGGTATTTCTGTTTTAATATAAAGGCCTAATTCATCGCATGGAGCTTTATATAAGCCGCAGCTTGATAAGATTACAGGCTTAATATGAAGAGGCCTGACTTCAAACGAGTTTCTCACTACTCTTTCAAGTATTGAGACAAGATCAAAATTATCATATAAAGTTTTCTCCAAGAATGCAAGCTGCCTATTTAGTTCGTTCAAAGATTTGTTCCTTGTTTCTTCATCCTTTGCTCTGATAAGATTGCCCATGGCCGTATTGATGCCTCTTTGAAATAAATTCTTCATGTCATGCGAGAGCTTGCGTGAGAACGAAGCCCTATTTTCCATAAATCTGGTGTGTGAAAGATGCGTTGAAGCTGCTTCAAGGATTTCTTTTATAGATTCTATGTCCTGATGATGATACATCTCGCCTTTTGGCTTTTTGCCTAAGTTTAAGACACCCACAAGCCCCTCACCCGCAAACACAGGAAATGATATCTCTGCGCAGAATTTATCCATAGCCGTTGTTATATCATCATATTCCTTTGAAGATAAGTGGTGTCTTATTTCATCTCGGACAATAGGTTCTTTAACACCTTTCAGGCGCTTGATGAAATTGCTGTTATCTGGAACGGACGGTGAGCCAAAGGGTTCTAAAGTTATAACCTCGCCTAAGCCGACTTCAGCGTGGGGCGTGTATACAGAACGGTATTTATTATAAAGGAGTAAACTGGCAGAATCCAATCCCATAACCTTTGCTATGCCTCTTACGAGAGTGGATGCAACTTGGCTTGTAGTGAACTGCTCTCTGTTTTCTCCAAATAGACGGCGGAGGTCATCTAGGTAACCTACGGTATTTTTGAAAATACTTTTGTCCAAAACTGGTAAAAGATGTTTTAACAGATATCGATAAAAAAGAGGGGCAATTGCGATGCTGGCTATAATAAAACTGTTTAGTAATACTATATGATTTTTCACATATGGTAGAAGTACAATTATAAACATAGAAAACATTGTAAGATAACAAATAAAAATACTCCAGCCGCGCGCAACAAGATTAATATTCATTAGGTTATACTTTGTAATTGCATAAGTAGTCAATATAGCGTAAAAAAACATAAAACTCATGCCAAAAGGATATACAGGTATGTCATAAACCAAAAGAAATGTAGTTGCGCCGCCCGAAAAGCCTATTATAGATGCCAACAAGGCATATTTTAACTGGTTACGTCTAAAGCCTGACACTTGTCTATAAATACTGAACATCCACCATATAGCATAAACAACGCAAATTAAGAAAAAGAGGGTAAAAAAATGATACAGAATGCCTGGGACATAATAATATCTAAGGGACAATTTTGGCAGAGCATCATAAATAAAATGACTGGAAAAACTGACTGAGAGCAACGCTATGGAAAAAAGATACAGAGGAATAAGCGCTTTTCTCTTTTTTCTATCCAAATACAAAAGTGCAAATGCAAAGTGAACAAAGGAAGGCGCAATTAAAATAGCGCCTACGTGAGACATTCTTCCCCAAAACAAAGCTTGCCCTCTTGTAAGTGAAGATAAAAATAACCCTAGCCCAAGACTCCAGAAGGCTATGCTGAGACTAAGTAAACCGAATGTCCGATTTACAGCACCTCTTCTATTTTTTAAAAATACAAAACTGCCTAAGATAATACTTAGCGCTGACGTCCAAAATGACAAACCTGCGTAAAGAGACATTTTATCCTTTAAATTTACGTATCAATAAAGAAACGTTTTTGCCCCCAAAACCAAAGTTATTTGACATAACAATATTAATTTTAGCATTCCTTGATTTATTAGGCACATAGTTAAGGTCGCATTCAGGATCAGGCTCTTCATAATTTATTGTAGGAGGCAAAATACCGTCTCTTATAGCCAACGCAGAAACTATAAGTTCTAATCCGCCACAGGCTCCCTGCGGATGGCCTATCATAGATTTTATTGAACTTATTGGCAAGTCATAAGCATATTTGCCAAAAACATCTTTTATTACAAAAGTTTCTACCTTATCATTTAATTCGGTTGAACTGCCATGTGCATTTATATAGTCAACGTCTTCTGGAGCAATATTACCGTCATTAAGAGCAGATTTCATAGCCCGAGCTGCCTCTTTGCCTGTTGGAAGAGGCTGTGTTATATGGTAAGCATCACAGCTTCGCCCATAACCTATCACTTCTGCATAAATATATGCATTTCTTCTTAGTGCATGTTCTAATTCTTCAAGTACTAATATACCGGCTCCCTCGCTTACCACCATACCGTCTCTATATTTATCAAAAGGCCTTGAGGCCTTTTCCGGTTCATCGTTTTCAACCGACAACACCCTGGCGGCACAAAATGCCGCCATAGAAAAAGGAGTTATAGGAGCTTCTGCTCCGCCAGTAACCATCAAATCAACTTCGCCTTTGCGGATTAGATCAAAAGCATATCCAATTGCATCGCCGCCTGAAGCACAAGCTGTGGAGACAGCCATGCTAGGGCCTTTGAATCCCAAATACATGGATATTTCGCTGGGACAATCAGATGTTAATAGAGCTGTAACAACAAACGGACTAACCTTGCTCACCCCTTTTTTCTTAAAAACATCGTGTTGAGCTTCACCAAAACCCAAACCAGCTAATGATGTTCCTATTACTACGCCTATTTTGTCGCTGGCATTTTCATTTATCTTAATCCCTGAATCATCAACAGCCATAATAGCAGCTGCCATTCCGAATTGAGTAAATCTATCCACCCGGCGTACTATCTTCGCATCTATATAATTGGCTGCATCGAAATCTGTAATCTCGCCGGCAACCTGCGAAGGATAACTAGAAGGATCAAAACTCGATATTCTTTTTATTCCAGACTTACCTTTAACAATTGCATTCCAAAAAGCATCCTTTCCGATCCCATTTGATGCTATCGCACCTAGGCCTGTTATAACAACCCTCCTTCTTTTTTTCGCAAGTTTCTTTTGGCTATGTATTTTTGCTGCCGAAAATAGTGCTGGAATATCTTTTTTATATTGTGAAAATTCTATGCCGAATTTCTTTGATAATTCCCGCTCTTCAAGTAACACCCTTACAAACATAACTGGCATAGCCGCAAACAAAACAAAAAATGACGCATAATACGAATTAGGAATAAGTGTAATACCTATTAATTCCGCTACCACGCTGGCATAATAAGGATGTCTGAGATATTTATATGGGCCATTTTTTATAAGCGTATGAGCTTTCCTGATTTCAATATGAATACTATGAAACTCACCGAGTGTTTTTATAGACCATCGGCGCACCAAAAAGGCTGCTATAAATAGTAAAAAACCTAAAGTTGTTATAGTGAAATTTATGCTTCTGCCGTGTAGAAAGTACTCTCCCGCAGAAAAAAGGCACGTAACTATGTAAACTACTACAATAACAACTATAGTCCACCTTGCTTTAATTTCTCCTCCTATTTTCTTTTTTTGTGCATATACTACCTCTCTGCCCCGCTGAATAGAAATCAAAAGCATAATAATAAAATAACTTATAGAAAATAGAAGGCTCAATCCATGAAATCTATCCATCATAGTCTTCTCCTCCTGTTATGACATTATCGCAGATTTTTCTGGATAGCTATAAGCTAGAAGTTTCATTATTAACTGTCTATCTAGCTTAGCATGCCTAATATGTGAATTTTTTAAAACCTCCTGTGTATTTGTATCATCAAAGAAAGCCTCTTTCAGTAGAAGATAAGGGGTATATATATGTATATTCTTGTTAAGCAATCTTTCCCACGATTTTATGGGATTTGCGGCAAATACTTCTGGTAATACAAATTTTATTCCTGATACTTTCAATGTTTCACAAATGCAGTCTTTTAGCAAACCCATCGTTGGCGGATGCGAATTGGTTATATGATAAGTTTTTCCTACATTATGTTTATTTTTAAATATTCGCATAATAACTTCTGACACATAATCAATAGTAACTAGATTTAATGTTTTCTCGCGTCGCCCTATAGCTCGAAGGGGAATATAAAAGTTGCCGTCATCAAACTGTGCTCCCCCTGCTCTTATCTCTGAATGGCCTTTGTTGTATTTTGATTTAAATCCACGCACAGTAATATCTACGATTCTTAATATTCCATATAATCCAAAATTACTTTGGGTTTTGCCTGTTTTTGAATCCCCAATAATTATGCTGGGTCTATATATAGTAACTTTGGAATTACATTTAGCTGCCCAATTTCTAACCAAGATTTCTGCTTCACATTTGGAACTTTCATAACTATTGTTAAATTGCTGTCCTAAATCAACTTCCTTTTCCTTTACCATATCACTCTTTTGCCCACAGACATAAGCCGTACTCATATAATGCAAATGGACATTAGGAATTTTCTCTGCAAAAGAAAGCATATTCTTTGTACCTTCTATATTGTTCTTTCTTACCACATTTTCTTTCTCTTCATCAAAGCTCACCGCAGCTGCACAATGAAAGATATCGCTAATTTCTTGGGAAAGAAAACGCAGATTATTTTCAGACAAACCAAAATCTCTCTTGATAACATCACCTTCTAATACTTCAATATTATCCAGGGCATTGGAAATTGATAATGGATCACTATATATATTTGATAAGGATTGGATTAGCCTTGATTTTGGATTATCTTTCTTAGCTCTGACGAGTAATTTTAAACCATAACCGTTTTCTATAAATTTAGGAATCAAATTAGACCCTAAAAAACCCGTTGCCCCTGTAATAAATATCTTTTTATCCCTTTTCATTCGGCTCATATTAATATCCTGTTTTAATTATTTTATAATCTCACCTTATCTATCTGTATTAGTGAAGTTTACCTCATAATATACAAAAATACAACCTTGCTTAGGAAAATTTTATTGTAACTATAAATAGAATAATATGTTATAGAGATAGAAAGTCAACAGAAAAAAATCTCCTCACCCCATCTCCTTCTCTTACTCCTAATGAGTGGCGGCTCTTGACCTGCCGCAGGCAGGCCAGGCTGTCCCATTGTAATTTAAATTTTTCAAGAAAATAGAACCGTCCCTATTATTCACTAGAAACGGGAGCTAGAGTGAAGCGTGGTGTTCCAGCGCCAAAGGCTCCCAGCCTAGGTTTGGTTATAATAGCTATGTATAACTATTGGCGGATGGCTTGGATGGCTTCTGACAGCATCTAAAAGATTCGAGCGGGCACGGTTCGCCTTCGTATACATCAGGCGAGAGCGAAAAAAAGCACGGAGTGAAAGTTGCCACGCTTGGGCAGCTAAACGTCTTTTCGAAGGCCTACCAGGTTGGCAGCTGGATGTAGGGGTTTTAGCAGACTTTGTTGCGGCCGGACTCCTTGGCTTTGTATAGAGCGCGGTCAGCGGATTCTATCAGTTCATTAAGGTTTACTCCATCATCAGGAAATATGCTGATACCTATGCTTATTGCAACTGAGACTACTTCATCGTAAGCTTTTACTATAGCGCACTGTACATTTTCTCGTATACGTTCTGCTACTTGGAATGCAATATCTTTGGATGTTCCAGATAGCGCTACTATGAATTCCTCACCCCCGTATCTTCCTATTATATCGATCTCTCTTAGGCTTGCCTTTAGCACGCCAGCTACTTCTTTTAATACAACATCTCCTACCAGATGCCCATATTTATCATTTATACCTTTAAAATGATCGATGTCTAGCATAAGAAGGGAGATATTTGATTTATGACGCATTGACCTGTGTATCTCCTCTTCAAATCTCTCTAAGAAATACCTTCTGGTAGAGACCCCTGTGAGAGAATCAGTTATAGAGAGTTCTTCTACTTTTCTATATAACATTACTTTTTGGAACTGTATTGCAAATTGACTCATCAATATCGTGAAGTTCTCATAATATATGTCTGGGAGGTTCTCTATATAAAAGATACCTCTTAAGTTTTTTTCCACAAATAGAGGAAATGAATAAAGTGTCTCATAATCCTTTATTATGGACAATCTTCTGAATAGATGCGTATCTACAGATCCAGAAAGTGAAATGATCTTTTTATCCTTAGCCATAGTATCCATGATCTCTCTGTCAAAATTATCCAGATTTGATTTTACAGTATCCTTCCCTATATTGATCTCATATATTGCATGGATGTTATATGTATCGTCGAAGAATATAAACCTGGAAGACCTGAACCTGAAGAATCTCTTCATAGCTGATTGGAATATCCTGAACACCTCTTCAAAGTAAAGGCACGTAGACATATCTTTAGATACTTCATATAAGGAAAGAAGCCTCTGTAGCCTCTTGTCCTTATCTATATTCGACCTCATTATAGATTGGTCGTTTTGCTCTGATCCCTCATATCTATTTTTCATTTTATCAAAATCGGACTTGAGTATATCTCTTTCTTTATTGATATATGTCTCAAAACTTTTTGCAATAAAAGGCATGGTGTTTACAAATAAGATGACCATAAAAAGATCAGGGTCCAAAGCTTTTATATCTTTAATTATAAGAAATATAGAGGCTCCTATAGAAACAGCGATCGCCTTTGTAAGGCTTAGCCTGTAACTTAGAAATAAGACAAAAACTATCAATATGTAATAAGAAAATATCTTTATCATCAGCTATTCACTACCCTGTCTTTACCATGTCTCTTGGCTATATATAGCCTTTCATCAGCCTTTAAGATGAGCTCATCTATTACTGAAGCATCGTCTGGAAAAGATGAGACACCTATCGAGACAGTTATATGTGTTTTTACGCGGCGCAGTTCTATCGGCTCTTTTTTAACTGCTTTACGTAATTCCTCTGCAAACGCAGTTGCTCTTCCTTTTGAATATTCTGGCAGAAGGATAGAGAATTCTTCACCACCATACCTAGAAATAATAAAATCATCGGACATAGCCTTAAATATCCTTGAAAGTGTCCTCAGCACGATATCTCCTGCCATATGCCCATATTTATCATTGTAATTTTTAAAATTATCTATATCTATCATCAAGAAAGAGAACTTTAGGTTTGCTCTTAAGGAACGCTGCAACTCTTCGTGTAAACGATCTAGAAAATATCTGCGCAAATATAAACCTGTCAGACTATCTGTTATAGCAAGTTCCAATGTCTTTTTATATAGGTTAGCGTTCTGCAGACTCCCTGCTCCCAGATCACATAGAATATCTAAAAGCCTGAGGTCTTCAGTCGTATAATTGCCTGGCATTACGCTCTCCAGCCTGATCTGGCCTAAAAAACGTTTACCTGCTATAAATGGACAGGATATTACTGAACGAAAAGACCTTTCTTCCCCGCCTATATTGTATTCATTGAACCTAAAATCCTTTTTTATATCCTCTACTATTAGACACTGCCTTTGTTTGAATACCCAATCATCCAATAGGTCCCCTTTTTTAGCTTTTATCTTATCCAGGTCATTCCCTATCCTTGATGCAGCTAAGAAGAGTCCCTGCTTTTCAGTATCTACTAAAAAAAGCATTATGCTCTTTGTCTTACCTATTATCTGCAGCGCGCTATTGATGATATATTCCATAACTTCATCCAATAAGAGAGTAGAATTTAAGACAGACATCACGTCTTCCAGGGCTTTATATCTATCTTCTTTTTTATCCAGGGATAGCGCCTCCTTTTCATGCTTTTTATGACTGTCATCAAGAAGATTTATTTTTTCTTCTACCTGCCCGGCCCTTGTAGTCATCATACGATTGTAATAATCTATTTTTTTTAGTTCACTATTCACGGCAAAGTATGACATCAAATACACAGGTATGTGTAAAAAATAATAGAACTCATTAGCAAGGGATATGATAAAGGTAAGGGCTATGCTGGCTATAAAGAAAAATATACCTCTATAAAAACCAAGGTATTGTAATGAAAATATAATAATAAAATTATATAGAAAAAGTAAAGAATTCTTTTGTAGATCAGTAGAAAAGATCAGATAGGATACTATTGTAAAACTTAGGCTTGATAATATGAAGATCTGTAATTTATTTAATTTGAATGATCCCATCAAGAACCAGCTATAAGATTAAACTATTATACCTTCTGTATCTTTATTAAAAAAATGGATCTTACTCATATCGAAAACAACATCCAGGTCCTGATTTACTTCAAGTTTATTATGAGAACCTACGCGGGCAATAAGAAGGCTTTTGCCTGCCCTAATATATAGAAATACCTCAGCACCCATAGGTTCTACTATTTCAACAGTAGCTCTGAGGGTGTTATCAGGTGATGCCTCTGAGACAAAAAGTTTATCGTATATATCTTCTGGCCTTATGCCGAATATGACGTCTTTGCCAGAAAGATCTTTTATTTTATCATACATCTCCTCTACTATCTTTACCTCGAAATAATCTTCTTTAAAGAAAAAGTTGCTGTCTTTTTTTATGATCTTACCGTTCACAAAATTCATAGGCGGTGAACCAATGAACCCAGCAACAAATTTATTGATGGGCTTATAATAAAGCGTTGTTGGGTCCGCGACCTGCTGTATAACCCCGTCCTTCATGACAACTATCCTGCTCCCCATTGTCATCGCCTCTGTCTGGTCATGTGTTACATATATCATCGTAGACTGCAGTCTTATATGGAGTTTATTGAGTTCTGTCCTCATCTCTGCTCTCATCTTGGCATCAAGGTTACTAAGTGGTTCGTCAAATAAAAACACCTTTGGCTTTCTGACGATAGCCCTTCCCACAGCTACTCTCTGCATCTGCCCGCCTGATAGTTCTCTGGGACGCCTGTTCAAGAGTTTATCTATTCCCAATATCTCTGCAGCCTCTTTTACCCTGGAATCTATATCTGACTTTGCAAATTTACGAAGCCTTAGCGCAAAAGACATGTTCTCATAGACTGTCATATGAGGGTATAGCGCATAATTCTGGAATACCATTGCAATATCCCTGTCCTTAGCAGGCATATCATTTACTATTCTTTCTTCTATCGATACTTCTCCTTTTGTGGCTGTCTCAAGTCCAGCTATCATCCTTAAGGTAGTTGATTTGCCGCAGCCAGAAGGCCCGACAAAGACCATAAACTCCTTATCCTTTATATCTAGACTGACATCACGAACTGCAACTACATTTCCTGGAAATATCTTTGTTATATTTTTCAGATTAACTCGCGCCATAGATCAATACCCCATATAATCAATACATTGTGTAACTATGTCTTTCAAACTTTTTCTGCTTATTACCATATCTATAAGCCCATGCTCTAAAAGAAATTCTGAACGCTGGAAACCTTCGGGTAATTTCTGCCTTATTGTCTGCTCGATGACCCTAGGCCCTGTAAAACCAATAAGCGCCTTTGGTTCAGCTATTATAACATCTCCTAATGAGGCAAAACTTGCTAATACGCCTGCCATAGTAGGATTCGTCAACACTGATATAAACAATAAACCTGCTTCATTGTGCCTTGCTAAAGCAGCTGATGTCTTTGCCATCTGCATAAGGGAGAACATACCTTCATACATCCTAGCTCCTCCACCTGAACCAGAGATAATGACTAAAGGCAGTTCATTTTTTGTAGCATACTCAGTGATGCTCGTAAGCTTTTCACCTACAACATATCCCATTGAACCCATGATAAAACGTGAATCCGTCACTCCTATAGCAACCTGCCTCTTGTTTACCTTTCCTTTGCCTACTATACAAGCATCTATCATGCCAGTAGACAATCTATCCTTCTCTAATTTTTCAATATAACTCTTAGGGCCTTTAAAATTGAGGATATCTCTCGCCTTCATATCCTGGTAAAATTCTTCAAAGCTTCCTTCATCCAGGGACATTGATATTCTCTCATTAGCCCCGATTATAAAATGATAATTACATTTCGGGCAGACTTTAAGATTTTCATCCAAGGTCTTTTTATAGATCATATCTGAGCATTCTTCACATTTTACCCATGAGCCGTCAGGCACACCTTTTCTTTTCGAGACCTTTACGACCCTATAGTTAGGTTTACCGAATATGGTCATCTATTTTTCCTTATCGAATATATTTATCACTAACCCTGTCACTACCTTAGGATAAAAGTAAGTGGATTTTTGAGGCATGCGTTTACCTGAAAGCGCCATATCTCTTATCTCAGTTATTTTAGTAGGATTCATTATGATAGAAAGAGAAAAATCGCCCTTATCGACCTCGTTAATAGCATAACTTAGATCCTTGGTAAAATCTATTGAAAATTTACCCTTATTTTTCACTATTATCTTGTCTAATATATCAATGACTATGCTATGGAGCACTGTAACATCCAAAGAATCATTATCTTTTATGATTATACCCAAGAATCCCTGACTATCATATAAGACGAATCTTTTCTCTTTTGGCATAGCTTTAGAAAGGAACCCTTTAACATCCTCTTTTTTAGCTATATCCTCGACGACAAATCTATTCTTTAGTTCTTTTTTAAATGCTTGCATCGAATCTTTATCCACACCTTTTATCAGTCTATGGACAGGTAAGACCACTATGCCATCAGCATAAAGATCTGTAAAATAAGTAAGGATATAGCCGTATTTTTTATCTTTTTTTATCTTGCTGAACTCAAGCCCTACTTCATATCTATGATGTCCATCAGCAATAAAAAGTTCTTTCTCCTTTATTAAAGAAACTATTTTTCCTACTGTGTTCTTGTTAGTTACCCTCCAAAGTTTATTCCTTATACCATGAAAATCAACTACATCTATCAAAGGATCCCTGCTGGCTTCATTCCTAAGTATGTGTTCAATGGTCCTGTCCTCATCGTCTCCAAAGACTGCAAATATAGGCCCTAGATTAGCTTCTATCGAGCTGATAAGACTGGTCCTGTCCTTCTTAGGGGCATCCAATGTATATTCATGTGGATATATAGTGGATGTTTCAGTATCAAACTCTTCTAGCTTTAAAAGAGCTAGGAAGCCAAGTCTTTTTTTAAGCTCTCCTTCTACTTCAAATTCCTGGAGATATATATAAATACTTTCTTCATCTTCCTTTTTCAGGATATCTTTTTTTATCCAGTCGTTCAAGAATCCTGCAGCTCGCGAATATTTGTTTTCTTTTCCATTATCTCCAGGCAGATCGTCACCAAGTAAAATACGTATTATATTGTGCTCCTCGGAATCACGAAGCTTAGCTTTTTCTTCTGGAGAGATCACGTCATACGGAGGAGCGATGACCTTTGATAGATCGATTATTTTTTCTTTGTTATACCGAATGCCTTTAAAAGGAATAATATCTGCCATAAATCAAAACCCCCATTATACTGCCTATAGTATCAAATACCATGTCTAAGTAACTAAAATATCTTCCTGGCACAAATGCCTGGTGGGCCTCGTCGGAGATCCCATATAAGATCGATACTAATATAGCTATAGATCCAAAATGCTTTTTTAATATAGCCTTCTTTGAGTTCTTAAATGCTCTTATTGCTAGTATGCCAAATACCCCGTACTCGATTACGTGTAAAAATTTATCAAAAGAAGGTATATCTATTTCTGGCAATACTTTTGATAAACTCGATAAATAGAATATTAAAGCTGCATATGCGTAAAAAGGGACCCAATATCTAACAAAATTCTTAGCCATAATCAAATGTTTGTAACAGGCTACAAGTCACAAGTAACAAGTCTTGCCTGAGACCTGATACCTGAAACCTGTAACCTATGTTTATTGCGTTAATATTTTATTCACTTATTACAGCCTTCTTTCTTATCGCAACCTTCGCATGGTGATGGAGCTTTTTTATCCTTTTTCTCACCCTTTTTATAGCTTTCACTCCTATAATCAGTTGCATAGAACCCTGACCCTTTAAAGATAAAACCTGCTCCTCCCCCTATAAGCCTTTCTGCTTTACCGTTACAACCTTCTTTCACACACTTTGAAAGAGGCTTATCAGTCATCTTCTGAAAAGCATCGAATTTACTCTTACATTTTTTGCATAAATACTCGTAGGTCGGCATCTTCACTCCTTGTACAAAAACCCAGTTAAAATCAAATATTAAAAATTAAAAATCAAAATTACATATCAAAATTTAAAATTATTCAGTCTTTATTTAGATTTTACTATTTTCTAAACACCTTCTTGACCTTATCCATAAATGATCTCGCCAAAGGTGTCACATTATCACCGCAAGATTCAGAAAATTCTTTCAACATTCTTTTTTGCTCTCTATTTAAACGTGTAGGGGTCTCTACTATCACCCTTACAAGCTCGTCTCCATTTCCATGACCTCTTAACCTCTTGATACCTTTGCCTTGGAGCCTGAATATCTTCCCGCTCTGTGTTCCTTCTGGGATCTTCATTGACACACTACCAGTTAAGGTAGGCACCTCAACTTCTCCTCCTAGAGCAGCAAGAGGAAAATTTATAGGAACTTCACATATTATATCATAACCATGCCTCTCAAATATAGAGTGCTCTTTTACATTTATATATAGGTAGAGGTTCCCTCTAGGGCCTCCTTTTGTGCCAGGCTCACCTTCTCCCTGTACGCGCAGCCTCGAACCTGTATCCACTCCGCTAGGAATATCCACTTCTATCTTTTTTGTGACCCTGACCATGCCTTGGCCATGACATTTGCTGCATGGGTCCTTTATTGCTTTCCCCTCTCCTCTACATGAAGGACATGTCTGTCTGATACTAAAAGGCCCTGCCTGCTGTAATACCTGGCCCCTACCTCCACAATTAGAGCAATTAGTCTTTTTTGTCCCAGGTTTTGCGCCTTCACCTTTACATGTAGGACATGCCTCATCTCTAGGTATATTTATAGTCTTTTTAATGCCAGATGCTGCATCCTCAAAAAGAATTGAGATCTCAAATTCAAGATCTCTTCCTTGTGCTGGGCCTCCGCGCCTGCCTCTAGATGAATATCCTCCTCCAAATATCCCCAAGTTCTCAAATATATCACCAAAGATACCTCCTCCGGATCCCATATCTTCAAATATGCTTCCAAAATCAGCTCCGCGGAATATATCTTCAGAGCTATACCGAGAATCTATGCCAGCATGGCCGAATTGATCATACTGCGACCTCTTCTGAGGATCTGATAGTACAGCATATGCCTCGGATATATCCTTAAATCTAGCTTCTGCTTCTTTCTTCTTATCAGGTTCTACTCTATCTGGGTGATGTTTGAGCGCAAGACTCCTGTAAGCCTTTTTTACATCATCAACACTTACGCTCTTCTCTATTCCCAGTATCTCGTAGTAATCTCGTTTAGTAGACATCATCTTTTTCTTTTCTTAACTCACCTGCCCTCCGAAGCCAGCCCTGTAAATTACTATTTACAAAGGCGTAGGAGGGTCATTTCTCTTTAAATTCAGCGTCTATAACATCATCCTCGTTTTTTTTCTTACTATCTTCATTTGGCGCCTGAGCATTAGTTTGAGGGCCTGTACCAGGTTGCCCTGATGACTGAGCTTGTTTTGCCTGAGTTGCCTTATATACCTCTTCAGCTAACTTATGAGCTACTTTTGACAGTTCCTCCATTGCCTTTTTTATCTTCAGAGCATCATTGCCTTTTATGACTTCTTTCAGTTCATTTAATTTCTGCTCTATGTTCAGTTTTTCTTCTTGATTGACTTTATCTCCATAGTCCTTTAAAGATTTTTCTACTGAATAGAGAAGAGTATCTGCCTGGTTCTTCACTTCTACCTCTTCTTTTTTCTTCTTGTCATCATCAGAAAATTTCTCAGCCTCTTTTACCATCTTGTCTATGTCATCCTTGGACAATTTGGTAGACGCTGTTATCTTTATAGTCTGCTCTTTTCCTGTTCCTAAGTCTTTTGCGCTCACATGCACTATACCATCCCTATCAATATCAAATGTGACTTCTATCTGCGGAATACCGCGCGGCGCAGGAGGGATACCCACAAGATCAAACCTCCCAAGTTCAGTATTGTCATTCGCCATCTGGCGTTCTCCCTGAAGCACTCTTACAGTAACAGCAGGCTGATTATCAGCTGCTGTAGAAAAGACCTGGCTCTTCTTAGTAGGAATAGTAGTATTCCTTTCTATGAGCTTTGTAAATACTCCGCCCAATGTCTCTATACCTAAAGAAAGAGGTGTTACATCCAAGAGAAGCACTTCCTTCGCATCTCCTTTTATGATAGCTGCCTGGATAGCTGCGCCTAATGCCACGCATTCCATGGGGTCTATCCCTCTTTCTATCTTTTTGCCGACGAGGTCTTCCAGAAACTTCTGTACAATAGGCATCCTTGTAGGACCGCCTACCATAATGATCTTATCTATATCATTAGCTGTTAAAGACGCATCTTTCAATGCCTGTTCTACAGGGATCCTGCATTTTTCAACTATTGGTCTGACCAATTCTTCCAGATTTGCCCTGTTTATCGACATTGTAAGATGTTTCGGCCCGGATGAATCAGCTGTGATAAAAGGTAGGTTTATATCCGTGGTCACGGTGCTTGAAAGTTCTACTTTCGCCTTTTCAGCTGCTTCTCTAAGACGTTGCATTGCCATGTTATCGTTCTTAAGATCTATACCTGTCTCTTTCTTGAATCTGTCAGCGATATAATTGATGAGTAAGATATCCATATCAGTACCGCCGAGATGAGTGTCTCCGCTTGTAGATTTGACCTCGAAACCGCTTGCGTTATGCTCCTTGTCATACCACATATCCATTATTGTCACATCGAGAGTTCCTCCGCCAAAATCAAAGACAAGTATCTTGAGCTCTTTTCCTACTTTATCCAGCCCATAAGCGAGACATGCTGCAATAGGCTCATTTATTATCCTTAATACCTTTAGACCTGCTATCTCTCCTGCATCCTTAGTAGCTTGTCTCTGGTTATCATTAAAATAAGCTGGGCATGTAATGACAACTTCCTCGACTTTATCCCCGAGATAACTTTCAGCATCCTGCTTTATCTTCTGCAGGATAAATGCTGAGATCTGCTGAGCTGTATATTCTTTGCCATGGACCTTGAATTTATGGTCAGTTCCCATCTTTCTCTTTGCTGCGTATATAGTGCCATCTGGGTTTACAGATGCCTGGCGCCTTGCTGGTTCTCCTACAAGCCTTTGGTCATCTTTTGTAAATGCGACAAAAGATGGAAAAGCCTTTCCACTGGAGACTCCTGCGCCTTCTGCGCTAGGTATAATAGAAGGCCTGCCCCCTTCCATAACTGCTGCTGCTGAATTTGAAGTACCTAAGTCGATCCCTATTACTTTACTCATGATAAACCTCCTCGTATTGGCACATTAAAGTGTGCCCTAAATGTCAAATTTCAAATGTCAAATAAATTTCCAATGTCCAATTTGCAAATAACTGGGTATTAAATTTGGATTTGGTAATTTGGAATTTATTTGGATTTTGTCATTAGTCATTTGTCATTACTCTCTGGTTTTTTACTAATCTTAACCTTACTCGGTCTTATTACCCTGCCATTTAACATATATCCTTTTTGAAATTCTTCTATCACGTGATCTTCAGGAACATCATCGCTCTCACACTGCATCATAGCCTCATGTTCATTAGGATCAAAAGGTTTCCCTATCGATTCTATCTCTTTCACGCCTTTTTTAGATAAAAAATCTTTAAGGTCCTTATAGATCATCTCAACACCTTTATAAAGCACTTCGAAATCATGTTTCTTTTTCCCAGCTTCATGGGCTCTCTGGAAATCATCCAATATCTTAAGTATCTCTATGATAATATCTTCATTCGCATATTTGATAAAATCTATTCTTTCTTTCTCTACTCTCTTCTTATAATTATCAAAATCTGCCTGCAGTCTTAAAAGACGGTCAAAATTCTCTTCACTCTTCTTTGCCAATTCCTGAATAGACTCGTATTCTTTTACGCTTAAAAGCATATTATTCTTTTTTATTCTCTTTTCATGGCTATGATGATCATCCAAGGTCTTCTAACACCTTTCCTAATACATGCGATAGGTACTTCACAGCTGGTATGACCTTGCCGTATTCCATTCTAGTAGGACCGATCGCGCCTAATACACCTATAGTCCTATCCTTTATCTTATAGTTACAAGTTATTACTGCACAACCCTGCATATCTTTACAGTTATTCTCTCTGCCTATATGTACTTTTATCCCTTCTCTATCCATATCTTCATTGAATATGCTTACTATGTCTTTTTTATCTTCCAAGCATTTTAAAAATAGCCGGGCCTTCTTTATATCCTGAAACTCAGGGTTTAAGATGACGGATGTAGCACCTTCAAAATACACCCTGTCTTCTGTCCTTAATACATTTGCACTAGAGAGCATAGATATTGCTTTTTCTAGAAATGTATAAAAAGAATCCCTCTCTTCTAGAAGTTTTCTGGTAAGATGGTTCTTTATCTCGCCCAGGAACATGCCTTCCAGTTCCTGGTTTAGGAATTCCACTATCCTATAAAGCTCATTCTTCACTATATCTTTATCTATGTCTATAATGGAGTTTTTTACAAAACCAGAACCTGTTATAAGCACTGTAAGCATGCGCGATGGGTCTATTTGGATAAACTCTATATGTTTAAAAGTGCTTCTTTTTAATCTAGGGGTAAGTACCACACCTACTAGATCAGTTATCATGTTGATCGCCGTAGAGGTCTTTTGCATCAATGAATCAAAATCCTCGAATCTCTTGTTGAAAAGCCTTGTTATGAGGTGTTCTTCATCTTTTGTCAGATTGTTAGTTGGAAGGAGCGAATCTACATATATTCTATAACCTTTATCTGTGGGAACCCTTCCAGCTGAAGTATGAGGATGGGTGATCAATCCTATTTCTTCCAGGTCTGCCATGACATTCCTTATAGTAGCTGGGCTCATAGAGTGTCTAAATCTCTGAGAAATAGTACGGGATCCTACAGGCATAGCATTCTCTATATAGGATTCTACTATCGCGTATAAGATGTTCTTTCTTCTCTCTTGTATATCTACGTTTCTCATAATGGATCACCTAATAATTTGGTCGGTAAGTTAGCACTCTAACATTTAGAGTGCTATTTGTCAAGTAGATTTTTTATTCTGGTGGGTATGAGGGCTTCTATATATATTGAATCGGATCTATCTTCTCTGGCCAATACCTTGCCATTTTCATAAATAAGATTGACCTTATCCATGCTGCTTGAAGGTATCTCTATCTTTATCTCTGTCATTAGCCCTGAAAAGAACTTCGAGATCTCATGTATCAGATCCTCTACGCCCTCTCCCGTAAGAGCAGATATGGATACTGAGTTATTAAATTGTCTCTTGATCCTGTTCAGATTATTCATATTATCCATTAGATCGATCTTATTTAATACATTGATTATTGTCTTCTGGTCTGATCTCAGCTCCTTTAATACATCATGCACTGCCTGGTCTAACTCATGTATCTTAGGGCTAGACGCATCAAGTACATGTATTAAAAGATCTGCATTTTCTACTTCTTCAAGTGTCGCCTTAAATGCTTCTATCAAGTTATGCGGAAGTTCGCTTAAGAAACCTACTGTATCATGGATGATCACTTTCAGATTATTAGGAAGAATAAAGCTTCTGCCTACTGGATCAAGGGTAGAAAATAATTTATCAGCAGCAAGTTTTTTAGAAGATGTGAGCCTATTTAAAAGAGTGGTTTTCCCTGCGTTAGTATACCCTACTATAGCTATGGTAGGAAGCCTTATGTCTTTTCTTCTTTTTCTAAGTGCTTGCCTCCTCGCTTTTAAGTCTTTTAGGTCTCTTTTGAGCTTTATGATCCTACGCCATATCTTACGTTTATCATATTCCAGCATGTGTTCCCCTGGCCCTCGAGTCCCAATGCCTCCGCCCAGTCTAGAAAGCACTGTCCCTAATCCTGCGAGTCTTGGAAAAAGATATTCTAGCTGCGCTAGTTCGACCTGTAATTTCCCCTCCATACTCCTTGCATGTAATGCAAAAATATCAAGTATAAGTTGGGTCCTATCAATGACCTTTATATCTTTCCCCAGCCCTTTTTCCAGATTTCTCAACTGCGTTGGGGTAAGTTCATTATTAAAGACTACGAGGTCTATCTTTTTTTCCCTGGATATTGTTATGATCTCTTCAAATTTCCCCTTGCCTAAAAATAGATCCGGGGTAAGCCTCTCTCTAGAGCAGATCACTTCACTTTCTACCCTGCCCCCACAAGATTCTACTAGTTCCCTCAATTCACTAGCCCTGTCATCTTTTGGCCATGAGCTTTTATGTTTGATATCAACTGTTACTAAAAGCGCTCTTTCCATATTATCCTTTTATCAGCCCTAAACCATGTAAGCTGCCTCTTGGCAAAATTCCGGGTGTTTTTCTTTAAAAGCTCTTTTGCCTCATTGAGATTATATTCGCCTTTTATATACCCTAATATTTCTTTATATCCGAGGGCATTTTTTGCAGTAAGGCTTAACTTCTTTTTTGAAAGCCTATTCACCTCTTTTATGATCCCTTCTTCAAACATCTTATCAACCCTTTTGCCTATATTTTCGTAAAGTTTTTCCCTCGGGACATTCACCCCATAAACAACGCTTTTATATTTAAGAGGTATTGTATTCTTTTTAAGCTCAGATGGTCTGCATTTTTCAGTATGATATATCTCAAGGGCTCTTATAACACGTATTAAATTGTTAGGGTGTATCTTCTCTGCACTCACAGCGTCTATCTTGAGGAGTTTTTTATATAAATAATTATTCCCGTATTTTTCTGCGAGTTTTCTTTGTTTTTCCCTAAAAGCATCATCTTTTTCTGAAGATTCAAAAAGACCATCTATTACAGCTTTCACATAAAGCCCGCTCCCTCCGACAAAAAGAGGTGTTTTTCCTTTCTTCAGTATCTTCTCGATAGCAATAAGCGCTAACTTTCTATACTCTGAAACGCTAAACTCTTTAGTAGGCAACATTATATCTACCAAGTGATGTCTTATTTTTTTTCTATACTCCTTGGAAGGCTTCGAAGTAAGTATATCCATACCTTTATATACACACATGGAGTCGCAGGATATGATCTCAGCATTTAATTTCTTTGCTAATTTTACTGAGAGTTCAGTTTTGCCAGATGCAGTAGAGCCAACTAAAAATATTATATCCATAGCGTATTAATCATTATCTTCTTTAGTATCCCGGCCTTTTCTATATTTAAAATAGTTTAGATAAAATACTATATCTTTTAAAAGGCGGACTGGTTTTGTAAACATAAACAAATATCTTAGCATAAGGATCTTTATAAAATAAAACTCTTTTGCTATTCTTATTGGATTTAAAACCAACCTAAAAAAATCCCAATAAAATACATCGAGAAGATCTTTCATTGATTTTTGTATATCTTCTTTTGAAAAAAACTCTAGCTTTATAGGATATGCTGCCCAACGGTCAAACTCGGACAGATGCTTAAGGTTAATCAGGTCTTTTTCTTTTAATTCTCTATATAGATCGGATCCCGGAGTAGGAGTTGTTATGCTCCATCTCAAAAGATTAGGTTTAATCCTCTTGAGCATATCAATGCTCTCTTGCATAGTCCCTTTGGTCTCGCCAGGCGTGCCTATCATAAAATTACACGTAGTGATAATCTTATTGTCTCTACAGATCTTAAAGGCCTTATCTATCTGCCTAGCTTGATAGCCTTTCCGCATATATTTTAATATCTTATCTGAGCCTGATTCTACTCCAAAAGCTATTGAAAAACATCCTGCCTCTTTTCATCTTCTTGATGAGCTTAGCCTCAATATGATCAACTCTTCCAATACAAGTCCATCTTATCTTTATCTTTTTATCTAATATACTGCTACATAATTCTTCTATCCATGGCACACCATTATAAAAAAATTCATCATCTATAAAACATAATGTCCTGAATCTATAGTTCATCCTTAAAAATTCTATCTCCTCTATAACATTGCCTACGCTTCTTACTCTCATCTTGCTCCCAAATAATTTTCTACATATAGGCTGGCAATAGATGCAGTTTGACCTACACCCTCTCCCTGCCATAATAGTCATAGCAGGGTATAACATGGGTATATCAGGAGGAACGTTTAAATACTTCTCCATAGGTAAAAGATTTCTGGCAGGAAAAGGTATGTCGTCCAAATTATTTATAAAATCTCTGGGTCTATTTTCAAAAAATTTATCTTCTCTTAAATATGCTATGCCATTTACATCTATATAGTCTTCTCCCTTATCAATTTTCTTTACTAATTCTAAAAAACTAACTTCTCCTTCACCTATAACAGCTATATCTGCACCTAGTTCACGGAGAGCTTCTTCTGGCGCAATAGTCGGATGCACGCCCCCTAAAACATATATAGTCTTTTTATATCTTTCTTGTATCTTCTTTACCAGCTTAGTCCCATTTTCGAAGCTAATAGAATCGCTCGAAAGCCCTACTAGATCAGGCTTGTCTTTTAAGCAGCTTTCAATAATAAATTCCATTGAATCTATAGCCATGTCAAAGAGTTTAATGTCATTATACTCATTTCTTCTCAATATAGCCGCAAGAGACATTATCCCAATAGGATAACTATATGATTCCTTTTGAAACTTTCTTGCAAATATTAAAAATATTTTCATGATTTTATATTTCTATTTTTTGAAATCTCTCTTTGATTCTCTAATAAAATTGCATGCCGTCTTTCTTTTTCTTTTGTGAGGACATTGTCTTTAAGTTTTGAAGCTTTAGTATAAGGTCTGGGAGAATATTTAAAAATATAAGCTGCGTTAAATTTTATCTCTTTTACTATTTTTAATGTATCGAGAAAATCTTTTTTCGTCTCTCCGGGAAATCCTATTATTAGATCTGTGCTAAGCTTTCCATTTTTAACTATAGACCTATATTCTTTTGCTAGTTTTTTATATCTTTCTACAGTATAGCCTCTGTTCATCTTTTTAAGTATTCTGTTTGATCCCGATTGTATAGGTAAGTGTAATTCTTTAGATATACTTTTTAATTTAGCCATGGTTCGGAATAACGTAGTTCCAGCATCCTTAGGGTGGCTAGTTACAAATAAGATCTCAGCCTTGCCATCTACGATTTTATCTATTCTTTCAAGTAACTCAGGAAAATTTGTGTCTTCTTTTAAGCCTTTACCATAAGAATTTACATTCTGACCTAAAAGTATTATCTTCTTAACTCCTTTATCGCATAATTTTTTAATATCTTTTAGTATATCTTTATACGGTCTTGACCTTTCAGGGCCTCTTACATAAGGCACTATGCAATAAGAACAAAAATTACTACAGCCTTCCATTATTTTTACAAAAGTACTGTCTCCAGGCTCAGCATATTCAGTAAACTTCGGTATTTTTTTATCTTTATGTCCGCCAATATGCATAATGCGGCCTGAACCATTAATAAGACATCTAAGGATCGAAGGTATTTTATCTAGATCAGCAGGACCACATAGAAAATCAACTATTGGAAGTTTTTTAAAGATCTCGTCTTTTTTAGCCTCTGCCATACATCCTATTATACCTACTATTAGATCCTTTCTTTTTTTCTTAAGCTTTTTAAGGTTATGTACTACATTAAAAACTCTGTCCTCAGCATGCTTCCTAACGCTACATGTATTAAATATCAGGATATCTGCCTCATCAGATTCACTGATAAAAGAATACCCTTCTTCCAAGAGCAAGTCTTTTACTCTCTTGGAGTCATGGTCATTCATCTGACATCCGAAGGTACGGATGTAGACCCTACTACGCCCTTCGGGCTTCGAAGGGCATGCTTTTTTCTGCGAATTCTTGTAAGCTTTTGATTCTTTTGGCATTGCATCTTTCTTTCTGTTTCTGAAAATAAAAAATTAAAAGGGGGGAAAAGAGAAAAACAAATTCTTTTAGGGGGAAAAGATCCGCCTATGGCGGGGGCGATTTTGATGTTTTTAAAAAGCAGCCCTGCTAATTCTTTTTTATCAGCAAAACTTATCTTTTCTTTATTGTCATCATACCCTTCAAGAAAGTCTTTTACTCTGTTAATATACCCAATTGATCGCTCTCTTTCAATTTCTCTAAGTGCTTGCAATGCAAGCTGTTTCTTCAATTCCTCTTCATCTTTGCGAAGAGCTATTATCTTATCATGATACACATCTTCACCAAGCACATTCTCAAGATATATGTCAGTAAGTTTTGACTGTTTCTTCTGTATTTTTTTAAGCTTATTTTGAAGTCGCAATTGCTCTTTTTCGTCAATCGGCTGACAATCTTGCTTTATGGCATCAGTCACGGTTTTCCATCGGCTCGGTTTTAGCCGATCTGAGCGCAAAAGCGTAGATAGTAAAACTGAAACTTTCGGCTCTATGTCTTCTGCCTTGACCGCCTTATTGCTGCACTTGATAAATGACTTATACGGGCCAATGCAGCGATACCACCTGCTTTTCTCACCAGTCCTATGGTTGCGAATGGACGATATACCATGATACTTATGATTACACTTAGCGCAAAACATCACCGCTGATAAAGGATAATCCCCAGCCCGCTTTTTATGTTCTATGCGTCGTTTAGCAAGTGCCTTTTGCGCCTGCTCAAAAACTTCTACGGATACCAGTGGCTGATGCCGTCCTTGAGACACAACCACCTTTGACAGATCGTTTTTAATATATCTGTAACCCTTAGGAGTCGCTTGCGTTTTATCGTAATGGCATCGGTTCCAGACAAGTTTGCCGGTATAAACACGGTTACGCAAGATATCCCGAATAAGTTTAGCGCTAAAATAATTACCGTTACGATTGCGATAACCTTTTTTCGTGAGATATTCACGAATATAGCGTACAGGTTTATCAGCAATCGCCATCTCAAAACCATCGCTGGGCAAAAGATTATAAGCAATACGCAGTCTTTTATTCATAAAAGAAAGCCATTTGCTATGTCTGAAAGAGTCATCTTTATCAACAAAATCATTATTATACCGCCAAGTTTGTGCCCCTGTATTATACGGCGGATCAATATAGATAACGTCGATCTTGCCTTGATGGGTATAATTTAAAACCGATAGAGCATGATAATTGTCGCCTTCGATGAGGATATTAACCGGTTTGGAAGGATCGGTCTTAATCTCTTTGCCTTTAACTTCTTTTAAAACCGGAAGGGCGTTTTCGGATTCCTTTTCAAACTGTTCTTTTGTCCGCTCCTCATCCCATATAAGGCCGTATTTCTTACGGGATTCGAGCTTCCCGACAACCTTTAACAGTTCTTCTTTTGATAGCTTTGAATAGTCGTTTGCCATAATATTTATTGTTTCCGTGCTCTCAAGACTTAGTGACACATCCTATTTGTTCTCCTCAGCCTATCATCCACTGGCCAAGTCTTTATGCCTGTCGCTTTTACTGCTTTCTTCGTCATTTTTTCCATTACTTTTCTTTTCTTCCCTCACGAATGCTGAAACAGTAGAGGTAATTTCTTTAAATGAGACCGGATAATAATCCCATACCTCAACCGATAGATTCACTATCAAGGACTTATCATTCAGGCGTTTTACCTTATAACGCTGATGCACATGGCCGCAGAAATTCAATGGCACATCAGGATCAGCATGCTCCGGCCTGTGCGTCATACAGATATCCTTTGCTCCATAGTGAAGATACATTTTCGTGATTATCGTCTTGAGGCTGTTATTACGGTCGTGATTGGACTTGATGAAAATAAATTTACCATTCAATTTCTTTTCAAACTGGCGATATTTCTCTTCTCCGCCTTCCTTCCCGCCTTTGAAAATGAAGTCACCCAGAAAGAATACCGTATCTTCGGGTTTTACCCTCTCGTTATGTTTGCGGATAATCACCTTAT
>JBDRCN010000014.1:0-23647 GCA_043821705.1 Candidatus Omnitrophota bacterium
CAGGACCACTGATGTAACTGGTGTAGCACAACTTCCAGCAGGAACTGAAATGGTAATGCCAGGTGATAACGTAGAACTAGAAATAGAACTCATCACTCCTATCGCTATGGAAAAAGAACTTAGATTCGCTATAAGAGAAGGCGGACATACAGTTGGCGCAGGAGTTGTAGCAGAAGTAATTGCATAGCAGGTCACAGGTTGCAAGACACCCTCCTACGCCAAGGCTTCGGAGGGCAGGCATGACACAAGTTTTTACCTGTGACATGTGGCATGAAACTTGAGACAAGAAAGTCTATAGAAGGTAAATAAATAATGGCACAAGCGCAAAAGATAAGAATCAGGTTACAAGGGTATGACTATAAATTGCTGGATCAGTCTACTATGGAAATAGTAGATACTGCAAAGCGTACAGGAGCAATGGTCTCAGGACCTATTCCATTACCTACAAAGAGAGAGATATTTACGGTTTTGCGAGGTCCTCACATAGACAAAAAATCTAGAGAGCAGTTTCAGATGAAGACGCACAAAAGGCTCCTTGATATCATAAGTCCTACCGCAAAGACAATAGACGCCCTTAGGAAACTAGATCTACCCGCAGGAGTGCATGTAGAGATTAAATAAGTAAGGCCATAAGTTATGGAGCAAAGTGACATAACTTATAAGGCCGAACTTACCCCACACCCAGATATTTTGAAGAGATTCTTCGGAGCAACTGGGTGTGGGGTTAAATTCGTACCTTCAAGGAAGTAAAGCAAAGAAGATGTAATTACGAAAATTTTTAATTTTCATAATTACAGTACTCATTTAAGAAAGGTATTTTATTCGGTTATGAAAGCTGGTTTATTAGGAAAAAAAATAGGGATGACTCAGATCTTTACAGAAGAAGGCAGGCTAGTGCCTTGCACTGTGATAGAAGCTGGCCCATGCGTTGTCTTGGCTGTCAGAAAAGATAGATTGTTACTAGGATTTTCAGATAAAAAGGAAAAACTGACCCCTAAACAGCAGCTTGCCCAATACAAAAAGCTGAATATAACGCCAAAGGCTTTTTTAAAAGAGCTACCATATGACATCACTGAAGATATGTCCATAGGGAAGACCATAACAGTGGATATGTTTAAGGAGAAGGATTTTGTTGACATCTCAGGCGTGACAAAAGGCAAGGGTTTTCAAGGCGGTGTAAAGCGATGGGGCTGGGCAGGTGGCCCTAGCGGACATGGTTCAATGCACCACAGGCGAGTAGGTTCGATCGGGGCTAGCAGTTTTCCTTCAAAAGTTAATAAGGGACAACACATGCCTGGGAGAATGGGGAATGAAAGAAAGACTGTGCAAAGCTTGCGTGTAGTAAAGATATTCAATGATAAAAATCTTATACTAGTAAAAGGGTCTATACCAGGCGCAAATAATACTTATGTAGAGATAAAATTAGCAAAGAAGAAAATAAATAGGCAAGAGGAAACAAAAGATAAGAAAGATAAGAAGTAGTTATGACAACTAAGCCAAAAAAGACAAAAGAGAAAAAGATAGATGTGCCAGTAGTCGATGTATATAGTCTTGCTGGTAAAAAGACAGATAAATTCAAACTTGATCCAGATGTCTTCAACGCTTCTTTAAATACTGCGCTCCTGCATCAGGTCGTTACTATGTACAGGGCTAATTCCAGGCAGGGCAATGCATCTACTAAGACAAGGGCAAATGTAAGAGGCGGCGGAAAAAAACCTTGGAAACAAAAAGGCACTGGTAGGGCAAGGGCTGGTTCGATCAGATCGCCTTTGTGGAGAGGTGGAGGAATAGTTTTTGGACCTCATACAAGGGATTATAGCTACAGTCTTCCTAAGGCACTCCTAAAAAGAGCACTTATAACAGGTCTTAGCGCAAAGACAAGAGATAATGAGATCATGCTTTTAGAAAAAGATCCAGAGCTTAAAGCTCCTAAGACAAAAGAGATATCAAAGATATTAGGAGCATTAAAGATAGGCAGTAAAAAGACAATGTTTGTTTACTCAAAGAAAGATGTAAATTTGATACTTTCTTGTAAGAATATAAAGAATCTAGCTCTTAAGACGAGCAGTGATTTTAATGCATATGATGTGCTTTCATCTTCAAAGGTCCTGTTTTCTAAAGATACACATGATGCTATTGTAAAGAGGTTAAGTGAGGACAAGACTTACGGAACAAAGAGACGTAAGTCTTAAGTCCGAACTTAACCCCTCACCCAGCATATATACTGGTGGAGGAGAATTTAAAAAACTAAAACACCTTACTCAAGCATTAAAAGTAAAATTATACATGCTGGGTGAGGGGTTTAATTCGCACATTAACTTATGTCGCATATGATGCTCCATAAGCTAAGTGCTCATTAAAAATGAAGAGTCATTATGATACTTTAAAAAATATATTAAGGACTGAAAAAGGATCTATGATGCTGGCTGAGAACAAGTATGTCTTTCGTGTGGCAAACACTGCTAACAAGATAGAGATAAAGCAAGCTGTGGAAGAGATCTATAATGTAAATGTCCTAAAAGTTAATACTCAGGTAATAAACGGCAAATGGAAAAGATTAAGATTTAAAGCTGGTAAAACTCCTGACTGGAAGAGAGCTATAGTCACTCTTAAAGAGGGAGACAAGATAGAAATAGCAACAACTTAATAAGGATTTAATTATGCCGATCAAACAATATAAACCTAGAACCCCAGGCCTCAGATTCACAGCTCTTCCTGATTTTAAGGAGCTTACCACTAACAGGCCAGAGAAATCTCTTACAGAGTCCTTAAAGAGGACTGGTGGGAGAAATTCTAAAGGCAGGATAACTTCCAGATGGATAGGTGGAGGCCATAAAAAGAGGTACAGGATCATAGATTTCAGGAGAGATAAGATGGATATGCAGGCCAATGTCATATCCATAGAGTATGATCCTAATAGATCTTGCAGGATATCTCTTCTAGAATATGAAGATAAAGAGAGAAGATACATCTTGTGGCCAGCAGGGTTAAAGCCTGGAGATACAGTCCTTTCAAGCAGGAATGAGATAGAGATAAAAGTAGGTAATGCTATGCCTCTTAGGAATATATCGCCTGGTACGCCTATACACAACATAGAACTTCAAAAAGGTAGAGGCGGAAAGATAGTAAGAAGCGCAGGAAGTTATGCTCAAGTTTTGGCAAAAGAAAATAAGTATGCTCATGTGAAGCTTCCATCAGGTGAGGTCAGGCTCATAGATATAGATTCTATGGCGACAATAGGGCAGCTTGGCAATATTGAACATGATACAGTCTCTATAGGTAAAGCAGGCAGATCAAGATGGATGGGGCGTAACCCAAGAGTAAGAGGCGTTGTCATGAATCCAGTTGACCATCCTATGGGTGGCGGAGAAGGTAAATCATCAGGGGGAAGACATCCAGTTTCTCCATGGGGGCAGAAATCAAAGGGACTTAAGACAAGAAAGACAAAGACATCAGATAGATTTATCATTAAAAGAAGAAAAAGCAGGATCGTAACTTAAAAAAAGGATATACAATGGGAAGATCATTAAAAAAAGGTCCTTATATAGATGAGAAACTCTTAAGTAAGGTTCAGGAAGCGAAGAATAAAGGTGATAGGAAACCTATCAAGACCTGGTCAAGAAGATCAACAATACTTCCTGACTTCGTAGGAGCGACTGTTTCTATCTATAATGGAAAAAAATTCATACCTGTTTTTATAACAGAGAACATGGTTGGCCATAAGTTAGGCGAATTTTCTCCAACTAGGATGTTCAGGAAGCACGGTTCTCATACAGAGCAGTCTTTAACAAAGACATAAGGGGTAATACATGGCAATAAGGGCAATCGCAAGATATATAAGGATATCTCCTAGAAAGACCAGGAAAGTAGTGGATCTCATTAGAGGCCTTCCAGTTGTAAAGGCTGAAGCGATCTTAGATACTGTCAATAAAAGGCCTACTCTTCCTCTAAAGAGACTTTTAAAGTCAGCTTTGGATAGCGCAGATAAGAAGGAAAGTTTACAGCCAGGAGATCTATACGTATCCTTGATAAAAGTAGACAATGGCCCGATGCTTAAGAGATTTAGGGCTGCTTCCATGGGAAGAGCGACCATGATAAAACATAGGACTTCTCATATTACTTTAGAATTAGCTCAAATAAAGAGACAAGTTAAAAAGGTAGCAGAAAAAGAAACTAAAAAAGAGCCTAAGCCAGCAAAGGCTAAAGTAGAAAAAACAAAAAAATCAGTTAAGAAAAAATAGGAGAATTAAATTGGGTCAGAAAGTACATCCATATAGTTTTAGATTAGGATATATAAGAGATTGGAATTCCAGGTGGTTCGCTAGAAAGAAGGACTTCGGGAGCCTTTTGATAGAAGATTCCAAGATCAGAAAACATATAAAGAAGAATCTATCCCAGGCTGCTGTAGCTAAAGTAGAGATCGAAAGAGCAAGCCAGAGGGTCAGAATAATAATATTCAGCGGAAGGCCAGGAGTAATAATAGGGAGAAAAGGCGCTGAAATAGACAGATTAAGGGATGAATTGAAGGATATCGTAAGTAAAGAGATACAGATAGACATCAAAGAAATAAAGAACATTGCTATTTGCGCTCAATTAGTAGCTGATAATATCACTTTTCAGCTAGTAAAAAGAGTTAGCTTTAGAAGAGCGATGAAGAGAGCAGTCCAACAGGCAATGACTCAAGGAGCCCAAGGCATAAAGATCAGGTGCAGAGGCAGGCTTGATGGCGCTGAGATCGCAAGAAAAGAATCTTATAAAGTTGGGAAAGTGCCGCTTCAGACCATAAAGGCTGATGTTGATTATGGTTTTAGCGAAGCCCTTACTCAGGCAGGTCTTATAGGAGTAAAGGTCTGGATCTATACAGGAGATGTTATTGTAGGCAAGAAAAAGTTTGTGCCAAAAGAAGAGATAAGTGAAAATAAAGAAGATAAAAAGAGTTAGGTAAAACCATGGTCTTGATGCCGAAGAGGGTCAAATTTAGAAAATATCAGAGAGGAAGGCGTAGGGGCATTGCTACTAAAGGCGCGACTATTGCATTTGGCGAGTACGGTCTTCAAGCTCTAGGTAATGCATGGCTTACTAATATACAGATAGAGGCTTGCAGGATATGTATCATGAGAGCATTACAGGGAGCTGGCAAATTATGGATAAGAGCATTTCCTGATAAAAGTGTTACAAAGAAACCAAATGAGACAAGGCAGGGAAAAGGCAAAGGCATGCCTTTATATTGGGTAAGTATAGTAAAAAGAGGCAAGGTCATATTTGAACTTGGCGGAGTGGATGAAGAGATCGCAAAAGATGCAATGAGATATGCAGCAAGTAAACTTTCTTTTAGAACTCGTTTTATAACAAGAAAAACATCTAAATAGGCCTAAGTATGTTAAAAAGAGAAGAACTTAACAATCTGTCAAAACAAGAATTGCAGGAAAAGGTGATAGGCCTTAAGAAATCCTTATACGATATACGTATGCAGGGTTCCACTGGCCGCATAGAAAAACCCACTAAGATCAAAGAAGCGCGTAGGGATATTGCAAGGATATTGACAGTGCTTCGCGAGAAGGAGAAGTAGTTTTATGGGATCAAGGTCTTTACGCAAAGAAAAAATAGGCGTAGTTGTCAGCGATAAGATGGAAAAGACCATAGTAGTTAGGCTTGACAGGACGACTAGGCATAAGTTATATAAGAAGATCATTAAAAAGTCCAGCAAGGTCATGGCTCATGATGAAAAAAAACAAGCTAAACTTGGAGATAAAGTTAAGATAAAAGAGATAAAACCAACAAGTAAAACAAAAAGATGGAAGTTAGTTGAGGTCTTAAAATGATAATGATGCGCACTATTCTAGATGTCGCGGATAATACAGGAGCAAGAAAGGCTTCTTGTATTGGCGTTATTGGAAGACATGGGAGAAGAATAGCTGAAATAGGGGATATAATCACTGCTAATATAAAAGAGGCTACGCCGGATGGTGTCGTAAAACAAGGCGAAGTAGTAAAAGCAGTGATAGTGAGAACTGTCACTGCTATCAGAAGGATAGATGGGTCGTATCTCAGATTTGACAGGAATGCGATTGTAATAATAGACCAACAGATGAACCCTAGAGGAACTAGGATATTCGGGCCTGTTGCAAGAGAGTTAAGAGAAAAGAATTTCATGAAGATAATTTCATTAGCGCCAGAGGTAATTTAATTATGAGCAGAATCAGAAGAGATGATGTAGTTATGTTGCTAGCAGGAAAAGACAAAGGAAAGACTGGCAAGATTATCAAGATATTTACTGATAAGAAGAGGGCGCTTGTCCAGGGCGTGAATTTTGTAAAAAAACATACCAGGCGCACGAAAGAAGACCAGCAGGGCGGGGTTATTGACAAAGAGAGTTCTATTCATATCTCTAATCTAATGGTAATGTGTCAGAAATGCAATAAACCTACACGCGTTAGTTTTTCTACTCTCTCTGATGGTACGAAGACAAGGATCTGTAAAAAATGTAAGGAGCTTATATAACAGGTTACAAGTTGCAGGTTTCAGGTAACAGGTAAAATAGGAAAAAATTATGGCGATAACACCAAGATTACTAGAAAAATATAGAAAAGATATAGTCCCGGAGCTTTCCAAGAAATTTAATTATAAGAACAGTCTCCAGGCACCCTGTTTAAAAAAGATAATACTAAATATGGGTGTAGGCCAGGCAACGCAGGATATAAAGATATTGGAGAATGCAATGGCAGACCTGGGTACTATAACTGGACAGAAGCCTGCTATGACAAGAGCTAAGAAAGCTATAGCGAATTTTAAGATACGTAAGGGCGTTCCTGTTGGATGTAAAGTGACTCTTAGAGGCGCCAGGATGTATGAATTTTTAGACAGGCTTATAAATGTAGCATTACCCAGGATCAGGGATTTTAGAGGGATATCATCTAAATCATTTGACCAAAAAGGTAACTATTCATTAGGCCTTAAGGAGCAGACCATATTCCCTGAAATAGATATTGATAAGGTAAAGCGTCCTCAAGGCATGGATATTATTATGAATATCAAAGCACATTCCAAGGAAGAGTCATATGAATTATTGAAGATGTTTGGTATGCCTTTCACAGGAGGAGGAAGCGTTTAAGTCATGGCAAAAGAATGTTTGATAGCTAAACAAAAGAAAACCCCGAAGTTTAAAGTAAGAAAATATAATAGATGTCAATTGTGCGGCAGGCCTCGTGCGTATATGAGAAAGTTCCAGATATGCCGTATCTGTTTCAGAGAGATGGCATCACGCGGGGAAATACCCGGAGTAACTAAGGCAAGCTGGTAATGGATAAAAGTGATAAAGAGTATTAGGCAGCAAGTATCAAGCCGCAGGTAACAGGTAAAAGCTTTTACTTGTAGCCTGATACATGATGCCTGGTGCAAGCAAGAGTTGTTTGAGAGGAGCTAATAATAATGAGTTTAAGTGATCCTATATCAAATATGTTGACTGTAATAAGAAATGGTATTATTGCAAAAAAGACAAAGGTAGATGTGCTGTTCTCAAAGATCTCTCAAGAGATCCTTGGTATCCTGAAAAGAGAGAAATTCATAAAAGACTTTAAATTTATGGAAGATGATAAGCAAGGTCTTTTAAGAGTTTATCTAAGATATAATAAAGAAGGGCAGTGTCTAATGAAGGGCTTGAAGAGGATATCTAGGCCTGGCCTAAGGACTTATTCAAAAAAGGATAAATTACCTAGAGTTCTGGGTGGATTAGGAATAGCGATCCTTTCTACTTCAAGAGGGATCGTCACGAATATGCAGGCAAAGGAGATGCAGACTGGTGGAGAAGTCCTTTGCTATATTTGGTAAAATTTTATAAGGAAAAATATCATGTCAAGAGTAGGTAAAAAACCAGTTCCAGTTCCAGATAAGGTCAAGGTAAAGATAGAAAAAGGTATGATCTTTACTGAAGGGCCTAAAGGCAAATTAGATTGGACATTGCCAGAACATGTTGAAGTCAATCAAGAGGGCTCACAGATCCTTGTAAAAAGACTCAGAGAGGATAATGTAGGGCATGCTATGCAGGGCACGACAAGGGCATATATCAGCAATATGATAAAAGGCGTGAACGAAGGATATACTAAAAATCTTGAGATACAGGGTGTGGGTTATAAAGCTCAGGCTCAAGGGAAAAATATTACTCTACAATTAGGTTTTTCTCATCCAGTTGTTTATCTTATACCAGAAGACATTACAGTAAAGACCCCAAAACCGACTCAGATAATTGTTGAAGGTATTGATAAGGCAAAAGTAGGACAGGTAGCAGCTGATATAAGAGATTTTTTGAAACCAGAGCCATATAAAGGCAAGGGCATCAGGTATCAAGGAGAATACGTTAGGAAAAAGGCTGGAAAAGCAGTAGCATGAGGAAAACAATATGAGACAGAAAATCAGAAATATATCAGAATTTGGAAGGATCACCAGGCACTATAGGATACGAAAAAAAATGCAGGGTACACAAGATATCCCTAGGATGTGTGTGCATAGAAGCCATAAGAATATGAGTGTGCAGCTTATCGATGATATAACGAACAAGACACTCCTGTCTTTTTCCACTAATGACAAGGAGTTCAAAAAAGAATGTAGCTGGGGAGGCAATGTCGAAGCAGCTAAAAAACTAGGTACTTTTATATCTAAAGAGGCAAAGAAAAAGAATATAGAGAAGGTTGTTTTTGATAGAGGAGGTTATCTCTATCATGGCAGGATCAAGGCGTTAGCTGATTCAGCTAGAGAAGCAGGGCTTAAATTTTAGAACATTTTTGGAGGGGAAGTTGGCAGATAAAAACAGAGCAAAAGATAATATAATAAAAAATATTGAAGAAAAAGACGCAGAGCAGTTTATAGAGAAGGTCATAACTGTGAATAGGGTCTCAAAAGTAGTTAAAGGAGGAAAGAGGTTCTCTTTTACTGCACTTGTCGCTGTAGGTAATGGAAATGGCAGCGTTGGTTGTGGTTATGGCAAAGCCAATGAAGTTCCTAATGCTATCAAGAAAGCTCTTTTAAATGCAAAGAAGGAGTTTTTCACTGTATGCCTAAAAGGTACTAGCATACCTCATGAAGTGATGGGACATTATGGGGCAGGGAAAGTGCTTTTAAAACCAGCTTCTGAAGGAACAGGAGTAATAGCTGGAGGTGCTGTAAGAGCTATCTGTGATGTATGCGGGATAAAGGATATACTTACTAAGTCCCTTGGTTCTGCGAACCCAATAAATGTCACTAAAGCAACATTAGAAGGCTTAAAGAGATTAAGAGTAGAAAGAGAAATGCCAGAAGAGGAATAATATATAATGAGAATAGAAGATCTGACCCCAGGTTTTGGTGCTAAGAAAAGAAAAAAGAGAGTTGGTAGAGGTCCAGGTTCAGGGCATGGCAAGACTTCTACAAGAGGCCATAAAGGCCAGATGTCGCGAACAGGTAAAGGTGTCACTCCGGGTTTTGAAGGAGGACAGATGCCTCTTATAAGAAGGATGCCTAAACGTGGCTTTCGCCCAATGCCAAGAGTAGGATATCACGTAATAAATCTAAGAGATCTAGCTGGTCTCAAGAAGGAAGCTAACATTACTCCAGAACTTTTAAAGGAAAAAGGCGTAATAAAAGGGCCGATAAACTTTTTGAAGATCCTAGGCGATGGTGAGATAACAGTGCCAATAAATATAAAGGCTCATGCATTCTCAAAGGTCGCTCAGGATAAGATCCAAAAAGTCGGAGGCAAGTGCGAGATATATAAAAAAATAAATGATTAAAGCTTTAGCGAATTCTTTTAAGATACCGGATCTAAGAAAGAAGTTAATAGTAACAATGCTTCTTCTTTGCGTGTACAGGATAGGAGCTTACATACCCACGCCTGGAGTAAATGGCGCCAAGCTTGTACAATTTTTTGAAAACGTAACTAAAACCCAGGGTGGAACGCTCTTTGGAATAATGAATATGTTTTCTGGTGGAGCTTTAACAAGGCTTACTATCTTTGCATTAGGTATAATGCCTTATATATCTAGCTCTATCATATTGCAACTTTTAGTCACTGTTATACCTCATCTCGAAAAGTTATCTAAAGAAGGGGAGGCAGGTAGGCGTAAGATAATACAATATACGCGTTATGGTACAGTAGTACTTGCTGTGGTGCAGTCATTTTTTATAGCGCTTTGGCTTGAAAATCCAGCCAGGTTCCAAGGGCTTCAAATAGTAGATAACCCAGGTTGGTTTTTTAGATTTTTAACTGTAGTGACTCTTACTACTGGAACAGCATTTATAATGTGGCTAGGAGAACAGATCCAAGAACATGGTATAGGAAATGGGATATCCCTTATAATTACAGCTGGTATTATTTCGAGACTTCCCACAGCACTATATCAGGTATTTGCGCTTTTATCTCCTTTTGCGCCAGAAAAAAGACAGCTAAGTTTTTTTTCAATACTACTTATGTCAGTGATAGGGATGCTTGTTATTGTAGCTGTAATATTGATAACACAGGGCCAAAGAAGAATTCCTGTGCAATATGCTAAGAGAATTGTTGGTAGAAAGGTATATGGCGGTCAAAGTACTTATATTCCTTTGAGGGTAAACCAGGCTGGAGTAATCCCTATAATATTTGCTCAATCTATAATTTTATTTCCAGCTACAATAGCTGGTTTTATACCGAATTCAGGCCTTCAGAGAATAGCGCAGTCTTTAGTAAGAGGACAGATCTTATATACGATAGTATACAGTCTTTTAATAGTGTTCTTTGCATATTTTTATACAGCTATAAGCTTTAATCCAGTAGATGTAGCTGATAACATGAAAAAATACGGAGGATTCGTTCCAGGCGTCAGGCCAGGGCAAAAGACTGCTGAATATTTTGATTTTATAATGACAAGGATAACATTACCTGGAGCTATATTTTTAGCATTTATTGCAGTATTTCCTGACATGTTAGGCGGCTGGCTTAAGGTACCATATCTCATAGCTAGTTTCTTTGGCGGTACAGCGCTTCTCATCGTGGTCGGAGTAATGCTTGATACTATGAGGCAGATCGAGTCACAACTTTTGATGAGGCACTACGAAGGCTTTATGAAGAAGGGCCGCATTCGCGGAAGAAGATAATTAAGAGTTAGGACAATTTATAGAATGACAAATCTCAAATGTCAAATAAATTTCCAATGACCAATTTCAAAATAGTTGGATATTAAGTTGAGATTTGGTAATTTGGAATTTAAGGAAATAGTGTGAGAATAGTATTACTAGGGCCACCAGGAGCAGGAAAAGGTACTCAGGCAGTCATACTTCAGGATAAACTTCATTTCTTACATCTTTCTACAGGAGATATCTTGAGAGAGAATGTAAAGATGAACACTGAAATAGGCAAGAAGGCCAAGTCTTTCATGGAAAAAGGAGAGCTTGTGCCGGATGATATAGTGATAGAGATGATGCTTGATAAAATAAGATCAAGCAATTTAGATAAAGGTTTTATGTTAGATGGTTTTCCGAGGACTATCTATCAGGCAAAGAAGATCGACGAAGCTTTAGGATATCTTAAACTGTCCATAGGCCTTGTAATATATCTTAAGACCAGCATTGAGACTGTTATAAAAAGGCTCACAGGTAGAAGGCTTTGTAAAGAATGCGGGGCAAATTACCACATAACTAACATGCCTCCAAAAAAACAAGGTATCTGCGATAAGTGCAATGGTTCTTTATATCAGAGAAAAGATGATAATGAAGAGACAATAAAAACACGATTAGATGTCTATAATAACCAGACAAAAGAACTTATCGATTATTATAAAGAAAAAGGAATATTAAGGGAGATTTCCGGCGATCTAGACGCTGGGGAAGTATATAAAGAGCTCTTTCAAATCATAAATGATTGAGATAAAGTCAGAACATGAGATTGTCTTAATAGAAGAAGCTGGTGCTATTGTCAGGAAAGTTCTTGATAGCCTTAGAAAATTATCCGGACCTGGAATAATTACAGCGGAACTAGATAGAGAAGCAGAAAGATTAATAAGATCTTTAGATGCACAGCCTGCATTTAAGGGTTATAGAGGTTTTCCTGCCAGTATCTGTGTTTCTATAAATGAACAAGTCGTCCATGGCATACCTGGTAAGAGAAAGCTGAGATCAGGCGACATATTGTCGATAGATGTAGGCGTTCTCAAAAATGGTTTTTTTGCTGATTCTGCGATAACTATAGAGATAGGAAATGGGGTTTCAGAAAAAGCAAAACGCCTTATAGAGATTACCAGGGAATCTCTAAATATAGGGATCAAGAAGGCGATCATTGGCAATAGGCTTTTTGATATTTCTCTGCTATTCAAAGCTATGTTGAAAAACAAGGCTATTCAGTCGTAAGAGAATTTGTCGGCCATGGCATAGGAAAGAACATGCATGAAGAGCCGGAGATCCCGAATTTTGGGAAACCTGGCGTAGGTCCACGTTTGAAAAAGGGTATGGTCTTAGCATTAGAACCTATGGTCAATGAAGGCAGGTTCGAGATAGAGATCCTCGAAGACGGTTGGACAGCAGTAACTAAAGACAGTTCTTTATCAGCTCATTTTGAGCACACAATAGCTGTTACTGATAAAGGACCTAGAATACTTACGTAAAAAAAGAGAGTTGTAAGCTTTAAACTAAAAACTAACAACTAAAAACTAAAAAATGTCAAAAGAAGATGCCATAGAAGTAGAAGGTACAGTACTTGAAGCATTGCCAAACGCGATGTTTAGAGTAGAGCTTGAGAATGGGCATAAAGTCTTAGCGCATGTCTCAGGCAAGATGAGGATGTATTTTATAAAGATATTGCCGGGGGACAAGGTAAAGATGGAACTTTCCCCATACGACCTGACAAAGGGAAGAATAACATATAGAGGAAAATAGGAAGTGGATTATGAAAGTAAAACCATCAGTAAAACCAATATGTGACAAATGTAAGATTATAAAACGTAAGCGAATCGTAAGGGTTATTTGTATTAATCCAAAGCATAAACAGAGACAGGGATGATTTAGTTGTTAGTTGTTAGATTTTAGTTGTTAGATTTAGCATAGTTAAGGAGATAAATAATGGCGAGAATTTCAGGAATAGATTTACCGAAGGAAAAGAGGATAGAGATAGCTCTCACTTATATCTATGGCATAGGTAGATCATCCTCAAACAAGATACTTAAATCAGCTGGTGTCAATCCAGATGTGAGGGCAAAAGATCTTAAAGAAGAGGAAGTATCTAGGATAGCAGCGATCATACAAAAAGAATTTAGAGTAGAAGGCGATCTCAGAAGAGAGAGCACTCAGAATATAAAAAGACTCATTGATGTGGGATCGTATAGAGGTTTTAGACACAGAAGAAGCCTACCCGTAAGAGGGCAGAGGACAAAGTCTAATGCTAGGACAAGAAAAGGGCCAAGAAAGACAGTAGGAGTTACCAGGAAAGGAAAAACCCAGACCCCTGGTGCTGAAGCATAAGTTTTTTACTTAAGGAGTGAAAAATGGTAGAAAAGAAGAAAGTAAAAGTTAGAAAAAAGACCATAAGAACAGTTAGTAGTGGTGTCGCACATATACTTGCGACGTTTAATAATACAATAGTCACAATAACTGATAAACAGGGGAACTCTATTGTGTGGGCAAGCTGTGGGTCAGTAGGATTTAAGGGTTCTAAGAAATCTACACCATTTGCTGCTCAGGTAGCGGCTAAGGAAGCAGCAAAAAAAGCAGTTGAGCAGGGGCTTAAAGATGTAGAGGTCTTTGTAAAAGGGCCTGGCTCTGGCAGAGAATCAGCTATCAGGGCGATCCAAGCAGCTGGCCTACGAATAAGCGCTATAAAGGATGTTACGCCTATTCCACATAATGGCTGCAGGCCACCTAAGAGGAGAAGGGTATAGAGACAATGACAAATGTCAAATTTCAAATGTCAAATAAAAAAAAAATGAAAATTTGGGATTTATTTGGATTTTGTCATTGGTCATTTGTAATTCATTAATCCGGATATTTTAAAGGAGCGATTTAATGGCAAGATATACAGGGTCATCATGTAGGTTATGTAGAAGAAAAGGTCTGAAACTTTTTTTAAAGAGCACCAGATGCTATACAGATAAGTGCGCATTTGATAGAAGAAGCTATTCTCCAGGACAACATGGTAAAGGCAGGAGAGTAAAGATATCTAATTATGGCATGCAGCTTATGGAAAAGCAGAAGGTAAAGAATATCTATGGTGTTCTTGAAAAACAGTTCAGAAGATATTTTAGCATAGCTTCAAAATCAAAGGGCGTTACAGGTGCAAAACTTTTAGAACTTTTAGAAAGAAGGCTTGATAACGTGATATTCAGGTCTTGCTTTGCATTGTCGAGGTCTCATGCTAGGCAGTTAGTGATGCATGGCCATGTTTTAGTGAATAACAGAAAAGTGGACGTACCTTCGTATACTATAAAGGTAGGGGATTCTATACAATTGAAACAAAAGGAAAAGATAGTGAAAGGGATAAAAGAGGTCATTGAGATCGTCAAGGATAGAGGCGTTCCTGAATGGTTAAAGCAGGATCCTCAATCATTAAAGGTAAGTATAGAACGCCTGCCACAGAGATCTGAAGTTGGCATGGATATCAAAGAAAGCTTCATAGTCGAGTTGTATTCTAAGTAATTCGTGCCTTCAGAGAAGCTAAACAAAGTAGCTTAATCCCGAAATTTCGGGATTAAGCACTCATTAAAGGAGGATATAGATGGGTATCAGTTGGAAGACATTTGAGATGCCTAGGAAACTAGCTTGTAAAGAAGATGATTATTCGAACACATACGGTGAATTTATAGCAGAGCCTTTTGAACGTGGTTTCGGCGCTACTATAGGCAATTCATTGAGGAGGATATTGATCTCTTCTATAGAAGGAGCAGCTGTTACATCAGTAAAGATAGATGGGGTGCTACATGAATTTTCTAATATCCCAGGAGTATTGGAAGATGTACCACAGATCATATTGAACATAAAACAGTTGGTCTTAAGATCCCATTCCAGGACCCCTAAGATAATCCGTCTAAAGGCGACAAAAAAAGGAAACGTCACTGCAAAGTCTATTATAACAGATGACACAGTGGAGGTTATAAATCCTGATACTCACATAGCTACGTTGACAAAGGATACAAGCCTTATCATGGAACTTGAGATAGGTAAGGGTAGAGGGTATGTCCCCGCAGAAAGAAATAAAAAAGAAGGCCAGGCTATTGGAGTGATACCAGTAGATTCCTTGTTCGCACCTGTCAGGCGCGTAAATTTTCATGTCGAAGATACAAGGGTCGGCCAGATCACAGATTATGACAAGCTTATTATGAAGATATGGACAAATGGAAGCATGGAACCTAAAGAAGCTCTTTTATATGCTTCAGCTATTCTAAAGCAGCACCTCGATATATTCTCTAAATTAGGACAGGTAGAGGTAGAAGAAGAGGTAGAAGAAGAGGCAAAAGGAGATAAAGAGTTCTTGGATAAATTAAAGATGTCTATCTCAGAACTAGAATTATCCGTAAGGAGCTCTAATTGTCTCAGGGAAGCTCACATGAAGACTATAGGAGACATGGTCAAGAGAACAGAGCAGGACATGCTTCAGTACAGGAACTTTGGGAAAAAGTCTCTAACAGAGATAAAAGAGATATTAAAGAGTATGGGGCTTTCTTTTGGCATGGAGATACCAAAAGAGGCAAAAAAGAGTAAATAAGAACATAATGATAATGTCAAATGTCAAATTTCAAATGTCAAATCAATTACTTAAATCCCAATGCTAAATTAAAAAATTTGGGATTGTAAATTTATTTGGATTTTGTCATTAGTCATTTGGATTTATTATTATAGAGAAGGGTTTTTAAAATGAGACATCGTAAGAACACTGTGAAACTTGGAAGACAGACTAGTCATTATAAGGCAACTGTGAAACATCTTGCTTGTAGCCTTATTAAGAATAAAACTATAACCACAACTAAAACAAAAGCTAAAGTTTCTTCTAGGCTAGCAGAAAAACTAGTTACTATGGCGAAACAAGATAGTGTAGCTAACAGGAGAAAAGCGTATTCTGTTTTACAAGATAGAGGCCTTGTCTCTATATTATTCAGGGATATTGCCCCATTGTTTAAAGAAAGAAATGGAGGCTACACAAGGGTTATCTTGACAAGCAGGAGAAAAGGCGATAATGCACAATTAGCGATCTTAGAATTTGTTGAAAAACCTGTAGTAGAATCCAAAAAGGAGAAGAAAAAAGAAAAGAAAGCTAAGCTACCTTCTAAAGCAGAAGATAAGGCAGATATAAAAGAGAAGAAGGAAGAGACAAAGCCTAAGAAGGTCAGTGAACCTCCAAGGGAACCTGTTAAGCCTGCTAAACCTGCTAGAATCCCAGAAAAGAAACCTGGATTTTTCAAAAGGATTTTTGGGAAGAAACAAGATAGATAAAAAGATCTGGGGGGTAATATGAATCTTTCCTTTAGAGTAAAGAAAGTAGCGCCTTCTCTGACCCTGGCTATAACTGCAAAAGCTAAAAAGATGATTTGGGCTGGAGAAGACGTAGTAAGTTTTGGTTCAGGAGAGCCTGATTTTGACACACCAGCTAACATAAAAGAAAAAGCCATCCAATCTATAAAAGACGGTTTTACGAAATATACTCCTGCCTCTGGTACAGATGATCTAAAAGAAATAATCTGCAGTAAATTCAAAAGTGACAATTTTTTAAATTATTCACCTTCAGACATAGTCGTATCATGCGGAGCAAAACACTCTCTATATAATATCATTCAAGCGATGTGCGATAAAGACGATGAGATCATAATACCTTCTCCTTATTGGTTAAGTTATCCTGAGATGGTCAATCTTGCTGAAGGGAGATCAGTCTTTATTCCTACGGATGATTCAACAGATTTTAAGATCTCAGCAGAACTTTTAGAAAAGGCTATAACGGATAAGACCAAAGCTTTAATATTGAACAGCCCTTCCAATCCTACAGGTAGTGTCTATAGTAAAGAGGAATTAGAGAAAATAGCAAAGGTCGCTGTGAAAAAGGATATAATGGTCATAAGTGATGAGATATATGAGAAGATCCTGTATGACGGCAAAAAACATGTTTCGATTGCTTCTTTGAACGAAGAGATATTTAAAAATACGATTGTTGTAAATGGTGTTTCCAAAAGCTCTTCTATGACAGGATGGAGGATAGGTTATATAGCTAGCTTTAACAAAGAAATAACAACTAGCATAAAAAACCTGCAGAGCCACTCGACATCTAATCCTACTTCCATCAGCCAAGCAGCTGCAGTAGAAGCCATAAAGACAGAAAATAAGAATGTAGGAGCAATGGTCAAGGAGTTTGAAAAGAGGCGAGATTATATAGTAGGAAGGATAAACAGCATTAAAGGCTTAAGCTGTGTAAAACCGCAAGGGGCATTTTACGTTTTTGTAAAGATAGAAAGGGGCGATCTATCTAGTATGGTATTATCTGATAGGTTATTGGATGACGTGAAAGTAGCTGTAGTACCTGGGAAGGCATTTGGATCAGATAAACATATAAGGCTTAGTTTTGCGACAAGTATGGAAAATATCAAGAAGGGCCTGGATAGGATAGAGGAGTGGTTTAATAGCAGGTCACAAGACACAGGACACAAGTCACAGGTAAAGAATAATGGGAAAAACTTTAACTGAAAAGATATTCAGCGCTCATTGCGGGAAGACAGTCAAGGCAGGGGATGTAGCTATATGTGATATTGACTTTTGCTTTGGTCAAGACGGTACATCTAGCCTTATAATAGATTCCTTTAATAAACTTGGAACTAAAAAAGTCTTTAATAAAAACAAATTTTCTATGGTAATAGATCATAATGCTCCCAGCCCAAGCATTGGCGTCTCTACAATACATAAGAAGATGAGAGATTTTGCAGACAAACATAAACTGAAGATGTTTGATATAGGTTGTGGTGTCTGCCATCAAGTAATACCTGAATCTGGACATGTGTTTCCGGGCGACCTGGTCATAGGGGCTGATTCACATACCTGCACTTATGGCGCATTAGGTGTTTTTTCTACTGGCATGGGTTCTACTGACCTAGCAGTAGCGCTTGCGTCAGGTAAGAACTGGTTTAAGGTGCCTGATACAATAAAGATAGTCATAAATGGAAGGCCTAAAAGAGGTGTTTTCTCAAAAGATGTTATTTTATATATAATCGGTGACCTAGGCGCTGACTATGCTACTTATAAAGCTGTAGAATTTTCTGGAAGCTATATAAAGAATCTGAGCATGGACGCTCGTTTTACCATAAGCAATATGGCTATTGAGATGGGGGCAAAGGCAGGCTTGATAGAGCCGGATAATATAACAGATAAATATTTGTCGAACGTGTTTGGAAAAAGTTCTTTAAAAAAACGCAGGAAGTTCTCTAATTTAAAAAGCGATAAAGACGCAGTATATTCTGAAGTCTTAGAATATGATGTATCTAAGATAATACCTCAGATAGCAAAACCTCATACAGTAGATAATGTCTCTCCTATCAATGAACTAAAAGGCAAAAGGGTAGATGAGGGGTTTATCGGGACTTGTACTAATGGAAGATTAGAGGACTTAACGATAGCAGCGTCGATCCTAAAGAATAGAAAAGTAAAAAGCTATGTGAAACTCATCATTGCACCTGCTTCTAAGGATATATTCAAGCAGGCTATGGATAAAGGGATCATATCGACATTTGTCAAGGCTGGTGCATGTGTAGTAGCCCCTGGCTGCGGGCCATGCGTAGGTACACATAATGGTGTACTGTCAAAAGGTGAAAATGCGATATCCACTGCAAACAGGAACTTTAAAGGCAGAATGGGGAATCCAGAGGCATTTATCTATCTCGCTTCTCCAGCAACAGTAGCAGCCTCTTGTGTTGAGGGAAAGATAACAGATCCAAGAAAGTATCTAAAATAAATCAGGAGGTTATAATGGTCGACCTACAAACGTTGCTGAAAGATACGATAAAAAGAGGGGCTTCGGATCTACATATTACTTATGACTCAGTGCCTATTGTTAGAGTTGATGGGGCGCTTGTTCGTCTTGCACAGCACCCAATGCTGACTCAACATGACTGTAAGATGCTTGTATACAGTATATTGAACGATAAACAAAAGGCAAAATTTGAAAGAGAGCTGGAGCTCGATTTTTCATTAGCTATCCCAAGCCTTAATAGGTTCAGGGTCAATGTGCATATGCAAAGAGGCAGTGTTGAAGCTGCATTCAGGACTATTTCTACAAGCGTTCCGACAGTGCAACAATTAGGGCTACCGCCTGCTGTGACTAATATATGCAGAAAGAAGCAGGGCCTGATAATCGTCACAGGTCCGACTGGCGTAGGAAAGACCAGCACTCTTGCTGCGATGGTAGATTATATAAATAATAAACGCGAAGAGATAATAATGATCATCGAAGATCCTGTGGAATATATCCATAAGAACAAGATGAGCGTCATCAAACAGAGAGAAGTATTTTCAGATACACATAGCTTTGCTAGTGCCTTAAGATATGTTTTAAGGCAGGATCCTGATGTTATTGTGGTAGGAGAGATGAGGGATCTTGAGACTATTTCTACGACTTTGACAGCTGCAGAGACAGGACATTTAGTATTGGCAACTCTCCATACACCTGATGCTGCGCAGACAGTTGATAGGATGATAGATGTATTCCCTCCCCATCAACAGGAGCAGATCAGGGTACAGCTCGCAAGTTCTTTAGAAGCAGTAGTATCTCAATTGCTCCTACCAAGAGCAGATGGCAGAGGAAGGGTTTTAGCAACAGAGGTAATGATCTGTACTCCTGCAGTAAGGAACCTCATAAGGAATCAAGAGACAGAGCAGCTTCTTACTCAGATGCAGACAGGTTATCAATATGGCATGCATACTATGGATAAGTCTCTCAAGGAGCTTCTTAATCAAAATATTATTTCGCAAGGGCTATTTGATGCTTATGTAAAGAGCATAGAGGCATCACGCAGTTTATAATCAAGGGTTTTAGAGGATATATTATGATGAAAGGTATTGCTTGTAAATTTGGCAATGATATAAATACAGACCTTATCATATCTGGAAGATACAAGTTTTCTATTACTGATCCGAATGAACTAGCAAAGCATGTGTTTGAAGATAGTGATCCCAAGTTTTATAAAAAGCTTCAGGGAAGGGCATTTTTTACTGTAGCAGGGAAGAACTTTGGATGCGGTTCATCTAGAGAGCAGGCACCTCAGGCTATTAAACATGCAGGATGTCATGCAGTCCTCGCGAAGAGCTTTGCTAGGATCTTTTATAGGAATGCATTTAATCTAGGGCTTCCATTAGTAGAATGCGATACTGATAAAATAGGAGAAGGGGACAACATAGAAGTAGATCTAGAAAAAGGTTTAGTAAAGAATATTACAAAAGGTGAAACCTTAAAAATAAAGCCATTTAATAAATTTCAGAAGGAACTTATTAAAGAAGGTGGTATTGTAAACCTCTATAAAAAACGTGGAGGACTTAGTATTACATAGAAACAATTCCTGTAGGTCGCAAGTCACAGGTTTCAGGTCACAGGTAAAAAACCAGAGGATAGGATAAGGTATGAAGGTTACAGTTATTGGAGCAGGTAATGTAGGAAGTATGACAGCGTCGAGGATAGTTGATGCTAACCTAGCGGATTGCGTGCTTTTAGATATTGTACCAGGCCTAGCAAAAGGAAAGGCATTAGATATGTCTGACACAAGGCCTCTTACAGGCTCTACTGTGAACATAATAGGCACAGAAGACTTTAAAGACATGGAGGATTCTAACATAGTTGTTATAACTGCAGGCCTAGCGCGTAAGCCTGGCATGTCTAGAGATGATCTATTAAGAAAGAACGGGGAAATAATAAGAGGCATATCTAAGCATATAAAAGAGGTTTGTAAAGATGCGATAGTTATAGTAGTTACTAATCCTTTGGATGTCATGAGCTATCTAGTGATGAAAGAAACAGGTTTCCCTCCAGAGAGAGTGATAGGTATGGCAGGGGTACTAGATTCATCCAGGTTCATAAATATAATCTCCAAAAAAGTGAGATCCCTCGATGTTACAAAGATATTTATGATGGGTACACACGGTGATTCAATGGTGCCTATCAATAGGAACAACAAGTTAGGTCAGGATGTTTTTAAAGAATCTGCTGATAGGGCTAGTAAGCGTGGTGGAGAGATAGTATCTTTCCTGAAGACAGGGAGCGCATATTTTGCACCGTCTCAGTCAGTTTTTTATATGGTCAAGGCAATACTTGATAATGAAAAAAAGACAGTGTGTGCTAGTGCATATCTAAAAGGTGAATATGGCGAGAACGATATCTATGTAGGCGTTCCAGTGGTCTTAGGTTTTAAAGGCATAGAAGAGATAATAGAGATAAATCTTACCGACGAAGAAAAAGAACTTTTCAAAAAATCTATTCAAGTCATAAGAGACTCCATAAATAAATTATGAGTAAATACGATGTTGCGATAATTGGGTCTGGCCCGTGTGGTTATGTAGCAGCTATCAGGGCAGCTCAACTTGGCATGAAAGTCTGTGTGTTAGAGAAAGAAAAGATAGGTGGAGTGTGTCTTAATTGGGGCTGTATCCCTACAAAAGCATTGTCAGCAACCAGTGATTTTATTAATAGTATAGATAAGGCTTCTATATTTGGGGTAGATATAAAAGAGTATAATATAGATTACAAGAAGATCTATGCTAGAAAAGAAGATATAGTCAAAAAGCTCTCTTCAGGAATAGAGACGCTCTTTAAAGCTAGAAAGATAGATTTTATAAAAGGCAGTGCATCTATAAAAGATAAAGATCATATAGTAGTTGGGGATAAGAGAATAGAAGCGTCAAATATCTTGATAGCTACAGGATCAAGGCCATTCCAGTTACCTGGTATGGAATTTGATGGTGAGAAGATACTCTCTAGCACAGATCTATTGGGCCTGAAAGAGGTGCCCAAGAGTATTATTATAGTAGGTGGCGGAGTGATAGGATGTGAATTTGCTTCTATATTCAAGTCATTTGGAAGCGAGATAACTATAGTGGAGATGATGGACAGGATCCTTCCTACAGAAGATAGGGAAATAGGAAAGAAGCTAGAGGGGATATTTAAAAAAAGAGGCATAAATATCTTCACCAGCACAAAGGTGGATAAAATAGAAAAAGGAACAGATGTTATAAAGGTGTTCCTTTCCGACGGCTCATCTATTTCTAGTGAAAAAGCACTTATAGGTGTCGGGAGATCGCCTAACTCAGAAGGCATTGGGATAGAGGATCTTGGCATCGAAAATGACCGTGGATGGATAAAAGTAGATAAGGATTTTAGGACTAATATAAAAAATATATATGCTGCAGGCGATGTTACTGGGGGTATACTTTTGGCTCATGTTGCTTCAAAAGAAGGCATAGCGAGCATAGAGGTAATGACTGGAAAAAGCGCATCTATAGATTATAACGCAGTCCCTAGTTGTATATTTACTCATCCAGAGATAGCTAGTGTGGGGCTTACCCAAGACAATGCAAGAGAAGCAGGACTAGACGTCCGTTCAAGAAAATTTTTGTTTTCTGCAATTGGTAAGGCGCATGTCATGGGTGAGACAGAAGGATTTATAAAGATAGTAGTTGATAAAGATGATAGGATAAGGGGTGCTCAGATAATAGGGCCTCATGCAACAGAGTTGATAGCTGAGTTTACGCCATGCATACAGTTTGGTATAACTTCTGAAAAGCTTGCAAGTGTGATACATGCTCATCCAACACTTTCAGAAGTTATTCAGGAAGTCAGTGAATCTGTACATGGCAAAGCCATCCACTCATTATAATTCTAACCAGGTTAGAATTATATTTTAGTTATTTGGAAATAAATTGCAATTGCTCGGTGTGGCCCCGCCATGATGAAATAGACAGGCGGTGTCCTAAACCTAATCGTGTCCCAGTAGCTCAGATGGATAGAGCACAGGTTTCCTAAACCTGGGGCCGGCTGTTCGAATCAGCCCTGGGACACCAGTTCTTTTCCGTCCCATTTTCGGAAACAATGTCAAAAGGCTTATTATAAGTAAAAGAAAGACTTAGGTCTTTTAAAGTAAAGTTCGAGCCGACTGTTTTTAAAAAATCTCTTAGGGGCATGGGATTTTCTTGCCAAGCGACAGAACCTATTCTGTTACATGTAGTTATGAAATCTTTAGCTTGTTCGAGCCACCCGCCGCTAGATTTCTCTATCTGGCCTAATTTTTCCTGTAAATCTTTCTTCTCATTAAGGAATTTCGCCTTAAGATTCTGATATTCCTCAGCTGATATATCCTCTGAAATAAAGAGTTCAATGAGTTTTTCTATCCTAGAATCTATTTGAGCTATCTTTTCCTGGATCTGGCCAGATAGAGAAATAGAGGCTTTGCTTTCTCTTTTAGCATAGAAGTCAAATCTCTTAAATATCTTATTCTTGGTAATATCATCAATATAGACTTTTTTTAATGACTCTTTTATCTGTGGAAGCAAAGCCTCAACTCTCAGAAACTTCTGCGTACATTTAGTACCTTTCTTGGTACAACGATAATAAATATATTGTCTCTGGGATTCAGCAGTGATCATCCTGCCACATTCACCGCATCTCATAAGCCCAGTATACTCAAACTTTATCCTACCTCTAACT
>JBDRCN010000015.1:0-5130 GCA_043821705.1 Candidatus Omnitrophota bacterium
GTAAGGACTATCTTTTTTGCATTGGAGAGAGTGGCTATTTCTTTAATATCTTTAGGGCTCAGATGGTTTTTCATCTTTAATCCATCAGGAAAAGAACATTCTAGGAACAAAAGATCACTGTTTTTTGACAGTTCCAATAGCTCTTCGCAAAGATCAGTATCACCGCTATATACCATGACGTTGCCTTGTAGAGTTTTTATCCTGTACCCTAGATTCCTGCCATGATGCCTGAGCATTTTTGTAGATATCTCAAGATCTGCTATATTAATGCTTTCGCCTTCGATCTCTTTTATTTCCAGTTTATATGCGTCTGTGAGTAGAGTATCCTGATAAAGATCTAAGAGTTTTTTATAGTATTCTTTTAAGCCTTTCGGGCCGTATATTGCCAGGGGTTTTTTTCTTATGTCAGGTGGTATCTTGGCAGCGAAAAGAAGCGCTGAAAGGCCAGATATGTGGTCTAGGTGTAGATGTGTATAGAAGACCACATCAAGGTTCAGGTAGTTTACCCCTGCTTTTAATAGGGTTTTTAATGTACCTGGACCACTATCGAACAATATATTTTTATCCTTAGATTTTACAAGGATGGAGCACGGATTTCTTCGGATCGAAGGCACTCCTGTGCCTGACCCACACAGTATTATATCCATTTTTTTAGCAAGGTTTTAATGTGCTAAGGTGATCCAATAATAAGGATTCAGTCTTAGGGTTTATGCTGTAAAGCTGTACGCCTATATAAAAAAGACGCCTGCCTTCTTTATCTTGAGATTGCAGATTTTTTACCCAGGCGACCCTTCCTCTCACTGATAAAGGTTTTGATAGGGTCGGGATCTCAAGTTCTAGGTCTAGATTAGATTTTAATTTTAATTTTTCATATGTTAAAAGGCAAAGCCCTCTTTGCGATATATTTATACTTTTTGAATGCCTGAACATTACTTTATTCGGTAGGATATTGTACCGGATCCTTATATTATCCTCGAACCTTACAAACCTTCTTCTCTCTTTTACAGGCCAGTATTTATTTGCTATGCCTTGTATTATGCTTTTTCGTTCCAGGGATTCTTCTTTTCTTATTAAGATCAATATGAGCGCTAGGACTATAAGCGTCGTAAAACAAATAGGCAGCATTTTATATCTCCAGTAGTTCGTATTGAGCAGACCCGAGTTTTATTTTTTCACCGTGCCTGATCTGTGTCTCTGTGTCAATGTCTCCAAACATACTCTTGACAGCGTCTGGGCCGATTATATCCAACGACGCCTTATCTACGCTGACGGGGTCACTTCCTCCTACTACGCCTTTTTTTTCAGGCAGTATATTGAAAGAGGCTATCTTTGACTTCAGGGCCTTTTTTACACCCATTGCATATTCTACCATTTTTTCTTGATGTTTGATAGGGTTTTCCTCTTGTTTAGTTATTATGGCATTGTATTTACATGCTATGGTGCATTCACCGCATGCAATGCATCTTTCTTTTACGAGTATGGCTTTTTTGTTTTTTAATCCAATAGCATTGGCTGGGCACACCTTAATACATGCTGAGCAACTAGTGCACCTTTCTATTATTACTTCAGGGAGGTTATTGGAGCGTTGGATAAGTTTTCCTGCTAGAGATGCGCAGTCTGAGCCAAGCCCTTTTATCGACCCTCCTAGCCCTATATTGGCATATTTTGACAGAAAATTTATTGAGATCAAGAGATCGCTCTCGCACACTCCCTGAGATATCTTGGTGCTGTCCAAATGATCCCCTTTTATCTGTATTATCTGGCTATTGCTTCCTCCTATACCATCTCCTATTATTATAGGTACATCAAGGTTCTGCATAGTGTAATTATTTTGGTATAATACCTTGAGTTGCTTTATTGCATTGGATTTTATCTCTCCGTCCAAAAGATTATTTTCTATAATGAACAGGCTCTCTGCTCTTTGCTTTAGCTCAGAGACCAGGCTGGATATCCAGGCAGGATTTATGGATTTTTGGATATCTTTTTCATTAAAAGAGAGTTTTATGGCAATAGTGGTCTCAGGTTTTATAGCGAAGGTAGATGTAAAGATGTTTCCCCACACAACTGATATAGATCTACTTATGGCTTCGTCGTCAGCGCCTTCCTGTATTCTTTTAAAAAACACCTTACTCTTTGATTTTGAAGGATTCTCCAAGTTTTATTCTCCTTGATATAGGCGGATGAGAATAGAGCATTATTTCATGGAACTTGCTCGGTGAGGCATCCGCAAGATTGATCTCAGCTAATTTTTTCATAGTTGAAACAAATGCATCTTTATCTTTTGTTAGTTCGAGCGTAAATAAGTCAGCATCTTTTTCGAGTTTTCTTGAATACGCGTTTTGAATAGGTAACAGGACCACGTTTATAAAAGAATAGAACAGGTATATATAGACCAGAACCTTAAAATCATAGATATTCTTATAATCCAAAAAGAACCTTAACTTTATCAATATCGTATTTATGAGAAAGAATGTCAGTATCGTTGCCATGCCTCCAAATATGATGAGCCTAAGACTGTGTTTTAATCTATGGTGTCCGAGTTCATGTCCCATGACAGAGATTATCTCTTCGTCTTTAAAATTCTTTAACAGGGTGTCACACAGGATTATTCTCTTTTCTCTCCCCAGGCCTATAACAGCAGCGTTTGCCTTTTTTGTCTCTTTACTAAAATCTATTTCATACACGCCTTTTGCCTTAAACCCTACTTTAGTGGTCAAGCTGTTCAACTTATCCTTTAGAGACGGGTTTTTTATATCAGAATATTTGTAAAAAATAGGCAGTATGATCACAGGAAAGAGCTTTGCGATCAGGATGGATACTGCAAGCCATAACAAGGAGACAAATACCCACCATAGAAAAGGAAAATATCTTAAGAATGCGTAAAGAGATATGACCAGAGGTATGCTTATTATGAAACCCAGAATATTCTTTTTTAATTCTTTTGAAAGCCAGCTTTTAAGAGACTGGTTAGATAGAGAATACCTATGTTCGATCGTATAGCTAGAATAAAAATTAAGAGGGAACATTATTATATAGATCACAAGGTTTATGAAGACAAAAAAGAGCATCAGGCTGATATAACTGTTTGTCGTGATAATGCGAGCGAGTCCCTCAAGATGTGCTGGCATGCTGCTGGAAGCTATTAAAAAAAGCAGAAAAACAGTAAAGAATATATTTATTATAGCTATATTGTTTTTTTCTTGAGAATAGGTCTTATCTTTCATTTTCTTCCATGTATTTTTTTCTGATAGTATTGAATATCTCGATATATTCTTTTGTCTTATAATCAGTATAGGTCCACGGAAGAGGCTCATAACTTTTCCCCTTCCAGCTTAGGGTTACTTCCGCGAATACCCCATTATCTAGATAGATCCTGTGAGCGTAATCTTTAGCAGTCGCTAATACTAGTTTAGCGTCAGTTATATACCCTGGGTCTATATTTACTTCTCTTTTTGAAGAGGAGCCAGAAGACAGGGACATGTCTTTTTCTAATATATTTGTCTTTATTTTGATCTTTGAGATATCCTCTTGAGAGATAAGGTTTTTAAAAGAGACAAATCTTCTCTTAAGTTTCTTTCCCATCTCTTTTTCATAGTAGTCTGTATAATCGAATGGTAGTATCTTGCTCCTGAAGTCAATGTCCCCAAAATGTGCAATAAAAAACTCTTCGACTTTTTCGAAGAGTGATATATCTTTTGCCAATAGCCCTATGATAAGTTTTGCCCGTTGCGGTATTTTAATGATCCCCATGTTTTATTATAACTTATAGCCTATCTTTCTTAAAAAAAGTTTTCTTTTCTCTATATCCTCTTTTTTTTCTATTCCCTTTGGCTTTGAACCATCGATGACCCCGAGTATTGCGCGTCCTGATCCAGACTCTCCTACAACTATTTCTGTATCGTTAGCTGTGGCGCAATATATATTACACACCTCAGGTACATCTTTTAGGGTCTTTAATACATTTATTGGAAAAGCATTTCCCAATAAGATCACAAAAGAATGTCCAGCGCCTATATTAAGTGCGTTCCTGGCTGCACACTTTTCTAGCTCACTGTCTGTGCCAGCGCACCTTACCAGGCATGGGCCAGAGGCCTCACAAAATGCCACCCCGAACTTTATGCCAGGCACAGCATTTACTAAAGCTTCATAAATATCCTCGATGGTCTTTATGAAATGTGATTGGCCTAAGATGAGATTCGAATCAGCTGGTTTTTCTATTTTTACTAATCTTTGTTCCATAGTTAGCTTTTCAATTCAACGCTTGCGCTATTGGGATTTGTGGTATCTTGGAGGTAGCTTTCTATAACCTTCTGGTCTTTTTCTGAGACATCCGTGAAGAATATAGCTACATTATAATGGGCTTTTTCAGCATCTTTAAGTATGATAGGCTCTGATCTGACTATGACACCTTTACAACGTATCTTTTTTGCATGCTTGCCATTTCCGGTCTTTGAGGGCAGGAGGAGCATTACAGCGATCTTCGACATCATAGGCAAGAGCCTTGTAACGCGGCAATATATGCCCGAAGAAGATATATCGACTGTCTCTGTGATTATGTCAAATCCCTTGTCAGCTATCTTTAATGGAACTTGTTTTTTTGCTCTTAGGTGTTTTCTGCGTTCTTTTATCATGATTCTTTGGGTTTTTCTGCCTCGGGTTTTTCTTCCTCGGGCTTTTTAGTTTCTTCTTGTTTTACCTCAGCAACTTTTTTTGCCTCTTCTTCTTTTTTTGCCTTGAGCTCTTTTTTCTTTTCCTCCTCTTGCTTTTTTTTATCCTCAGCTTCTTTCTTCAATGTCTCTTGTCTCTTCTCCTCAAAGAGAGACCAACATCTCTTGCTGCAGAAATAGCCATTATTTCTATAATACCAGGCTTTTTTCTGGAGTCGTTTATTGCATTTTATACAATTAGTAGGCTTACCTTGAAGTTCTTTTTTTTCTTCAGCCATTCTTTCCTCCTATAGGACAATCGCTGCACAGTGGTTTTTTTGATCTACAATATTCTTTGCCAAGCTTTACGATCAACGCATGGTACTCATTAAATACTTTTAGGCTATTTGGCAGGCCTTTCATAAATGTATCCTGTATCTTGCTATAATCAGGATCATTATTTAAAAGTCCGTGCCTTCCAAAG
>JBDRCN010000016.1:0-52753 GCA_043821705.1 Candidatus Omnitrophota bacterium
GACCTCCAAGATAACTGTAATATCAAATGAAGCAAAGCCACTTTACTCTAGATGTCTCATATCTTATCTATTAGCTGGAACAATATCAAAAGAAAAGATATGGTACCGTAAAGACTCTTTCTTTAAAGAAAATAAGTGCGAGGCTATCTTGGGCGTAGAAGCTACTAAGATAGATCTCGATAAAAAAGAAGTACTCCTTAGCAATAAATCCAAGGTAAAATTTGATAAACTTCTTATTGCTACGGGCTCTTCTCCAAAAATGGAAGATATCCCTGGGATAGATAAAAAAGGGGTCTTTCCTTTAAGGACGCTGGAGCAAACCGAGAAGATAGAGGCTATGCTAAAAGATGTGAAAGATGTAGCTGTGTTAGGCGGAGGCTTGATAGGATTAAGAGCTGCATATGCTTTAAATGCCAGGGGTAAAAATGTAAGCGTTCACGTAAGAAGCCATCAGATACTTTCTCAGATAATTGATGCACCTAGCGCTAACCTCATGCAAAAAAGGATCGAAGAAAAAGGCATAAAGATCATCACAGGTTCTTCAGCAAAAGAGCTCATTGGTAAAAAGAAAGTAGAAAGCATTTTATTAAATAATAAAAATGACCAAAAATGTGATCTAGTGATCGTAGGCAAAGGTGTCAATTCTAATATAGATCTAGCAAAAGATGTTGGCATAAAAACACATTGGGGGATAAACATAAATAACTTTTTAGAGACCTCGAGTAAAGATATATATGCTGCAGGAGATGTGGCTGAGGTACATGATATTGCACTGGAAGAAAGTTCTATTAATGCTATATGGCCAGCTGCGTGCGAACAAGGTAGAATAGCTGGACTTAACATGCTCGGTGAAAAAACAGAATACGATGGAAGCCTGGCGATGAACTCCCTAGAATTCTTTGGCTTGCCCGTTATTTCCATAGGGATAACAAAACCAAAAAAAGACATCTATCAAGAGATCTCTAGAATAGACGAAGAACATTCCACATATAAAAAGATAGTGCTTAAAGATAATATAATTGTAGGGAGTGTGTTTGTAAATACCATCGACACTATAGGCGTTATAGGAGCTTTAATAAAGAACAAGGTCGATATCTCTGATGTTAAAGATATATTATTGGAAGATTATTTTGATTACGGCAAGATCGTAAAGATAATAAAGGATTCAAAGAAAGGTTTTAAAGAAACAGAGTTTAAAGAATCAGTAATAACTCTATAGAATAGGGTTTATGTTGCGGGCGCCTTGGCTTGTTTCATAGAAACCATTATGACGCTATAGGTAGCGGTAACGGGTGACCGCGATTGGGGTCCCCGCAAGCGCGCAGGCGTTTCGCGAGCACTTGCGGGGTAAATCGTGGACAGGACCCGTTACCACTAAACTAATGCCATACAACGGAGGATATATATGTCAAAGATCATTGCATCAGCTGCTATTCGAGGAGCTAGGGAGATCTATAAAATTGCAGAGACAAATATTAATAAAGCTATCAAAGAAAAAGGAGAAACTCATGAATTGAAATTCCCTGAAACAGCTTTTTATCTTCCCATGGCCTATGCTCTGTTAGGCAAGGAAGTAAAGACGCTAAAAGAGGGGAAAGAGATCCTTGATTATTCAAAGCTGCTTCTTCATGATGAACCAGCTGATAAGATCTGGCTTCCATATCTAGGCCCTACTCTAGATTCTGGCATAGCAGCTCTATTATGCGAAGAAGTCATAATGGCGCTAAGATACCTATATAATGAAGAGCCCCAGAAAGACTGTAATGGGTTTTTCTCAGATACTATACTTAGAACTCTTGGTATCCAGCTAGTAGATGGAAGGATGCCTGGGTTTGCTGCCATATTAGGCGCTGCGCCAGACAATAAGACTGCAGTGAGTATAGTAAGAGAATTGCAAAAAAGAAGCATAATGACATTTGTAGGAAGTTCTGTTAATGGTAGAAGCATTATTGACCAGCTAATAGAAGAAAAAGTAGAAATGGGTTGGGATACCTATATAGTACCTTACGGAAGAGACACGTTAAGTGCTATATATCCTTTACATTGGGCGATAAGAGGTGCTCTTACTTTTGGTGGACATAGAAAAGGTGAAGCACTCAAATGCCTAAAATATTGCCAGAATAGAGTATTTGCTTTTGGTATGGTGTTAGGAGAACTTGATGATATAAAATATGCTACTGGAGCAGGTGCAATAAACATGGGCTTTCCGATCATAGCTGACACTAATATCCCTGAAATAAGGCCAACTGGTATATGTACATATGAACATGTCGTAAGAGAACTTGACCATAAAAAAATAGTGCCTAAAGCAGTTGAATTAAGAGGGATAAAATTAAAGGTCTCTGAGATACCAATACCTGTTTCTTATTCTCCTGCATTCGAGGGAGAAAGAGTAAGGCGTGAACAGATGTTCGCTCAGTTTGGTGGAAAATATTCAGATGCATTTGAATATGTAAAGATGGTGGATGCAAATACCATAGAAGATGGAAAGATAGAAGTAATAGGGCCAGAACTTGATGAGATAAAAGAAGGCGGGGCTTCTCCTTTAGGAGTTTTAGTAGAAGTGGCTGGCAGAAAGATGCAAAAAGATTTCGAGCCTATCCTGGAAAGGCAGATACATAGTTTCTTGAACGAGGCAATGGGTGTCTTCCATATGGGCCAAAGAGATATGTGCTGGGTCAGGATATCAAAAGATGCCAAGAATAAAGGTTTTAAACTTAAACATTTCGGCACAATAATTCATGCTAGATTCCATGATGTATTCTCAACGATCGCAGACAAGGTACAGATAACCATATACACAAAGCAAGTTGACGTGGAAAAACACATAGAAGAGGCTAAAGTTTCATACAATGAGAGGGACGAGAGAGTAGCGAACATGACTGACGAAAGCGTGGATATTTTCTGGACATGTACACTGTGTCAAAGTTTTGCACCAAATCATCTATGCGTTATAAAACCTGAAAGGTTAGGCCTATGCGGTGCTTACAACTGGCTGGATGCAAAAGCAAGCTATGAGCTTAATCCATCCGGCCCAAACCAGCCTATTAAAAAAGGAGAATGCCTCGACCCTGTAAAAGGTGAATGGAAAGGCGTAAATGAAGCTATCTTTCAAAAATCAAACAGAACACTTGAAAGATTCTGTGGATACTCTATAATAGATTCTCCAGAGACCAGCTGTGGTTGCTTTGAATGCATCATCGCGATACTTCCTGAAGCTAATGGTTTCATGGTGGTGAACAGAGAATACTCTGGGGCTACGCCTGCTGGTATGGGTTTTTCTACTCTTGCCGGAAGCATAGGCGGAGGACAACAGACCCCTGGCTTTATGGGAGTGGGTAGACTTTATTTAACTAGCAAAAAGTTTATTTCAGCAGAAGGTGGATTAAAAAGACTAGTATGGATGCCAAAAGAATTGAAAGTTGCACTGAAAGAAAAGCTAGAAAAAAGATGCAAAGAAATTGGAGACCCTGACTTAATAAATAAAATTGCGGACGAGAGCGTCGCTGCTAATATGGAAGAACTTTTGCCGTTCTTAGAAAAAGTAGGCCATCCAGCATTAATAATGCAGGCAATAATGTAACTTAAATTTAATTCTAAATGACTAATGACAAAATCCAAATAAATTCCAAATTTCCAATTTGACATTGGGATTTAAATAATTGATTTGTCATTTGAGATTTGACATTTGTCATTATCTTTAAAGATTATTTGCAAAGGGGGTACTTAAATGGCGTTATCGGGACTTGATATCTATAAATTATTACCAAAGACAAATTGTAAAAAATGTGGTTCACCTACGTGTCTTGCGTTTGCAATGAAGCTAGCGATGAAAAAAGCATCCTTGGACCAATGTCCAGACATAACAGAAGATGCTAAAAAAGCTTTAGACCAGGCATCAAAGCCGCCTATCGCAACTATCTCTTTTGGCTACGGAGATGAAAAGGTCGAGACCGGAGGAGAGACAGTTCTCTTTAGGCATGAGAAGACATTTTATCACCAGACAGCTATAGCCATAACTGTCAACGATGATCTTCCAGATGATGAGATCATAAAGAGGGCAAAAAAGATAAATGACCTATCTTTTGAAAGAGTAGGCCAGCACATTGTAATAGATGCTATAGCCTTGGTCAATAAATCAGGTTCTCCTGAAAAATTCGTAAAAGCACTCGAGAAGGTATTGGCAAATTCAAAGAAAGCCCTGATATTGGTAAGCGAGGATATAAAAGCCATGGAAGGAGCATTAAATATCTGCGCAAATAAAAAACCCTTAATATATGGCGCTAATCCAAGCAATGTAAAAGAAATGGCAAATCTCGCAAAATCAAATAAGCTAGCCTTGGCATTAAAGGCCAATTCTTTAGAAGCCCTAGAGATGCTTTCAAGCGAAGCTATATCTTCAGGTCTTGAAGATATAATGTTGGACCCTTCTTCAAAGACACTGAACCAGACAATAAACGACTTTACTCAGATCAGAAGAGCCAGCCTCAAAAAGAACGTAAGGTCTTTTGGTTTCCCTATCATATCTATGATCGAGGAAAAAGAAAAATATGATATTGTAAAAAAAGCATCCACAATGATAGCAAAGTATGGGGGCACCATTATAATAGATACGCTTGATAGGGAGACAATACTTCCTATAATAACGCTTCGCCAAAATATATACACAGACCCACAAAAACCTGTAACAGTAGAGCCTAAACTTTATGCATTTGGAGCAGTTGATAAGAGCTCACCTGTGTTGGTCACAACTAATTTTTCTCTTACCTTTTACACAGTCGCACCTGAAATAGAGGCCAGTAAGATGCCTGCATACCTACTAGTAACAGATTCTGAAGGTATGAGCGTTTTAACAGCCTGGGCAGCTGAGAAATTTACTCCTGAGATAATAAACGAGACCATGAAAAAATTTGGCGTGGAAGGGGCAGTGTCTCATAAGAAGCTCATCATACCAGGTTATGTTTCTGTGATAAGCGGTAAACTTGAAGACGAGTCTGGCTGGAAGGTCCTGGTCGGACCTAAAGAATCTTCCAATATACCAAAATATCTAAAAGAGGTGTGGAATAACTAGTTATGAACCTTGCTAATAAGATAACAATTCTACGCATCCTCTTGACCCCGTTCTTCTTGGCCTGCATAATCTATTATGGAGATGGAAAAGAATATCTAAGGTTAGTTGCTTTTACGATATTCGCTATCGCTAGCTTAACAGATGCTATAGACGGTGGCATAGCCAGAAGCAGGGACCAGATAACAGAACTAGGAGTGATATTAGACCCTATAGCTGACAAGCTGCTAATAGTGACTGCTTTTATAGCTCTTTCAGTTGTAAAAAAGATACCTATGGATCTAAAGATCCCTCCATGGAGCGTCTTGATAGTCCTAAGCCGTGATGTTATTATCGTGCTGGGATCTCTCATCATATATTTTATAAAAGGGAATGTAGCGATAAAGCCCAGTATACTTGGAAAGATAACTACTTTTTTTCAGATGATCGCTATTATGGCAGTCTTGATACCTTTTAGATACAACAAGGTTTTTCTTTATCCAGCTGTTCTCCTGACTATGATCTCATGTATAGATTATATCTGGAGGGGCTCAAAACAGCTCAATGAAAATCCTGTAACTTCAACGTCTTGATCTAAACTCATAAAAAAGGATGGGTATGTCTTATTTTATATTATTTTTAGGAGGATTGTTAGCTTATCTGATAGGATCTATACCTACAGCCTATATAGCTGGGAAACTAGTCAAGAGCATAGATATAAGGCAATTTGGCAGTGGTAATATAGGCGCAACAAATACTTTTAGGGTCGTTGGAAAGATGCCTGGCGTAGCAGTGCTTCTTATCGACATGCTAAAAGGATATATGTGTGTAACATATTGTGCTGATCTATTTATGCTCATAGCGCCTGTAGAAAGGCCTGAGCTATACAGGGTCTTAATGGGGTTATCTGCAATAATGGGCCATAACTGGACAGTGTTTTTAAATTTCAAAGGGGGCAAAGGTGTTGCAACAAGCGCAGGAGTTATTATTGCACTCATACCTAAGATATTTCTTTTAGGCCTTATTGTCTGGAGTATAATCTTCGGCCTGACAGGCTATGTATCCCTATCTTCCATAATAGCAGCTATCCTAATACCAATATTTACATTTTTGTTCAATAAGCCTGTAGAAACAATAGTAGCAATGTGTATCCTGTGTATGGTCGTGGTCTATAAACACAGATCGAATATAGCTCGTCTAAAAAAAGGTGAAGAGAGGAAGATAAAATTATTTAAAAAGGGTAAGAAGTAATGGGGGATTATTTAGCTAATGTCTTCTCTGCTTCAGGCCCCATTGCAACTTTGATGCCGAATTACGAGTCAAGGCCAGAACAGCTCGAGATGGCTAAAGCTGTAAGCAAAGCTATCGTTGACGCAAAAATATTGATAGTAGAAGCTGGCACTGGAGTTGGTAAAAGTTTTTCTTATCTGATACCTGTAGTGCGTCATGCTCTTGAAACAGAAACTCTCGCCATCATATCCACTAACACTATAAGCCTTCAAGAACAGCTAATACATAAAGACATACCTTTCTTAGAAAAGGTTCTAGATGAAGACCTCGGAGCAGTCTTAGTAAAGGGAAGAAAAAATTATGTCTGCTTAAGAAGATTAAAAAGGTCTAATCTTAAACAAAAGGATCTTTTTTCCGATGAGCGAGAGATGCAGCAGTTTTCTAAGATCATTGCCTGGTCCTACAGGACGAAAGATGGGTCTTTGTACGACCTGGACGACGAGATAGACATGAGGGTCTGGGACATAGTCTCTTCTGATGCTGAGAACTGTCTTGGGAAATCGTGCCAGTCTTTTAAAGAATGTTTTTTTCAAAACGCCAGGGAAAAGATAAAAGAAGCCCGCGTTCTTATAGTCAATCACAGCCTGTTCTTTGCTAACCTTGCAAGACACGAAGAGAAAAAAAGTATATTCCCTGAATACGATGCAGTTATCTTTGATGAAGCCCATACCATAGAAAATGTAGCTACTGACCATCTCGGCGCTAATATAAGCAGCACTAATCTTAAGTTTTTAATGGACATTCTCTTTAACTCAAAAAAACAAAAAGGGCTTCTCTTGACCGTAGGAAGCCAAGATGCCATGGAATGGGTAGAGGTAGTGCGCAATAGGTCTGATAGTTTTTTCAAGGGTGTGAAAAAATATTTTCTTGCTAGAGCAAGTAATGATTACTCAGATTCTCTTAGGGTTCGAGAAGCAAATTTTATAGAGAATACCCTTGAAGTGCCACTAGCAAAACTTATGGAGACCCTTCTTGAAGCGAAGAAAACAGCAGATAATAAAGAAGATGAGGCTGAGATCTCATCATTTATAAAAAGGATCAATGATATCAGGACATCTCTGGATGTAATAATAAACCAGACCTTGAGCAACTATGTATACTGGGTAGAGTGCTCTAGGTCCCAAAGACTAGACAAGGTCTCGATAAATGCTGCGCCAATAAATATCGGGGAGATCTTAGAAAAATTACTCTATTCTGAAAACAAACCAATGATCTTTACAAGTGCTACATTGTCTATAGACAATAATTCTTTTGAATATTTTAAAGATAGGATGGGGATAAAAGGATCCGAAGAGTTACAGCTAGGGTCTCCTTATAACTATAAGGAACAAGTGAATATCTATATTTCAAAACACATGCCTAACCCTAATAAGCTCAGCGAATATGCCCTAGCATCATCGAAAAAGATAAAAAAATATATAGCACTTACCAATGGCAATGCATTTATATTATTTACCAGCTATTCCCTGATGAACCTGGTCTATAAAGAGCTTGAAGACTATCTTCTAGAAAAAGATTACAACCTTTTAAAACAAGGGGACGGTGTCTCCAGAAGCAAGATGCTTTCTAGATTTAAAGAGAAAAAAGGTTCGATCCTGTTCGGTGTTGATAGTTTTTGGCAGGGTATAGATGTCCAGGGAGAAGCTCTCTCGAACGTGATCATAACAAAACTCCCTTTCCAAGTACCCGATCATCCTGTAATTGAAGCTAGGGTCGAGGATATCCAAAGTAAAGGCAAAGATGCTTTTATGGAATACAGCCTCCCTGAAGCAGTGTTAAGATTCAAGCAAGGTTTTGGCCGTTTGATACGCAGTAAACAGGATAAGGGAATAGTAGCTATTCTAGATAGCCGCATAATAACTAAATTTTACGGCCGCGCATTTCTGAATTCCATTCCCGAATGCACCCTCATCAAAGACTAAAAAACTAGAGACGAAAATTAGGGACCGTCTACCTCGCAAGGAGGAACCTGCCCCCCCTAACATCTCATAAAATTAATTCATCTAATATTTCTCGCTCCTTAGGTTTTTCTAAGATCCTTTCGCTATAGCTGCTATACGAATATTCAAAAACTGACTTTACTAATTCCGCCCTAACTGGATTACATTCAATATAAGCAATGCAATCTAACAAATACCTCTCATCAGAGACAATCTTACTCTTAAACCTCCCTTGCCACAAATATCCGACTTTTTTATATTTCTCATTAAAAAAGTTTGTGTAAGAAAGATTTAAATCATGCATAAAATCGGATATCTTTTTAGCATCTTTCAGTCTAGCAAGAATGTGAATATGATTTGGCATAAGACAATATCCATATATCGAGACATTATATTTTACCTTATACTTTTTTAATCTAGACAAATAATTCTCATAATCAGTGGATTCCCTAAATACATTTCTTTTCTGATTGCCCCTAGTTATAACATGGTAATAGGCATTATCCAATAATACTCTTGGCGCTTTTGGCATATAAACCACCTCCTCCTACTATATAGACACAGTGGGTACTCATTTTCTTTCAATTTTTTTTAAAAAAACTTTGGTAAGGGGCAGGTTCCCCCTTGCTAGGTACCCGGTACCGCCTTGTGAGGTAGACGGTACTAAAAGTCTCTAAGAAGGTATTGACACATGCCCCTTTATAATATATAATTTATATTCAATATTGGAGATATATATATGTATCCGGATAAAAGAGGTAAATTTAAGGAATTTGGGGGGAAATTTGTCCCTGAGACGCTAATGGTAGCGCTCGAAGAATTAGAAAAGGAATATAAGATCGCCCTAAAGGACTCTAGATTTAAAAAAGATCTAGATAACCTTCTAGCGGTCTACGCAGGAAGACCAACATCGCTTTACTTTGCAAAGAATCTATCTAAAAAAGCAGGTTGTAAGATCTACTTAAAAAGAGAAGACCTTCTCCATACAGGAGCGCATAAGATAAACAATACTTTAGGCCAAGCTCTGTTAGCAGTTAAGATGGGTAAAAAACGCCTTATTGCTGAGACAGGGGCAGGGCAGCACGGAGTCGCTACTGCTACAGCAGCAGCAGTGTTCAGCCTCCCATGTGAAGTCTACATGGGAATAGAAGACATTGAGCGGCAAGCGCTAAATGTATTTAAAATGAAACTCTTGGGCGCAAAAGTTATACCAGTATATTCAGGAAGCAGAACGCTTAAAGATGCTACTAACGAAGCTATAAGAGATTGGGTCACAAATGTCAGGAACACTCATTACATAATAGGCTCTGTCGTTGGGCCCCATCCTTATCCAGCAATGGTAAGGGATTTTCAGGCTATTATCGGGAAAGAAACTAAAAAAGATATTCTAAAATATGAAAAAAGACTTCCTGATTACATAGTTGCATGCGTAGGAGGAGGGAGTAATGCTATTGGCATCTTCCATGCATTCTTCAATACCAAGGTTAAATTTATCGGAGTAGAAGCAGGTGGCCTGGGATTAGGTACTAAGAAACATGGCGCAGCACTCTGTAAAGGTGAGCCAGGGATCCTCCATGGATCAAAAAGTTATTTGCTTCAGGACAAAGGAGGCCAGATAACAGTTGCTCATTCAATATCAGCTGGTCTTGACTATCCAGGAGTAGGGCCTGAACATTCATATTATAAGACTATAAAAAGAGCGCAGTATGTTGCAGTAAGTGATAAAGAAGCGCTTGTAGGCTTTAAGATGCTAAGCGAACTAGAAGGCATCATACCAGCACTAGAACCGTCTCATGCGATCTATTATGCAGTCAAAAGGCTGGCTCCAAAATTAAGTAAAAACAAAACTATCGTAGTCTGTCTATCAGGAAGAGGCGACAAGGACATAGATATTATAAAAAAATATATGTAGTTATTAGTTTTTAGTTGTTGGTTGTTAGAAAAACATCTAAGACCTGCAATCTAAAAACTAAAATCTAACAACTAATAACTAAAGCCATGAATAGGATTGATAAAAAATTCGGAGAATTAAAACAAAAGAAAAAAAAGGCTTTCATCAGTTTTATAATGGCTGGGGACCCGAACCTAGCTACCACAAAAAAACTTGTGCTTGAGCTAGAGAATAGCGGAGTTGACATTATTGAGCTCGGAGTACCTTTTTCTGACCCTCTAGCAGACGGTCCTACTATCCAAAGGTCATCCGAGAGAGCTCTTAAGAAAAAAGTAACATTAGATTCAGTCTTTAAGCTGGTTAGAGAGTTAAGATCAAAGACTAATATCCCAATAGCATTCCTGATGTATTACAACTTGATCCACTATTATGGATTAGAAAAATTTGTAAAAAAAGCTGTTTCTTCCGGGGTAGATGGCGTGATCATCCCTGACCTGCCGCCTGAAGAATCAAAAGAACTTTCTTTAAGTGCAAAAAAGCACAAACTCTCGATAATATACCTGGCTGCACCTACTAGCTCAAAAGAAAGGTTAGTAAAGATCTCTCAAGCCTCGACAAGTTTTATATATTATGTCTCGCTCACTGGTACTACTGGGGTTAGAAAAAAACTCCCAAAAGAAATATTCAATAACCTAAGAGAGATAAAAAAGATCACACGCAAACCCATATGTGTAGGTTTTGGTATTTCTACATCGGAGCAGGTTAAAAAAATATCCAGATTAGCTGACGGGGCTATCGTAGGAAGTGCTATCATAAAAGTTATTGAAAAAAATGCTAGGAAAAAAGATATAGTAAAAATAGTAGGAAGATTTGTAAAGAAACTTAGTTCAGCAGTTTAACATCTTTTATGGAGGAATAAATGTACGCAGTAATAATGGCAGGAGGAAAAGGCGAAAGGTTATGGCCTAAGAGTGCGCGTGGAAAAGCAAAACATTGTCTTAGCTTCGGCACTAGGAATGTGATGATAAAAGAGACTATTAAAAGACTAAAAGACAGTATAAACCCCCAGAACTTATTTCTCATAACAACTAAAAGCCAGTACAAGTCTCTAAAGCCCTACGTCTCTGATATAGATAAAAAGAATATAATACTCGAACCAGAAGGAAGGGATACAGCTTGCGCCATATGCCTGGCAGCCCTTACTATACAAAAAAGATTCGGTGATCAAACCATGATAGTGCTTCCTGCTGACCATATCATCAAGGCCTCAAAGGCATTTTCGCAGGACCTATTGTTCGCGGACAAGATCGCTAGCGCTTCACCATCCCTGGTCACTTTAGGTATAAGACCAAAATATGCTTCTGTTGGCTATGGTTATATTAAAACTGGAAAGAAGATGCCCGGATATTACGCTGTCAAAAGATTTATTGAAAAACCTAAAAAGAAAAATGCTGAAAAATTTTCCAAGAAAAAAGATTATCTTTGGAATAGCGGCATCTTTATCTGGAAGACAAGTTCTATACTAAACGCATTAAAAAAACATACTCCGAAACTATATTACAGCCTAAAGGATACAATAAAATTCGATGGCAAGCGGGGATTTGCCCTAAAACTACAGAACTGCTACAGAGATATAAAACCTGTCTCTATAGATTACGCTGTTATGGAACCTACGACCAAAAGCAAGGCCCAAAAGATACTATGCATCAAATCCAGTTTTGACTGGATAGATATAGGATCATGGTCTAGCGTAGAAGAGATATATGATAAAGATCCTTCTGGGAACATCGTACTGGCAAACACGAGCCTCTTGGATGTGAAAAACTCTATAGTCATCGGGGAGATGGATCATAAGGTAGGAGTGATAGGCCTAAAAGACATCATTATAGTGCAGACAAAGTCAGGAACGCTTATTTGTAATAAAAACAGGGCTCAGGACGTAAAGACTCTTGTCAAAAGTTTTAACCATGCCTAGGATAATCGGCCTTGATGTCGGCGAAAAAAGAGTAGGAGTAGCTGTAAGCGATGCGCTCAATATCACAGCCCAAGGTATAGATACAATAGAAAGAAAGAACGATTCAGTTCTGCTGGAAAAGATCAGATCTTTAGTAAAAGAATATGAAGTTTCTAAAATAATCGTCGGCATGCCTCTCAATATGAACGGCTCAAAAGGGAAAAGCGCGCTTGCCATTCGAGACTTTTCTGATAAATTAAAGCATGAACTTAAGATAGACATTGAGTTAATAGATGAGCGGCTGACATCCGCGCAAGGCGAGAGACTTTTAATACAAGCTGATGTCTCAAGGAAAAAAAGAAAACTCGCGATCGACAAGATAGCAGCACAATTAATATTACAGACATATCTGGACTCTGATGTATAAAAAAATAGACCTCAAAAACAATGTTAGATTAGTGCTTAATCATATGCCCAAGATGGAATCTGCATCTATCGGCATATGGGTAGCTACTGGTTCTAGGGACGAGGATAAAGAGCTCTCAGGTATATCGCATTTCCTTGAGCACATGATATTCAAAGGAACTCCTTCAAGAAGCACTCGTGACATAAAAGAAGAGATCGAAGGAAGAGGTGGTTCCTTGAACGGATTTACATCAGAAGAGCTTACGTGTTATTTAGCAAAGGTGTCCCACGAACATGTAGGTATTGCAATAGACGTATTATCAGACATGGCGCTCTACGCCAGCATTAATAGTAAAGAAGTAGAAAAAGAGCGCAATGTAATAATAGAAGAGATCAAGATGTACGAAGACCTCCCAAATCACTTGGTGCACGATGTTCTCCATGAGATGATGTGGCCTGAACATGCATTGGGCAGGAATATTGCTGGGGATATAAAAACAGTCTCACGCATCGGAAGAAAAGAGCTCGTCTCCTATAAAAGGTCTGCTTACATACCTAAGAACATGGCAGTAGTCATATGCGGGAACCTAAAAACAGGCAAAATAATAAAAAAAGTAAAGAAGATATTTGATTCAAGAGACTCTTTAAAGCCAAAAGATATAATAGAATTTAAGAACAACCAATCTGAGGCAAAAATACGGATATTTAATAAAGACACTGCTCAATCCAGGCTTTCTATGGGCATACATGCCTTTGGCAAACTACACAAAGACAGGTACGCCTTAAGTCTATTACATATAATACTAGGAGCGAACATGTCGTCCAGGCTCTTCGATAACCTCAGAGAAAAAAGAGGCCTAGCGTATGAGATAGGCACAGAGATAAAAAAATACAAAGACACAGGGGCCTTTGTCGTAAATGCTGGCATGGAGCATGCGAAAGTAAAAGAAGGCGTCTCTCTAATATTAAAAGAACTAAAAAAGATAAAAAACCATCCTGTGCCAAAAAATGAACTAAAAAGGGCAAAAGAGTTTTTTAAGGTCCAAGTACTCTTGGCTCTAGAAGATACCATGGACCATATGCTTTGGCTAGGCGAAAAGACCATGACCCAGGATAAGCTGCCGAATAAAAATAGGTTAATAAAAAAGATAACATCCCTTACATCTGGCGACCTGCAACGTGTTGCGAGAGATGTCTTTAAAAAAGAGAACCTAAATATTGCTATTGTCGGGCCTATGAAAGATAAAGAAAAAGATTCTATAGAAAGTAGTATCGATCTATAATACCGGAGACTTATTATGAAAAAGATTATGATAGCCCCAAGTATACTCTCCTGCGATTTTTCAATATTAAAGGATGAGTTGAAAAAAATAGAAGATTCTGGAGCTGATATGGTGCACATAGATGTGATGGATGGCAATTTTGTGCCAAATATCACCATAGGACCTCTCATAGTAGAGGCAATAAAGAAAAACACAAGGTTACCGCTAGATACTCATCTCATGATAGCGAATCCCCAGAAATTCGTCCCAGCTTTTATAGAAGCTGGCAGCGACATAGTGACTATACACGCGGAAGCATTTGCAAAAAAGACAAGCCCATCAAGTCTTACTAAAGGAATGTCATTCTCTGTCAATGAGATAGATGAATATAGGCTACAAGAGGCCTTGTCATTAATAAAAGATAAAGGGAAAAAAGCTGGGGTATCCTTAAACCCAGATTCAAGTTTCTGCATAAAAGGCATTCTCAAGGACATAGATATGATACTTCTTATGTCAGTGCATCCAGGGTTTGGCGGACAAAAATTTATTGAAAAGGTCATCCCTAAGATAAAAGAAGCAAGATCATTGTATGAGGGAGATATACAAGTAGACGGCGGCATAAATGATAAAAATGTCTCATCAGCGGTTGAGGCTGGAGCAAATATCATAGTAGCAGGGTCTTATTTTTTTAGCGCGAAAGACCCGAAGGAAGCAGTAAATAAATTACGCATAAAAACAGAAAGTTCGTGAACCGTGATTCGTGAATCGTAAACGGATCACGGATTACGCATTACAGATTACGAGAAGGGAGCTTTAAAAATGTCGATAAAATTCGGCACCGATGGATGGAGAGCAGTAATCTCAGAGGATTTTACATTTGAAAACGTACGGATAGTCGCACAAGCTATCGCTGATCATTATAAAAAAGGCGCAAGGCTTGTTGTCGGATATGACTGGCGTTTTTTATCAGAAAAATATGCGGAACTAGTCGCTTGCGTGCTAGCTGCGAACGGAATAAAGGTCTTTTTGTCTGACAAGGCGACGCCTACGCCTTTTGTAAGCCTAGTTATAAAAAATAAAAAATTATCCGGCGGTATCGCTATAACAGCTAGTCACAATCCTCCAACTTATAATGGTATAAAGATCAAGGCTTATTATTCCTCTACAGCTGACGAGACAATAACAAGATCTGTAGAATCATTCATAGGCAAAAATGAAATAAAGACCATTGCCTTCGAAGAAGCGCTGGCATCAAAGGCGATCGAGATAATAGATCTAAAAAAAGATTATCTAAAATTTGTCAGATCTTACATCGACTTGGATGTCTTAAAAAAATCTAAGGCAAATATCTTGGTGGACAGCATGCATGGTGTAGGTTCAGGATATATAAAAGAAGTGCTTTCTGACACCTCCATAAAGGTCACTGAGATGCGAGCAAATAGAGACCCATTATTTGGAGGCGTGAACCCAGAACCTATACCTAAAAATATAGAAGACACCGCTAAGAACATGAAAAAAGGAAGGTACGACCTATGCATAATAAATGACGGCGATGCTGACAGGATCGCTGCTATGATGCCGGACGGCACGTTTTTAGGCGCAGGAAAGATCATGGCGCTACTTTTGCTTCATTTTATTGAAGACAAAAAATGGACTGGATCTGTAGTAAAAACACTGACAAACACATCGTTCATAGACAGGATAGCAAAAAAATACAAACTAAAGCTACACGAGACCCCTGTCGGATTTAAGTATGTCTGCAAGATAATACTAGAAGAAGATGTCTTGATCGGCGGTGAAGAGTCGGGCGGGATAAGCGTAAAGAACTATATACCCGAAAGAGATGGTATACTTCTGGGCATACTTCTTATTGAGATGATGGCTCACAGAAAAAAAGGTATCTTGGAAATAATGAAAGAAGCTGAAAAAGAATACGGTGTCTATTGTTATAGAAGGGATGACATAGAATATCCTAGCAGCAAAAAGAAAAAATTAATGGAATATCTGAAGAAAACCCCGCCAAAAGATATTTTAGGGAAATCTGTCAAGGAGCTAAAGTCATATGATGGCTTCAAGTTTATACTGGAAGATGGCAGCTGGCTTATCTTAAGGCTCTCTGGGACAGAACCTATACTTAGGATATATGCTGAAGCGTTCACTGATAAAGAAGTGCTTAAATATCTGGCGTTTGGAAAAGAACTAGCCTTGAACCTGTAATCTGAAAAAAGTAGGATGAGAATGGATAGAAAGAAGATCAGGAATTTCTGCATAATCGCTCACATAGACCATGGCAAATCCACGTTAGCTGATAGATTGTTGCAGTTTACTCATACTATTGACGGCAGAAAATTCAGAGAACAACTCCTGGATGACATGGATCTGGAACGCGAACGCGGTATTACCATCAAAGCCAGTGCAGTAAGGATGTCCTATAAAGCAAAAGATGGTGAGATCTATGAATTGAACCTCATAGATACGCCAGGACACGTTGATTTCAGTTTTGAGGTCTCAAAATCTCTTTCAGCATGTGAAGGAGCTATACTTTTGGTCGACGCTGCTCAAGGAGTCGAGGCTCAGACTGTGGCCAACCTCCAACAAGCACTTGACAAAGGCCTTAAGATAATTCCTGTCGTAAATAAGATAGACCTACAAAACGCTGAGCCAGACAGAGTAAAAGAAGAGATCAAAAGCATATTAAAATTAGAAGAAGAGAATGTCATATTGGCTAGTGCCAAAGAAGGGGTAGGCACAGAAGAGATACTGGAAAGAATAATAAAAGAAGTCCCTCCTCCAGAAGGTGATTCAAAAGAACCCTTGCAGGCCTTGATATTTGATTCTATGTATAACAGTTATAAAGGTGTGATTATATATCTCAGGGTGGTAAACGGTGTCATTTCCAAGGGTATGCACATAAAGATGATGTCTTCTTCAAAGAAATATGAGATCCAGGAAATAGGTATATTGAATCCCTCTATGGAACCACTTGAAAGTCTATCTTGCGGAGAAGTCGGTTACATAACCTGTCAGATAAAAGAAGCAAAAGATGTGACCAACGGAGACACTGTCACTGAATGGGGAAAGCCTGCTAAAGAAGCTCTCCCTGGCTACAGGCAGATAAAGCCCATGGTATTCTGCGGCATCTATCCAGTAAACTCAAAAGATTTTAATTCATTAAAAAATGCTGTAGCTAAATTAAAACTGAGCGATGCTTCATTCTTATTCGAAGTAGAAAGCTCTCAATCTCTTGGGTTTGGTTATAGATGCGGTTTTCTAGGGCTTCTACATATGGAAATAGTCCAGGAAAGGCTTGAGAGAGAATACGACCTGGACCTAGTACTTACCACGCCCAGTGTGGTATATAAAGTCCTGGATAAAAAGGGCAAAAAAATAGATGTAGATAACCCTAACAAACTCCCTGAACCTCAGAATATCGTAGAGATAGATGAACCATATGCTATATGCTATCTGATGATCCCCCAAGACACGCTTAGTATGATAATCGATTTCTGTAAGACAAAAAGAGGGGAATATAGATCGACTGAATATCTGTCCCTTGACAAGATAAAACTTGTGTTTGAGATGCCTCTCTCTGAAATAATAGTAGACTTCTACGATAAGATAAAATCTATGACAAGAGGCTATGGATCACTGGATTATGAAGTGACAGGCTATAGGACAAGTGATCTTATAAAACTTGATATATTGATAAACGGACAGATCTGCGAAGCACTATCTTCGATCGTACATAGAGAAAAATCTGATTTTAAGGGAAGGTCTTTAGCTGAAAAATTAAAAGAACTGATACCCAGGCAGATGTTCGAAGTAATAATCCAGGCTGCTATTGGCAGTAAGATCCTTGCCAGAAGCAGGGTAGGTCCTCTTTCAAAAAATGTGACCAGTAAATGTTATGGTGGGGATATCACGCGCAAAAGAAAGTTATGGGAAAAACAAAAAGAAGGTAAAAAACGGATGAAACAGTTCGGAAAAGTCCAGATACCTCAGGAAGCTTTTTTAGCAGCTTTAAAGATCTAAGAAAGGGCTATATGAAATTCTATTTGAAATATGTTAAAAACGAAAAAGTGCGTTATCTCCTAAAAGAATGGGTCGAGCCTATAATCATAGCTGTTATATTAGCCTTGATAATAAGGGCTTTTGTTGTCCAGGCATTCAAGATACCTACTGGCTCTATGAGGCCTACATTGATCGAAGGCGATAGAATACTAGTAAATAAATTTATATACAGATTTAAAGAGCCTGAGAGGGGAGATGTGATGGTATTTGTGGCTCCTGAGGATAAGAAAAAAGACTTTATAAAGAGAGTCGTTGGTTTGCCAGGAGAAAATGTCAAGATATCGAATGGTACAATATTAATAAATGACAGGGCTGTTGAAAAAAACTCAGTCATAAGAGAAAGATACTATTACAATAGAGGCGACTTTGGTAAAGAAGGTGACAATCAAAGGCTTCCGGGAGATGCTTATTATATGCTCGGGGACAACAGTATCTCAAGCCGTGATTCAAGATATTGGGGGTTCTTGCCAAGAAAGTATGTGATCGGAAAAGCATTCTTAATATACTGGCCGCCCTCTAGGATCAGGCTCATCAAATAGGCTTGTTTATGGATAAAAAAATGATATACTTATTAACGGAGAGATTTAAAAAGGAGGACTATCAAATGAAAAAATATTCAATACTACTATTGGTATTGGCACTGGCTTTTGTTGTAGGCTGTACAGGCACACAAAAAGGCGCTGGTATTGGTACGCTTATAGGCGCAGGAGCAGGCGCTATAGTTGGACACCAGTCAGGCCATGCTGCAGAAGGAGCCCTTATAGGTGGCGCAGTAGGGGCAGGCGGAGGAGCCCTTATAGGCGATGCCATGGATACTAAATTTTGCCCTGATTGCGGAGCTGATTTTACTTCAGGGGTCCAATATTGTCCAAACTGCGGCACTGAACTAAAAGCAAAACAAAAGTAAACATAAACTAACTGATCAGCAACATAAAGACCTCGCTATAACTAGCGGGGTCTTTTTTTGCATTTACCATCAGCGGTCCGTCTTGTCTCACCCCTATCAGCACCGCTTGATAGTTGAAGCTAAATGGATACTCTGTCTGCGAATTTGAAAATTTAAACTTTTATGAAGCAATTTTCGGTTTTTATGCCACATTTTATGAGGCGAAAAAACTCGAAGCTGTTCGACGGCACCGCACCAGATTTTGCGGTGCCTAGTTTTTTAAGCCCCGAAAAATGCTGAATAAAAGGCGACCCAAAGGGAAAATTTTCATATGAGCGGACAGAGCTCCTTTTAGATTTAACTGATAGGTGGGGGCAGGTTCCCGCTTGGGAGGGAAACGGTCCCAAGTTCGCTCTATTTTCATTGACCTTTTTTCCTTATAGTGTTAAAATCTAAGCTACTATGGAAAAATTTACTATTAAATTTCTGCCTGCCAATAAGACCGTAGAGGTACAAAAAGGTGTTGACCTCTTAACAGCTAGTATTAAAGCTGGTATACATATATATAATAGCTGTGGGGGAGAGGGTGTATGTGGAAGATGTAAGGTCATAATAAAAAAAGGCAGGGTCATAGCTGAGCAAAGCGGCAGGATATCAGCCAAAGAACGGTCCAAGGGCTATGTTCTTGCATGCCGCGCTACTCCTGAATCCAATCTTGAAGTCTTTATCCCTGAAGAATCCAGGCTGGGCGACATAGAAGTCCTTACTGAAGAGACAAGATCGAAGCGCCTTGCTGGGCTTTACACTCCTGCTGAAGAGATAGAAGAAGAAAAACATAAAAAAGATGCCCTAGTCTTCAAGCACGGGCCTCTTTCAACAAAATTATTTTTAAAATTAAGCCGTCCGAGTATTGACGATAATATGGGGGATGCGGAGCGGCTTTTTAGCGCCATAAAGCAAGGCAGAGACATTAATATTATGCAGATGGGGTTGGCAAATATAAAAAAATTACCCCGCCTCTTAAGAGAATCTGATTGGGAAGTCACGGTCACTCTCGGGAACAGGAACGGCACCACTGAAATAGTATTGATCGAACCTGGCAATAAATCAGGTAAGAATCTAGGCATTGCCCTAGACATAGGTACCACTACCATAGTAGCATACCTGGTAGACCTTAAATCCCAGAAAGTGCTAGGCGCGAAAGCAAGCTATAACCCTCAGGTAGATTTTGGAGAAGACGTAATATCAAGGATCATGTATGCAAAAGAACCAGCTGGTTTAGAAAAATTGCACCACGCTGTAGTAGACACTGTAAATAACCTGGTAAATAATCTCGCAAAAGAAAATAACCTCACTTTAAATGATATCAATGCGTGCATGTCAGCTGGGAACACCACGATGACGCATTTACTTTTAAAGATAAACCCAGAATATATAAGAAAAGAGCCTTACATACCTGCTATTAATTTTATGCCCGTGATACGAGCTATAGAAGTTGGTATAAAGATAAACCCCAGAGGCCTTCTAGCGTGTCTTCCCAGCATAGGCAGTTATGTTGGCGGAGATATAATCGGAGGGATACTAGCATCTGACATGGATAACTCCAAAGACTTGTCTCTCTTTATAGATATGGGGACTAATGGGGAAGTAGTTGTCGGGAATAAAGAATATCTTATCGCGTGCTCCACATCGGCTGGCCCATGCTTTGAAGGAGGAGGGATTGTTTCCGGAGTAAGAGCGATGAAAGGTGCTATCCAAAAAGTCTATATAAAAAATAAGAAGTTAACTTTTGAGACCATAGGCAAGCTTCCGCCAAACGGTATCTGTGGATCTGGGATAATAGACCTCTTGAGCGTCTTACTCGAGAACAAGATAATCGATAGGTCTGGCAAGATAAAAGACAACAATATCTGTAAGGCAAGAGAAGATAGTGGCGTAAAAGAGATAGTACTCTGCGATAAAAAGAAATCTGCCACAGGAAAAGATATAGTGATCACTGAAAATGATATAAAGAACATCATCCACTCAAAAGGTGCAATATATATTGGGATAGAAACCCTCTTAAAAGAGATAGGATGTAAGAGATCCGACATAAAACATGTCTTTATAGCTGGGGGACTTGGCACAGCCTTAAGCATAAGGTCCAGCATAAATATCGGCCTATTGCCAGATCTCCCTGAAAAAATATTCGAGTTCCTTGGAAATACTTCTATTACTGGTGCAAAGCTTGCGCTTCTTTCAAGTGAAGCAATGGAAAATGCCTGCATTATCGCAAACAAGACCACTTATCTTGATCTAAGCACAAATTCAAACTTCATGAATAATTACAGTGCTAGTCTTTTTCTGCCGCATACAGATATAGAACTATTCCCGAGTGTCAAAAAAATACTAAGCAAATGAACATACTAAAAACTAACAACTAAAAACTAACAACTATTATGTCATACACAATTGCAATAGCTGGTAAAGGAGGAGTAGGGAAGACCACTACATCCTCATTATTGATAAAACTCCTGGCTAAAATAGCTACACCTGTCTTAGCAGTAGACGCTGACCCTAATTCGAACCTCAATACCCTGCTAGGCCTGGATTACACTGAAACCATAGCTGATATAAGAGAGGAAGCTAAAAACCTAAACTCACTTAACATGTCTAAAAGTGACTTCTTCAACATGAAAATAGAAGAAGCTATCTCCGAAGGAAAAGGTATTGACCTGTTAGTGATGGGAAGGCCTGAGGGAAGTGGGTGCTACTGCGCTGTGAACAACATCCTCAGGGAATATCTTTCTAAGATCAGCAAAAGTTATAGATTCGTTGTAATAGATAATGAAGCTGGGATGGAGCACTTGAGCAGAAGAACAGCTTCCAATATAGATCAGTTGGTCCTGGTAAGCGACCCTACGGCAGTCGGATTAAGATCAGCTGTAAACGCTTATAACACTGTTAAAAAAGCTGGCATAAAAGTAGAGGAGTTTTCTCTCATAATAAATAAAGCTAAAGAAAAGATAGACAGTAAAAAAGAAAAAATTATCGAGGAGGCTGGATTAGTGATAGATGGGTATTTGCCTTATCAAGAACAGATAGTAGAAACCAGCGAAAAAGGCAATATCATGGAAGTTGATAACGATATAGGGGACCTGCCAAGATTAATAGAAAAAATAGTCAAGAAGGTGAGGGCATAACAATGGAGAAGATAACAGAAAAATGGCAAGAAGCAATAACACAAGTAACTTTAGGAGCTGGCAAAGACCAGGGTGGTACCAGGAGTAAAAGTATCACAATAGGCGGTGAAACTGGTGTCTATTTTATCAAGGGTGAAGATAAATGCCCAAACCCTCCAATAGTAGCAATGGAAGTATGGGATATGGAACCAGAAACGTGGCCTGAAACCTTAAAAAAAGAATATGGAAGTGTACTATCTAACCCTATTGAATGGGCAAAGATGTGCGTTGAAAAGTTTTCAAGCGAGATATTATGTCTAAGGCTTTCCAGCATGCATCCTGATTCAAAAAACACATCTAAAGAAGAAACTGGAAAATTGCTAGAGGGGATCATAAAAGTTGTCTCTGTGCCGCTAATTATAATAGGATGCTCTTCTCCTGAAAAAGACAATGAAGCAATGGTACACCTGACAGAAGTAGCAAAAGGTGAAAACTGTTTGTTCGGCATAGCTACTCAAGAAAATTACAAGACCCTTACTGCAGCATGCTTGAGTGGAGGCCATTCTATGATTTCAGAAGCGCCTATAGATATCAATATTGCGAAACAGTTGAATATCCTGATATGCGATATGCAGTTACCTAACAATAGAATAGTGATACATCATGCAACTGGAGCGCTTGGATATGGGTTAGAATACACATATTCTATAATGGAAAGAACAAGGTTAGCAGGACTTTCAGGAGACAAGATGCTCTCAATGCCTATGATAAACTTTATTGGACAGGAAATATGGCGCACAAAAGAAGCTAAGACAGGTGATGAAGTATCTGGGGATTGGGGACCAGCAAAAGACAGGGGAGCGCTTTTAGAAATGGCTACCTCTATGTCCTATCTGAATGCAGGAAGCGATATTTTAGTAATGAATCACCCGAAAGCAGTAGAGAAAACCAGAGAAGCTATAAAAGACCTATGTAAATCGTGAACCGTGATTCGTGATTCGTGAACAGATCACGGATTACGCATTACGAATTACGAAACAAAAGGAGTTTTAGAATGTTTATTATCGGTGAGAGAATCAACGGGATGTTTAAAGATGTGGGAGAGGCTATAAATAAAAAAGATAAAACTATTATACAGTCTTTGGCAAAAAAACAACTTGAAGCTGGAGCTAAAGCCCTGGATGTGAATGTAGGCCCAGCCTCAGCTAACCCAAAAGAATCCATGGAATGGCTCGTAAAAACCATAACAGAGGTAACTGATGCACGCCTTGCCATAGACACTACTAAGATAGATGTCATGGAAGCTGGCCTAAGCCTATGCAGATCAAAACCCATAATAAACTCTGTAAATGCCAATGAAGATAAGATGAAGGCATTATTCCCTCTAGCAAAGAAATTCAATGCTTCTATCATAGGTCTTACTATGGATAAGGGAGGTATACCAAAAGATGCTGAAGGAAGGCTAGAACTTGCGATCAAAATAGTTTCTAGCTGTATGGAGCATGGGGTAGATATCCAGGAATTATATATAGATGCGGTGATCTTGCCTGTAAATGTAGCTCAAGTCCACGCAAAAGAAGTCTTAAGGACTATCAGGGAATCAAAGATGCTTTCTGATCCTCCGCCTAAAACAATGTTAGGGCTTTCAAATGTATCCCAAGGCTCTCTCCCAGAATGCAAAAATCTGATCAACAGGACTTTTTTAGCAATGGCTATCGGAGCTGGATTAGATGGGGCTATAATGGATGCTGAGGACAAAGATCTCATGGATGCAGCTATCACTGCAGAACTTTTAATGGAAAAACAACTTTATTGCGACTCATTTCTAAACGCATACAGAAAGAAGTAAAACATGGTAATAACAAAAAAGATAAAATTAGAAACAAAAGGACTGACCGATATCATTGATATCACCAGTGAAGTATCTAGTATGCTTTCAAGATCAAAATTAAAAATAGGCACGGTTACTGTTTTTTGCCCTGGCTCCACTGGAGGCCTTACGACTGTCGAGTATGAGCCTGGGTTAGTAGAAGACCTGAAAAACTTTTTTGAGAAGATAGCCCCTGTGTCAGGAGAATACGAACATAATAATCGCTGGCACGATGGAAATGGTTATGCTCATGTAAGAGCTAGCCTATTGGGGCCCAGCATAAATGTCCCTTTTTCAGAAGGCAAGATCATGCTAGGCACATGGCAGCAGATCATATTCATTGATTTTGACAACAGGGCAAGATCCCGGGAATTAATAGTACAAATGATCGGGGAATAGTGTTATGAAACCTATATTACAATTAGCATTGGATTTTGTTGATCTAAAAAGAGCTATTAAATGTGCGGAAGAATCTGTAAAAGGAGGCGTGGACTGGCTAGAAGCAGGCACGCCTCTAATAAAAAGCGAAGGACTTAATGTTATAAGAGAGCTAAGAAAAAGATTTCCTAAAAAAACAATAGTAGCTGACATGAAGATCATGGATGCAGGACGCGTAGAAGTAGAGATAGCAGCTAAAGCAGGAGCAAATATTGTATGTGTTCTCGGTGCAGCAAGCGATGCTACTATCAGAGAATGCGTAGAAGCCGCTCATAACTATGGCGCTAAGATCCAGGTAGATCTAATAGCTGTAAAATATACTAAAAAAAGAGCGAAACAAGCTGAGGAACTCGGAGCTGATTATATTGGGATACACTGTTCGATAGATGACCAGATGCGAGGTAAAAACCCGTTCTCTGAACTAAAAGATATCTCACGGTCAGTAAATATCCCTATTGCAGTAGCTGGAGGGATAAATTCTGAAACAGCGCCCGAAGCCATAAAATCAGGTGCAAGTATAGTAATAGTAGGTGGCGCTATAAATAAAGCAAGCAACGCTACAAATGCTACAAAAAAGATAAAAGAATCCATTGTTAAGTTAAAAAAAGTAAAAACTGACCTATATAAAAGAGTATCTGAAAAAGATATTGAAAATGTCCTAAAAAAAGTATCTTGTGCTAATCTCTCTGATGCTATGCATAGAGGAGGTGCGCTTGAGGGAATATCAGCTGTCACTCCTGGAGTAAGGATGTTTGGAAGAGCGCTGACTGTAAGGACATATCCGGGAGACTGGTCTAAGCCAGTAGAAGCTATTGATGAAGCTGGTCCTGGAATAGTCATAGTTATTGATGCGGGAGGCGTAGGCCCTGCTTTATGGGGAGAATTAGCCACGCACGCCGCTATTCAAAAAAAGGTAGCAGGAGTAGTTATAAATGGTGCTATCAGGGATGTAGAAGATATAAAAAAGTCTGGGTTCCCTGCGTTTAGCAAACTTATCATGCCGCAAGCAGGAGAACCAAAAGGTTTTGGCGAGATAGGCGTCCCAGTAATAATAAGCGGTAGGAGGATATTTTCAGGAGATTATATAATTGGTGACGATGACGGAGTTGTTGTTATCCCTAAAGATAAGGCAGTTGAAATAGCGAACAGGGCCATGAGCGTCCTGGAAGCAGAAAACAGGATAAGAAGAGAGATAGATGAAGGAAGTACTCTCGCAAAAGTAATGGAGCTTTTAAAGTGGGAAAAAAAATAGAGACAAAAAAGATATTTATCGCAGCTACAAAGCAAAATGACGGTAAGACCACTGTATCTATTGGCCTTATAAACGTTCTTAGGAAAAGATTCAATAAAGTAGGTTTTATAAAACCAGTAGGCCAAAGATATGTGGTCGAAGAAGGCCATAAAGTAGACGAGGATTCTGTATTAATAGAGAAGATATGCGGGACTAAATCCCCCTTAAAAGACATGAGCCCTATTGCTATAGAAAAAGGTTTTACTGAAAAATATATAGTAAAAGGGCGTAGTGAAAAACTAAGCGCTAATATAGTTTCTTCTTTTGAGCGCATCTCGAAAGGCAAAGAACTTGTCATAATCGAGGGGACTGGCCACGCTGGGGTAGGTTCTGTCTTTGACCTTTCAAATGCAAAGGTCGCTAAACTATTAGGAGCAAAGGTAGTACTAATAGCTGCTGGAGGAATAGGAAAACCTATTGATGAAATAGAACTGAACATGGCATTGTTTGAAAAAGAGGGAGTAGAGGTAATAGGCATAATAATAAATAAAGTAAAACTGGAAAAATATCAGAAAGTCAAACGCATCGTCAATATGGGCCTTAAAAGCAGAGGTCTTGACCTCCTGGGAGTCATCCCTTACAGAGCTTCACTTTCAATGCCGATCATACAGCATATTCTCGAAGAAACAGATATGGAGCTGATCTCAAAAAAGATAGGCATGCGGAATAGGATAAAAAAGATCCTGATCGGTGCTATGGAGCCTCACGATGCACTCAATTATATTGAAAAAGAATCTTTATTGATAACCCCTGGGGACAGGGAAGATATGCTCATGACCCTTTTGAGCGCTCATCTATTAAAAAAAGACATCTCCATATCCGGCATTGTGCTTACAGGCGGGATCGTGCCTAATAAAAAAATAATGACCTTGATAGAAAACGCGGATATTCCTGTCATCCTCAGCAAGCACCACACATATCTGACTGCCTCTAAGATACACGACCTTGCTGTAAAGATCGGGCCGAAGGATAAAGAAAAAACAAAACTCGCAACGAAATTAGTGGAAAAATATGTCAATATAAATAAACTACTGTCAAAATTGGGTTAGGAGGTAAAAATGTTCGGACTAGGCATGCAAGAATTGATCTTGATCATCCTTATCTGTCTTCTTGTTTTCGGAGCAGCAAAGCTTCCAGAGATCGCCAGAAACCTGGCAAAAGGCATCAAGGAGTTCAAAAAAGGCCTTAAAGACGATGAAAAAAACGGGGACTAGGAAACTCGAGTTGTGACCTGAGGCTTGTGACCTGCAACCTAACTATTTATTGCTTATATATTGCTTGACATATATCATAGATTTGTATAAAATGCCAAATATATAACATATATTACTAATAATGAAGGAGTGAGATAAAAATGTCGAGAATTGAGATTTCTCCAGGTGAACCGCTAGAAAAAGCTCTAAGGCGCTTTAAGAAAAAGATAGAGCGTGAAGGCACACTCAAACAATTAAAGGCACGAAAACACTACGAAAAGCCAAGCGAAAAAAAACGAAAAAAGACAAGATCTGTTAATAAATAGCCCAGAAGTGTCCAGGATAACTAAAAACCTATCTATATGCATCTTGGCATTTTTTATTTTGGGTGGATTCACTTCTCCCAAAGCAACAAATGCTCAGGAAAGTGAGGTCCTTAAAAACGGCCTTACTGTCATAGTCAAAGAAAACCACAAAAACCCAATTGTGGTTTTTTCAGCTTTAGTGGATATAGGTTCAGCTAATGAAGGCAAATATCTGGGCAGCGGCATAAGCCATCTCACAGAGCACATGCTCTTTAAAAGCACAAAAAAATATTCTCCAGGAGAAATAGAAAGCATTCTCCATGAACATGGCGGGAACATACAGGCATTCACTTCTTTTGATTATACTGGCGTTCAGATATCCATCCTAAAAGAACACACCCTAGTAGCATTAGATATCTTGGAGGATATGCTTCTTTATCCTACTTTTGATAAAAAAGAACTCGACAAGGAAAAAGAGGTCATAAAGAGAGAGATGGCCCTGGGCGAAGATGACTCTGGGAAAAAGATCTCTCGCTTGACATTCCAAAATGCCTTTTTCAAACATCCTTACCGCATCCCTATTATCGGTTATAAAGAAATGTTCTCAAGTCTGGAAAGAAAGGACCTGATAGGCTTCTTCAACACCTATTATCTTCCACAAAATATGGTAATATCAATAGTGGGTGATGTGGAAAAAGAGGCTATTTTCGCTGAGATAAGAAAAAGATTCGGGAAAAAGATCAGAGCTAATATCCAGTATGCTGTAGTCCCTTCAGAACCAGAACAGCTGAGGCCCAGACTGATCGAAGAAAAAAGCGCATTTGATGCTAGCTATCTGAACATTGCTTTTCACTCGACATCCATATTAAATAAAGACCTGTATGCCATGGATGTCCTCTCGTTCATATTAGGCCATGGTGAAAGCTCGAGATTGAACAGGTCATTAAGGTTGGACAAATCCCTGGTCCTATCTATAGCGTCTTATAATTACACTCCCAAATACCCTGGTCTTTTTGTTATTTCAAGCGTCCTTAAAGAAGAGACTGCAAGAGATGCTTTTTCGGAGATAAAAAAAGAAATAGCTCTGTTGAAAAATAATGGGATCAGTGACGAGGAGCTGGAAAAAGCAAAAAATAACTTTTTAGCAGGTTATATGTATGAAAAAGAAAAGGTAAGCGCTCAGGCAAATGACCTTGCTGTTGGGAATATATTGACAGGCGACCATAACTTTTTTGAGACATATATAGAGAACATAAAAAAAGTAACAAAGGATGATGTCGCAAGGGTAGCTAAAAAATATCTTATAGAAAGCAATATGACAACTGTAGCCCTTACTCCTTCCGGCAAGTCCCTGGACCTAAAAAAAGAGGCCACGAAAGAAAAAAAGACAAGATCTATAAAAAAGATCACGCTGAAAAACGATCTTCCTGTGCTTCTTTCAGAGGACTCGAGCCTTCCAGTGGTCTCCATAGTAGTTTTGATGAAAGCTGGCATAAGGGTCGAGACTGATGAGAACAATGGTATATCAAGATTATTAAGCAGCATGCTTCTTGACGGCACAGAGACAATGTCACGCGAAGAAATAGCTGATCTTTACGAAACAAAGGGCATGTCAGTAAATGTCTATTCAGCAAATAATAGTATTGGTATAAGAGTAGATGCTCTTAAGGAATATACTCTCGATGCCCTAGAACTAGTATCGAACATGCTTAAAGGATCGAACATCCCGGAAAAAGAGCTTGATAAAGAAAGAAAAGAGACTCTTTCCATGATCGAGATGCAGGATGATTCCATATTTAACCACGGCCACAGGCTTTTAAAAGAAACTCTTTTTAAAAAACATAGCTACAGGTTACAGGCTATTGGAAAAAAGGAGAGCATTGAGAAGATCGCAAGAAAAGACCTTCTCGGGTTCTTAAAAAATATTACTTTATCAGAAAATATGGTACTTGGTATATGTGGCGATTTCAGTGCCAGCGAACCGGAACCCATTATTATAAAGAATTTCTCTGATATCTCTTCTAAAAAACCCGACCTGATATCTCCTGAAAAAGAAAGCCCTCTTAAAAAAATAAGGGAACTAGCGATAGATGTTGATAAAAAACAATCCCTAATACTTATCGGCTATCATGGTATTGATATCTACGATAAAGATAGATATGCATTCCAGGTCCTTGTGGATATGCTATCTCGGGAATCTGGTGTAATATTTAAAAACATAAGAGAAAAAAGTGCTCTTTCCTACGCCCAAGGTGCATTTGAGGCCAGAGGCATAGATCCAGGTTATCTAGCGATATATGTGCTTACTTCTAGAGAAAATATTAAAAAAGTAAAGGGCATGCTTTTTAAAGAAATAGATTCTTTTAAAAATAAGGGCATATCTCAGGAAGAGCTGGATAGATCCAAGAATCACTTAAAATCCGCACGTGTCATGGAAATGGAAACTAATTCTCAGTTCATATTTCTGACATCTTTAGATGAATTATATGGACTTGGTTATAACGACTTTTTAGACTATAATAAGAAAATAGACAGTGTGACTAAAGAAGATATAGAGGCTGTGGCTTTGAGATTTCTTAATAATGATAAGGCTTCTATAGTCATACTTAAAGGCAAGGACTGACCTATGGTTAGAAAACCTGTTGTAAGTGGACAGTTTTACCCTCAGACAGAAACAGGCATCAATAAGATGTTATCAAAATTTATTGACCAGTCTTCTGAAAAACAGGATGCAAAAGGCGTAATACTGCCTCATGCTGGTTATATATATTCTGGCCTTGTAGCTGGAAAGACCTTATCAAAAGTAGACATAAAAAAAACAGCTATCATATTAGGCACTAACCATACTGGGGCTGGAAATAATTTCAGCATAATGACTAACGAAGCGTGGGAAACACCTTTAGGGGACATAAAGATAGACATGGAGATCGCAGGGTCTTTATTAAAAGAAAGTACCTTGTTAAAAGAAGATGCATCTAGTCATCTATACGAACACTCTATAGAAGTCGAGCTCCCATTCTTACAGTTTATCAGAAAAGACATAAAGATAGTCCCTATAACAATAGCTTTGACCAGCCTGGATAAATTAAAGCTTCTTGGCAAAGAGATCGCGCGAGGTTTTAAAAAAATAGGCAGGAGCGCTCTTTTTATATCAAGCACTGATTTTACTCATTACGAGACAAAAGAGACTGCTGAAGAAAAAGACAGGCTTGCGATCGATTCTATATTAGCGCTGGATGAAGAAAGGTTATATAGGACTGTCAAAGAAAACAATATCTCTATGTGCGGCATTGCGCCTACATGCACACTTATAACTATTTGCAAAGAACTAGGTGCTCAAAAAGCAGGCCTCGTAAAATACCAGACAAGCGGCGATGTCTCTGGTGATTACAGCTCTGTGGTTGGGTACGCGGGGATGATATTATGGTAAACACAGGAAAGCTGAAACTCTTGCTTAGATTCTCTATAAGCTTTGGCCTACTTACTGCATTGATATGGATAATGCGTAATGATATACAGAATATCTTAGAGATATTAAAAGGCTCCAATAGATCTTATCTTATAGCAGCTCTTTCTATAAGCATACCTCTTTCTATAGTTCTTGCTGTAAGACTGAAGTTTCTTATGGAAGGACAGAACATCAGGCTTCCTATGCATGACTTCATATACTTGACCTTTATAGGTTATTTCTTTAATAATTTTTTTCCTACATCGATAGGAGGAGATATTGCAAAAGCATACTATGCTTATAAAAAGAGTGATAATAAAGCTGGCTCATATGCTGCTGTAGTAGCTGACAGGATAATAGGGCTTCTCGCTGTGATCTCGATCGCTGCCATAGGGCTGATCTTTATGGGAAAGACCATAGAGAACAAGAACATCTTTATAGTAGTTTTAGTGATGCTCCTCTCAGCGATCTCTATAATATTGGCTCTCTTCAGTAAAAAGATAGTCCTCTTGGAAAAACTAAAAGGAAAAGTTAAGATCAATATTTTCAATAAACTTATAGATCTCATATTAAAACTATACGATGCCCTGCATTACTATAAAGGACAAAAAAAGTTATTGATAAAGGCATATCTCTTTTCTCTCGTGATGCAAGGCTGCTCTGTCGCAAGTATATACTTTTTTATTCTTTGCCTGGGTGGCAACATGCATATCTTAAAACTTTTTTTGATCATACCTCTCATATGGACTGTCAGTATGCTCCCGTCATTGAATGGGCTCGGCGTACGAGAAGGAGCATTCGTATATTTCCTAGCACCTGACATTGGCAAAGAAACAGCATTCTCAGTCTCGCTATTATGGCTTGGCCTTATAATCTTATTCAGTACCATAGGCGGGATATACCATCTATTGTATCCTGTCAAAAAAGAACTAAAAAAAGAACTCTCTGAGGGGGTGTCCAGTGATAGATAAAAAATTACTCGAGGTCTTAGCTTGTCCTGCATGCAAAAACGACGTCTTGTTCAAAGACGATAAGATAGTCTGCATAAACTGTAAAAGAAAATATCCAATAAAAGACGATATACCAATAATGCTAATAGAGGAATCAGAACAAGGCTAAACTTGAAAAAGGAGTACTTATCATGAAAAAGATATTAGTGATCCACGGCCCTAACTTAAATCTTCTCGGCCAAAGAGAACCGGATGTATACGGAGTAGTCACTATAGACGATATAAATAAAAAACTTTCTTCCATAGCAAAGACAAAAAATGTAAAGCTTGATATATTTCAATCAAATCATGAAGGTGAAATAGTAGATAAGATCGGTAAAGCCAAGAACAAGTACGATGCCCTGGTGATAAACCCTGCTGCATACACTCATACAAGCGTTGCTATACGCGATGCTATCCTTGCTACTGCCATACCAACAGTAGAAGTGCACCTATCCAATATCTATGCAAGAGAGGACTTCAGGCATATATCGCTCATCTCCTCTGTTGCAAAAGGCCAGATCTCAGGATTTGGTATCTTCAGTTATATATACGGATTGGAAGCTGCTATTAAATTAGCGACTGCCAAGTAGCAGGTTGCATGCCACAAGCCACCCTCCTACGCCTTTGTGAATTACAACTTAAAAGGCTGGCTTCGGAGGGCAGGCAAGTCACAAGTTATGGATTATATATAAAAAGACATAAAAGATTGCTAGCTCTTCTAAAAGATTATTCTCTGGATGCATTATTAGTGAAAAAGAAACAAAATATACACTATCTCACTGGATCCAAAGGAGAAGATTCCATCCTCATTGTTTCCAGTAAGAAACCTATCTTAATAACTGACTCTAGGTATAAAGAAGAATATTCAAAAAACCCCTCTTTATACACTGTTAAAACCAGAGAGACCTCAAGTATATACAAGCTAGCCCAAAGCTCTTTTATAAAAAATAAATGGAAGGCTATAGCCTTTGAATCAGATTCTTTCAGTGTGTCTGAATTTCTGGCCTTAAAAAAAGGTGTTAAGAACATTAACTTTATACCAAAACAAGGCCTCGTGCAATCCTTGAGGATGATAAAAGACAAGGATGAAATAAAGATCATAAAAAAGGCTTGCAAAGATGGGGCTCATATCATGAGTCATGCCTTGAGATGCCCTAAGCCTGGCATGACAGAAGAGCGTATTAAAGCAATGATAGAATCTTATATGGCAAAGATGAAAATAAAAAAAGCAGGCTTCGACATTATTATAGCTTCTGGCAGGAATAGCTCAATGCCGCATGCCTCAGTTACCAAGAGGATCTTAAGAAAAAAAGACATGTTTTTGATAGACCTGGGCACCCTATATAAAGGCTATAATTCCGACTTGACAAGAGCCAGATATTTAGGTAGAATTGACCGCAAGTATCTAAAGCTTTATAATATTGTTTTAGACGCCCAACTTAAGGCTATAGAAGCTATAAAGCCGGGCATAAAAGCTAATATATTAGATAAGATATCTAGGAACTATATATCTTACAGAGGTCTTGGTAAATATTTTGTGCATAGCCTTGGTCATGGGATCGGGCTGGAGACACACGAGCTCCCCAGGATCTCGCATAACTCAAACGATATATTAGAAGAAGGTATGGTCATAACCATAGAACCTGGCATATATATACCAGGATGGGGCGGAATAAGAATAGAAGATGATATATTAGTCACTAACAAAGGTCGTGAAGTATTAACAAAAGGAGTGCAAAAGAAGCTATGCAAGTAGGTCTTAACCAAACTAAAAAAGGTCACTGTATAATAATGGATGGTGATCTCTATTTTATAATAGAAAAAGATCATGTTAAACCAGGTAAGGGCGGGGCTTTTGTGCGCGTAAAACTCAAGCATGCTAAAAGCGGAAGGGTCATAGACAGGACATTAAAACCTGATGTAAAAGTAGAAACTGCTTTTATAGAGAAAAAGACCCTGCAGTATCTTTACTCTCACGGAGACATGTACGAATTCATGGATTCTGATACATATGATCAGTTGGCGTTACATAAGGATATTATATCTGATGTGATAGATTTTTTAAAAGAGAACATGGAAGTAACTGCTCTTATGCGTGAGCGCCAGATCATAACTATAGAACCCCCGCTGACAGTAGAACTGAAGATCGCCTCTACTGAACCAGGTATAAGAGGAGACACCTCAAAAGCTGGAACAAAACCTGCGATACTAGAAACAGGTATGACTGTTTTAGTCCCTCTTTTTGTAAATGAAGGGGAGATCATAAAAGTAGACACTAGGACCAGAGAATATACGGGTAGGGCTTAATCTAAAAGGAGTTCATTATGAATTTGAAAGAGATCAAAGAAATAATAAATCTCATGAATGAAAATAGCCTTGGAGAAATAGAGATCGAACGAGATGGGATGAAAATAAGGATAAAAAAATCCATATCTGGAAAATTTGAAGAAATAACAGAAGAAGGAAGCCAAGGAACGATCCAGCAAGTAACTTCCGACCAAAAAGAGACTCCTCAAAAAGAAACTAGCCAATCAAAGAATCTAGTAGCTATAAAAGCTCCTATGGTAGGGACCTTTTATAGAGCTGCTTCACCAGATTCAAAACCATACGTAGAGACCGGCAATAATATTGATGTCGGCCAGACTATCTGCGTCATAGAAGCCATGAAACTTATGAACGAGATCAAATCAGAGGTAAAAGGCAAGGTTGTCGAAGTCTTGATAGAAAATTCTGGCCCTGTAGAATATGGGCAAGTGCTTTTTATGGTAGAGCCATCTTAAAACCCTCCTACGCCTTTACGAATTGCAGCTTGATAGGCTGGCTTCGGAGGGCAGGCGGGTTGCGGGTAAAGGATAAAAATGTTTTCAAAAATACTGATAGCAAATAGAGGAGAAGTAGCTGTAAGGATAATACGCGCCTGTAAAGAGATGGGCATTAAGACAGTAGCAGTATATTCTGAACCTGATGCCCTAAGCCTGCATGCTAAATTAGCTGATGAAGCTGTGTGCATAGGTTCTGCAGCTCCTTCTGAAAGTTACCTAAATATACCTGCTATAATAAGTGCTGCTGAGATAACAGACGTAGATGCCATACATCCTGGATACGGGTTCTTAGCTGAAAACGCACACTTTGCAGAGATATGTGAATCCTGCGAGATCGCTTTTATCGGCCCTACCCCTGAAAACATGAGGCTCCTTGGGGATAAAATGACAGCAAGACTTACCATGCAAAAGATAGGTGTCCCAGTCATCCCAGGAAGTCAGAATATAATCAAGACAAAGGAAGAGGCACTAAAGGTCGCAAAAAAATTAAAGTATCCAGTTATCATAAAAGCTTCTGCTGGCGGAGGCGGAAAAGGCATGAGGGTCTGTCATAATGATGTAAGGCTTGTCAGTTCTTTTATAACCGCGCAGCAGGAAGCCGAAGCTAGTTTTGGGAATAAAGATGTGTATCTTGAAAAATATATTGAAAGGCCTAGACATATAGAAGTACAAGTTCTGGCTGATAAATATGGCCATGCCATACACCTGGGAGAAAGGGATTGTACTATTCAGAGAAGACATCAAAAACTGATAGAAGAAGCTCCTTCTCCAGCAATAGACAACAAGCTTAGAAAAAAAGTAGGGGACATGGCGATCAAGGCAATAAAGTCCTGTAATTATGTAAATGCGGGAACAGTAGAATTTTTATTCGATAAATATAAAAATTTCTATTTTCTCGAGGTAAACACCAGGATACAGGTAGAACATCCTGTGACAGAGGTCGTGACAGGCGTAGATATAGTAAAAGAACAGATAAAGATCGCTGCTGGCATGAAGCTCTCATACAAACAAGATGATATAAAGATCAAGACAGTTGCCATTGAATGCAGGATAAACGCTGAGAACAGTGAGAATAATTTTATGCCATGCCCTGGAAAAGTGGAACTATTTTTACCTCCAGGCGGACCTGGCGTAAGAGTAGATACGCATGTCTACTCTGGGTATACGATAGTACCTTACTATGATTCTATGATAGCAAAACTCATTACATACGGAAAAAATAGACAAGAAGCCATAAAGACCATGAGAAGGGCCCTTGATGAATTTTTAGTAGTACCTATAAAAACAACTATACCTTTTCATAAGCACGTCATGAATGACATGCTTTTCTTGCGCGGAGATTTCGCAACTGATTATGTAGAAAATCTCACTTCAAGTGAGTAAGTAAAAATAGTTCCTCGGAGGTCTGATATGAAAACATTTAACATGATACTTATCTTCATCTACACTATGATCTTTTCAGTCATCGGCGCGCTTCTTATAGCTATCTCGTTCCATGCAGAATATTTTAACCTCTTCAAAAGCCTCACCGATCAGATATCACAACAGAACAACCTAAGACTTGGCCTTGCTGGCCTGGGTTTCCTGATGATGGTGGTGAATATCTCCATAGTACAGCTTTCGCTCAATAGGCTTAGAAAAGATAAGAACATTGCCTTTGATAATCCTTATGGCAGGGTAACTGTCTCGCTGACCGCTATAGAAGATTATATTAAAAAACTTACAAACGAGATGTCAGAAGTAAAAGAAATAAAGTCATCCATAAACTCTATCAAATCAGGCATAGAGGTGAATGCAAAAGTAATACTTTATTCTGGGTTCAACATACCTGAAGTCACTGAAAAGATACAAAGCGCTATAAAGATGCGTCTACAGGAAATGCTAGGCCTCGAAGAAACTGTAGTGATAAAAGTGCATGTCGTAAAAATAATAAGTACGGAGAAAAAACATCCAACAACAGATGTCCCGGAAAGCGGATATTAAAAACAAAGGAAGGAAAGAATGGCTAATACTAAAAAAATAGGGGTGTTGACTGGTGGTGGAGATTGTCCAGGCCTTAATTCAGTGATAAGAGCTGTGGTAAGATACGCGATAAAAGAAAACTATGAAGTAGTAGGTATTAAAAATGGTTGGAAAGGCCTGGTTGAAAAAACTACCATACCTTTAGACCTATCCACGGTCTCAGGCATATTACCAAAAGGCGGAACTATATTAGGGACATCAAGGACTAATCCTTATAAAAACAAAGATGATGTAAAAAAGGTAAAAGCCAATTTCAAACTATTAGGCCTAGAGGCACTAATAGTTATTGGGGGAGAAGATACTCTAGGCGTAGCTTCTAAGCTCTATAAAGAGGGGCTAAATGTAGTCGGCGCACCAAAGACCATTGATAATGATCTTTCTTGCACTGATGTTACTTTTGGTTTTGACACAGCTATAAACATAGCTACTGAAGCCATAGACAGATTACATACAACCGCTGAGTCGCACAACAGGATCATGGTAGTCGAGGTAATGGGAAGACACGCTGGATGGATAGCTGTAGAATCCGGTATAGCTGGAGGAGCTGATGTTATATTAATACCAGAGATACCTATTGACGTAGATGAGGTCTGCAAGATCCTAAAAAAGCGCCATAAGAGAGGGAAAAGTTTCAGCATAGTAGTAGTAGCAGAAGGAGCTAAATTTAAAAAAGGAAGCCTCGTGAAGCAGGAAGAAAAACTAGATTCTTTTGGGCATGTAAGGCTGGGAGGCATAGGCCACGCGCTCGGAGAACTCATTGAAGAAAAAACAGGTTTTGAAACAAGGGTAACTGTATTAGGCCACATACAAAGAGGTGGCACTCCTACTGCATTTGACAGGATACTGGGAACCAGATTCGGCGTAAAGGCCATGGAGTTGGTAGTTAAAAAAGATTATGGAAAAATGGCTGCCTTGAACGGAGATAAAATCGTAGGCGTTCCTTTAGAAAAAGCTGTGTCTAAACTAAAGACTGTTGACATGGAACTATACAAGATCGCGCAGATATTTTTCGGATAAATAGGTGTGTAATGACTGACAAGATAAAAAAAATATTAAAAGAGAGCGTGGATGTGAAAAGAAAGCTCATTGAAAAAGACCTTTCTTCTATTGCTGATCTCGCACAAACCATAATAGGAGCGATCAAGTCAGGAAATAAAGTGCTCATATTCGGTAATGGAGGAAGCGCTTCTGACAGCATACACATGGCAGCAGAACTTGTCGGACGGTTTAAAAAAGAAAGAAAAGCAGTGCCTGTTATAGCCTTGCCTGCGAATATATCTATAATAACATCCATTGGAAATGATTATGGTTTTGAAAAGATATTCGAGAGGCAAATAGAGGCCTTGGGAAAAAAGGGAGATATTGCCCTGGGAATAACTACTAGCGGAAGATCAAAGAATGTGCTAAATGGTCTAGCGCAGGCAAAAAAACTTGGTTTAAAGACAGCTTCGCTAGTGGGTGATCACGTCAAGGATATTTCAGGGTTGAGTGATATTGTCATAAGCGTAGATTCCAGTAATACCCCGAGGATCCAGGAATCTCATGTAACGATCATACATATCATATGCGAGCTTATTGAAGATGCCTTATAATAAACTAAAGACATTAACGCAGCTAAAAAAGACCCTAAAAAGCCCTGCTCTAAAGCATAAAAAAACAGTGTTTACTAATGGCTGCTTTGACCTTATGCATGTAGGGCACGTAAGCTATCTAAATAAAGCAAGGTCATTAGGGGATCTCCTGATCATCGGACTGAACAGTGACAGTTCTGTAAAAAAGTTGAAAGGCTCTAAAAAGCCAATAACCTCCCAGAGAGATAGGGCTAAAGTGCTCGGGGCTCTGGAATGTGTGGATTTTGTGACCATATTCAAAGGATCCACGCCTTACGATCTGATAAAAAATATTAAGCCCTCTGTGTTGGTAAAAGGAGGGGATTGGAAAGTAAAAGATATTGTTGGCTCTGGTTTTGTCAGATCCTACGGAGGCATAGTTAAAAGCCTCCCTTATATAAAAGGGTACTCTACAAAAAACATCATTAAAAAGATAAAATCAGTCTAAAGAGCGGTCAGCCCTCCGATCTAGAAATGTTTAATAAGTCTATGGATAAAAAAGTATTGCAGATCATTGATGCTAATCTAAACAGGACGCGCGAAGGGTTAAGGGTCTGTGAAGATATAGTAAGGTTCTCTGTTAGGGATAGGAACGTAAGCTCTTCGCTAAAACTTATAAGGCACGATGCTACAAAAGCGATCTTAGGGTCCGACATACTCGACCTTAAGAAACTTCTAGATGCAAGGGATGTAAAAAAAGACCTCTCAAAATTTATTGACTATAAAAAAAATAATAGCACTTTGGCTGATCTATTTATGTCAAATATAGAGAGAGTGAAGGAATCTCTAAGGGTGTTGGAAGAATGTTTAAAATTAGTAGATGATGGATTAAGTTCGAAGTACAGAAAACTAAGATTTGATACTTACCACGCTGAAAAAAAGATCATTAAAAAGATCGGAACCCATAAATGACCCAATTAAAACTTGCAAAGCTCAATAGAACCTCCCCTGAGATGCGTTATGTAGCTAGAAAAGAAGGCATCTCTCTGGAGAAGCTAAGGGATCAAATAAAAAAAGGACGAATAGTCCTATTAAAAAATACAAAACGTAAGATCGCTCCATGCGGCGTAGGAGAAGGGTTAAGGACAAAGATAAATGCCAATCTGGGGACCTCCTTGGACAAGATAGACATAAACTATGAATTAAAAAAACTAAAAACTGCTATACGCTACGGAGCAGATGCGGTAATGGACCTGTCTACTGGTGGGGACATAAACAAGATACGGAGGGCTATATTAAAACATTCTTCTGTGCCTCTTGGTACAGTGCCCATATATCAAGCTGCTGTAAAGGCTTGCTCTGAAAAAGGGCACATCTCGAAGATGAATAAAGATGATATCCTGGAAGCTTTCGAGGAACAAGCAGAAGACGGTGTAGATTTCTTTACAGTACATTCAGGCGTGACCTTGGACACCATCACCAGGCTTAAGAGAAAAAAGAGGTTGATATCACTTGTTTCTAGAGGAGGGTCCTTTCTTGTAGAATGGATGATACTGAATAAAAGAGAAAACCCCCTCTATGAATATTTTGATGACATAATAAAAATAGCAAAAAAATATGATATAGTATTAAGCCTCGGGGACGGGTTAAGGCCAGGAACTCTTGTGGATGCCACGGACAGGCCCCAGATACAAGAACTTATTATACTGGGAGAACTCGCCGATAAAGCTAGAAAAGAAAATGTACAAGTGATAATAGAAGGTCCTGGCCATATCCCGCTTAATGAAATAGAGACAAATGTCTTAATACAAAAAAGGATGTGCAACCATGCTCCTTTTTATGTCTTAGGCCCTCTGGTAACAGACATAGCACCTGGATATGACCATATAGTAGGTGCAATAGGAGGAGCGATCGCTGCATTTCATGGAGCAGACTTTCTGTGTTATGTAACGCCATCCGAACACCTGAGAATACCAGATAATGATGATGTAAAAAATGGTGTCATAGCTTCCAGGATAGCTGCACATGCAGCGGATATCGCAAAACAGGTCCCAGGAGCTATAGATTGGGACAGGAAGATGTCAGTACACAGATCTCGCAGAGATTGGAAAGCTCAAGTGAAAGAATCCATAGACCCTGAGAAATCCATTAAATACAGAAAGACTTCGACCCCGAAAAACAAAGATGTGTGTACGATGTGCAGTGATTTTTGCTCGATGAAGACAGTAGAGAGGTATTTTAAATGAGCGAACTTCTTGTCATCGGCTCAGTTGCGCTGGATACTATCAGGACGAAAGAAGCTGTTAAAAAAGAGATATTGGGTGGCTCAGCTACTTTTTTCTCTATAAGTGCTAGTTTTTTTACAAAAGTAAACCTGGTAGCTACTGTGGGGAAGGACTTTCCAAAAAAGAATATAGACCTGATAATATCCTTTAAGGTAGATACCAAGGGCCTTGATATAAAAGAAGGTAAGACCTTTCGTTGGGAAGGATCCTACGCTGAAGATATAAACTGCGCTAGGACCATAAATACACAGCTCAATGTATTTCAGGATTTTATGCCAGAGCTGCCTGGTCAATACACAAAAAATAGATTTATCTTCCTTGCTAACATAGACCCGGACCTGCAGCTTCACCTAATAAAAAACTCTAAGGATAAAAAAATAATAGGCTGTGATTCCATGAATTACTGGATACAAAATAAATGTTCTTCGCTAAAAAAACTCATGAAACATGTAGATGTGATGTTCTTGAACGATCTTGAGGCAAAAGAGTTTTCAGGAGAATCAAATATATTGAAAGCTGGCAGGTATATACTATCTCTTGGGCCAAAGTTCGCAATAATAAAAAGAGGGGAGTATGGAGCGATACTATTTTCAAAAGATAGCTCTGTATTAGCGATCCCTGCGCTTCTTTTAGAGAAGGTCATTGATCCTACAGGTGCAGGGGACAGTTTTGCTGGCGGGTTCATGGGCTACCTGGCAAACAAAAACAAGTTCACTGTAGATATTGCGAAAAAAGCTCTTCTATATGGGACTGTAATGGCATCTTATGCAGTGGAAGATTTTAGTGTAGATAGATTTTTAAAATTAAAGAAAAGGGATATTGAAAAAAGGCTTGGAGAATTTAAGGGATTAATTAATGTATAACAGAGCTTTGGGTGGGCCTGCCCGCCGAAGCTAGACGTTATTTATCTGAATGTAGTGAAAAGCGTAGGCGGGTGTAATTCAATGGTAGAATACGAGCTTCCCAAGCTCGCTGCGTGGGTTCGATTCCCATCACCCGCTCCATCCTACGCCTTTCGTGAATGGTAGATTGAAAGTCTGGCTACGGATGGCAGGCCATAATGTAGGTATAGTATTAAGCGTTTGATTGGATTGTCCGCCGAAGCTAGACGTTATTTATTTGAATGTAGTGAAAAGCGTAGGCGGACGGATGGCCGACTCTGAGCGAATGCGAAGAGCGCCGATTCCCATCACCAGCTCCATTCTTCTACGCTCTTTGAGTATAAAAAACTCCGGTGGGGCTTCGAAGAATAGTTCCTACGAAGCCATACCATCAATTGGTAAGTTGGATGGCGTAGTAGAGCAGATGTCAAAGAAGGATTAAACAATTATGTCATACGAACGTACAAATATAATAAATCTATTAGAGCATAGGATAAATTCCTTTTCTGAAGGGTACAGACAGAATATCGCTATAATAGGAGAACACTCTATAGGCAAGACCACTCTTATAAAGACACTTTTGTCTTCAGAAAATATAAAAAAAGATTCTATAATCCCCATCTATTTAGAAATAAAGATAGAACCTTTTGAGTTTTGCATCAAAAGGTTCATAAAATCAGCTCTTTTTCAGCTCTTAGAGTCAGACCCTACTTTAAAAAAACCTCATAGTACCCTACTTATAATAGAAGACCTTAAAAGAACACACCCTAAGACAGCCAACATATGCGCCAGGGTACTGCAGGATATTGAAAAAAATAGGTTTGATGAGGCTTATTCATTTATGATGGACATCACTGCCAACATCTATGAAGAGACCAAGAAAAGGCCTTTAGTCATCCTTGACGAGTTCCATAATCTAGAGAACTTCATGCTAAGACATCCTTTTTCAATGCTAGCAAGAAAGATAATGATCCAAAAAGACACTATGTATCTCCTCCTTAGCTCTAAAAATGCTGTAGGCCAAAGGATCATTGATGAAAAACTATCAATGTTGTTCGGTAATTTTGAAAAGATACTCCTGCCTCCTTTTGACATCTTTATGTCCAGGTCGTTTATCCAGGATAATCTAGCAGAGGTCATCAAGCTTCCCCAAGTCTATATTGATTACATAAGCTCTTTTTCCGGGAACAAACCTCTATACATGAAGATCTTGTGTGATGAGATAAAAAGAATAGTGCTTTCCAAAGAAGTGGATCCCAGTGACATAAAAGAAGTGATTAAGATATCATTTCTTAATTGTATCTTTAAAAAAACAGGTATAATAAACCAGATGTTCTCTAATTTCTTCGTGAGGATATCAGATGGGAAACTTCAGTCCAGATCTGCAGCAGTCTTGATCGCCCTGTCTTCGGAGAACAAAAAACAGGATGATATAACTAAGACCTGCAGGATGCAGAAAAAAGACGTCTCTAAAATACTAAATAGATTCATGGAGATGGACATATTAAGCCGGAATGGTTCGATGTATAGGTTTAAAGACAGGCTTTTCTTTTTCTGGATAAGATCAGTCTACCTTAAAAGGATAATGTCTTTCAGCATAGATGAGATGCTGGAAGAAGAGTATTTTAAGAAAGAGATGTCCTCGCACCTTGATGAATTCATGGAAGAGTTTGAAAAAGAATTCTCATCCAGGATAATGGGCTTGTTCAAATTGTTCAAGAATGACGTGATACAACTAAATGGGAGAAAGCACAAGTTCTTGTTGTTCGACGAGGTGGGGATGCTTAAGGAAAACTTCTCGAATTCTACTAATATACTAGCGGCTAACAGCAAAACACAATGGCTATGTACCATAAAAAAAGACTATGTAACAGAGAACGACCTTCTTGATATAATGGACAATATAAAGAAAAAAAGACAAGAGACAAAGCTCAATAGGCTTATACTTATATCCCTTTCAGGTATACATGAAAATGCATACCTTCTGGCAAAAGAAGCTAAGTTTTGGATATGGAACCTGGAGAGCTTGAATATATTAATGGAGCTTTACAGTAAACCACATATAGGATAGCGTGCTATGAAGATAGGCGTAGTATCAGATACTCATATTTCAGGTAAAGACTGTATATTGCCGGACAAACTAGTGTCCGTGTTCAAGTCTTGCGATATGATAATCCATGCAGGAGATGTATTGGACCTTTGCGTGATAGATTATCTAAAAAAGATAAGTAAGGTCGAGGCAGTACGAGGAAACATGGATACTGGCGCTACAAGAGAAGCCCTCCCTGAAAAAAGGATCATTAAGGTCGAGGGAAAGACATTATGTATTATGCATGGATACGGCCATCCAAAGAACCTGATAGAAACTTTAAAAAATGAGTTTTCTGATGAAAAACCTGATATAATAGTCTTTGGGCACTCACACAAACCTGCGAATGAATTGATCAAAGGCGTGCTCTTTTTTAATCCAGGAAGTGCCACTGACACGATCTTTACTCCTTATTGTTCTTTTGGGACCATCGAAGTGACTAAAAAAGATATAAAAGGAGAGATACACAAGCTATAAAGGAAAGATATGGATATCTTATGGGCTCCATGGAGAAGTAATTTTGTAAGGAAAAAAAGAAAATCAGGGTGCATATTCTGTATAGATAAGAAAAAAGATGGCCGCAATTTTATCATAAAAAGGACAAGGTTATCTTTCGCGATACTGAACATATACCCGTATAATAATGGGCATGTGATGGTCGCTCCTTATAGACACGTAAAAGATATAAAAGGACTAAACGATAGAGAACTCCTTGACATGATGAAGCTTGTAAAAGAGATGCAGGTACTTTTAGAAAAAAGATTAAACACCCACGGATTCAATATCGGCGTGAACACAGGAGAAGTAGCTGGCGCTGGCTATAAAAACCATATTCACATGCATATAGTCCCTAGATGGAATGGGGATACTAATTTCATGCCAGTTATATCCGGGACAAGGGTTATATCGCAATCCTTAGAAGAGCTCTATAAGATGTTGAAAGGCTAGTATGTTAAGACGTTTGGAAATAGAGAATAGAGAAGGTAAACTGCTCGCATCTTATGCAATGCATTCTAAAAATAGCAGGGGCAGGAAGTATCCCGAAGAAAAAGCAGAACACAGGTCAAGTTACCAAAGGGACAGGGATAGAATAGTACACTCCACTGCCTTCCGCAGGCTAGAATACAAGACTCAGGTATTTGTAAACCATGAGGGAGACTATTATAGGACAAGGCTGACTCACACGATCGAAGTAAGCCAGATAGCCAGGTCCATAGCAAGAGAGATGAGACTGAACGAAGACCTTGTTGAAGCAATAGCACTCGCTCATGACATAGGCCATCCACCTTTTGGCCACGCAGGAGAAGAGATACTCAGTGTCTTGATGGAGGATAAAGGTGGTTTCGACCATAACCTGCAAGGACTAAGAGTTGTGGATGAACTTGAACAGAGATATCCTGATTTTCCAGGGTTGAACCTCTCATGGGAAGTAAGGGAAGGCATCAATAAGCACACCACTATGTTCGATAGATCCATCAGGCTGATAGAGCTAGATCCTGATAAATCCCCTACTCTCGAGACCCAGATAGTTGATGCAGCTGATGAAATAGCATATGATAATCATGACCTAGATGATGGGATCGCTTCGGGATTGATAGATGAAAGATCCTTGTCCAAGTTAGAGTTATGGAAAGACGCTACTGGCCATGTCAAAAAAAACTATTCCAATCTTCCGGAAAAAATCAAAAGACACCAGATAATAAGATTTATCATTGATCGGAACATCAATGATCTGGTAAAATATTCTGAAAAAAATATTAAACAGAAGGCGATCAAAAAAGTTGAAGATGTAAGAAAACATCCTGAGAGGATAATCAATTTTTCCAACAGCATGCAGGAAAAGAGAATGGGACTAAGGACATGCTTATTGGAAAACCTGTACAAAAACTTCAGGGTCACTCGAATGTCCGATAAAGCAAAAAGGTTCATAAAAGAACTGTTTGACTTATATATTGAAAAACCAGAGCAGCTGCCTCCCTCTGACCAGAAGAAGATAAAGGAGTATGGGCTGCACAGGGCTACATGCGATTATATAGCTGGAATGACCGATAGATACGCCCTGGATGAATATAAAAAATTATTTAATCCTTATGAAAGAGTCTAATAAAAAAGAAAAGAGAGAGTTCTTGATAAATTTCTGCAATTCTAGTTCCATGCAGTCTTTTAAGGAGATGCTCTCTGATGTAATAAAGAAAAATAGGGGCTGTCAATATTTTGATCCTGAACTAAATCCATTAGGAAGAAAAAAAGATTACGGTAGAGGATTGCTGAAGATCGTAGAGGGCCTGAGATCAAACCCTCCTAAAGGAGTAAAACTCCTTAAAGACAAAAGAAATAGGCTTTACCTAGTTTCACCTGTAGCTCAAGGAGATACTGTCTATGGCTATGTAGCTATGTGTGACCTGAAGCGCAAGCTAGAGCCTAACGAGATATCTTTCATGAAGATATACATGGAACTTGCGTTAAAAGAATTCCAAAAAGAGCAGGAGCTAAAAAAAGTCTATAGTACCATAAGGCCCAGGGCCATAGCGCTTTCCACTATTCATACTATACATAGATTGCTAAGTTCCACTTTGGACATGAACGAGCTCATAGAAAGGATCGCTAGGCTTACTTCCCAGGTCATGAGGGTAAAAGAGTGCTCTATAATGCTTCTGGAAGGTTCAAAAAAACGTCTAATATCGAAAGCAATGATAAATATTGAAAACCATATCGGAGTGAATAAAAACAAACCGAAGAGGATCAAGTTGGGATCTGGGATCGAAGGAAAAGTCGCAAAAACCGGGAAGATACATATGTCACGCAGTTTACTGTGTATACCGCTCGTGGAAGAAGATATCATAGGCGTTATAACAGTCAAGCACAAGATAAATGAAAGGCCTCTTAACGAATTTGACCTAGAAATACTTCTTACGCTTGGGGAGCAGGCAGTAATAGCTATAATAAACGCACAGCTTTACGAAGAACAGGAGAGAATGGCCTACGGAAGCATCAAATCCCTGTCAATAATCTTGGATGCAAAATCTCCAAATACATTTACGCATTCTGAAAGATTCGTGAAGATAGTTATGGCTATAGCTGAAGAGATGCATCTAAGAAGGGAAGATGTCAGGAACCTGCGCTACGCAGCACTCCTTCCAGACACTGGGAAATTCAGCATACCGGATGAGATATTGAAAAAACAAGGCGGTCTTTCCAGGAAAGAATACAATATAATAAAAAAACAGCACCTTGAAAGCTTAAAGATATTAGAGCCTCTTGAATTCTTAAAGCCGAGCATCCCTATCATCAGGTATCATCATGAAAGATATGATGGCGCTGGATATCCGAGCGGGTTAAAAGGCAAAGAGATCCCTATAGGCGCGAGGATCATGGCTGTAGCTGAATCATTTGAGGCAATGCTCTCATTAAGGCCCTATAAAAACTATAAGATAAGCATTACTCAAGCAATGAAAGAAATACGGCAAAATAGCGGAAAACAGTTTGACCCAGAAGTAGTAGAAGCATTTTTATCATTGACCAACAAACCAGTGTTTAAGACCTTTTTTCTATTATGAAAACTTTAAATAAACTACTAAAGAATAATATCATAAAACAAGTCTTGGTTTTCTTCGATGAAAACCCCCATTCTATAGACACTGCAAAAGGTATATCCGTGTGGATAGGGTTTTCTCCCGATGAAGTAGAAAAAGCACTTATAAGACTGGCAGAAGAAGGCATCTTGACAGATCATAAAACTGCATCTTTAAACGCATATTCGTATACGAATAATAAAAAAATAATCAAAAAGATAGAAAAACACCTTAAGAATTTGGAAAAACTTTCTTAACTATGGCGACAAAATTATTTACTGACAAAAAAGAAAGAGACTTGTTTGACCATCAAGCAAATATAGCAGAAAAAAAGATAAAAAAAAAGGTCAAATTTCTCTTACCACCTTTAAAAAACAGTATTGTTGTAACTTATGAGAACATCATATTTCTTATAATAGTTTTCATAATGAGTTCCATCATCTTTTTTTCTCTTGGCGTTGAAAAAGGCAGGCAAGAACTAAGCTCTATTAAAAAAGAAGTCAAGTCAGTATCCCTTAATGACCTCTCCCCAAAAAAAGAAGAGGTCGCGATCGCTAAAGATACTCCTGGAGACAGGGTAGAGGCGTACATCATCCGCTTAGCATCCTTCAGCGAAAAGGCCTCAGCTGTAAAAGAACAGGAAGCATTAAAAAAAGATGGTTACGAAGCTTCGATCAGAAGATCAGGTGACTATTATCAGCTCTATATAGGGGGCTTTACAAATAAGGGAAAAGCTGCTAAACTGCAACAGGCACTGACAAATAAATATAAAGATTGCTATATAACCAACAATTAGACAAGGAGGAACCATGTCACAACACCCGAGTTTAAAAACTTCTAAGACTGGAAAAAAACACAGGACTGTACTAAAAAGGTACGAGAAGCTCTCTGTCCTAAAAGAAAAAGGTATTCTCAAAGAGGATGATTCTGTCTTCGGTATGCCTAAGTTAAAGATCATCAGGACTAAGATAAAGAAAGAAAAAGCTGAAGAAAAACCAAAAGAGGGTGAAGTCCAAGCTCCAGGCACTGAAGCTACTCAGGCAAAAGAAGCTCCTAAAAAAGAAAAACCAGGAAAATAGGCCTACTATATGCAGTATGCAAAGATCATACTTATTGCATCTTTATATTTTTTAGCGATCTCCAGCTATTCTCTAGGGCAAGAGGGCATGACCTATCCCAGAACTGCCTTTATTAAAAATGATGGTTCCAATGCCAGGGCAGGGTATAATACTAATTTTCAAAGTATATATAGGTTTGAACAATCCGATCCTATAAAGATAATAGGCGAGTACTTTGACTGGTATAAAGTAATGCTGCCTAAAAAAGCTTCTGTGTATATAAAAAAGGACTATGTAAACAAGTTATCTCGGAATATAGGCTTATTAAATGCCACAAAAGTAAATCTAAGATCAGGCCCTGACCTTAAGTATGCTGTCCTTGGACAGATATCCGAGCCTGAAAAAGTCTACATAACATCAGAAAAAGATGGCTGGTACGAGATACAGCCTCCAAAAGATACAGCAGGGTGGATACATAAGAGCCAGATCGTATTCAGTCTAAGCGAGATTTGATGTTCATAATTACACTAGTATTATTTTTTCTAGCCGTCATAGTACATGAATATGCGCATGGATGGGTAGCATGGAAGCTAGGTGATCCTACTGCAAAAAATGCAGGGAGGCTTACTTTGAACCCAATTGCCCATATCGATCCCATAGGCACTGTATTTCTACCAGTCCTGCTATTAATAACCGGTTCCCAGTTCATATTTGGCTGGGCAAAACCAGTCCCTGTAAATTTTTCAAGCCTCAATAACCCTAAAAAAGATATGGTGTGGGTAGGACTAGCTGGACCTTTGGCTAATATAATATTTGCTATACTCCTATCATTTTTGTTGAAACTTTTTGTACTGACTAGAATAGGATTTACACCTCAGCTCGTTGTAAGTTCTGCTATTTTAATAAACCTCGTATTAGCAGTGTTCAATATATTGCCAATACCGCCGCTTGATGGCTCAAGAGTTGCTATGGGGCTTTTGCCAAGGAACATAGCTATTAAATACGCGAGCCTTGAGCGTTATGGATTTATGATCATATTTGCTTTACTTTTTTTAGGTGTGATCAACAGCGTTATCTGGCCACTTGCGACATTTCTAGCAAGATTATTAGGAGTAAGCATATGAACAAGATAAAAGTAAGCTTGGGAAAAAGGAGTTATGATATCTTGGTCTCCTACAATAAAGTTGATGAGATCGGGGCGATCATAAAGAGATTAAAAATAGGGACTGATGCGATCGTCATAACAAATCCTGCTATAAAAAAGCTATACTTGAAAAAAGTCAGATCATCTCTAGTAGTTTCTGGATTTAATGTAAGAGAAGAGATAGTACCTGACAGCGAAAAGGCAAAATCCGAACTTTATTGCATAAAACTCCTCAACAATATATCCAAAATTGACAACTCGAAGAAAAGAATATTTGTCATAGCTCTCGGCGGAGGAGTGATAGGGGACCTGTCTGGTTTTGTAGCAAGTATCTACAGAAGAGGCATACCTTATGTCCAAATACCCACGACATTGCTGGCGCAAGTAGATTCAGCAATAGGTGGCAAAGTAGCTATAGACCTGGCTGTAGGAAAGAATCTTGCAGGAAGCTTTTACCAGCCTAAACTGGTCATAAGCGATGCTTCTTTTCTAAAAAGTCTGCCTAAAAAAGACCTTATATCAGGCCTCTCCGAAGTAATAAAATATGGGGTGATAAGATCCCCTGGCCTCTTTAGATCCCTAGAAAAAGATATCAAAAAAATAATCAGGGGAAACAGGGTGTTGCTCGAGCGCATTATCTTTAAATGCAGCTTAATAAAAGCAGCTGTAGTAGAAAAAGATGAGAGGGATAATAAAAACGTAAGAGTGATCCTGAATTTTGGACATACGATCGGCCATGCTATTGAATCTGCTTCGGGATACTCTAAGACATATTCTCACGGCCAGGCAATAGCGCTAGGCATGCTAGCTGCCTCATTCATCTCTAGAGAACTTGGCATATTAAAAGAAAAAGATCTTAAGAGGATAAAGAAGCTGATAAAAAAAGCAGGGCTTCCTATAAAATTAAAAAAGATCGCTGTAGATAAAATATTAAAACTACAAGAACATGATAAAAAATTTATTCATGGAAAAAATAGATTCGTCCTTCCTGCAAAGATAGGGAAAGTAGTCATAAAAGAGGGTGTACCAGTAGATCTGGTCAGAAGATCCATACTTAGCCTGTTATGAACCTAAAAAAAGACAAGGAACGCCTAAAACAATTAAAGATATTGGAAAAGATCATAGGCTACCGCTTTAAAAACAAAGCCCTGCTAAACCAAGCACTCACACATAAATCATACGCAAACGAAAAATATAAAAAGATACCTTATCACAATGAAAGATTGGAATTTTTGGGAGACTCTGTCTTAGGTATAGTAATAAGCAGGGTGTTGTATGATGAACATCCTGAAAAAGATGAGGGGAGTTTGACCCGTTATAAATCGCAGCTTGTTAGCGGGGCTACATTAGAAAAATTTGCAAAAAAACTTGGCCTGGGAGAGTTTCTGTTATTAGGCAAAGGTGAAGAATCATCTGGGGGCAGGAAGCAATCTTCAAATCTATTATGCGCTCTAGAAGCTATTATCGGAGCAATATATCTTGATAACGACATAAAATCTGCATCTAGATTTATCAGTTCAGTGTTTGAGTCAGAACTACAGCTCGTGAAAGAAGGAAGAGGGATAAAAGATCATAAATCCACGCTCCAGCAGATCGTCCTGAAAAGATTCAAGACAATACCTACTTACAAAATAATCTCTGCTATAGGCCCTGACCATAAAAAACATTTCATAGTTGAGGTTTCAATACTTGGAACAAGGTATGGGGTGGGTTCTGGTCCAAATAAAAAGAGCGCAGAACAGGAATCAGCTAAAGAAGCCTTGGCTGAGTTAGATGCTGCACAAGATCCATCATCTCAGCTTTAAGACAACCTCTCGCATATTTTTCTTTCGTATCTTAACAAGATCCTTCATTATCAGGGTCACCTTGCCTCCCAGGATAACATCTCCTTCCTGAAAGATATTGTTATTTATAATAGCCCATTTCTCGCCTGCAGCTTCATCAAAGACTATCCCCTCTAGATCCAGTACATTTTCTGGTTTTACTACTACACTCGAATCCTTGATAAGGTTAATATCTGAGATAGGGATAGCGGCACTCTCTAGAGTTGCAACTGGCACATAGACAGTATTTGCCTTAGAGGCTTGTCTATAAAGTATCACGGAGACCAAAAATAAAACAACAAAGACTAACGAGATTATTACACCATATGACCATCTCTTATCTGGCTGGCCAATGGTCTTGGGCCTTGGTCTTATCATAGTCACGCCATCTCTGCTTCCACTCTCCCGGATAACTGGCTCTGAAGACCTGACTGTAGTTACTTTATATTCTTTCCTGGATTTTTTAATTGCATCATTTATTATGCTCATGTGAATATACCCTCTAATTCTTTAGTACATTTTTTTATGATCCCTGAATTGATAGTCTTTTTATCTTTTACATAACCAGCTAAGAGCGCCTTATTGCAAAGGATATTTATTACGCGCGGCACTCCTTTTGAATATCTATATATTTCATCTACAGCATCTTCCCTGAAAAGACCATTCCCATTGGAGCCAGCAACCTCTAGCCTATGAGATATATAACCGCTGACCTCGCGCCTATCAAGAGGGGAAAGGTGATATCTTACTGCTATCCTTTGCCTGAGCTGTGCGAGTTCTTTGGACAGGAGTTTTTCTTTTAATTCTGGCTGGCCCACAAGTATGATCTGAAGGAGTTTTTCTTTTTCTGTCTCCAGGTTCGAAAGAAGGCGTATCTGCTCAAGGATAGCTGGCTTTAGGTTCTGCGCCTCATCAACGATTAGCACAACATTATTATGTCCCTCTAATTGGTCCAATAAAAAATTATTCAATTCATTCAATAGATTTATCTTTGAGCGATTTTTTGTCTTAATGCCAAAGTCCTGGACGATCGCCTGCAGGATCTGGCTTTCTGGAAGATTGGAATTCAGCAAAAAAGCTGTCTTAGTGCGATCATCTAGGCTGTTTAAAAGCGCTTTGCAAAGAGTGGTCTTGCCAGTACCTATGTCTCCTGTGATCTCTAAAAATCCCATACGCTCCTCGATCCCGTATTGCATGTGAGCTATAGCTTCGCGGTGCTTTTCACTAAGATAGAGGAAATGTGGGTCAGCAGTCACGCTAAATGGATTTTCGTTCAGATTAAAGAATTTTAGATACATGGTAAGTTCATTATAGCACCTTTCAATCTCTCTATAAAGGAAAAAATAGCAATTAAACTATTAGCGGCTGGTCCTGTCCACGAGTCACCCCACAAGTGCTCGCCAAACGCTGCGCGCTTGCGGGGACCCCAATCGCGGCCACCCGCTAATCTGTCATTTCTAACCAGGTTAGGTTTGGTTATGATAGTTTTAATCGTTAAAGCTAAATGGATGCTCTGTATGCGAATTTGAAAATTTAGACTTTTATGAAGTATTTTTCGGTTGCCTGCTCTATCTCTTTACTAACTTGTAAGAGTCATTGAACATATTAAAGTTATAGTAATTTGCAGAGCAGTAACGTGGGTCCGCAGGGAACCAGAATATTAGAAAGAACTCCCTGGTTTCTATGCCCCATTTCATGAGGCGAAAAGGCTCGAAGCTGTCCGAAGCCACCACACCAGATTTTGTGGTGGCAAGTTCTTCGAGCCCCGAAAAATGCTGAATAAAAGGCGACCCTAACTTATAGGGGACAGTTTCCAGCTTGTGAGGAAAACGTCTCCCGTATTTTAGGGGAAATTTTCATATGAGCGGGCAGGGCTCCTTTTAGATTTGACGATCAATGCTAGGGTTAGGTTAATGAAAAATGTAATCGGTGAGTTAACGGGGGTATGTCTATAGAATTTCGATATTAGGGTAACAATAAGATCGGATCGACTTCGGGATTCTTTGAGATCTGTTCTAGTGTCCACACAAACCATTCTTCCAGTGATTTATCCTTTAATCTCT
>JBDRCN010000017.1:0-3699 GCA_043821705.1 Candidatus Omnitrophota bacterium
ATAGGCATAGAAGGTCATACTGATAATGAACCCATAAAATATTCAGGATGGAAATCTAACTGGGAACTTTCAACAGCTAGGGCGACAAGTGTCCTTCATTATATAGTGGATGAAAGAGGTATTGCTCCAGAGAGGGTCAGCGCGACAGGTCATGGAGAATTTAAGCCAGTCAGTTCTAATGACACAGAGGATGGCAAGAGGCAGAATAGACGCGTTGAAATAGTAGTATTGCCAAAGAACATAGAGAAGATACAGGCTGACATGCAGAAGATCGTAGAAAGAAAAAGAGAAATAGAGAAAAGACTAGAAAAATACAAAAAATAACCATTAAATCCTTAAGGAGGGAATGTGAAAAAAGACAAACTTTTAACGACAATAGGTCCAGTGATAGTGATCATAGTCTGTGCTTTACTTGCTATCAATGTAATCGCGCTTAATACTAAATTGAGCAATGTAAAGGTCAAGCTTGTTAAAGTGTATGAGCTAGAAAAACAGGTTGAGAATCTCAGGGCCAACTATGAAAAACAATATAAAATAGCTGAAGGATTACAAAAAGATATAGAGGATCTGCAGATTATCAATGCTGATCTTGAGACAAGGCTTAAAGGAGCTATGAATGCCTTAAGCGCTCCTACTGCACCAGCTGCACCAGTTGCACCAGTTGTAGTTGTACCAGCGGAATAATGCATGTAGTGGTTTTACTTTGATCATCACTAGAAAACGCGAATAGCGTTTAAATACGCGTTCGCGTTTTTTATTAATATTTTTATGAGCGTACCTAATCATATAGCTATAATAATGGATGGAAATGGCAGGTGGGCTGAGAAGAGAGGCTTGCCTAAGATAGAAGGCCACCGTAGAGGCGTAGAGACTGTTAAAAAGATAGTAAGATCGTGCATAGATCTTGATGTAAAGTATCTTACGTTATATGCATTTTCCACCGAAAATTGGCTGCGCCCAAAAAAAGAAGTAAGTGCGCTTTTTAATCTCCTTCATAATTTTTTAGACAGCCAGATGAGCCTCTTTCATGAAAATAAGGTACGCTTACGTATTATTGGCGAAAGAGATAAACTAGATAAGAAACTAATAAAAAAGATAGAGAAACATGAAGCTGATACATCTAGCTATGATGTATTGGAAGTCAATATCGCTCTTAGCTATGGCTCTAGGCAAGAGATAATAACTGCTTGCAGAGCGATAGTAGAGGATGTAAAAAAAGGAAAACTAGAGCCTTCCAGGATAAATGAAGAGATATTTTCTAAATATCTTTATACAAAAGACTCTCCAGACCCTGATCTTTTGATACGTACAAGCGGAGAGATGAGGCTATCAAATTTTTTACTGTGGCAGCTCTCATATGCTGAGATCTATGTCACTAAGAAATTTTGGCCTGATTTTAAAAAAGAAGACCTTAAAGAAGCTATAGGGGAATACGAGAAGAGGGAAAGAAGGTTCGGGAAATAGCTATATGCGTAAACGTGTGATAACTTCATCAATACTGATAATACTAACGATCGTATCAATATTTATCCTTCCTGTATGGACATTCGGCATTATCTGCTCTCTATTTATAGGCCTGGGGCTTTCTGAATTCTTTAAATTGGATTCGAACAATATCTTCCCGCGCAGTTTTATAATACTCGGCGTGATAGCAGGCATGCTTCTTCCGTACATGACATATGTATGCGATCCTCAGGGCGGTATATGGGAAGCAGTGTTTTTTATATTCCTGGTCATAATACTTTTTTTAGCTCAGTTCACAAGGAAGGACAATACTCAGGCAGTTGCGCTTATAGCGCTCACGCTTTTTGGAGTTTTTTATATAGGATGGCTTTTTACATTCCTGGTGAAGATAAGGAACCTACAGGATGGGCATAAGCTCGTAGCATACCTATTATTAGTGAGTAAGACTGGAGACATAGGGGCATATCTAGTGGGTTCTAAATTTGGAAAGCACTCGCTCATACCCAGGATAAGCCCTAAGAAATCAGTAGAAGGCGCTATAGGCGGATTTTTATGCAGTATCGTCTTCGCGCTTATTAGTAGGTCATATCTAGGAAGATTTTCTTTTCAAGAGATATTGATAAGCGGGATATTGATAGGGGTTTTTTCACAGCTGGGGGACCTGGCAGAAAGCTTAGTAAAAAGGAATTACCACGTAAAGGACTCCAGTCCTTTTCTCCCTGGTTTAGGTGGGATGCTGGATGTAATAGACAGTATTCTTTTTTCAGCGCCAATCTTTTACATCTATTTAATATTTATTAGTTAATCTTATGAAGAATATCGCTATATTAGGTTCAACTGGCTCAATAGGCGTAAATAGCCTTGATGTTATCTCTAAGATGAAAAAGAGATTTAATGTAAGGGCTTTATCAGCTTGTTCCAACATAGAGCTATTAAAGAAACAGATAGATGCCTTCCATCCAAAACATGTCTCTGTAGTCAATATCCAAAAGGCAAAAGAGTTTAAAAAGAGATTTAATGTAAAAGGGTTTAGATTTTATGAAGGGGAAGAAGGCCTTCTTAAAATGTTGGAGGGTATGACATTAGACATAATTATTGTAGGCATTGTAGGATCTGGGGCGCTTAAGCCAGTCTTAGCATCCCTAGGCTCTACCAAAAGATTAGCTTTGGCAAATAAAGAAGCTATTGTAATGGCAGGAGAGATCATTAAAAAAAGAGCTAAGGAAAGAAACGTAGAGATCCTTCCAGTGGACAGTGAACATAATGCTATCTTTCAGTGCTTAGCTTCAGCAAAACAAGATGAAGTAAAAAAGATCTATCTTACTGGTTCAGGAGGGCCTTTTTTAAACCTTCCAAAGAAAGATTTTAAAAATATCACGCCCAAACGAGCAATAGATCATCCTAAGTGGTCGATGGGTAAAAAGATATCCGTTGATTCAGCTAGTCTCATGAACAAGGGTCTTGAGGTAATAGAGGCGCATCATCTATTCAATGTCCCTATTAAGGATATAGAGGTGATAGTACACCCTGAGACAGTTATCCACTCCATGGTAGAGTTCTGTGATGGGTCCATAATCGCTCAGCTTGGAAATTGCGATATGAGAAGCCCTATACAATTTGCCCTGACATATCCTGATAGGTTTCATTCTAGTTTAGATAGGATAGATTTTTCAAAGTTAGGGAAGATGCATTTTTTTAAACCTGATCTTAAGAAATTCCCATGCCTTGAGCTTGCTTATTATTCAGCTAGGTTAGGGGGTACTTATCCTTGTGTATTAAATGCGACTAATGAAGTAGTAGTAGGCGAGTTCTTAAAAGGTAACGTGTCTTTCGTAACTATGCCTAAGATAATAGAAAAGGTCTTAAAGATACATAAGAGTGTAAAAAGCCCACGGCTTAGTGATATAATAGAGGCTGATACTTGGGCAAAGATAAAAACAAAGGAGATGTTAGGTGTTATCAACAATTAGTTTTATCGTAGTACTCAGTATTTTAGTGATAGTGCATGAATTCGGCCATTTCATAGTCGCCAAAAAGACAGGTGTAAATGTTGAAAAGTTCTCTATAGGATTTGGGCCAGAACTTTTTGGTATCACAAAAGGTGGGACAAGATATGTGATCTCTCTTATACCTCTAGGAGGATATGTAAAGTTACAAGGAGAGAATGAGACTGAAGGGATAAAAGGTGAACCTTCAGAATATCTTTCAAAGAGTGTTGGAGAGAGATCAAGGATC
>JBDRCN010000018.1:0-5812 GCA_043821705.1 Candidatus Omnitrophota bacterium
AGACTTAGATGTCTTTAAAAAAATACTAGTCCGTAACTCATACGGAAACCTTATATCTCTTGAGAAAGTCGCTACTATAGAGACAGTCCCAGGCACTACCACCATCCATCATCTTGATGGAAAGCGCGTAGTAACTGCTTCGTCTAATGTTGATGAAAATAAAATAACATCCCTTAAGGTCAATAAGTTACTAGGAAAGAAATTCAAGGACCTATCAAAACGCTACATCGGCTATTCAGTAAAGTATGGTGGAGAACAAGAAGAAACACTTGATTCACTCATGAGCCTATTAAAGGCATTTTTCTATGCTTTTCTTATCATATACCTGATCCTTGCTTCTTCTTTCAGATCTATAGTCCAGCCTTTCATAGTAATGCTTGCTATCCCTTTCGGGCTTATTGGCGTAATAATTGCCTTTATTTTACATGGGCTTCCATTTTCATTCATGGCAATACTTGGAATAGTGGGTTTAAATGGCATTGTAGTTAATGACTCTATAGTGCTGGTTGATTTTATAAATAAACTTCGCAGGGAAGGTATAGATAGAAAACACTCTATAATAAAAGCAGGACAAATGAGGCTAAGGCCTGTTTTACTCACAACCATTACTACAGTAGGCGGGCTTGCGACTGTTGCCTATGGCATAGGAGGAAAAGATCCTTTCCTAGTACCAATGGCACTTACCATATGCTGGGGAATAGCCTTCGCCACAATACTTACACTAATAGTCATCCCATGTATCTATTCTATAGTAGACGATGTAACGCTAAAACTTACAAAACATTCCAGTATGATTAAATAAAGATCCCGGATCTTGCCTGAGTATTTTCTACGTTTTAGATCCGGGATCTAAATATTATCCTATTTTAAAAGCGCGTCTAACTTTTTTTGCACATAAATTCTAGCCTTAGGATCTCGGATCTTTTTCACCCACTTTCTTGCCTCTCTAAAGCTAAACGATTTAGGGAAATGTAATTCAGGAAAATATCCAAATTGTTTTTTTCTGTACGACGATAAATACAGGCAGTCGATTAACGCCTTTTCCGGCTCTGCTATTAAAAAGCTGCCTGTTCCTTTATACCAGTTAAATCCATTAAAAAATGAGGCGGTTATGCGATGGATAGAAAATACCCCTACTTTTGTACGGATCATCTTTGTATGAGCTAGAGAGGCAAGATTAATCTCTTGAGGAATTTGTTCGATTATTCCATATAAATGTAACGCGCTTATAAAAGAAACATAAACGCGGTATCTGGGGAACAAAAACGGGATTATTGTATATGGGCTTAATCGCTTGTTTCCGGCTTCAGCCCAAACACCCCTGTATAATTTGAAAATTAGCCCTTGCTTCGAGAGAAAATTAAGGGCCTGGGTCACTGCAGACAAAGATTTACCTGAACTTGCGGCTAATTCGTGCGTTGTAAACACAGGCCTGTTTAATTTTTTAATGAAGGTTAGAATGGACTGCCTAGGCCTGTCAGTAAGGGCTTCTATTTTTTGCAGTACTGCAGATTGAATATCATAATGAGGGAGCAGTAAAGGCGCTAGTTTATAAGCACGCAGAATGGCATCTGAAGCAGGCTGGACAACGGCCTTTCCTTTAAAGCCTCTACGGGAAAATTCGACCTTAGTAAAAAGGTCTTCTCCTGCGTAAGTAATCAGATGGATCTTGAATCTCTGGGTGGTCTCTGTCTGTTTGGCTTTTGAGATATTCGGCGGGACAACCCTTTCTATGCCAAACGGCTTAAGGGTGTCTTGAAAAGATAAAGCCTGCAATATTTTCATAACTACATCTTTCAGGATATCTACCTCTACACCCTTAATATCTAGATCCATATCTTCTGAATAACGAAAGCTGTTAAAGAAAAACCGCAGATTTACTCCTCCTTTAAGTGCATAGAACTCTGCTTTGACCTTTCTGCCAAACCACCTTAGAAATTCCAGGTGAAACAGCTCTCTTAATTGAAGTGCGTTATATGTCATGTTCTCCATATATGTAGTATAGCTTAGTTATATCTAAATTTCAAGACATATTTTAATGCTGTAGATGTGTCATATGTAAATGTACCCTGATTATTAAAGTTACCTGATAGAGTAAATGTATTAGATCCTGCAGTAATAGTGCCTCTTATATCAAGATGAGTTGTATTGACATTACCTCCTGGCTCATATGTGTCTCCTGTCCAGATGAATAATTCCTGTCCTGCGGTTAAAGTAAGATGATTCCCTGATACTGAATATAATAGGTCGCTGTCCCCATTATCTCCCCATTATCTCCTTTATAGGACGTCCCCTTGTTTCTCCGCCATGTAATATTATATTGACATTTTAAAATTACATGGTATACTTTTATTATGATGAAGTATATCACAAGACATATCGAACAAAAACTAACGAGCTATATAAAACAATTCCCAATTACTGTACTAACTGGCCCTAGACAAGCTGGTAAGTCCACTTTACTTAAGCATCTTTTAACTTCGCAAGAATGGTCATATATTAATCTAGACCAGCGCGGTACCTTACAGCGAATAAATTCAGATCCTGATCTATTTGTAAAAGATATAAGCTCCCACACGATCATTGATGAAGCTCAAAAAGCACCAAATTTATTCCACTCAATTAAATGGAAAGTTGATGAAGGGCTAAAATATAAGATAGTCTTATCTGGTTCTGCTAATTTTCATTTAATGCATAAAGTCACTGAAACTTTAGCTGGAAGAGCCGGCATATTAGAATTATTCCCATTTAGCATAAACGAAAAATTAAAAAAAATAAATATACTGGAAAAGATTGTAACTAGCAAAACAATTACTGCCCTTATCAATTCTCTAAAGTCTATAAAAGTCACTAATGATGACCTTATCTACAACCATGTCTTATGGGGAGGCTACCCTAAAATATTCGAATATAAAACAAACTCTCTAAAATCAAACTGGTTTGAAAATTACAGAACTACTTATATAGAAAAAGATCTAAGGGACTTGAGTGAGATTGCGAATATAAATGACTTTCAGAAGTTTTACCAATTGCTTTCTTTTCAAATAGGCAGCATACTAAATCTTTCAACAATAGCAAACAATATTGGAATAACCGTACCTACATGTAAAAAATATCTTCAAATATTAGAAACTTCCTATCAATACTTTTTATTAAAACCATATCACCTTAATATTCGTAAACGCCTGATAAAAAGGCCTAAGCTTTACGCGTGGGATACTGGATTATGTAATTATTTTATAGGTAATAGCTCAATGAAAGAGTTACGTAATTATACAAATTTTGGGAATATATTTGAAAATTTTGTTATCGCAGAGTTAGCAAAACAAAACACCTTTCTTAAGAAGAAAAATAACCTTTATTTTTGGAGAACCTCTAATGGAGCGGAAGTCGATTTGATCATAGAAAGCGGCCAAAAAATAATACCTATTGAAATAAAGCACGCTGTGAATCTTTCCAAAAATGCCCTCAGAGGAATATTGGATTTTATGGACTTAGATTTACCGAAAAAACCTTCGTTCGGAATTGTCTTTTATAGAGGTCCTGAGATCTACAGAATTACTGATAAAATACTTGCAATACCTATAGGATTATAATTAAATAGTGTGTCCCTAATTTCCTAACCATTCTAGATCGATCGGATTTGAGAACATGAAGTTATCCATATTATGATCAAAACGCATCATATTTGGATGGAATATCCCATCCCCTATCCTTAGTCTCTCCCTGATACCTGCTTGGCCAATATGAGATCTCAAGTCATTATTCTGATATACAAGGCCTGGGATATTATCAGCGTATGTACAATTACCTCCGGTAACATTTACTGATATAGAAGTAAAGCCATCCATGCCTCCTGCTCCCAGTGTAATGGTCCCAGTATAATTAATCGCTATAGGTGTTTGTCTTGTCCCAACATACCCTCCTATAGAGACAGTAGCAGTAGTTCCTTCTATTGCCCCATTACTACCTGCAGTAACATTACCTGTAATAGTTACAGTAGATATGCCTGTATTTAGGGTGCCGTTTAAGACTGTAGCTCCATTTACAGTTAAGGTATTGCCCTGGGTAGAGAGCTCAGCACTTGGATCTACTGTCAAACCGCCTAAAGTAGTATTAGCTGAAAGTATTATTGGCTGGAAGCCAGCTGCTGATATAGTAGCTTCATCAGACTCAGATGGCATTATGCCTTTATCCCAGTTCGTTGAATCATTCCAGTCAGTAGAGGTCCCCCCTGTCCAGGTAATATCTGTACCAACGCTCCCTAACACCCAGTTAGTAGTATTTGTTAATGAAGATGTATCTCTTGCTATTAGTTCTAACCCGCCTGAAGCATCATTATTAGTCACAGTTGCATTTGATATGGATTGGATACATCCTGCGCTTAAAGTGATCTTGGGAAGAGCTCCACTTCCTGTGTCATTTATTGTGATTGCGCTAGCTGCAGTACCAGTAAGCGTAAACATATTTGTAATAGTCTGGGTAGTAGTTCTGGTAAATGTAAGTGTCTTGCCTGCAGTAGTAGTGTTAAATTTATAGAATGTAGTAGAGCCAGATATAATGCTAGCTTGAGTATTATCATTAAAAGTAACTGTAGAGGCATTAGCTGTAAATGTGCCTTGGTTATTAAAATTACCTGATAGAGTAAATGTGTTAGAACCTGCTGTTAAAGCGCCTCTAATATCAAGATGAGTTGTAGTGACATTGCCCCCAGGTACATAAGTATCACCACTCCATACAAATAACTCTTGGTTAGCTCCTAATGTAAGATCACTTCCTGATACTGAATATAATAGGTCGCTGTCCCCATTATCAGCAGCCAGTAGATTTGCATTTGTTAAAGAAGCACCTGTATAGTCATATCTGACTATTACTCTATTTTGATATAGGTCAAGTCCTGAGAGATCCTCTTTTGATATTACAGTTACTAGACATGCTTTTTCAGTCTCACCATCTACATAGATCAGGATAATATCTCCGTCTTCTACTTCTACATTCTCTAGGGCGTATGCACCGCTTCCATCAGTATTATCTGTTGCAGCAGCTACAGCTCCATTTACTGAGATAGCTATAGTCTTGCCTTCCAATGGAGAAACCCCTTCTCCTGAATAAAGTATGCCTGAAAAGTCCTTACCAAAAGACCAGTTTGTATTCCTTCCTCCGTCTTCTGAATTAGTAGGAATAAGCTCTATCGTAGAAGTAGAATCAGTAACACTTAGATAATCTAAACTTACACTTGCACCTGTAGTATTAATAAACCATGCATTAGTAGCTGAGTCACTTACAAGAGACAAGAGATTACTAGCTGCACCATTAAGAGTTAAAGAATTAGTTATTTCTTGAGTCTCTCCATTTTCAAATGTCATAGTGTCAGTTGATGAGACTGTCTTACTAAAATCATAGAATGTAGCAGAGCCACTTATAGATTGAGATGTACCACTAAATGTAACTGTAGACTGTCTCGCGGTAAATGTCCCTTGGTTATTCCAATTACCTGAGATCGTAATATCATAATTATTACCTAAGCTAGTATCTAGGACATTAGTAGAATTAATAGTAAGGTTAGTTAAAAGTATGTCGCTTCCTAATGTTCTAGTCTTACTCGTTCCTCCTATTACTACTATACCAAGGTCTTGCTTAGTAGTATTGCTATCAATAAATGAACCTGTCCCATTTAATGCTTAATATCTAGATCCATATCTTCTGAATAACGAAAGCTGTTAAAGAAAACCGCAGATTTACTCCTCCTTTAAGTGCATAGAACTCTGCTTTGACCTTTCTGCCAAACCACCTTAGAAATTCCAGGTGAAAC
>JBDRCN010000019.1:0-16819 GCA_043821705.1 Candidatus Omnitrophota bacterium
CAGGGCTAAGCATTGAGAAAATAGCTGTAAAGAACATGGCTATTACCATAAGTCTTACAAGGGTCTTCCGCCATTTCTTAAACATGTTTATGTAATAGAGGATATTGAATTCGTAATTCATGGTACGCTCCTTTTTTTAATCTAATGCTGAGATTATCGCAACTCCAATAGCAATACGAGATAGCATATCTACCATATCCTTAAAAATATCATATGCTGGCCTTGCATATACAAATCTCTGAGGAATGACTATCGTATCTCCTCTGCCAACAGCCTTGGACATCATGAATTTACTGACTGCCTCACCGTTAGCGCGAAGTACATATACACCAGCTTTATCAGCATGCCTTGTCAGGCCACCTGTCCTTTTAATATAATATTCCATTCCCTTGCCTGATTCAAAAGGTATTGATGTAGGGTTGATGACGCTTCCCATCACAGAAACAGCTGAAGGTATCTGAGGTATTTCTAGAGTATCTCCGTCTTCAAGCAAAATATCGTATTTACTGTTCTTTAATTTTGAAACTGGTAAAAGTGTTATGACCATGCGGCCTGTTATCTCAACTGAAGTTATAAAATCCAACATCTGCCTTCTTGTATCCAAAGACGATGAAGTGGCACTACTAGCTACTATTCCAGTATTAGACCCTCTTAATAATATCGCCTGTTGTTCTTCTAAGAGAGACTTGTTTTCTTTTTCAAGAAATTTGTCTTTCATCTTCTCCTGTAATTCTTTTATAGAAGCCCTGGTAAAAAAAGCGCCTTCTAAAAAAGCCTCTTCTGTAAAACCACCTGCCCTCTCGATAAGAAAACTCATTCTTTCGCCTTTTCTAACAGAATAATTCCCTGGGTATCTTACTTCGCCTTCAATAGTAACCACTCTTCTTTTAGTAAGCCTTGGTTCTGACTTTACAAAAAGCACATCTCCTGCTCTAAGAAAGATATCTTTGTCTATAGATATATTGCCTTTGGAAAGATATCTTATTGCAATGTCTCTTATGACAGGCTGGCCTCCTGGCATAATATGGAAAAGCTCTGCACCTCTTATGACCTCATCCTGTTTTACCCCTCCTCCTTTAAAAATAAGGTCACTTATTTTCATCTCAGGAGTAAATATGTATTCTCCTGGATCATTAATAGCTCCTTCTATCTTTACAAATAAAGGCGGCTGAATCTGTGCTTCGGAATATATAAGTAAAATATCCCATTCTTTTAAAAATATATCTTCTTCTCTTTTACCTAACTCCATAGCTTCTAAATTTATCGGCATGATCTGGCGATTCTTATCTTTTGTAACTCTTGCTACTTCTGCTCGATAAAGATGCGTAGCAGGCATAAAGCCCTTTGCCCTTTTTATAAGATCGCTTACTTTCATATCTTTTGTCAATGCATAATCACCAGGCCGTTCGACATTTCCCAGTATAGATACAAAATTATGCTTCAATCTTACTATAGGAGAGATGATGGCCATATCCCCATTCTGCAATCTAGTATTTTTAATTAAAAGAGGTATATCATCAGTTTTCTTGGTCTCCACATCAAACATCGTACGTATCTCATTGTTCTCTACGCGTTCTATTTGTAGTCTTTGTAGATCCCCAGTAGGAGTGACCCCTCCCGAAAAGGCCAATAGATCAGATAAAGTTATTTCATCTTTTACTTCATATATCGCAGGGCGCTTTACATTACCAGAAATAGCAACTGTATCTCCTATAGTAGGGACAAATACAGTATCCCCTGATTGGATCTTAGCATAACCTACATCCTTACCTTCCAAGAGAAAAGGATAAAGATCCACTACTTCCTCTTTCCCGTCTCCATGCATAAGCTTGATCTTTCTCAACGAACCTGTCTTGATAGGCCCCCCAGCTTCATATAAAGCTTGAAAAACCGTTGATTGTGAATTGATACTATAAGAACCTGGTTTTTTTACTTCCCCCATCACAAATATCTGTATGTCACGTATCTTGCCCATTGAAACATCAACATTGAAATTTGTATAGAACTGATTTAATCTTTCTTTGATCCTATTTTCAGCTTCTTCAAATCTTAATCCCCACAAATAAAGCGGCCCTGATTTTGGGAGCATGATCTTGCCTTCCCTATCTACTGTCACAGGAAAGCTATTTTGTACGCTCCCCCAAATATTAACAACCAATGTATCTCCAGGTCCTATGATATAATCAGGGCCTATAGGTACGACTGACTGTTGCCCGCCTATGTCAGATTGGCTGGAAAATACTGAGGATGTAGCGCTACCACTGCCGCTGATCACAGCCTTTAACATACCAAGAGCGCTAAAGGCATCTACTTTTTCTTTGTCTGCAGAGACTCCTTCGTCTTCGACAAGCCTCTCTGGCCTATAAAATAAATTATACCCAAATTGTTCCAAGTCCCTGGAAGCGCCAAAAGGAATAGACTTTAAAAAACTCTCCTCGACACTAGACGGCTCACCGCTTAATGATCCTCGTAAAAGTTTTCCTGATTCTAACACATCTCCTTCCGGGAAAAAATCATATCCATCATATGGACATCTCAATTTTTGCCTGATCTTGTATTCTTTGGATTCAAAAGATGCTTCTTCTGAAAAAGAAATATCTTTATCTCTAGGGCGATCAGAGGCAGGATTGTTGTCAGCTCCAAATATATTCAGCAAATTATTCTTACCTGTACCTATATTTTTTTTATCTTTTACGTCAGGAGAAGCGTCAACATCTTTTAAGCCTTCTTCCTGGGGAACCTCGTAATTAACCCAATGAGAATGAGGGGTCTCTCCTCCTAGTATATAATAAAACTCCATATTGCATCGTGGGCAACGAACCCCTTTATATGTTTCTGCTTTTTGAGTAGGGTCTGTTATCTCCAAGGCCTCATTCTGCCATGATCTTTTATTACCTTTGACTTCCTCAGAAAATAAGGGCCCTGGGAAAACCATTGTCAGCAAAAATACCCCACACAATAGCACATTGAAATTGATCAATTTCTTAAACATCAAAACCTCCTTTTTATCTCTACACCTAATATATGATTCTTTCTCTTTAATAATGTATTGTCATAATTCTTGATATTTTCCAGATCATAAAATATATTCATCTCAGCATCTTCTATATTAAACATTTTTAAAAAATTTACTATACAAAAATCTATCTCTAGTTCATCCGTAGCCTCAACATTGGCATTACTTAAGCCTCTGCGCTGGTGGCTTACTGTAGAACTTATCCTGTATTCTTCTGGAAAATTAAAGATACCAGTGATAGCGATCTCTTCAGAATCCCCTCCAAGGCTATGCCCTATAAAACTGCCCCTATGAGTATAGCCTGATCGATATTTAAAATGTGTATACCAGACCTTGTTAAACTTGGCAAATTCTATCTTGCCATCAAAACCCGGGATCTTAAAAACATCCGTAAGATACATCCCGGTAATAGATGCCAGGTCTATAGGCACATTGCCTGATTCGTCTTCTCCGCCCCATTCTGTGTAAAGCTTGGCACCTGTTGCAATAGGAAGAAACCTGTCTATGCGCCTCAAAAATAGCTGTATATCTCCTGAGATTATGTGGTTTTCTGTTTCAGTGCCGCCTCCCGCAGCGCTAAATACTAAAGATGTTGCACTCCAAAAATTAGCAAATCCTAATCTCTTGACACCTTTTCCGCCAAACATCAAAATATGCCCAAATCCAAACTTTAAAAAATCACATGGCATATAATCCAACCTCCAGCCTGAGATATATGTATGAGGGACTGAACGGTTTTCCTCGAGCCTAGAGGTAAACATCTGTGTATTAAACCTGCCTATTTTTCTCAAGATCCAGGGCAATCTGAAAGGATGTACATTATTCAACCTGACCATATCCATAGGAAAGGCATTGTCTGTCATTAAAAGCGAGCCATAAAAACCAGGCCCCCACCACATGGAGTTTCGGCCTACTGCCAATTCCATATTGATCCTAGGATGAGAAAATCTTATATGGGCATCCTCAATGTCTACATCAGTATCCTTTGCAGAATATCTGACACCAGGAGTAAGTGAGACTGCAAAAAAATTGGCTACCTTTGCCCAGCTATTCACTTTTGCCCTAAGATTAAAGCCTTCTTTCAGCTTCCAGCCTTCTTTGTTTTCAAAGAACACTTCTTTAAGATCAGTCGTGACATAGGCTTTTTCGACATTCAATTCAGGGCTTTTGAAAATAATTTTCTTTGACTTTTCATCCCCGATAGATACTACATCGACTCCTATGGCAACAAGTTCCCCTCTAAATTCTTCTATCAGATTATATAGAAGTATCTCCAGGTATTCCTGCTCTGCCCAATCAAAGTCCAATTCATAATCCTGTGTCTTTTCAATGGCACTTTTGATCATATATGCCATCTTGATACGAGAAACAGGCCTAAAACCAATATCCGCAATATCAACTAGATCCAATATAGCTAATTTCTCAATTGCTTCATAACTCCAATGCCTTACAGGTACATCTACTGAAGGATTTGCCTGTGACAATGAAGGTACAAAAAAAATTATAAAAAATATTATTACAAAGCCTTTTCGGCAAACCACGTTATAGTCTCTTTTATTCCTTGTTCTAGTTCTACGCTGGGTTTCCAATTTAAAAACTTAACTGCTCTTCTTATATCAGGCTGTCTGACCTTTGGATCGTCCTTTGGAAGATCTTTATGCACTATCTTACTCTTGCTTTTAGTGATCTTAATAATATGTTTTGCCAGATCAGTGATCTTCATCTCGTGAGGATTGCCTATATTTACAGGTTCATGAAGATCAGACTGACTTAATCTATATATACCCTCTATAAGATCGGTCACAAAACAAAAACTTCTCGTCTGATCACCTTTTCCATAGACTGTTATAGGCTCATTCTTTAGTGCCTGGGTTATAAAATTAGGGATCGCCCTGCCATCTTTTTTTCTCATCTTCGGCCCAAAGGTATTGAAAATACGTACTATCTTTGTGTCTATCCCATGTGTCTTATGATAAGCCATTGTAAGCGCCTCTGCAAAACGCTTCGCTTCATCATATACACCCCGAGGCCCAATACAATTCACATGGCCATAATAAGTTTCAGGCTGAGGATGTATCTTAGGGTCGCCATAGACTTCTGATGTGGATGCTAAAAGAAACTTAGCTTTCTTTTCTTTTGCTACTCCTAAAGCATTGTGAGTACCTAAAGACCCGACTTTCAAGGTCTGTATTGGATAATTTAAATAATCTATAGGGCTTGCAGGTGAAGCAAAATGTAACACCATATGAATATCTTCTTCGATATCTATATATTTTGAGACATCGTGATTTATAAATTTAAAATTGGATGATTTTTTAAGATGAGCTATATTAGAAAGACTACCTGTTATAAGATTATCCATGCATATAACCTTATAGCCTTCTTTGATAAAACGGTCACATAGATATGAACCTAAAAATCCTGCTCCACCTGTTATCAATACTGTCTTAGCCACTTTACCTCCACTATTACTTGATTTTCTTTAGATCCCCATCTACCATCATCTTTACTAAACTTTCAAAATCAACCTTAGGTTCCCACTTGAGTATCTTTTTGGCTTTACTGTAATCTCCCTTTAGTTCATGCACTTCCGCGGGCCTGAATAAATTTTTGTCCTTTTTAATATACCTTTTCCAATCAAGGCCGACATAGCTAAAAGCCAGCTTGACAAATTCTCTCACTGTGTGGGTCTCGCCTGTAGCGATCACATAGTCATCTGGTTTATCCTGCTGAAGCATGAGAAACATTGCCTCACAATAATCTTTCGCAAAGCCCCAATCCCTTTTAGCGTCTAGATTTCCAAGCTTGAGGTCTTTGGCAATGCCTAATTTTATCTTGGCGACCGTGCTTGTGATCTTGCGGGTAACAAATTCATAACCTCTTATAGGCGATTCATGGTTAAATAATATGCCATTGCACCCGAATAAGCCATATGCCTCGCGATAGTTACGGGTAAGTTCAAATCCTGCAACTTTTGAAATACCATACGGAGAGCGCGGATAAAAGGGCGTCAGCTCAGTCTGCGGCACTTCTCTGACATGGCCAAACATCTCCGAACTATTGCCGCAAAAATATAAATCGCCTTTTCTTTCAATAATAAAATTATGGTTGTCTTCCATTTCTAAACACCATACTACCCCATTATATTTTTTTTCTTTTATATGTTTGCTGTATATTTTCTTTTTAAACCCGCGATTTATGCTTATACTGTAATATTTCCTGGAATTTAAAAACCTCTGTTCCTTTTTAAAATATATCCTACAGGCTTTCCTGTAAAATACTTTGGGAGTAAGCTGCAATTTTATACAAAGCTCTGTAAAGCCTTCCATCAATCTCCTGGAGGTAGTTGTAAAGCCGTCCCTGCCGTCTTTTCTCCTGTTTCCGTCTGAATCGATCAATCCTTCGTAAAGTGAATGTAGTAATTTTGGAGATAATTCTAATGCCCATTCGGGGATGTGTTTTTTATATTTATTGTCTCCGCTTTGTTTAAACATTTTTTGCAAGGTTGCAGATGAAAATTCTATTGTAGCCTTTTTTGCCCTGAATTCTACCTTATATTTCTTCAGGACACTTGTTACTCTTTCTCTTGCTTTATCTCTTTCCGGTATAGCAAAAAATATATAATTACTTGGATAGGTAAGGGTTTGGTATTCTGCCTGGCTATGGATAAACTGGCCTTTTTTATTTCTAATTTTTATAAACTCTTGCGCAGGCATTGTCCTCGAATACTTATACTTACCCGTATATCCGTCCCCAATGTAGGCCCCCAATAGATACAAATAATCCGAAGCCTCCATCCTTCTGATTAAATTTTTATTGGTATTGTAGGGTAACGTATCTATATTAACAAAATCTGAAAAATTAATATATTTTTTATAGGCTCCCTTCCATGCAGGCATAGGAAAACCAAGATCGCTGTTTCTATCATAAACCATCTCTTTTATGTTTTGAGCCTTTTCATAAAATAGTTTTTTACCTCTCTCTAGCAGCATATTATGGTCTGGGGTCACCAAAATATCAATTCTTTTCCCTTTGATATGTATCATCCTGCCTTTATATTTTTTTACTATGACTTTCTTAATAGGCTTTAACTCGATCTGATTTGTCTTAACATTTACCGTGTAGATCTTATCGCCAGCCTTTACTTCATTATATTTTTTAATCCCGTCTCTCGTCATTATCTTCGTATCTTTAGAATAACAACCGGCAAAATAAAATCTACACTTAGGCGCCTTTTCTTTGATTGCCGACAGCATAAAATGGGTACCGTTGATATTGGTGCTTATCGTAGAGAATTCATCTTCGAATGAATAACTTACAAAACTCTGTGCTGCCAGGTGATAACACTCGTCAGGCTTAACCTTCTCCACTATTTTAAATAGGCTCGCGTAGCTCTCCATAGAACCTGAATGCAGAATGACTTTATCCAATATATCTTTCAGCCGCCAGAGCCTGTGATCAGGATCCTCTAATGCCACACGCCTCACTATACCGTGGACTTCATATCCTTTTTCTAAAAGCAGTCTTGATAAATATGCCCCGTCTTGTCCAGTTATCCCAGTTATCAATGCTTTCTTCATCATAGCTCCTTCTTAAAGTATTCTATTGTTTTTCTTAACCCTTCCTCAAACCCCAACTCGGGCATAAAACCTATGAGCTTTTTTGCTCTTTTGATATCAGCAAGTGTATTTTTAACATCTCCTGGCCTAGTAGGTTCAAATCTTGGTTTTATGTCTTTCTTGAGTATCTTATTTACATATTTTACAATATCCAATACACTGTATGAAGAACCACATGCTATATTCAATACCTCACACTTTATATTGGGCATAGTAGCAGCTTTAATATTTGCCTGCACTACATTTTTTACATATGTAAAATCTCTCGTCTGTAAACCATCGCCATGTACTGGCGGAGATTGGTCTTTAAGCATGCATGTTATGAATTTAGGCACTACTACTGCATATTCATTCTCCAGGCTCTGTCTTGGCCCAAATACATTAAAATATCTTAGAGAAACTGTTTCTAACCCATATATTTGACTAAATATCCTACAGTAATATTCTCCTGCAAGTTTTGAAAGCGCGTAAGGCGAGATCAAAAGTGGGATAAGATCTTCTTTTTCCGGAAGTTTATCAGTTTCACCATAAACTGAACTCGAGGAAGCAAATACAACTCTCTTTACATTCGCTTCTTTCGCTGTTTGCAAGATGTTCAGTGTACCATTTATATTGACATCATTGTATGCCTTGGGATTCGTAAATGATTTTGGAACACTCCTAAGTGCTGCTTGGTGTAATACATAATCTACGCCTTCCATTGCCTTTCTAACTAATATCTCATCCCTTATGTCACCCTTAATGAATTCATAATTCGTAATTCGTGATCCGTGATCCGTAAAAGATAGGTTTTCGAGCCTGCCGCTCGAAAGATCATCAAGTACTTTCACAGAATGGCCTTCCTTAAGAAGCCTTTCGACTATATGCGAGCCTATAAATCCAGCTCCTCCAGTAACTAAAAATTTCATACTATGATCCTTTCTAACATAAATTTATTATTATAACCTGACTATCTTTTTATTACCTTTAAATCTCTTCAATACATTACGTGTATCCATGATCAGATCTGCATTCTCTACTATCAAACTATAATCTACTGATGAATGATCTGTTATGATGACACAACAATCGCTGGAAGATAGCTTTTCTTTTGTGAGTTTTATTGAACTGAATCTCGTTCTATCTAGATCAAAATTTGGGATCAATGGATCATAATATTCGACTTTAGCTTCTTTTCCTACAAGAGAATTTATTATAGTAAGCGCTGGAGATTCTCTCAGGTCATTGATATCCTTTTTATACGTTACCCCTATTATTAGAATTTTAGAGGCTTTTAATGGTTTTTTCTTTTCATTAAGTACCTGGGTTATACGGTCGACTACGTAATGTGGCATATATAGGTTTATCTCATGAGCGAGTTCAATTAGTCTTGCCTCAAACCCATAACGCCTTGCTTTCCAGGAAAGATATATAGGGTCCGTTGGAAGACAGTGCCCGCCCAGCCCTGGGCCTGGATAAAAAGGCATAAAACCGAATGGCTTTGTCTTTGCAGCCTCTATTATCTCCCATATATCAAGGTTCATCTTATTGCACATAAGCGCGAATTCATTGATAAGGCCTATATTCACAGCACGAAATGTATTTTCGAGAAGTTTTACCATTTCAGCTGAACGCGTATCAGATACAGTAAGCACTTCCTTTATGATAGAAGAATAAAGAAGCCTTGCGAGTTCTGTACATTTCTCCGTAATGCCTCCCACGACCTTAGTTATATCCTTTGTCTTATATTTAGGGTTCCCAGGGTCTACTCTTTCTGGAGAAAATGCGAGAAAAAAATCTTTCCCGACTTTTAATCCATCTGCTCCTAATTTCGAGTAGATCACTTCCTCAGTAGTGCCTGGATAAGTAGTGCTTTCAAGCACTATAAGCTGGCCTTTTTTTAAATTGTTAGCTATATCTTCTGTTGCAGAGAGTATAAACGATATATCCGGCTCTTTTGTCTTACGAAGAGGCGTAGGAACGCATATTATTATAACATCCATCTTGTTTAATAGGCTCTTATCAGAAGTAGCTTTTAATTTTCCTGATTTTACCAGGCTAGAAACATCCTCTGTAGGTACATCTATTATATAAGACCTGCCTTTATTTATCTGAGAGACCCTGGTCTCGTCAGTATCAAATCCTGTTACATCAAAGCCAACCTTGCTAAACTCCACTGCAAGAGGAAGCCCTACGTAGCCAAACCCGATTATTCCGATCTGGGCATTTTTCTCAATGATCTTATTCCTTAATTCATCCATAATATATCCCTTAATTTGATGCTTATTTTTTGATTGCCTTCCACCAGGCACTATTGTTTTTATACCACTCAACTGTTTCTTTTATAGCAACATCGAAATTCTTTTCTACTTTAAAACCCAGATTATTTATCTTAGTACTATTTAAAGAATAACGCCTATCATGTCCTAACCTGTCTTCAACATACTCTATTCTTTCATCTGCCTGGTCTAGTAGTTCTAATATCGTCTGGGTCAATTTAATATTAGGTATCTCATATCCGCCGCCAATATTATATATCTCGCCGATCGTGCCCTTATGAAGTACTAGATCGATTGCTTTACAGTTATCCAACACATAAAGCCAATCCCTTACATTTAATCCATCTCCGTAAAGTGGCACCCTTTTCCCTTCAAGTAGATTTGTTACAAAAAGAGGGATGACCTTCTCTGGATATTGATAAGGGCCAAAGTTATTGCTACTCCTGGTGATAATAACAGGCGCCTTAAAAGTAGTATAATATGAAAGCGCTAAAAGATCCCCTGCTGCCTTAGACGCAGCATAAGGGCTGTTGGGAGAAAGATTATCTGTCTCTTTAGAAGAACTTTTTTCCACGCTGCCATACACTTCATCTGTTGAGATAGATATAAACCTATCTATATTGTTTCTCTTTACAGCCTCTAAAAGAACATACACGCCTTGTATATTTGTAGAGATGAAATCAGATGCATCCACTATGGATCTATCTACATGTGTAGCTGCAGCAAAATTTATTATTACATCGCTATTTTTCACTACCTGATTTACGATATTGGTGTCACAGATATCGCCTTTTATAAATTTATAGTTTGGATTATTCTCTATATCCTTCAGATTGTCTAGATTCCCGCAATATGTAAGTTTATCGAGATTAGTTATTTTATAGTCAGGATATTTTGTCAAAATATACCTGATAAAGTTAGAGCCTATAAAACCGCATCCTCCTGTTATTAAGATCTTCATTTTAGATAGTAATCCCTTCTTTTTCTGCTACCAGATTATTGGCTTTCAATAAGGACTCAAATGTCCCACAATCTGTCCACCAGCCATCTAAGATAGAAAAAGTCATCTCTCCGCGAGCTATATAATCATTATTAACATCTGTGATCTCTAATTCTCCTCTATCAGATGGTTTTAAGGTCTTTATTATATCGAAGACACTTTCATCATACATGTAGATGCCTGTAACCGCGTATCTGGATTTAGGTTCTTTAGGTTTTTCAATGATCTTGGAGATGCTTCCGTTCTTTATTTCTGCAACACCAAACCTCTCAGGATCATCTACTTCTTTTAGCAGGACATTAGCCCCACTAGCTTGTTCCTTAAAATCTTCTACATGTTGCTTTATGGATTTTTCAACAATATTATCTCCCAGAACAACTGCGGTCTTGCTCCCTTCAGCAAAATGTTCTGCTAGCCCTAATGCCTCTGCAATACCTCCCTCGCCTTTTTGGTAAGCATAATTTATATACTTTAAACCAAATTCACTTCCATTGCCTAAAAGTCTGAGGAATTCCCCAGCGTGATTTCCGCCAGTAACTATCAATATATCCTTGATCCCTGCCTCTACCAGAAGGCTGATAGGATAATAAATCATTGGTTTATTATAGATCGGAAGAAGGTGTTTATTCGTTATGTGGGTCAGAGGCCGTAGCCTTGTCCCAAGCCCACCAGCTAATATTATGCCTTTCATAATATCTCCTTACTTTTCCCAGTCATAAGATATATCGTTATCATACGCATCTAATCTATATTCATCAGGGTCCTTATAATTATAAGGCTTTGTAGGAACGTTTATAACAATTGCTTCTTTATCGCTTATACATTTAAAGCCATGATAGACAAGTTTTGGTATCTTGACCAACATCGGCTCCTCTAAGCTTATTGTAAAATCATTGACCTCTTTGTATGTAGGTGAATCTTCTCGAGCATCAAAAAGAGCTAGTCGCATTGTTCCCGATATACAAGTAAAATGATCATCCTGCAACTTATGATAATGCCAGGCCTTTGTTACACCAGGATATGCTGTTGTCATATAGACCTGGCCAAAATTATTAAAGATCTCTTCATCTGAGCGAAGGATCTCCATGAGCCTTCCCCGCTCGTCTGGTATGATCTTTAACTTCTTAACCTTTACACCCTCTATCATATCTATTTCCTTCCCATAGAAATATACCTGATGCCTAATTTTTTCATATTTAAAGGGTCGAAGATATTTCTTCCATCTATGATCAATGCTCTTTTCATAAGCTTCTTAATGCGTTTCAGGTCCATATGTTCAAACGCCTCCCATTCTGTCACAATAATAAGGGCCTCAACACCACTAGCAACCTCATACATATCTTTACAGAATTTAATATCATTAAAAATAGACCTGGCCCTATCCATAGCCTTAGGGTCATATGTCTTTATTAAGGCCTTTTCTTTTCTCAGGAACTTTATAATATCTATAGAGGGTGCTTTTCTCATATCATCAGTTTCAGGTTTAAAAGAAAGCCCGAGAACTCCTATCTTCTTACCTCTTAGATCCTTGACATTTTTCTTGATCTTAGCTATAAAACGTTTCTTCTGGTCTTCATTGACCTTTTTGACTGCTTTTAATATAGAAAATTCATATCCCAGCTTTCCTGCTATATGTATAAAGGCATCTATATCTTTTGGAAAACAACTGCCCCCGTAACCTATACCGCTGTTCAGAAAACTTTCCCCGATCCTTTTATCCAATCCCATGCCGTAAGCGACTTTTTCAACATCTGCGCTCGTTGCTTCACATATATCTGCAATAGAATTTATAAAAGAGATCTTTGTTGCTAAGAATGAATTTGAAGCGTGTTTTATTATCTCTGCGCTTTCTATATCTGTTACTACTTTTTCTCCTTTAACATCCTCATATAGTTCTAAAAGAAGTTTCTTTGCCTTTTCCGAGTCTACTCCTAAGACAATTCTGTCAGGATTCATGAAATCATTGACAGCTGACCCTTCCTTCAAGAATTCAGGATTACTTGCTACATCAAACTTTATTTTCTTTCTTAGGTTAGCTTTTATAGATTTTTTGACCCATCTATTTGTCTCAACAGGTACAGTACTTTTCTGCACTACTAAACGATAACTAGTCATGCACCTTGCGACTTCCTTGGTAACAGCTTTTATATATGAGAGATCAGCTTCTCCACTTAAGTGAGAAGGAGTACCTACGCATACAAAGATGATCATGGATCTTTTAACGCCTTCTTCTATGCTCGTTGAAAAGATAAGGTTCTTTGACGCCATATTGTTCCTTACAAGACTATCTAGTCCTTTTTCATAAAAAGGGATCTTTCCTTTTTTTAAAGAATCTATCTTCTCTCTATTACTATCCACACATATAACTTTATGCCCTAGTTCTGCAAAACATGCGCCTGTTACTAGCCCTACATAACCAGCCCCTATTATACAAATATTCATGGTAAACCCTCTTTCTAAGAAACTCTTGTATCGTGATTCGTAATTCGTGAATCGTGATCCGATTACGGTTCACGGATTACGGTTCACGGATTTAGGTGCTGCGTAATAATCCTTAAAATCAAAAGCAACCTTAGGCGATGCCTTCAGCTTTAAAGAAAACCATGCTGTGAGGCCTCCGTCTCTTCCTGTATCAAAGCTAACTTCACCTATGAAACAGTGTAGATCCTTTATTATGGTTATGCCCCTGTTGTCAAATCTATTTATGATCTTATGCCCATTGCTCTCGACCTCTTTTAGATCGAATCTTCCAAAAAGTCTCACTGCCCATTCATTGTTCAATTTATAAAAAAGTTCTGATGTCAGTTCGTGTTCTTCGTCCTGCCAATACCTTGAACCAAAGCCAATCCTTACATCATCTGTTTTATCTATATAAAGATCTACATTCCAGTTCTCAAAATCCCTGGTTGAAGGATTATATTGAGTATCTGATTCCAGTCTGAGCCAATCGAATGGAGTAAGTTCAAGGTCCCCTTTTACATTCTGTAATCTGCTGCCGTTTTCTGGTTTATAAAGATAGTCACCTGTTATCAATAGATATCCCAGGTCTACTGTCTTTAAAGAACCTTTTATTTCCCTCTTGGTCTGCAATTGATTCTGAAACCCCATACTAAATGTGCTTTTCCTAGCCAAAGCATCAGTATCATCGAACTGCTGCAGGTCACCTGAGACTATAGAAGGTTCGTGGATATATTCATATTCGATCGTAGGTGTGACTATATGATGTAGTTTATTAAAATCCACCCCCAAGAACTTACCAACAGCATTATAGGTCTTTCTAAATTTTGTGCTTATATCTATCCCTGTATTAAAAGCAGCTCTTACCTCATCTTCTTCGCCTTGTATATTTTTACTGTAAAACGTGTTTCTTGCCCCGACAAAAGGTGTAATGCTTAAAATATCAGCTAAACGTAAAGGGCTTGAAACTTTATTATAACTGTCTATCCTGACTGCATCAGTATCTGTATCACTATTCGCTGTCTTACCATTAAGATTTGAGATAAAAGTATCTGTCTTAAAATAAAAAACCTTATTTAGCAGCTCCTGATCTTTTAGGTCGAACCGTAGTTCAGGGAGTTTTTCAGTCACGCTCTGGAACCTGTTCACTCTTTTGCGTGCCAAAAATGAGAGAGCATATTCTGGATCACGATCAAGTAAATATAGATAAGATTCTGGAGAAGATTCTCTCTCATATTCCTCCCTATAGAAAAAATCCTTTGTCATGCTTACATCGCTCATCTTATGGTATTCTGCCAGAGCACTGACCTTGTCTGTTATATCCCAAGAATGCCTGATTTGAGCGCGATATCTTTCTTCTTCAGCCCTTACAGGTTCTCCGCGGTCCCTGTCTCTTTGGTGAGTATAATAGGTTCTTATCAGGCCTTGTCCATTATCAAAGAATTTATACTTATAATCAATACCTTCTCCTAGGCCCCAGTTCTCTCTCTCATCTATCCTGAGAGTAACATTTGAATCTTTATTCATATCATATCTATAACTTGTCAGAAGAAATGCGCCCCATTTTTCCTTTCTACCTGGGATAAAATTAAAAGTAGGCCAATCCCCATTCATAGAATAATTATATCTAGGTAGGTACATAACTGGGATCTTCCCAGCCTTAAAGGTTACATCCTTTGCAACTACTTGATTATCAGGGTAGATGATTATTTTCTTGGAACTGATTTTATAATGAGGTTCATCCAGATCACAGCTTGTTATGTAACCTCCTTCTATGTTAAGCGTACCATCAGAAAGGAATTCCCCTTTTTCTCCCCCTCCATACCAGTCTCCCGATTTAACCCTTACTTTTAATAATTCACCAACTCTCGTCTCGAAGTTATATCTTACTTTTTCTCCTTTTATCTCACTGGTATCGCTCTTCAGAAGTACATTTCCTTCTGCTAAAGCCTCTTTACTGTCAGTATGTACTATTATACTGTCACAGGTAAGGAGCATATCTCCATAATCTACGGAGATATTGCCTTTGCCTATCACCTTTTTCTCACTAAAAAGATACTCTACATTATCCCCATTTACTTCAATAGGCCTAGCCTCTTCAGCATAGGAAAGGCTACAGGTTAATGAAAAATTAAAAATGAAAAGTGAAAAGATAATTATAAAATCCGAAAGTTTTAAATTATATTTTTTTGACATTTAATTTTGATCTTTGATTTTTAAATTTTAAACTAACAAGGATGCTCCTATTATTCCTGCATCATTGCCAAGTTTCGCCCTCACGATCTTAACATGCCTTGCCTGGTCCTTCATTGCCCTTTTCTTGACTTCTTTCCTTAAAGGCGCTAATATGAGGTTCCCTGCCTTGCTGACTCCTCCCCCGATAACGATCTTGTCTGGGTTTAATAGATTGACTACTCCTGTAAGAGCTGTGCCTAGCTTTTTAGCAACATCCTCCCACACTAGAATAGCTTTTCTATTTCCCTTTAAAGCTAATTCTGACACTTTCTCAAGAGTTATACCTTTATTAAATATTTTCTTTGATCTATCTAGTATATATCTATTACCTATATATCTCTCTAAACATGCTTCTCCCCTACAATTACACCTGGGGCCTCTTTCATTTATTGGTATATGGCCTATCTCTCCAGCGCACATAGTGCTTCCTCTATATATCTCGCCATTAATAATAATGCCTCCACCAACCCCTGTTCCAAGCGTAAGACAAACTAGGTTCTTAGCTCCCTTTCCTGCTCCGAACCTATACTCTCCCAGCGTCATTACATTGACATCATTATCCAATGCCACTTTTAGCTTAAGTTTACGCTGCAATATAGATGCCATAGGCACATTATCAAATCCTTTTATATTCGGAAAATAGTGTACGATCCCTCTTTTGGAGTCCACAGGACCTGGCACTCCTATGCCTAGCCCAACAATATCACTTTTCTTAAGGTGAGATGATCTAATGACGCCCTCTATCCCGCTGGATATAGCATTAAAAAGTTCTTCTCTTTTAGGATCAGAAGGGGTGTCTATTTCTCTGCGGTATGAGACATTGCCTAAAGAGCTCACAAGCCCCATTTTTATGCGAGTTCCACCTAAGTCAACCCCTATTTTAACCTGCTTATTCATAGTTAGTTATAATAACTTATTTCAGGCAGGATTGCAATAACAATTTTCGAGCAATAATAGCAGCGGGTCCTGTCCCCCTAATAACTACATTAACCTAAACCTAGCCTGTGACCTTTGGCGCTGGAACACCGCGCCGTGTTCAAGGCTTTAGAGCTCGCTCTAAAGCCTTGAACACCTACATATTAAAATACTTCGAATGCCGCTATGTTCCTGATGCGCCAAAGGCTCCCAGCCTAGGTTTGGTTATAGTAGTTATATTTTTAACCAGGTTGTCAGCCCAACAGAAATTTTGAAAATAAAATTTTAGGAAATATGTCTGGTTAGAAATGGGTGGCCG
>JBDRCN010000020.1:0-7327 GCA_043821705.1 Candidatus Omnitrophota bacterium
GTAAACCTTGTTTTTCAAGATCCATAAGACCCTTTTCCAGGTCTCTGCTTGTCTTTTCCTGAAACTCTGATAATCTTATATAGCCCACTCCTGCCTCTATCATCTCTACTTTCTTTATGCTCTCTAGTTTTATTACGGCTCTTGTTATAGTGAAGTCCAAAAGTTTTTTAGCAGATTCTCTCAGGACAGTTATGTTTACATCAGTGCCTGGTTTGCCTCGTAGTTTCTTCACTGCTTCCATAAGAGTAAGGTCTTTTGTGATCTCTCCTTCTATCTTGACTATCTTATCCCCTGCTTTAAGCCCTACACTATAAGCTGGCGTGTCATCTATAGGCGTGATGATAGTAAGCAGATTATCTTGTATAGTGATCTCTATGCCGATCCCCCCGAACTCCCCTTCTGTCTCTATCTTCATCTCGTTGTACATCTCTGGGTCCATGAACTGAGAATACGGGTCCAGCGAAGAAAGCATACCTTTCAATGCCCCATAAATAAGGTCTTTTGACTTTGGTTCTTCCACATAATTTAAACGAATAATGCTTAAAGCATCAGAGAAAAGTTCTATCTCTTTGTATAACGTGTCCTTCTCCGCAAAAACAAAGCCTGCTATTAAAAACCCGACTATAAAGCTTATAGCCACTATCCTATAGACTTTACTTCTATTCATATTGCTCCTTTCAGCTTTTCTCTTAATATCTCATTGGCCTTTTTTGGATTTGCTCTTCCCTTGGTCTTAGCCATTACTTTTCCTACAAGAAACATCACTGCGTTTTCCTTGCCATTCTTAAAATCATTTACAGATTTTGGATTTTCCTTTATGATCACCTCTATCTCTTTTTCTATCTGTCCAGCGTCCTGGATCTGCTCAAGGCCTTTCTCTTTTACCAGTTGCTCAGGAGCTTTCTGGGTTTCTATTATCTCAATAAAAAGAGTCTTGGCTATCTTTCCAGTGATCTTGTCTTCATCTATTAGCTTAATCATACCTGTTAGATGCTCTTCTTTCAAGGGCAATTTATCTATAGTAAGGTTAGTCGTGCTCATATAAGAAGCAATATCTCCCATGAGCCAATTCGCAATATCTTTTGGTTTTCTATAAATAGCTACACATCTCTCGTAATAATCCGCTAAGGCCTTATCACTTACCATGAGGCTTGCATCATATTCAGAAAGTCCGTAATCCTTTATAAACCTGTTTTTTCTTGGCTCAGGCAATTCTGGTATACTTTTTTTAATGTTTTCCAGCAGCCCCTTGTCAATATCAAAAGGCACAAGGTCTGGTTCAGGAAAATATCTATAATCGTGCGCTTCTTCCTTGGACCTCATGCTTTCAGTTATGCCGCGCTCAGCATTATAAAGCCTTGTCTCTTGGACTATCCTGCCACCTTCTTTTATCATCTCTATCTGCCTGTCTCTCTCATATTCTAGAGCTAATTTCACAGCCTTGAAAGAGTTCATATTTTTTATCTCGGTCTTTGTCCCTAGCTCTTTTGCCCCTTGTTCTCGTATGGATATGTTCGCATCGCACCTTAAACTGGCTTCTTCCATATTGCAGTCAGAGATCTTGATATATTCAAGTATAGCTTTAAGAGCTGTCAGATAATCATACGCTTCATCAGGGCTGCTTATCTCAGGTTCGCTGACTATTTCTAAAAGAGGTGTTCCTGAACGATTAAAATCCACTAAAGAATAGTCTTTCTGGTGAAATAGTTTACCAGTGTCCTCTTCAAGATGAGCCCTTGTGATGCCTATCCTCTTCTCTTTATCCCCGGAGAGGATATTGATAAAGCCATTATGAGAAAGAGGCTGGCTGAACTGTGAGATCTGATAAGCCTTTGGTATGTCTGGGTAAAAATAGTTTTTTCTGTCAAAGCGTATTTTTTCTGCTATCTTGCAGTTTAAGGAGACAGCTGCTTTTGCACCTAATGCCAATGCTTCCTGGTTTAATACAGGGAGAGAGCCAGGAAAACCAAGGCATACAGGGCACACCTGAGTATTTGGAGCTGCGCCAAAATCAGTCTTACAGCCGCAAAAGATTTTGCTCTTTGTCTTTAGTTGTACGTGGACCTCTAATCCTATAACAGTTTCATAATTCATAAATCGTGATTCGTGATTCGTGATTCGTAAACCGTTTACTGATCACGGTTCACGGATTACGGTTCACGATAATTTTGGTTTTTTTCTATGCCAGCTTGTGGCTTGTTCGTAATTATAAGCAACTCTCAAAATAGTCTCTTCGTCAAAGGCCTTGCCCAATATCTGAAGACCTATTGGTAGGTTACTTTTAGTGAATCCACATGGTATTGATATGCCTGGAATACCTGCAAGATTTGCTGATATTGTAAAGATATCTGATAGATACATGGTCAGAGGGTCTTTTACTTTTTCTCCTATCTTAAAAGCTGGCGTTGGAGATGTAGGCGTCACGATGCAGTCATATTTTTTAAATGCATTTTCAAAATCTCTTGCTATCAAGGTCCTTACTTTCAGGGCTCGCAGATAATATGCATCATAATACCCGCTTGAAAGCGCAAAGGTCCCTAGCATGATCCTGCGTTTTACTTCATCGCCAAAACCCTCTCTCCTCGTCTTCTTATACATGTCCATCAAAGAATTTACCTGGTCTGACCTTAAGCCATATTGCACTCCATCGAATCTAGCGAGGTTTGAGCTAGCTTCTGCTGTCGCTACTAGATAATAGACACTTACTACATAATCTGTATGCGGCAGGCTTATCTCTTCGCATATAGCTCCGAGGTCTTCTAATTTTTTTATTGCCTTTAAGACAGATTCTTTTACTTCTATATCCAAGCCTCCTAGAAAATATTCTTTTGGTATACCTACTTTCAGGCCTTTTATATCTTTTTTTATGAGGGTTGTGAAATTTGGTACCTCCATCCTGGCAGAAGTTGAATCCATCTCATCATGGCCAGAGATAGCTTCTAAAAGCAGGCTTGCATCTTCTACATCTTTTGTCAGCGGCCCTATCTGGTCAAGGCTTGAGCCAAAAGCTATTAGGCCGTATCTGGAGACCCTGCCGTAAGTGGGTTTTAATCCTACAACGCCACATAAAGATGCAGGTTGTCTTATAGAACCTCCTGTATCTGACCCTAGAGAAAAGATAGCCTCATCGCTGGCAACACAACATGCTGAACCTCCGCTAGAGCCACCTGGGATCCTCTCTGTGTCCCAGGGATTTTTAGTAGCACCATAATAGGATGTCTCTGTGGATGAGCCGAATGCAAATTCATCCATATTGGTCTTCCCCATCAAGACCAGGCCTTTATCCAATAATTTTTTTATTACTGTCGCATTATAAGGGGGCTTAAACCCACTCAGGATCTTGGATGAACAAGTAGTAAGTTCATCTTTAACACAGATATTGTCTTTAATAAAGATAGGCAGGCCAAACAAAGGATCTTTCTCTGCTTTCCTGTCAAGGCCCTTGCATCTTTCTAGAGCTATCTTTTCATCGAAATGCGCTAGGGCATTCAGGCTCTTATCTTTTTTATTAATGCATGAGATAAGGTCTTTTACAATATCCAGAGAAGATATCTCTTTCTTTTTTAATAGCTCTATTAATTCGTGTGCTGTAAGGGTGTTTAGGTTGCTCATGTCTCTATGATCTTCTTAACTTTAAACAGGTTATCTTCTTTTGAAGGAGCGTTTTTAAGAGCTTCTTCTACAGGAAGAGATCTTTTTACCACATCATCTCTATATACATTTTTTAGTTCCAATACATGGCTTGTCGGCTCTAGGCCTGATACATCGACCTTCTTTAGCTGATGGACGTATTCTAATATACGGTCAAGCTGCTCAGTAAAATGTTCTACTTCTTTTTCATCCAGCTCTATCCTGGAGAGATTAGCTACATATTTTACAGTATCTTTTGTGATAGCCATGTATTCCCTCGTTAACTTCTACTAAAAATTAAATATCAAATATTAAAAATCAAAATTATATATAAAAATGTAAAGTCTTTCTTATCTTTATAAAGTAGCTTTTTTTATTTTTAAATTTTAATCTGTCATTTTGCATTTTAATCTTTAATTTTTAATATTATGTAATATATCCACTAAAGATACAAAGCCCTCTAATGGTATTTCCTCTGGCCTGGATCGATCTACGATCCCAGCGCTTTTCAATGCTTCAGCAACCTCTTCCTTTGAACCAAATTCACCAGATGAAGACAATGCATTTAGTATGGTTTTTCTTCTCTTGTTGAAGCATATCCTTATTATTTTAAACAGTTTTTCTTCATTCGTCAAGTAAAGAGGCTCTTCATAAAAATTTAATTCTAAAAAAGAGGATTCTACTTTTGGGGCTGGCAGAAAGCAACCTTTTTTAATATTAAATAATATCCTGGGTTTTGTATAAAATTGTACGAAACAGCTGATAGCTCCATAATCTTTTGAGCCAGCACTGGCAGTCAATCTTTTAGCAACCTCTTTTTGTATGCTTATATATAAAGAGGCGACGTGCGAACGATTTTCTATGAGATGTGATATGATAGGCGTTGTTATATAATAAGGCAGATTACCTACGACCTTTGATCTTTTATACTTTTTAGTGAATTCATATTTGAGCACATCGGCGTTTATCAATGTTAGATTTTCATAGCTGTTTTGTTTTACCAGGTAATCATAACACCTCTTGTCTTTTTCAATAGCAGTGACTTCTTTGGCATTTTCGCATATATCCCAAGTCAATGCGCCTAACCCAGGCCCTATCTCAAGCACTGGTTCATCTTTTTTGAGGTCCAGAGCTCGAAGTATCTTTTGTTGTATGTTTTTATCTATGAGGAAATTTTGACCTAGTCTTTTTTTTGGCTGGATATTCAGTTCTCTTAACGTATGAGCCAGCTCTCTCTCCTTAAGCATGTTTTGAGTCCTTACACATGTAAGCTGCTAACTTTATAGCTTCTTTCATAGACGATGGATCAGCGATCCCCTTTCCAGCAATGTCATATGCAGTACCATGATCAGGAGAGGTTCTTATAAAAGGTAGGCCTAATGTGACATTTACGCCATCTTTAAATGCTATCATCTTAAAAGGTGCTAATGCCTGGTCATGATACATGGCTATCACTACATCAAGTTTCCCAGTGTAAGCAAGGTGGAAGACCACATCACCTGGTAAAGGACCTTTTAGATCGAGATTTTTACTCCTTAGCTTTTTTAAAAGGGGTTCTAATATCTCTTTTTCTTCTAGCCCTACTGTTCCCATCTCTCCAGCATGAGGATTTAGGCCAGCGACCCCTATCCTTGGCTTAGATATTCTAAAGTTTTCTTTTAGTGCTTTATGGGTTAAAAGAATAGCATCTTCTACAGTTCTTTTTTTTCTAATAGCTTTGGGGACATCTTTTAGTGGTATGTGGCGCGTGACTGTAGTCACTTTGAGTTTTTCAGAACAGAAAAACATTGCAAATCTTTTTGTATTTGTACTTTTAGCAAGAAATTCTGTGTGTCCTTGGAACAGTGTCCCGGAATTATTTATTTTGGATTTATTTACTGGGGCAGTCACAAGTGCTTGAGCCTTGCCGAGCTTTAGTATGGATAAGGCTTTTTTTATTGCTGATAAGCCCGTAGCATCGCTCGGATCTATTACTATAAAATCTGCCAGGCCTTTAATGCGGGGGTCTTTTAATGATTTTGCAGTTACTTCTTTGCCAATCCCTTTAGGGTCTCCAGTAGTAATAAGGATCAGTGGCTTTTTTATCATTCTTTTATTGATATATAGGCTTTTTTGCGAAGCTCTCCCAACCATTCCTTTACGCTCTTGGCAAGTTTCTCCTGGAATAGCAGCTGTTTTATGTCATTCTGGACTTCTTCTAGTGGCAAATAGCCTGCTTTTTTAATATCCTCTACTTTAAAGATGTGATATCCGATCTTTGAACGGATAGGTTCTGATATCTCTCCTTTTTTAAGGGAGAATATGACATCCTCCAGTTCTTCTAGCATCTCACCTTTGCCAATATAGCCCATATCTCCGCCCTGTTCTTTATTTGGGCCTTGAGAATATGTCCTGGCCAGACTATCAAAATGGTTCCCTGCAACTACCTTATTATATATCTCGCGCATCTCGACCTTTGCTAACTCAAATCCTACCTCATCTTCTGCTTTTATCAGGATATGCCTGACCCTATATTTAATATCTTGCTTGAATTGGGGCTTGTTCTTGGTGTAAAAATCATTTATCTCTGAAGGGAGGACACTGACCTTTGATTTTATCTCATAGTTCACGATCTTCTTCATAAGTATCTGGTCTCTATACCTGCTCTTTAAGTCAGAGATTGTTATGCCTTGTGTCTCAAGGGTATTATAAAAAAATTCTTCTGTGGGAAAACCATTTTTGATCTCGGATAATCTTTCCTCCATCTCTTCTTCAGTTACTGTCACCCCTAATTCCTTTGCCCTTGATAGTATTAACCTGTCTTCTATCATCTGATTCAGGATATCCTTTTTTATCTCCTCCATCTTTTCCAGAAGCTCCTCGCCTTGGTACGTATGTACATATTGTGCGTAAAGCACACCCAGGAGCTGGTCTATATCCTGTTGGGTGATAACTTCTTCATTAACTATAGCAACTATCTTATTATAGGTCTGTGCTTCTAGTTTAGGAGAATTAGATATTAGCAGGCTTATTATCAATATAAATATGAAATAAATTCTTTTTTTAAACATTTTCATCCTTTTTTATGGTTTTTACTGTCTCTCTTATCATCCTGCAATATAGGTCAAAACCTATTGCTGAGATATATCCGTGTTGCTGAGTGCCCAATATATTACCAGCACCTCTTATCTCAAGGTCCTCCATTGCTATTTTGAACCCTGAACCTAGTTCTTTATATCTCTCTAGTGCATTAAGACGCCTTTCTGAATCTTTACTGATAACACTACCTTTTGGAACCAGAAAATAAGCATACGCCTTATTCTTAAATCTACCCACCCTTCCTTTTAACTGATAGAGATCTGATAGACCAAACCTATCAGCTCTATTAACGATCAAAGTATTGGTATTGGGTATATCTATGCCGGACTCTATTATAACTGTACAGAGAAGAACGTCAATAGTTCCTTTAATAAATTCGCTCATTACCTTCTCTAGCTCGCTGGAAGGAAGCCTCCCATGCGCAACAGCTATTTTAACACTTGGCACTAGCTTTGAAAGTTCTTTTGCAATATGTTCAATGCCCTGGATCCTATTGTGTATAAAAAACACCTGGCCGTTTCTTTTTTTCTGTGTTATGATAGCGTGTTTTATTAGATCAGGGGTATATTCTGACACAAGTATTTATAAAGGGAGCCGTGGTTTAGGAGGAGGTTCTATT
>JBDRCN010000021.1:0-30117 GCA_043821705.1 Candidatus Omnitrophota bacterium
AGATAACTTCATAATAGAAGACTACTCGCATGAGATATGAGTGGAACTCGGAAGTAATGCGAGAGTGCTGAGTGGTTCTCCCATGTTTGAAGTATACGGAAACGATGGTATTAGTACGTTAATCTTATCGAACCGCCGTATACCGAACGGTATGTACGGTGGTGTGAGAGGACGGTAGCTGAGATAATCAGTTACCTCCTACTCGATTTATATTGCCTTTCTAATTGTAAAAATTAATATTTAATTGTACAATATGTATATATGAGGATGGAAAATAGATTAAAAAAAAGACTTAGTCTTCTAGATATATTTTGCGTGGCAACAGGCGCAATGATCTCATCAGGACTTTTCATCCTTCCTGGGATCGCTTTTAGTAAAGCAGGGCCTGCTGTGATCCTGTCGTATATCATAGCTGGTCTAGTATGCATACCTACCTTATTCAGTAACGCTGAACTTATAACTGCTATGCCAAAAGCAGGAGGGGATTATTTTTATATCATGAGAGGGTTTGGCCCTCTTCTAGGTACAGTAGCAGGGTTCAGTTCCTGGTTCTCGCTTAGCCTTAAAGGCGCGTTTGCATTAGTGGGCATGGGCGCATATCTAAGTTTAATAACAAATATTCCTTTAAATATTATAGCTTGTATATGTTGTATATTTTTTATAGCTTTAAACCTGCTGGGAGTAAAGGAAGCTGGGAGATTTCAAGTCGTATTAGTAATAGGCCTCTTATGTATACTCTTTCTCTATGTATTATGGGGCATGAGAGCTGTTAATATGTCAAATTTTTCTCCATTCTTTTCCAAAGGCATAGCGCCTATTTTCAGTACAGCAAGTTTTGTTTTTGTCTCGTATGGGGGCCTCACAAAGGTCGCTGCGCTTGCAGAAGAGACTGAAAATCCTGGGAGAAATCTTCCATTAGGCATGATCTTATCCATTGGCGTTACTTCACTTATCTATGCCTTTATTATATTTATTACGATTGGCGTATTGGATCCTGCCAAACTAAGCAATACCCTTATCCCTATATCAGAAGGCGCGTCTATGTTTGGAGGTAATATCTTAGCTATAGGGATAAGCATAGCTGCTTTCCTAGCTTTTATATCTACTGCAAATGCAGCAATAATGACCGCTTCTAGATATCCACTAGGTATGAGTAGGGATAAACTCTTACCGCCTTATTTTCATAGATTGAGCAAACGTTCCAATACCCCTTATGTTGCGATCTTAGTTACAGGATTATTTATGATAGCATCTCTTTTATTCTTAAACCTTGAGCTATTAGTAAAGATCGCATCAAGCGTTCTGATACTACTTTTTATATTTGCGAACTTGACCCTGATCCTTTTTAGAGAGAGTAAGATCCTTAGCTATAAGCCCAAATTCAGATCCCCGTTTTATCCATATATGCAGATCTTTGGGATAATAGGAGGTCTGTTCCTTCTCATAGAGATGGGTACGTTCATAGTATTTTTGACAATGGTCTTCTTATTGCTAGGTTTTAGCTGGTATAAGTTCTATGGGCAGAAGAAATCAAGCCAGGATTCAGCTCTTATATATGTCCTGGAAAGATTAGTAGCAAAGGATGAAGAATTAACATCGGATAATCTTTTGACAGAGTTAAAGGATATAGTTATTGAGCGAGACGAGGTGACAGAAGATAGGTTTCATAAGCTTATAGAAGAAGGCGAAGTATTGGATATACAAAAACCTTTAGAGATGGAAATTTTCTTTAGAGATATCTCAAAGCTGCTATCAGAAAAATTAAATATCGAAGAAGAAGAGATATTTAAAAAACTTCTCGAGAGGGAAAAAGAATCCAGTACTGTTTTAAGAAAAGGCCTGGCCATACCTCATATTGTAATAGGAGGTATGGGGGTCTTTAAAATTATTTTAGTAAGAGCCAGATCAGGGATAATCTTTCCCGACGATAAATTAGCACATATAATATTCATACTCGCTGGATCAAGCGATGAAAGAAATCTGCACTTAAAGGTATTAGCTGCCATAGCCCAGATAACACAAAACCCAGGATTTGATAAGAATTGGTTCGCTGCAAGGAATACAGATGAGTTAAAAAACATCGTGCTTCTTGCGGATAGAAGAAGAACGCATTAAATATCTGAAAAAAATCTCCCCTACTCTTGACAAATTAGTTTAATGTGGTATACCTTAAGTAACAAGAAATTTTTTATAAATTTTATTTTTAGTTTGTGAAGGGAGGTGAATATGGTTAAGAAGAAGGCAAAGAAAAAAGCTAAGAAAAAATAAATAGATTAGATTTTTAGAAAAAGCCACGTTTATGGACGGAAGAATGATAACCTAAATGTGGCTTTTTCATTTTACTGTCTATTTAGATATATGTTTATTATATTTGATGAATTTTTAGAAGTGAGCTTTAAGAAAAGTTTTCTAGGAACAGGCATTTCCTTTATATCTTTCCCGTTTATATTTATTCTTTTGACAATATATTTCCCATAGTTGAGTCTTTTAGGATTAAGATAATTTATGATCAACCTTCGTCCTGCGAACCCTGTTTCTAAAGAGACCTTGTCTGATGATCTAAATTGTTCTTTCGAAAGCTTAGGGTCGATCACTAGATCCCCCATGTCTCCTCTGACACCGAACACCTGGGTAAAGAGGGTAAGCATAAACCAGCTTGCTGAGCCTGTCAGGTAATGATACATACCCTTGCCTTCTGAATTAAAATATTCAGGAAGTCCAGGATATATCTTACTCTGTTCAGTATTTGTACACATATTGTAGATAGAATTCAATACATCAAAACCTTCTTTTACAAAACCTCTCTTATATAAGGCATAAGAGAACATTACATTCATGTGGCTGAAGAAAGAACCATTTTCCTTTTCACCGTATATAAAACCAAATGCCCTTCCAAGGTCAGTATAGATCTCTTTGAAATCTGTATTCAGCCTAAAACCTTTTAATCTCTCGTCCCACAGGTATTTTTTTGCGCTTTTATATATTTCTTTTATATGTTCCTTATCCGCTATTCCGCTCATAATAGGGAATACCTGGCCTGTAAGCGTCATCCTGATGCCAGACCTATTCTTACCCTCGACCCTTTTTCCCAGATTATCATAGTAGCCATTAAAGAATCTGGAGTTTTTAGAGTTTATCCATTCATTTTTCAGGATATTCTTTTTTATCATACCTGATCTTTTACGAAGTTCTTTTATCACATCTTTTTTATAATCGATCTTTTCTAATAGGCTAGCTAATTCTTCGAGATTTTCTCTATACGCAGCTGTGAATGCTACACTTTCACCCAGCTTATCCGCCATATCAAGCCCATCATTCCAGTCCCCGTCTTCTAGAAGAAAATTACCATGCTTGCCTATCTTACTGAACATACGTCTATGTTGACGCAGTATGTGATCCAGTATAGTCTCTTTCTTTTTGGATTCAAAATAAGGTACTTTTTTAAAAAGTATACTTGTGTCCCCAGTTTGGTTTATATATAGGTTTAGAGTTTTAAAAGGCCATAGCCCGTGATCCATCCATACACGCGAGATATTATTTCTATCAGAGATAAACCCACCCTCTTTTTTTCCTATTATAGTAGCATTTGACCCATCTATGCGTACTCCAGAGAAATTATTTATAAGGGTCTTTCTTGCTTCCTCAGGGGATATGAGTATAAGAGTAAGGCAATCCTGCCATAGATCCCGCCATCCTCTTCCGCCTCTTCCATAATCAAAGTCAGGCAGGAATGAACACCCAAATATCTTACGTAGTGTCGGCTGAAGCATTACCCATTTGGTCCAATTATCAAAGTCTTTATCTTTAGTGTTTATTTTTATAGAGTTCACTTTGTTTTTCCAGAAAGTTTTATTTTTATTGAGATGGCTGTATATTTTTTTCTTAGTGTTGAATCTCTTAAGTATAGAAGAGGATGTGTCTTTATTTATTCCCATTATTATTATAAAGCTGATATTTTTATTTGGGGAAAGAGAGGTCTTTTTAAATCTCAATGCCCCGATCGCTTCTTTTCCCTGTATATGGCCAGTATTCTTTGGCCATTTATATTTCTTGTCAGTCAGGGCTTTCGGAGATTCTAGGTTGCCCTCTTCACCTGTAAAACCCTCTAAGCTCGATATGATGTCCATAGGAGCATTGCCTCTAGCATCACACCCTAATACAAAGTAAGATATCTCATTTACTTTATGTCCTCTTTCATCAAAACTCATGGTAGGCTTTACTATTACACCGTATCTGTCTGATTTAATACGGTTAAGCAGGGAACTTACGTGTCTGTGATCTCTAAGGCGGTCTGCAGAACGGCCAAATATGGGGACAGCAGCTGTTGCCTGGATAGTCAGTTTCTTTTTTGATATATTTTTTAAAGTGATGAGTTCTATTTCTATGGCTTCATCAGAGAGAGGTGAAAAATTAAGGAATTCTGCTTGAACACCAATAGATCTATTTGTCCTGGTCAATTTATGGTATAAAAATCCACCTTCTACATTTGAAGCAGTTACTGACCCTTTCGCAGCTGACCATAAAGCGCGGTCATTCACCATTACCCAAAAATTACGGTTATATCTAGTCTCTTTTAGGTCTATAGTAGTAGCTGGCACTAAGAGGAAGGAGTGTTGGTCTTTTTTTATGTCTCCGCTTAGACTAGGCGTAATAGATGAGAGAAGGCCTTTAGGACTGCAGAGAGGAAAATATAGACTGCTTAACTTGTGTGGATTGGCCGCTATAAAACTTCCTTCATTATCTATGAATTTCCATAAAGTATTTTTTTTCATGTTCAGTTACCATCTCTCCCAATGAAGCATTTCCTTGAGTTCTTTTTTATTTTTTGGGCCTTGAGGTTTTTTCGGATATCCTACAGATATCATGCTGACTAACTTATATCCCTCAGGCACATTAAATATTTTACGGACCCTTTCTGTATAATCTTTTTTATCTCCAGCGATCCAGCATCCACCTAGACCGAGAGCTTCTATTGCTAAGAGCATATTCTGTGTAGCAGCTGACAGGTCTTCTATGTAATATTTTGTATCTTTCGAGAAGAGGGCTATCAGGCAATTTGCATCTTTTATAAAAGGCCCGTTCGGACAGAAGCTCGAGATCTCAGTCAATATCTTTTTATCATATGTAGCCACAAACTCCCAGGGTTGTTCATTCCTTGCAGTCGCAGCTACTCGGCCGCTATCTATGATCTTTTCTATCAACTCATTTTCGATCTTTTTCTCAGAATACTCTCTTACGCTTTTTCTGTTCCTTATTACATCAAAAAACTCCATTTTATACCTCGCTTTTATTTAGACTGCTAGCGAATCTTCTTATCTTTTGTATGCGTTCGCTTAAGTTTGGTTCCAATAATTCAGAAAAAATAGCTTTATTGTGCCATAGAGGGTCCATATCTTTTTTTAAGATACTATTTTTTACCATGCTGTTGTAATCAACAGTGCCAGGAATAGAAGAATAACTGGCTAACACTGCTTTTACGCCTAGAGAATTTACAAAGAGTATATCTTCTTTGGTCTTTTCTATATCTAGCCAATTAGCGCCTATCAATAGATAGATCCCAAGGTCCTTTTTATTAAAGCCAGCTTCTTTTAGGTTTCTTAAAGCTATCTTTAGGTCATTATTATTTACTTTTCCTCCAGTAAAATACTGGAGATCCTCATCAGATGTCTCAAGAGAAAGCCTTAGGTCCTTAAAGTTTGATTTTTTAAACAGCTCTGCGAGCTCTTCATCTATAAATTTTGCATGTAGGCCGTTAGGTGTATGGAATATAAATTTTTTTCTAGCAGCAATGACCAGTCTTAGAAATCTCTTTAACCCTCTTTGAGGCCTATAACACAAAGCATCATCATAAAAAACAAAACTCCTGGTTCCAAACTGCTCATTATAATACATGATCTCTTCAAAAAGGTTTATAGGGTCTTTCATCTGGAACCTTGGATTCAATATATCTGATGCGCAGTAACTGCACCTAAAAGGGCATCCTCGTGTGAGTTGTATAGGAAGGATTTCTTTCTCTCTCAGTAGATCGTATGCAGGATAAAACCCATGTTGCAAGAAATATTCTTTTTTAAGAAAATCTTTTTTAAACACCTTATCTGCTCCGCTTTTCATAGAGGCGTGTTTATAACATAATGTAGCATATATGCCCCCAAGCGTTATCGGCACGTTTTTTAAACGCTCTTTCAAGAGTTTTATAACAAGCTGGACTCCGGGATACCAGTATGTCATGCCAGAGGTGATAAATATCCTATCGATATCTTCCATAGCATCTAATTGAGACAAGAAGCTATCTATAAGTATGCCATATCTAAAATATGGCCTTTTTATATGTTTTATTGTAGATGGCTTATCTGTCTTTGCCTTGACTATCTTTGAAAAACCGTATTCATCTTTATTTTTAGAACATCCTGCGAGGCAGTCAATAAGAGAGACTTTATGGCCATTTCTGCGTAAATATTCTCCTATGCGCAGAAGCCCGACAGGCTTTATGCCATAGTCATAAGCAGCAAAGTCATATATCCATGGATTTACGAGTAGAATATTACTCATGTCATATTATGTTAGCATGGGCTGATTTAAAACGCAAGAAGAGAACTTGATATGGCCTTTGAATTCCTGCCACATGGACCTATCTTCCATGCATAGATAGACAGGTATATCTTTAGAGTGTTTTTCTAGCATCTCTATCATTTTTTTATATATAGATCTCCTTAAGCCGTAAGGATACCTAAGTTTTTTATCAAAACCTTTCAGTAGTTCTCCATCGAGAAGTTTGTTTTCTGGGAAACGTTTTTCAATGACAAGTTTTACGCTCGGATTGAATCTAAGCGTACCTATGCTTATCCAGGCAATGTCTCTTGTCTTTATTTTTTTAAATAACAGGCCTATGACCTTTTCATATTCTTTTTCCCAGTCACTGAAGTATATGACAGGGTCAAAGTGAATACCGATCTTATAGCCAGCTTTCCTAGAGAGTTCTATGGCTTTTAATCTTTCTTTTAGGGATGGTGCAAAAAACTCATTTTCATCAATAATATTCTGAGGATTTAAAGACCAGGATATGACTATATTGCCAGTTTGTTTTGCCTTTAGGATATTAGCTATATTCACGCTTTTTGTCTTAAATTCGAAAGTCACATCCTTATGTTTATTAAAAAAATCAATCATAGAAAAAGAATATTCAGTGATATTATCGAGCATCAATGAATCAGAGAACTCTCCTGTTCCGATCCTCATACCGGACTTTTTATAAGATGAGAACTTATTAAAGAAATTATCCAGGTTAGAAGGGAAGATAAGGCCTGGGCTATTGACATATTCCTGGAGATAGCAGTATGTACAGTCAAATATGCAACCAAAGCTCAGGTTAAATATATTATAACCGCACCCTACAGCATGTTTTGTACAGGGGCACCTCTTAAAAAAATCATAGTTTTCTTTAGTGATAAAGACTGTCTCGGTCCTTTTATTGTAATCTTTTAATGTGAGGCCTCTGTTTTGCTTCAGATATTCTTTTAAAGAAGGGATCTCTTTGACCTTGGCCTTTGGGAAGATATTTTTAAATCTCTTTGCCAAGAACGAACCAGAAGCATGTTTTTCTATGAATATACTCTTTGGATAAAACTTTCTTTTATTTGTATCTAAGACTGAAGTTGCCTCGAAACTTAATTTAGGCAGATATAGATCAAGCGCTTCATTGTTGAGATAAGAATAGGGGTATCTTTTTTTTACCAACTCTTTTTTTATAGTATTAAAATCAAGTGCACCAATTTCATCTAGGATAGGTCGAGGGGAGACAGAGTCTTTTTTTGATATTTCGTATAAGAGTCTAGTGAGTTCTTGGGCCTTATTCACTCCAACATGTTTAAATCTGGAGTTGATCAAGGAGTTCGTCTTATTTAATAGATCTAGGTCTCTTTTATGAAGTTCCATAGGATGGAGGTGCTGGATCTTATAGAATCATAGAGTGTTCTTTTATCTTCAGGAGACATGTCCCTATAAAAAGGCAGTTTTTTTATAATATCAGTGACATAGAAAAGGGCTGTAGCTTTAATGCCTGCAGCGCTTGCTGCAGAAAATAATGCAGAACATTCCATGTCCAGGGCCTCGATGCCATTTTTATTGAATATATCGATGTATGTTTCTTCTAATTTCAATGAACTGACTGTCGCGCAGGTGACTTCTTTTATGTGCGGCCCTTTATTTAAAAGAGAGCTCAATAGATCTTTATCGGGATAAAATACAGAAAAGTCTTTTTTTTGTTCATTTAAGAGCATTTCGCTGAAACTTTCTAGTGAATAACATTTATCAGGGGAGACAAGGCTTCCTATATTGATATCTTTCATTTTCTTTACAAGTCCGCATGAGCCGAAGAGTATAATATTTTCACATTTAGTCTCCTTGAGGTATAAAACAGCATCTCCTAATAATGACACGCCCAGGCCAGTATGTATGACTGTAAATAGATCATTTTCTCCGGACGAGTAGAGTTTCCCTATCTCAAGTTTTTTTATTTCAAGTTCTTTTAGCATGCCTTTTAGGATAAAAGGCATGAGGAGGCAGGTTTTTTTAACTTGGGAAGCTTCAATACCAAACAAGGCTTTAAATGTGCTCATAGTTCGATCAGATTATAATCAAGGTTCCCAAGGCCTATCTTGTTGCTATATTCAAGGATCTCCTTATAGGAGTCTTCAGCTCTTTCTTTGAATATCTTATCTTCATTCTTATTCATAAGATCTATAGTAGCTTTTTCAACGCTTAGTATATCCTTTGAGGCGATTATCCCTATGTCTTCAGAGATGATCTTCTCATTCTTAGTAGATATGCAGTCGCATTCTCTTGTGATGTCATATGCAAAGTTTATAAATAGGGTATTTTTAAACTTAGAAAGTATGAATTTAGTGACCTCAGATATCCTTTTAATGAACACATCAACATCTTCTTGCCAATTTATGCCTATTGCATCAAATTTGCATGCTGATAGGCATTCTCCGCAGCCTACGCATATAGATCTATCTATCTTTGCTTTTTTCTGGTCCCCGCTGGCTTTTATAGCATCCACCGGGCATATCTTTATGCAGCATCCGCATGAGGTACATTTTTTTTCAATCACATCAGGCTTTAGAGAAGAGTGTTCTACTTGTTTAGTGGCTTTAGACACCATTCCCATAGCAATGTTTTTTATGCTTGCTGCAAACCCGGAAAGTATATGGCTGGTCACATGAGACAGGACCACAAGAGAATCAGTCATACCTATAAAACTAGGTAGTTTTACTTGTTTTATATATTTAGAATCCAGTTTATAGGTATTGCCATCCAGGCCTAAAAGCCCGTCAGCTATTATAAATGGCGCGCCTATCCTGGAATGAGAGAATTTCTTGTTTACTGCAAGCGTCAGGTGATCAACTGCGTTTTGGCGAGAACCTTTATACATGACATTGGTATCAAAAAGGAATGGTTTTGCCTTTTTATCCTTTAGAGTAGAGATGACTATTTTTACAAGTTCTGGGTCCAGGTGATATACGCATTCACTGTCACCTATAGTGATCTTAACTGGCAAGAGCTCATCCTTTTTATAGGGCATATCGGGTCCTAGGGCATTGAGGAGCTTAAGTAGAGCATCTCTCCTGTGCCTTAGATCGTTTCCACTGGATTTTACAAAATACACATCACTTTTCATATCTAATCTCCATCAAGCTTCTTTCTACATCCATCTGCCAGCCTGTCAGGCCTTCGAAAAAACACTCGGCCAGTGTTAGTAATGTGTAGATGTGGGCCTCGCTCCGTTTTCTTTTGACAGGCAGTCTAAATTGTAGTTTGTATATCACAAAGTGCGCAAAATAAAAAGGTTTTTCTCATGCCTAACAGGCTGGCAGTATAACTTAAGTTTTTGCAATACTGTATAACTAAACTAGTTAGGTAGAAGTTTAAAGAGTAGTTTGTGAGCGAATTTGAAAATTTAGCCTTTTATGAAGCATTTTGTCGGTTTTTATGCCACATTTCATGAGGCAAAAAGGCTCGAAGCTGTTCGAAGCCACCGCGCCAGATTTTGCGGTGGCAAGTTCTTCGAGCCCCGACGAAATGCGGAATAAAAGGCGGTCCCGAGGAGCCTTAATCCTGCATTATGCTATGAGGGAAAATTTTCATATGAGCAAACAAACCTCTTTAAGCTTATAAAGATTATTAGTATACTTATTTTCAAAGTAAGAGGCGAAGGTGTGGATATACACATGGTAGTCTTTTTTAGCTAGATCAGCCTCTTTTTTAATATCCTCTTTAGTATTGTACCAAAAACCATCATAATAGTCTCTATCTTTTAAAAGACGAATGTATTTTTCTTTTAACTCTGGATATATGCTTGAGATACTATCTATTATTTTATCGATATTACCGACTCTAAAATTTAGGCCTTCGAATTCCACTGCGCTAGCTCTAGGAAATTTAGAAAAAATACCTTTAAGATCCGAGACCCAGGGTAAAATAGGAGAGAAGTAAGGAGTCACATTGATATTTTTATGAAGGAGCTCGTTTATCGCTTGTATCCTTTCTGTGAAGTTAGGGCTTTTTGGCTCTAGTTTGTTCTTTAAGCTTGAAGTGATATTATTGATCGTAAAATAGATCCTTTTGCAGAATCCTTTTGATAAGAGATCTATATATTCCTTTATATAAGGAGAACGCGTCAGTATATTGTAATACACGCCGTATCTATTCAATATCTCTAGTACCTGTTTAGTTATCTTGTAATTTTTTTCTACATCCTGGAAACATTCTGTGGTCGAGCCAAGAAGCACGCATTTAGGTTTTTTTAATAATATCTCTTTTTCTAGTAACTTAGGAGAATTTATCCTTATATCTACGTAAGTCCCCCAAGGGTCCTTTTTCTTGCTTATGACCTTATTATGCCTTACGTAGCAATAAAGACATGAATATTCGCAGCCCATGTAGGGGTTTATAACATATTCTCCCAGGTCTATAGAAGTGGGGTTTAATATCCGGGATATCTTTACAGTATTAATCTTGGTCATATTTTTCTACCAGGTTCCCTAAAAATGCATTAGTATATTTTAAGTCATGATTTTTTATCTCATGGATAAAAGTTTCGAATCTTTCTATGGACACTGGGTTGGATGAATAGTCGTCTTTTATGCTCAGCGAAGTCCCGTCATAGTATGTAAAAGGGTTCACTTGTTCGATCTTGGGTATAAGGTCTCTATTATTTATGATAAAATCAAGACTTTCTTTAAAGTCTTCTTCACTTTCTCCAGGATAACCTACGATAATACTTATGCCAAATCTAAGGCCAGCATCATTTAATTCATTGAAAACAACTATCTTTTTACTAATACCTTTATTTTTTAGATATTCAAATAATGGAAGCTCTCCTTCTCCGACCACCAGTAAGTCAGCAAGGTCTTTTATTTCACGAGTGAAGCGAGAACCTGTTTTAAAATATAGTCTTGTGATCTCCGGACCGCCAAGAAGCACTTTTAGATCAGGCTTTTTTGTCTTAAGGATCTTTATTATGTCAATAGTAGTATCAAAATTACTCTTAAAACAGGAAAATCCTATGACATCATAGGAGATCAGCTTATTGATAATGTTTTCGTATTCTTTTTTAAACTGTGTCTTGAGGATCGAAAGGATGTCTTTTTCTAGACTTCTATTAGAACTGATGCCCCACTTTTTTTTAAGATCCTTGCCAGCTAGATTATAAAATATATTGTTTACATCAAGGACATCTATGTCCATGCCTTTATCTTTAATAAAACTTTCTAGAAAAGAGATACCTAATGGAGGCATATTTGGCCAAAAAAGAGGGAGCAGTGCTAGTAATGTCTTTTTTCTATGCATAGATTTTTAAGGAAGGATTAGTTTGTGGAGTTATGATTCAGCCAAAAAGGCTCATTATTATTTTTACTAACTATGTCTAATACAACTTTTACTATTTCTTTATCATATTTTGAGCCAGAGAAGTCTGTCAGCTCTTTTAGAGCCTTTTTTATTCCTAATGCAGCCCTGTAAGGCCTATGAAAGGTCATAGCTTCTAGTACGTCGCTTATTGCAAGTATCCTTGCCTCAGGTATGACTTCATCGCCAATTAAGCCTCTGGGATAGCCTTCTCCATTAAGTCTTTCATGGTGTTGATATACAGCCTCTGGAAGAGGGAATGGGAATGTATGGGGCTTTAACATATCATAACATTTTATAACATGCTCTTGGACCATCTGTTGTTCTAGCGAAGAAAGTTTTCCAGGTTTATTGAGTATCTCAAGAGGTATAAGTATCTTTCCAATATCATGTAGTTCTGCTGACATCTTAAGCTCTAATATTTTATTTTCATCCCAGCCAATTTCTTGAGCTATCTTTTCAGCAATGATCGAAACGCGACGGGTATGGCCAAAAGTATAAGGATCCCTTATCTCAAGGACCTTATCGAGCACTTTTAAGGATGTTATTACGATGTTAAGCCTGTTTTTCTCCATCTTGTCATAGGCAGTTATATCCCTAGTGATACCCATGGTCCCGATGGCAGTGCCACGTTTATTTCTTACAGGTATCTTAGTGGTAGTGACACAATTATAACTGCCATTTGGAAGGAGGGTCCTTTCGATCTTTCCAATTATAGGCTGACCTGTCTTCAATACGAACGTATCATCGTCAAACATCTTCTGTGCCTGCTCTTTTGGGAAGAAGTCAAAGTCAGTCTTACCGATTATATCATTGACATCTTTCTTAAAGCCTTCTGCATAAAAACGGTTCACCCTTACAATGCGGTTTTTGTTGTCTTTAAAATAAACTGCGTCAGGCAAGTTATCCAGAAGGTTCTGGAATAGTTCTTTTTCAAACGCAAAACTTTCTTCGAGATGTTTGTGATCTGATATATCTTCTATTACGCCTTCAAGGCAGAGGTATTTTTTATCATAAGGTGATTCTGTAAGATACGCAGTTATCCCTACCCATATATCTTTTTTACCATGCCTTTTAAACCTAGCTTCATAAAACTTGACTATTCTGTCTTTTTTTAGTATCTTAAAGAATATATCCGCATCTTTCTGATAACTGAAAAGGGATCTAAATTTTAGATTTTGGATATTATCCTTAGAAGTGGAACCTATTATCGTAGATATGCTTGAATTAACAGCTAGGAACTTTTCAGTAGGGGCTACCTGGTACCTAAATAGGCAGATCCCCAGCTTATCAGCTGTAGAGAATTTTAAATAGAACTTGTCTTGTGCTTTTTTAGTGTTTTTCTTCATAAGTATATAGTATATTAACATAAATATAGGCTATATGTAAAGGAAAATTATGGTAAAGACAAAGATAATAGCTACTTTAGGGCCAGCAAGCTCAAATGAGACAGTCATCAGAAAAATGACCTTAGCTGGTATGGATGTAGTGAGACTGAACTGTTCACATGGAAAGCTAGAAGACCATCTTTTAAAGATAGATATTGTAAGACGGATAAATAAAAAATACAGGAGAGCTGTTAAGGTTCTTTTAGACCTAGAAGGCCCCAGGATAAGAGTAGGAAGACTTAAAAACAGTATGTCCTTAAAGAAAAGACAGCGCATATGTCTATCCAAAGATTCTGTGCATAGTGGCAACGCCATCCCTTTTGACTATGAAGGGCCTTTAAACAGTATAAGGGGCGCTAAATTTATCTATATAGACGATGGAAATATTGTCTTAAAGATAGCATCTATTGAAAAAAAGAGAATAATGGCAGAGGTTTTGATAGGAGGACTATTAAAACAGCATAAGGGCATAAATATACCAGGTGCTAAACTTAAATTCCCAAAGATTTCTGTTAAAGATAAATTAGCTATCTCTTTCGGGATAGAGAATAAAGTTGATTACATTGCGCAATCTTTTGTAAGGAATGTTTCAGATGTGATGGAGGTTAAAAAAAGAGTAGAGAAAAAACTTCCAAACTGTAAGATCATTGCAAAGATCGAAAACTCCGACGGTATAAAGAACATCGATCCGATCGTAAAGCATTCTAACGGGATAATGATAGCGCGGGGAGATATGGGAGTATCGCTTCCAATATATCAGGTGCCAATGATCCAGAAAAAGATCATAAAAAAATGTAATATTAAGAAAAGAATAGTTATTACTGCCACACAGATGCTTGAGAGCATGACCGAACATATAAGGCCTACCAGGGCAGAAGTGACTGATGTAGCGAATGCTATTATCGACGGCACAGACTTCGCAATGCTCTCAGGAGAGACTGCAGTAGGTAAATACCCTGTCCAGTCAGTAAAGATGATGAATGACATCATCAAATTCACAGAAAAGTCTTGCAAGCATTAATATATTTGTTATAATAAAGCCTCACATAAATAATAAGAAAGGAGTTTCAAAATGGCAGTTTCATATAAGGAATTAGGGCTAGTAAATACGCGAGAGATGTTTAAAAAAGCAATGGCTGGTGGTTATGCTATACCAGCTTATAATTTTAACAATATGGAGCAGCTTCAAGCAATAGTCACTGCCTGCATAGAGAGTAAATCACCTGTGATCCTACAGGTCTCTTCAGGTGCTAGAAAATACGCTAATCAGATACTTCTTAGGCACATGGCAAAAGGAGCTATTGAGATCATAAAAGACGCTGGAAGCAATATTCCTGTAACACTTCACCTGGATCATGGTGATACATATGAACTATGTGTCTCATGTATAGAAAGCGGGTTTTCATCTGTTATGATAGATGGTTCGAGCCATACATTTGAGGATAATATTAAATTGACTAAAAAAGTAGTTGAATACGCTCATAAATATGATGTTACAGTAGAAGGCGAACTAGGTGTTTTAGCTGGTATAGAAGACGATGTACAGCATGAACAGTCTCATTATACTCATCCAGAAGAAGTAGAGGAGTTTGTAGGTAAAACTGGTGTAGACAGCCTAGCTATTTCTATAGGCACTAGTCATGGTGCTTATAAATTTAAATTAGTGCCAGGCGAGAGTGTTCCAGAACTACGTTTCGATATACTCCATGAAGTTGAGAAGCGCCTTCCTGGTTTTCCAATAGTCTTACATGGCGCAAGCTCTGTGCCGCAGGAATATATAGACATCATAAATAAATACGGCGGAAAGATGGAAAATACAGCAGGGGTGCCAGAAGATCAATTAAGAAAAGCTACTAATTCAGCAGTATGTAAAATAAACATTGATTCAGATGGAAGGCTTGCTGTTACTGCTAAGATAAGAGAAGTATTTGCAAATTCTCCGAAGGAATTTGATCCTCGTAAATACCTGGGACCAGCAAGAACAGAGCTTGTGAAGATGTATAAGCATAAGAACGAACATGTGCTTGGCAGTGCTGGAAAGGCTTAATGATTGATAAGATTGCTTTAGTTGCTTCAATAGTTCTTCCTCTCTGGAACATTCCTCTTATCATTAGGATCATAAAGCGTCGATCAGCTCAGGATATTAGCATTCCCTGGGCAGTAGGGGTGTGGGTGTGCCTTTTAGCGCTCCTCCCATCAGGCCTAAAAACTGATTTTTTGGTCTGGAAGGCCTTTACCATCTCTAATTTTATCCTCTTTAGCGGAGTCACGTTCTGCACGCTTTTCTACCACAAGAAAGTTTAAATATCTAAAATTGCACTTGACTACACTAAAAATCGTGCTATAATTGTAATATGGATGTACAAGACAGATTAGTCAAAAGAGAGATATTTGATGAAGTAACAGCCCACCTTAGGGCAGAAGAGATTACGGTTATTACCGGCTCCAGGCAGACAGGCAAGACTACCTTGCTTTTTCAGCTAAAGGACTGGTTGATAGCCAAAAACAAAATAAGAGAATCGCAGGTAAAATTTTTTAACCTTGATCTAATAAGCGATCTTACTAATCTTAGAAGCCAGGAAGAATTTATTAAGTTTTTAAGAGAGGAGGCAGAAAGGGAAAAATTCCTCTACGTTTTTATTGACGAAATACAGAGGATTGACGATTCTGGAAAATTTCTTAAGGGAATCTATGACATAAAACTGCCGGTAAAATTTGTAGTAAGCGGTTCTTCATCTCTTGAGATGAAATCAAAGACACTGGAGTCATTGGCAGGCAGAAAACGGGTATTTCATCTTTGGCCGTTTTCGTTCAGCGAATATCTGAGCTCTTACGAACCATCTCTTTTGGATCTACTTAAAAAGGCTGACATTTCCAATCCGAATAAAAAAAAGATTTTTGGCCACTTTTTTGATTTTATTATTTTTGGAGGATATCCGCGCGTTTCCCTTTGCCGCGGCACTAAAGAGAAGATCGCTATACTAAACGAAATTTATTCCAGTTATATAGAAAAGGATATAGTTGGTTTTATGAAGGTCAAGAAAGTGTTTGTATTTTCAAAACTTGTTGCCTTGCTGGCTGACCAGATAGGAGGTCTTATTAATTTGCATGAATTAAGCGCGACGCTGGGGATGAATTTTAGGACATTAGAAAATTATATTTTTGCGCTGGAAAATACATTTGTGGTGAATCTAGCAAGGCCATACTTTACTAATGCGCGCAAGGAATTGACGAAAATGCCAAAGGTTTATTTTGCCGATACAGGGATGCGGAATTTAGCAGTAAAATATTTTGCCCATTTTCCCGATAATCGCGATAAAGGGCAGTTATTGGAGAATTTCATAGCTTCATCAATAGCGAGGCATTGGGACGGTAAGATTAATTACTGGCGGACAAAGGATAAAAACGAAGTTGATTTTGTGCTTAGGGATTATTATGGCGGGATTATCCCGATAGAAGTCAAGGCCATGGAATTAAAGAAGCCTGAGATAACAAGAGGTTTAAGGTCATTTGTAGAAAAATATAAGCCTAAAAAGGCTTTTATTGTGAATCTTGCTTTGGAAAAAAGCATAGAAATCGCCCACACTAAAGTCGCCTTTATTCTCCCATATAAAGTAAGCGAAATCCTCAAAGAAATTTAAAAAGGGTTTTATTTTCCTAACACCACCAATTTCAATAAGTTAACAACCAAAAAATATCAATGATTATCAATGATTTTCAATGATTTTTTTTCCTTGCAAAGGCAGTTTTTTATGGTATAATTATTATATAGTATTTTAACCCATATAAGAGCCAGATAAATAGCGTCAGCTGTATCTTGGGACGCGATTTTTTTACCCCTTTTATGATACACTTTAAAAAACCTTATGTTTAGAAGCAACCACGCACAACGCATAACGCAATACGCAATACGAATACTAATAGCCTCTATATTCCTGCTTAATAATATAGTATATGGGATGGATCTATCTAATAGCTTCTATCTAAGAAAACCTCTTACAGCAAATTCAGTGGATGGACAAAATAGATTAAAAGAAGGCGCTGCAATGCTTAACAAAAAAGGATTAACTAAAAAGCAGCATGATTTATTAAATAGAGCGCTAGGGTCATTTTTTGTGATTATTGATGAGGTAAGAGATGATATTGGTACCTTAACCTATAATGAAATAAAAGAAGTTGACCCAAATGAAGATCTTACGGGTTTAAAAGATCTAAAGGTCTATACGTTTACAATAGATCAATTAAAAGAGGCATTAGAGGGAGTTGGTTCTTCAAGAGAAGATAGAGTATATATATTAAATAATCTCATTTCTCATCCTGGCAGATTCCAATATAGTGAAGGAGCGCCTTTAGCAACAAATTTATTTATATTAGAAGAGTATTATGAATTACTCCAAGAACTGCCTGATAGATTAAAGGCTAAATGGGCAGAGCATGAAAGGACACACCTTAAATATATTGACCTCTCTGAAGAAGATATCCAGGCAGTTTTTCCTCTTGATGAGGTGGTTAATGCGTTATTAAAAATTATACGTAGCCGCTTCCAGATGGCTAGCCCGGCTTCTTTTATGGCAGCTTTTCCTGGAATAGCGAAAGATTTAGGAGAAGAGTTTATAAGAAATAAATGGCATGATTTTGAAGTACTTTATAATCAACTTAGCGGTGATGATAAACTAATGTTTTTTCAACGAGATTTTCCTAATTTGATAAATGCCTTTACACCTGAATGGGTAAAGCAAAATTGGGAAGATTTATTTATATTTGGTGTAATTTCAAAAGAAAAGGTCGGTGAGAAATTTGGGAAGTTTTTACCTGAACAGAAAAGAAAACATGGAATAAAGTGGGTTGAGTTTCAGTTAAAAGAATCTAGAAGAAAATTTGGCCTCATGGGTAAGCTTTTTATAAAAGATGAACAGAGTAAGTTTATACATGTAAAAGAAGGCATTACTTCACAAGAAAAAGATAGTTTTGTGTATTTTTACAAGGACAGAGAGAAACTCTACACTAAGGATAGTGAACTTGCCAAGGTAGAACTAACTGGCAAAGAAATAGAGACTGAATCAGGCGAAAAGATAAAGATCATAAAAGATAATAAATATATAAGGGGATTCTCAGATGGTGGAAGCACCTATCTCGTAGAATCTCTTGCCAATAATCCTGTTGCACGTTTCCACGAAGAACGAGAATCATATTACGCTAATCATTCAGAAGAACTTCCTGTAATAAATGGTAAAAGAATAAACCCCCATACATTCTTAATAGGACTAGGCAAACAAGCTAGAAGAGAAGCTAAAAAAATCCTTAATATAAGGGAAATAACAGCAGAAAAGTTAATAACTTACCTGAAAGAAAAATTACCAAAAGACCGCTGGAACGAAGCTGAATTTAACCTGATTAAATACAATGCATCTCAGGGAAGGACAGGCATAGAACTGGTATACGGAGAACAGGACTTTAATAAAGATATCGGCCCAGAAGCTAATGAGAAATTTAGTAATTATCTAGCATCGGAACAAGAAAAATTTCATCAGAAAGATCCAATAAGAATGTCAATGAAATCCATAGATGATTTACCTTCCCAAAATCCTTCATCTGATGAATATATTGTTTTAGGAGTTTGTGTAGAAAATCTAGTGCTTAGCGTGAATATTGATCTGGCATTATCAACATCAATCGCAAAAAATGAAACAGCCAATATCCGCGTAGAATCAGCTGGAATAAGAGTTAAAAATAAATCTCCAAAAAAAATAAGCGAAAACAGTATATTGCGAGTAGTTGATTATGATAACAATCTTTTTGAAGACGTAAAAAATGTCGCTATTGACAAAATGGTTGCTAAGCCTGTATCTCCAGAAGTGATTGAAAAGGCGAGTTTAATTATAGTGCCATATATCAGTAGCGCAACAAGAGAAAAATTCCCAGAGGTTGACATAAAGAAACAACTTCTAGAAAGGTTTGGTTATATAGAAGGACTAGAAGACCGCATATTTACTCCAATAGAATTGTCTTTAGATAAATGGGGTCTTACACGAATAGATATACAAAATAAAGGACTTAAGCATATTAATGCGACAAATTTCAAAAATTTATTAGTTTTATTTGATGGAGAATTTATTGAAAAACTAGAACAAGTTTCAAATACTGACACAAAAATAAATATTACCGAAGCTAATAATATTAAAACTGCTGATTTTGAACGTAAAGAAGAAGTAGAGGCGCTTCTACAGGAAATAGAGAAGGAAATTGAAGCACCCGGTACAGGCAAACTGCCTAAAATAGCTATTATGACAGACATCCATGGTGCTATTATCCCATTTTTTAAATATATAGAAGATATTATATCGCGGGAAACAGGTAAAAAAATCACTTTAGATCATGAGATTTTTCCTCAGGTATCTATCAAGGAACAGCTCAGTAAACAGAATATAGATATAACTAAAATAAAGAGACGTTTTCAACTATTAGGCGATGCCATAGATAGAGGGCCTTATGGGATCAAGTGTTTTAAGGTATTTAAAGAATTTACTGATCTGGGGCTATGTGATGGCCCTATCATAGGAAATCATGAGCTTTGGGCGCTTTTAAATATTATGGGATTTGGTTTTCCTATATATAAAGGATTTAATTTTTATGGCCACACAGCCTCTGAAGAGCTAGTAGAGAAACATTGGAATGACCCTGATATTAAAGAAAATAGATTCAGATGGTGGGCAAAAAAGCTCATAGAATATAATAAAGCGCAGGAAGAACTTCAAAGAGGTGTTATTCGTATTGACAATGAAGATAAATATATCGCAGATATTAGAGAAGATCTTAAGGGAAAGTATTTAAACATAAAGGATCAGCTTAGTGAGGATGAGAAAAAGCTCTGGGAAGACCTGGTAGGGTTTTATCCTAATACACTTGATAATGCATCTATGGGATTTAATGGTATAGGTGTAACATCAGTAGAGTGGTGGGGGAAAAGACTTAAAGTAATACGAAAGGGTTTGAGAAATTCAAAAGCAAAAGGAAACAGTCATGAAATAAATATGTGGGATGCATTAAAAGAATATACAGAGGGGGCTATTAAGTTAGTTCAAAAAAGACTAAAGAAAGCTATAAAGGAAGGTAAATGGCAATATCAGGTATTTAATGATATAAATGACGGGATTGGTACTACGCCAGAATGGGCTGCAATGGATTGGTTGCTGCATTGGGGGACTAGCTTGATAGATGAATTAAATGAAATAGAAGGAGAAGAAAAATGGGATCAAGAAAATTACATGGAGAACCCTTATTTTCAAGAGTTTGTATCATTTACCAGGGAAAATTTTACTTTATATCAGAAAGATCTTCTTGGGAATTTATATACACATGCATTACTGCCTATTGATACAAAGAACGTTAGCTTTATATATAAGGGTGTTGAGTATGGGGATGAGGGTATATTTGAGGGTTTAAAACTTCTAAAGGATTATGCGAAGGATCCAGAGCCGTTTGATGTAAATAAAGAGGAACCTGATCTTATATATAATGGGAAAGAGTATCAGGGCGACGATGTATCTGGTGGTTTAGGGGAGATCCTGAAAAATATACACATTAGATTTACATATAAAGGTATTACTTATGAGGCAGGTCGTATATTTGAAGGCCTAGATGCTATCCAGAATGACGTAAGGGATTTTAAAAAGCCTCTTTCAGAGCTTCAAGAAGCATTTACTCTAATAAATTCCTGGTATGTAGACGAGACTGTAAAGATAAAACCAAAGAATATAAAAAACTACATTGATGCGATAGGATTAGACGCTATATTTGGAAATATTGGGATATGGGTTTGGTTCACTGGGCATAATCCAATAAATAGACTGCATGAGAGAGGCATAGGCTTTAAGATGCAGGACGAAGATGCAGTACTTTTTTCAGTAGATAAAGGAATGAATTCAGAAAAGTATAAGGATACAGGAGGGTATGGAGACCTAGATGCTGATGGCATTAGATTGAGAGGATTTGATGACCCAAGTTTTAATGAAATCATAGATAATCCAGATACTATGTTGCTAACATACGATGAGAGTGAAAAACAGATAGTTAGAAACTCATGGCTAAATAAGCCTTTAGAAAAAGAAGAATTCTTGAAGATAATAAAGACTCAGCTAAAATCTGAGCTTGATAGTTTTAAGACATCAGTAAATTTCCTTCCAGATATTCCGAGTACAGGTCTTGTTGACATAGGGGTTTTATTAAGGGAATACAAAGACAATCTTTTTTATAAAGTAGTCGATGAATTAGATGGGACAAAGAGAGCAGTAGTATTTTCTATTAACGAGAACGATGAAGAGATAACACATGGCGAGTGGATAGGTAAACACAGAGAACCTCCAGGGGCTTTTTATTGGGTTCCCATATATACACCTTTATTATCAGATTCATATATAGATAGCGAGGTATATGATTTTATAATTAAGTTTGATGAAGCAGTATATGAAATAGCAAAATTAAAAGCAAACTTTTTAGAGCTGGACTTGAGAGCGTTAAATAACCAGTTGATTGTTTTAAGAGATAATGCAAGAAATTATGAATTTATAGAAGAATTAATTGAGATACTATCCGAGTCAAAGAATATATTAAAAGAAGAGATAGGGGAACTTTTAAGATTTGCTGAGATAAATTTTGAAGGATTAGAGAATGTTATAATCGAACTTACTGAATTGAATGAATTAGATAATATGATCCAGGATAATGAGACCTTACCCAAGAAGCTTGAAAAATTCCACATAGGACTTGCGAAAGAATATCTAGCAGAATTGGCAAAAGATAATGAGGATATTCTGATCTATGATCCGGATTTAAAAGAAAGATTCAATATTATATCTGCAAAAGATGCACTAGTGGAACTTTCAGGAAAAAATAGTCTTTATGGTTTTGATGAATCAATAGGTAGTTATGATTTCTTAATGATAAAATCACCCACTATACCTAAAAAGAAAACTAACATAAAAGATAAGTTAAACAATAAAATAATTTTATTTACTGCTGGCCTATTAAGTGCTCTTGCTCCAGCTCAAGCTAATAATGAATCTCTCAAGCTAGAACCTGTTAATCCTATCGTGCAATATCAAGATGATAAAGACGTGATTACATATACGCTAGAAAATATTTTTGGAGAGGGGATAGACATAAACGAATATATCATCTTATTACCTGTAGATTATAATTATGATGTATCCTGTGTTCCGATAGCCAAAGATGAGAAAATCGTAGCATTTACGATAGAAGTAGAATCTGAAGAATTAGGTATGGCTTTTACAGAAGGTCAGGATTTCAAAAACTTAAAGTTTTTATATGAAAGATATAGTTCTATGCCTATAGAAGAAAACTATAATGAGTTAATAGAAGAAATAGAATATCATTTAATTAATGCTTATCTATATTTAGCTAATGAATATTGTGCTGATATTTTAGAAGGATCATATCCAGAGGATGAAGCTATTCAATGGGTTAAGGATAATCCTGAGAGTGTGGAAAAAGCAAAGAAGTTATTAGACAAGGTTCTAGAGATATATCCGGATCACATAAAGGCTAAAAGCTATAAAGATCGTTTAAATAATATGGTCAATAAGATGATGCCTTTACTGCCCATAGCCCCTATGGGCAGAGGAAAGCCAGATAGCCTCGATGATACTGTTCTTTTTAATGGAGAAGCGCTCTTAAAAGAAGAGAATTTTTATGATTTTTGGCTGGCATACAGGTCTAAAGACAAAAAAGACATATTTGTGATAATCGCAAAGAGTGAATCTGAGAAAAAGGCTTTGGAGAAAGAACTTTCTAGTATGCAACTTTTTCCAGGAAACCCAAAAAAATCAGAAAATTTATATATAGGGGTATTGGAAGGCCAGGCTTTAGAGGAATATGAAGGATTACTTGAATCAGGAGAGGCTTTTAAAGGATTTAATATAAGAAAAGGTTCTGATATTACTAAGGACAGTAAAAAATTAAGGGAAACTTTGACCAATCTGTAATATAATAGCTACATGAAAATCATTCCTATATTTATTCCACATGCAGGGTGCCCGTATAAGTGTATTTATTGTGATCAGCATAAAATATCAGGTGCTACGAAACTTCCTACCTTAAAAGAGATCAAATCCATAATAGAAGAAAGACTAAAGACGATCCCTAAAAAAGAGATCAAGGAGATCGCTTTTTTTGGAGGGACATTTACATTCTTACCTGATAAGTTACAGGAGAAGTACCTTAAGACAGCCTACCCATATGTAAAAAAGGGCATTATTGAGTCGCTTCGCATGTCTACTCATCCTGAAGCAGTAACTCTTAGCTCGATGAAAATGTTTAAGAAATACGGAGGGAGATTAGTAGAACTTGGAATACAATCTCTCGACGATAAAGTGCTTAAACTTATTAAAAGAGATACAAGTTTTAATTGTATATTAACAGCTACTTCTATTATAAAAAAATCTCACCTAAAGCTAGGTGTTCAGATAATGCTGGGCCTTCCAGGAGATACGCTAGAGAAAGCCATAAAAACTACTGAAAGGCTTATTAAATTAAAACCAGAGACAGCTCGTATCTATCCTACGCTTGTTATAGAAGGTACAGAATTAGCTAATCTTTATAAGAAGAAAAAATATAAGCCTATGACACTTGATAAGGCAATAGAAGAAGCAAGTATTATTACAGAGATTTTTGAAAAAGCTAAAGTTAAAGTGATTCGCATTGGCCTACATCCTTCCAGAGACCTGGAATCAAAAAAAACTATGTTAGCCGGACCATATCATGTAAATTTCGGCGCTATGGTCCGCTCTAAAGCCTCCGCAGACCCGGGGTCTGCGGAGGTTATTGGATTGTTAGATCCTAGGATGCCTAAAAGAGCCAAGGATAAGCTTAAAAACCTGAATTTTAATTTGATTGAAGTGCTTTTACATAAAAGACTCCAGAAGCCACTGAAGGGCCATACTGACATGATGATCTTTAAACACAGGAAAATAGTCATATATGAACCATGTCTTGAAAAGATCGCAAGGCTTTTGAGGTCCAAAGGATATAGATGTGTAAGAGGAGATAAAATAATATCAGGCAGATATCCAAAAGATATAATATACAATGCCTGCAGTATCGGGAAATCTATAATTCACTATAGAGGCGATATTGAAAAAAGGATAAAAAATATCAGAGCAAAGCATATTCTAGTAGACCAGGGTTATGCTAAATGTTCTGTAGTGCCAGTAGATGATAAGAGGATAATAACTTCTGACAAAGGTATTCACGAGGCGTGGAAGAAATTAGATAGGGAATCGCTTTTAGTAAGGCCAGGACATATTAAATTGCCAGGATATAAGACTGGCTTCATAGGCGGCGCGACTGGCGTAACTGATAGTGCTGTATTTTTTGTAGGTAAATTAGCTACACATCCTGATGGCGATAAGATCTGCGATTTTATAAAGAAATCAGGCAAAAATATAATTGAACTCTATAATGGTCCCTTGTTCGATGTAGGCACTATTATGTTTTTTAGGGGACAGGTACCAGGGGATTTGGGACCCGGTCCCAGCTTGAGAAGTGACGTTTTCAAGATAGTGTGTTATAATGAATCCATTATGAGCGTAAAAGACTTTATTAAGAAGAATTTCAAGCATTTCAATGCTAGGGCCTTGGTAGATGCGTCTGAGGGCTACGTAGATTATATTAATAAAGGTAACAAGATGTTTCTTGCTATGGCAGGCGCTATGAGCACAGGTGAGATAGGCATAACCTTGGCTGAGATGATAAGGCGCGATAAGATCCACGCGATCTCCACCACAGGAGCGAACCTCGAAGAAGACATATTTAATCTAGTAGCGCACTCCCATTATAAGACCATACCTAATTATAGAGACCTTTCTCCAACAGAAGAGCTCAAACTAAGAGAAGAACACTTAAATAGAGTTACTGATACTTGTATTCCTGAGGAAGAGGCTATCAGGAGGCTGGAAGGGAAGCTCCTTCCTCTTTGGCAGAAGATGGCTAAGGAAGGTAAAAGCCTATTTCCATACGAGTATTTTTACGAACTTATCCGTAAAGGAGAACTTAAAGAATTTTATGAGATCGATCCTAAAGATAGCTGGGTAGTAGCTGCATGCGAAAAAAATATCCCTATATTTACTCCTGGCTGGGAAGATTCTACCCTAGGTAATGTAGTGGTCGGTCATCTAAAAAAAGGTGATTTTAAAAACCTCAATTTTATTAAAAGCGGGCTAGAACAGATGTCATATTTAATAGACTGGTATCTAGAAAACACCAAGTCTTCTTCAATTGGATTCTTCCAGATCGGCGGAGGCATAGCAGGGGATTTTTCAATATGCTGTGTACCTCTTATAAGACAGGACTTAGGCAAAGATTGTAAGGTATGGGGATATTTTTGCCAGATCAGCGATTCTACAACTTCATATGGTTCCTATAGTGGAGCTGTCCCTAATGAAAAGATCACATGGGAAAAGCTGGATGTAGAGACCCCAAAATTTTTAATAGAATCAGATGCATCTATAATAGCTCCACTTATATTCCAATACATCCTAGAGAGATAATATGTCTATAATATTCGGCGGCAAAGATAATGATATGGATTTTTTCAATAAGGCCAAGGCTGTAATAATATCAGTGCCATACGGAAGGACTGTAAGCTATAAAAAAGGCACTGAGCATGGACCTGAAGCTATTCTTAAGGCATCTGACAATATCGAACTTTTTGATGAAGAACTTTTAGTAGAGACGCATTCAATAGGGATCAACACGCTTCCTCCATTGGATGTGAATGGCCTAAAGCCAGAAAAAATGACATCTATCGTAGAGAAGTCAGTATCAGAGGCTATGGAAAAGGGAAAATTTCCTGTGATCTTAGGCGGAGAACATTCTGTCACTATCGGAGCTGTCAAGGCAGCAAAGAAGAAATATAGCGACCTGTCTGTCCTTTATTTTGACGCGCATGCTGATCTTAGAGATAGCTATAACAGGTCTAAATATAATCATGCTTGCGTAGCAAGGCGTTTATTAGAAGAAGTAGATCTGGTAGAAGTCGGCATAAGGAGTTTCAGTAAAGGTGAACATGATTTTTTTAAAGAGAAAAAACTCAATGTGATGAAGATGATAGATATATTAAAGGAAAAAGACTGGTCCAGCATTGTGAAGGAAAAGCTGGGTAAAAACGTGTATATATCTATAGACCTGGATGTATTTGACCCATCTATTATGCCGTCTGTAGGTACGCCTGAACCAGGAGGCATGGGATGGTATGATCTTTTAAATGCACTTAAAGATATAATAGGTAATAAGAATATAGTAGGTTTTGATGTGGTGGAATTATGCCCTACAAAAAATATGCTTAGATCTGATTTTTTAGCTGCAAGGCTGGTGTATAAAATACTAGGTTACAATTTTTTCAAAAAAGAGAGGTAAACATGCTCGTTCCGACAAGGGTATTTTTAACTAAAGGCGTTGGTTCCAATAAGGAAGAATTAAGGTCTTTTGAGCTTGCATTGAGAGATGCAGGCATTGAAAAATGTAATCTTGTAGAAGGCTCAGGGATACTTCCACCAGGTTGTAAGATAATATCCAAGAACGAAGGGCTTAAAGAACTTAAACCTGGCATGATCACATTCGCAGTCATGGCGCGCTGCAGTTCCAACGAGCCCAGGCGCCTTATAGCTGCCTCGATAGGGCTTGCCAAACCAGCAGATGATGCTGCGTATGGGTATCTGTCTCAGAATTATGCATATGGCCAGACAGATGAAGTAGCAGGGGATTATGCAGAAGACATAGCAGCTTGTATGCTTGCATCCAGCTTAGGCATAGAATTTGATGAGGAAAAAAGCTGGGATGAGAAGAAAGAATTTTTTAACATAAACGAACAGATCGTCAAAACCAGCAATGTCACCCAATCCAGCATTATCGGCACTAATGGCTGGCATTCCACTGTCATAGCAGCAGCTGTATTTCTTTTTTAGATGATCATATTAGCTTCACGCTCAATCCGCAGATCTGAGATACTTTCTTCGTGCAAAATAAAGCATAAAGTTATAGCCAGTAATGTCCACGAAGACATGACAGGCAGGTCTCCGCGCATGGTCTCTATAAAGAATGCCAGGCTCAAGGCCATGGATGTGGCATCTAGGATCAAAAAAGGCTACATAATAGGAGCTGATACAGTGGTCTTATTGGGCAAAAAGATCATTGGTAAGCCAAAAGACAGCCTTCATGCAAAGAAGATGTTAAAAAACATGTCAGGAAAAAGCATCTTTGTATATACAGGCCTTGCGATCGTAGATATAAAAAAGAAAAAGATGATCTTGGGATGTGAAAAATCGACAGTCAGGGTGAAGAAGATAAAAAATAAAGAATTTTCTAAAATATTAAAGCTTCTAGCGCCTTATGACAAGGCAGGTGGTTTTTCTATAGAAGGCGTCGGGTCCATGATATTTGATGATATTAAAGGAAGTTACTTTAATGTGCTGGGCCTACCAATGGGACTATTAAAGGAGATGTTTGAGGGATTAGAAGTAGATCTACTCAAATTTATAAAAAAATAATATGATAAGTCTAACTATCTTAATGATATTAGTTTTGATCTCTTCAGGAATATGTTCTATGGTCGAAGCAGCGATACTCAGTCTTCCGCTAGCAAGAGCGCGTATTCTTTTTGATAATAAACGCAAAGGCTCAAAAGATCTCTTATTTGTGAAGGAGAACATACATTCAGCAATTGCCACAGTAGTAGTGCTTAATAATGCGATAAATATAATCGGAGCTATATTTGTGGGGCAGAGGGTCATTGATATATTTGGGAACAAGTGGCTTGGCATAGCATCAGCATTTTTTACATTTCTAATAATAGTCTTATCAGAGGTTGTACCTAAGACAATAGGAGAGCACTATAAGATAAATGTTTCACTGGCAAGCGCTAGATCATTAAGGGTCATTATCTGGATCTTTAGGCCGCTTATAAGGATCCTGATATTTTCAACAAGTACACTAAGAAAGACAAGTAATGTGCCTAAGGTCACGGAAGATGAGATAAAGACCATGCTGAGACTCGGGAGGGACGCAGGGACAGTAGAGGTAGATGAAGAAAATCTATGTAATAAAGTATTCAAATTAAATGACGTAAGAGCGCAGCACATCATGAAACCCATAGATAATATCTATGCGCTTAATATGAATGCAAAACTAGTGGATATAAAAGATGGAATACTGGATTCTCAATATAGCAGGATAGCTGTATATGATAAAGATATAACTGATGTAGTTGGTATATGCCAGCAAAGGGTGCTTTTAAAGGAGATCGCAAAAGATAATTATGATGCTATAGTGAAAGATTTTATGATGAGGCCTATATTTGTGAATGAGCTTGAAAAAGCAGATGACCTCTTAAGTAAGTTCCAGGCCTATCACCAGCATCTATTCATCGTAAGGAATAAAGAAAATAAGAATATCGGCATAGTCAGTATGGAAGATGTGTTAGAAGAACTTTTTGGCGAGATCTATGACGAAAAAGATAAAGTTATCAGCGAACCAAAGTAGCTTTTCTTATTTTTTCTGAAACTTCTTTGCCCACCAATATTTCAACAATCTTTAAAGAAAATAATATTGCAGTTCCAGGCCCACGGCTAGTGATGATATTTTTATCTGCTACCACGTCATCTTCTTTATATGAGACATCTTTGTCAAATGAATCCTCCATCCCTGGATAGCATGTAGCATTTTTTCCTTTAAGTATGCCAAGAGGAGCTAAGACCACTGCTGGAGCTGCGCATATAGCTGCGATCAACTTTTCTTTTTCGTACATTTCTTTTATCAAGGACGTGACTTTAGCTGATCTTGAGAGGTTTGTGGCGCCCGGCATGCCTCCGGGAAGGATCAGGGCATCAAAATCATCCCCAGCATCATTGAGTTTTTTATCAGCGAGCACTACTGTGCCACGAGCCCCTTTTACCTTTATATCAGTTAGGCCTGCTACAGTTACCTCTATCTGAGCTCTCCTTAAGATATCAATAGCTGTCACAGCTTCAATATCCTCGAAACCTTCTGCAAGTATTAATAGTACATTTTTACTCATAATTATAATTCTAACCAGGTTACCCGAACGAATTTTTCAGATTCTGCAGATTTTTGTTCGTCTAACCTGGTTAGATTCTGGGTTTTCTCTACAAAGTGATTTTACATAAAAATAGCTAGTATTGCAATAATTAAGTTAAGTAGACGTTCTATTTGGGTGCACCCTACAGCACAATTTTTGCTTGTTTTGCTTGTTTTTACTTGACTTAGTAAGTATCCATGTTAAAATAACAACAAAAGTGAATATACCGCGCGACTGGTGTAGGGACCCCGAAATAAACGGGGAGGAAGCGCGTAAAAAATTATCAGTAAATCGTCCACCTGGGTTTTATAACCCAGGTTTTTTATTTGGTGCGCCCAGCATGGGTGTTTACTAGTCGGTGAAAGACCGATACGGAAGCTGATAGTGCCAACCGTTAGCTTAAGACAAGGGTGTCCATCGTGAGATGGAATCTGAAGGAAGTCGGCGGCAAAACTCTGGTCTGAGGAACACGAACCGCATATAAGGCATATACCTGTTGGGTGAGTTTGCAAAACAAAACAAAGCCCAAAACTATCCGAAACAGGCGGTGTAAATGCGGCAGACATATGGAGTAAAAAGTAAGCGTTCTTACCTGGGGAGGTCTGAGTTGAACACTCAGAAGTCAGCAGAGGTCATAGTATTCCGCTGATAGCGGGAGAAGGACTGAACGATAAGAGGTTTTCAAAGTTTGAATGACACGGAGAGATATGAAGA
>JBDRCN010000022.1:0-7535 GCA_043821705.1 Candidatus Omnitrophota bacterium
AGCGTGGGAATCCTGCGCTTCATGAAACTTCTCGCTCTGCAAGACATGTATAATATAGGGCAACCGTGCCCGCTCGAACTTTCAAGATGCTTCTAGGGGTAAGCCAAGCCATCCGCTGATAGTTACTGTAACCAAACCTAGGCTGAGATCCTTTGGCGCATCAGGAACATAGCGGCATCCCGTAGTATTTAAGCATGAAGTGTTCAAGGTTTTAGAGCGAGATCGAGCCTAACTAAAGGCGAAAGCTGTATTCGGAGAGCGAGCTCTAAACCGTAGAACACGGCGCGGTGTTCCAGCGCCAAAGGTCACAGGCTAGGTTTAGGTTGGTGTAGTTATGGCTAATATAAGTATCTTAAAAATAGCGCTTACTTGAATTTAATTTTTTCTATGGTATACTTAGAGTAGACAAAAGAATATGTACAAGGGCAAACTAACTCGAAAGAGTAGGGCGCAAAGCCATGAGCCTCAAATCCTTGAAAAAGGAAAAGGTCGTCAGGTTACCGTAGCTCGGAAAGATCGGCTTCGTAAACAATAAAAACCCATTCTTCCGAATGGGTTTTTTAGCTTTAAACCCCTTCTCTTAAAAGGCTTGCCCAGGAAACAAAGGAGGAGGCCATGAGAAAGGGAATTAAAGTAGTATTAGTTGTGTTAATCCTTTCTTCCTTAGCTATGACAGCTAGTGCTGGAGAAACCAGCCGCTCCATAGCTGTATCCTGCAGCATACCTGCAATACCCGGCTTAAACGTACCACTAATTGAAAACCAAGATACTACAGTAGTATCTGATCGCTGGGAAACCCGGGATATATTAAAGGAAGAGCCTAGAAAGCGTCTTGCAATGCTGCAAGAAGAAGACTTTAATACTTATACAGTCTACGCAAGGTAAGAATAATCACTATCCTTAGTTTTTATCTTTTTAAAGGAATATTGTGTTTAAAAGACATGCCCTCAAAGAGGGTTATTTTTTTGACTATCGGTATCTTTGGTAAAAGTTCGATCGGTATAGAATTTATATCTAATATTATTGTATGCTCTCCAGCACCTGCATTGCGAAAATAAAACTTGCCTGAACTATCTGTAATAGTAGATCTGCCATCATCTAGAGTCAGAGTAACATGCTCTATCCCTACATCGATCAATCCAAACTTATTATCTCCGTTTACATCTTCAAATACAGCTCCTATTATTTCCGAACGAGACATGGCTCCGAAATGTACATCGCTGATACCGTTATGGATTATTTCTACATCTTGTAAAATAGGAGTTGTAAGTATGAAACCTTCAGGAAGATTAGAAACATCTATTGACACAGATGCTCTCTTTGCTTTTACTTTATCAAATCTATAATAACCATCAGCATCTGTTATCTCTGACCTATCATTGCCTAAATACACTTTTATTCCTTCTATGCCTGGCTCCTCTTCTTCTATGATCCCATCTCCATTCAGATCATTTACCACAAATCCATCTACTGCGCCCACAGAAGTCCAACTAAAACCTGTATCAAAGAGATAGCGTATACCTGCTCTTAGATCCCATTCCATACGCTTAGTAACATCTGGATTATCAGCCCAGACATTTCTAAGGCGAGTTGAAAGGAACATCTCAGTACCAGGCTTAGGTTTATACGTCAGCTCTCCTGAGCCTTCGAGATAATCCTCTCCGCTTGAAAAGCTTAAAGTAGAATCAGAATTTTCTTCATCACGATAAGTAAGGCGAGCATTTGTATAAAAAGGAGAATCAGATACTTGAGAATACCAGCTAAGGCCCATATCCAATGAATGCGGCCTCGATCTTGTATCAGTATAGGTTGCTTCAAGCCAGTTCATCTCTTTATTAATATAATAATAAAGACTGCCTATAATATTGACCCTAAGGCCGAGAGATAATTTATCATTCTCATAATCTACGTTAGGAGATGTAATATTCTCACTAACAGCATTTCTATAGCCAGCAGATAATGATACGTCCCTCATAAATAACTTAATGGATTTACCTAAAGTAACACCCTTTGATTCATATTTACGCGGGGATATACTGCCTAACTGATTCTGATTATTATAATTAAAATTCGCTGTTATTCCGGAAGGCATAGAATAATGCATGTTAAGGTCATAATCTGCATTCCAGCGATCAGGCTTATCAGGATTTGGAAAAAGATTATCCTCATAGAAATTTAATCTATTAGACACTAAAAGTTTAGATAATGGAGAAAAATTCAATGTTGAAAGAAAACCTCTTTCTCCTAAACGGCTGCCAGAGCCCGAAATAGTATTATAGTCCTTATCAACATTCCTGAACTCTGTTGTAAAGTTCAGTTTGCGTCTATTATAATTTAAGCTTGTCAGGTTACTAAAAGATGTTGTATCATAACCCACTTCATGTTTTAAGCCAAAGTGGTCAGTATGGTATTTCACTCTCATATCATATGCATCAGATTGAAGATATTCTTGTCTCTCATCTCCCCATCCATTAATATAACTAAATCCATAATCCACTGTTTCTGATGCTTTATAGTCAACATTAATACCTCTCACAAATGAATCTTTTGGTTCAGCTAATCCAGGTGAAAGAGCACCATATCTACCGCCACCTTCTCTGCCCCAGAATACAGTATAATTCATTTTTTTATCAAATGCTGGAGATGATAACATTACTCCTCGCAATCCTGTTGAACCATAAGCAAGATTAGAAAATCCAGGGCTAAAATCAACTGCTTTTACAGTAAAATCTTTGAACTGGCCTAACTTGCCATTAGTTAAACCTAAGGCTAGATAAGTAAGATCCCTTGTATTTTTTAAGACTGAATAATTAGCATCAGCATTTAAATGTCCATAAGGCGTATCGCCTGATAAATTAAAAGAATGCCTATAAGAATAACTCTGCCTGTTTAAGTCATTTAATCTTCTTCCTCTCTCATAGTTAAACCAGTTTACGCCATAACGCAGCATGAGATTAGAAGCTCTTGTTTCAGCCATGCGTACCTCTTCTTCAAATGTCGGACCTGCTGCCCTAGGAAGTATACCTTGAAAATAAAGTGTCCAGCGTTCATTTTTATCCCATATATGTAGATAAGTAAAGCCTATGTCCTTACCTGTAGCCTCGATCTCATCAGAAGATTTTTTCTTAACATCCATAACATTAGGCGTAATAACAAGAAATCTACTTATGTTACTACCTGCAATAATAATGGTCTTCCCGATCTCTATTTCTATAGGCATAGGAATATTACTAAGCTCTTCTTTATTTAGAAACACTACCTCTAAAGACTCTCTTGCTGGTGTTTGATGTTTTATTGATGGAGTTGAAGCTGGTTCTTCTACTGTACTTATCTTATCTCTGTATTTCTGATCAGAAGGTTTTTTAACAACTTTCTTCTCAGCCCTATCAAGATAATCACTTATTCTAGAACCTTTAGGCAGGGGCTTATCTACGGATTTTTTTATTCTACGCCTTGTAGAAATTGGCCTTTTTAGTAGAGATGGTTTTTCTACCTTTTCCTCAGCTCTATCAAGATAGTCTTTTATTCTAGAGCTCTTGGGCTTAGCTTTATATTTATGTTCAGGTTCTTTTTTCTGAGGTTCAGTTATGAGAGAAATTTCTTCGGAAGGAGATTCTGATGTAGGAAGTGTATATTCATAATCAAGTCCATATCCTCCTTCTATTTTATGAATATATTCTCTGGCAAGCTTATGTTCAGGATTTAAGAGAAGCGCGTACTTAAATTCATCTAGGGCAAGCTTATAATAACCATCTCTATAATATTCTATTCCCCTTTCAAATAAAAAATTAGGCACTTCAGTATATGAATATGCGCAAGGGACTACCATAGAATTTATAAAAGTAAAAATAAGAAAAATAACACCTATTTTTCTTAAAACGGCCTTCATTCTGTCCCTTCCTTTTAATCCTTAACCCTAAAATCAATTATATCGTCCCTCGCCCCGATCTTCACTTCTATCTCTTTTATAAGAGTTACCCCTTTTCCTATTTCAAAAGTAATGATTAGATCATACACGCCTTCTGAGATCTCATCTTTAGTATTAGTAGTAGCGGCTAATCGTACAATATCGTTTGGGAACGTATATACTTTCTTAAACTCACCTCTTCCATGAACTATTCCCTCATCATCAATAATATAAAAACTAGCTTTACTTTCAATATCCACATTACCTGTATTTAAAAAATCTGCGCTAATAGTAAATAGATTCTCTTGAGGGTCTATTTTTAAGTCAAAATTATTGACCTCAGCTTTTTTATTTATAGTATTTTTAGCCTCAATATAAAATAGTGTTCCCATCCTTACAGCAACAGGTACTGCCACTCCTTTTTCGTCTCCACTAAGTTCTTCCAATAAGTTCTCAAAAAAAAGTACTGCATAGTGCCCTCCCTCAGCATCTTTCGGGACACTAACTCTATAATTTATATCCTGATGCCAGTTAGGAGGCACAGTAAAGTCAGCAGGAGAAAAGGTTATCCAATCAGTTCCTGATAATTTCGTAGTACCAGCTGATGTAAAATCCTTAGAACCATCCCCTGCTTCATTATATACCCAATCTTCTAGATAAGTCTTTACCTGTTTCGGCTCAGAGGAAGCATTACTTACTCTTATCATGCCTGCCTGGCTTTTACCTGGTAATATACTAAGCCGTATCTTTGCCTGGTCTATCTGGACAAGTTTTATAGCTAGAGCTGTAGAAACATGTACAAAAATTCCTAAAAATATGATCACAAAAAATGCTAAAAACTTATTCTTCACAATAACCTCTCTCTCGAGATGGTAAAGCCCCAATCTGAAATGGGGCTTTACCATCGATTAATCAATGCTTCTTAGAAGTATACATTATTTTTTACATAATACAACCTGTGCTGCTTTGTAATCAATTTTATTGTATATTACTGAGTTATAGTAAGAACTACCTGTCCTTTGTAATCTCCTGATGGCTGATCATAAGGTATACCTTTCCAACCAGGATATGGTTTTACGCCCCCTTTTTTATAAGTTGGTAAAGCGTAATAAACTTGTATGATCGCTGATACTGAATCTACAGCTGGGCTTCTATAGATAAGCTTATCTTGAGCAACTGCTGACCCAACAGTACCTAAAGCAGATCCTGATTGCGGTCCGTTCTGTGGTGTTCCAGGATTATCAGGCCATCTCCATTCATCTTTAGGCTCATAGTACGGCTCACAAACAAAGCTTGCGTCAGGTAAACTATCACCACCACTCGTTAACCCACTACAAGAACTTGTTATAGTGTATGGTTCACTAAATCCTGTTGCATAAATAAACGCACAAAAATATGTCTTAGAATAGTGAACGCCTGCGCCAGAACCATCATCTAATTTATGTATGAGTGGACCAAAATTCATTTTACTTACTCCGTCTTTATTTAATGTATCTGTCCAAGGGTCATCTGTCTCCTTATTAAGCTCAAGTATTATAATGTCCATTTCAGGTGGAAGAAGTGGAACAGTAACGTTCACATCGATAGGTACAGCATTGATAATAGGGACGTTCATAACCATTACTACGCTAATTACCATTAATAATGCTATTAATTTCTTCATTTTATTTTCCCCCTTTCTTTTTAAGTTCTTTTGTTTTAGTTTTAATAAACGGGTTAATGTTTCCATTTTTTTGCCCCTCCCCTCTATGTTATATTTCCGTTAATGAGTAAGTAATGCGTGTTGAATAGTCACCTGCTGGTATGTCCAAAGGTATGTTTAATTCATATGTTACCTTAAAACTATCAGATTCTCCTTTTACGTCAGAGATAAATAACACTGTCTCTCCTTTTTTAACTTCTGTCTCTTCAGTGAATTTAACTACGCCCTTAGAGTCAAGTGGTTCTGCCTTAAAAGTAAAATACTTAGAAGGTATTGTCTTTCCTTCAGAATTAGTCAGATCTGAGAGTATATTCTGGCTCACCTGGTATTTTTTGCCTATATTAGTCTTAATATCTACCAAGACTTCATTGAGCTTTGGTTCTCTATCCTTTCTTATATCTAGAAATTCTATCTTACCAAATGTCTCTGGTGTGACTACTGCATCAAAAACTCTTGGAATATCTATTTCTAAAGCTACTGTATCTATTAAGCCCTGTTTTAAAAGCATTCCTCCATCTAAAACATATTTAACAGTCCCAGTATATCTGCCAGCAAGGTCTTTTCCTGTATCTACCAGAGCATAAGTAATTATAAAATTATCTCCATCCCCTCTTTGCTCAGATGTATATACTGTTTGTTGTTTAGAAGAAAAAAGATCTGTAAATTCTATTGCTCCTGGAATCCCTTTCTTAGCCTCTTCTACTGTAAATTTAATTGCTTCAGAAGAAAGTTCTTTCCCATCTTGGTTTCTTAATGGTTCCAGGATCTGCAAGATCCTATACTGGCTACCTAAAGAGCCTACTATATTCACTACTACATCGCTATATCCGTCTTCTTCAATATCTGACTGCTTAAGAGATATCCTTTTCGCAGAAAATGGAGTAGTTATCTCGATCTTTGTCTCTGTATCTATCTCAGCGTATACACTAATATCCACATTAACTGCTCCCTGCAAAGAACCTATTGGCTCTAATGTATAATTTATCCTGCCCCTGTATGCGCCTTGAGCTTGTCCAGGAGGTACCATAAGTCTATATGCTAATACGAAAGAGTCTGATGAACCTGTTTGATTAGAAGTATAAATAACCATTCTCCCAAATGCTACTGGAGCTTCATTTTCTACGCTCATTGTACCGTATTTATTAGTACCTCTTAAGGAATAAACCCTGAAATTATCCAGAGGTATTGTGTCACCCTGAGCATTTGTCAGTGGCTGTACCATCATCTGTATAAGCCGGTATTGTTTATTAATATCACTCTGGATAGATATGCTCATCTCTTTATTTACCCAATTATCATCTGATGCGATCTTCCCATATCTCAGATCATACCCGCCTTCGTAAGGGGTAGCATTAAGAGTAAAAATAGCAAATACCTCTTGTATATTGTATAGGCCGACAAGCAATATCACAAGTAGTACTAATATTTTTACTCTTATACTCATCATGTTTATCATCTCCTTAATGGTTAAATAAAAAAGCCTGGTTACCAAAAGCGCTATTAACACTTTCGGTAACCAGGCTTTCTCTTTTCTTAAGAGTCCTTGGCTTTGCGCCACATTAGGCACTTACACCTACTCGCCTAAGTGTTGCCTTTATCGAATGCTAATTTTAATACTATCAACTTTTAAAATACTTTTTAAATACTATTTTATCTACTATAAGTATAGCATTCTAATAGTGTTTTGTCAATAGTAATTTGTAGGAAATTTACCTTTATTTTTCGCTTCAAGAAAGCGCTTTCTTTATTTTACCTCGCGGCATGAAGTTTATGACAAGTAGGGGACACTTAAGTGTCCCCTACTTGTCTTCTAATTTATCCTAAACATACTTGTTACAGCCTGAAAAGATACCTTTATAGCTGTCGTGACAGCTGATGTAGCGATCGATATAGGACTAGTAACAAGTTTTACTGTTAGAGTCCTTA
>JBDRCN010000023.1:0-4167 GCA_043821705.1 Candidatus Omnitrophota bacterium
CGCGCTTGCAGGGACCCCAAATCGCGGCCACCCGCTGCTAATCTGCCATTTCTAACCAGGTTAGAATTACACTATAACCAAACCTAGGCTGGGAGCCTTTGGCGCATCAGGAACATAGCGGCATCCCGTGATATTTAAGCATGAAGTGTTCAAGGCTTTAGAGCGAGATCGAGCCTAACTAAAGGCGAAAGCTCTATTCGTAGAGCGAGCTCTAAACCGTAGAACACGGCGCGGTGTTCCAGCGCCAAAGGTCACAGGCTAGGGTTGGTTAATGAAAAATATGAAATCCCCTTGCAAAAGTTGGGTTTATCCTATATACTAATTATTTGAAAGCGAGGCGTATATGTGGAACGGGATTGACAAAAGAAAGTTTCCAAGAGCTAATTATCCTTGTAAGATAACTGTAAGGAGAAAAGACCAGGAAGATACTGTGGCTGCAGAGACAGAGAACATCGGCATAGGTGGTATATGCGCGCTCCTGCCTAAGGATCTAGGCATATTTTCACCTGTTGAAATACAGCTAGATTTATTAGACAATAGGCCTATTGTAAAATGCGATGGCAGTATAGTGTGGATAATACAAAAAAAAGGCGCAGAAGTAGCTAGTTTTGATACTGGCGTAGAATTCACTACGATAAAAGAAAAAGATCAAGAGAGAATAGAAATTATAGTAGATGTAGTGTTAAAAAATAAGAGATAATACCATGGAAGAAGAAAAAAGAGCTTTTAAGAGAACGCCTCTCACTAAGTCCATCCGCTACCAAAAAAAAGGTGCCCAGGTCTTCAGCAACACCTTAGGCAGAGATATAAGTGAGGGGGGGATAGGCTTTATCTCACACGAATTCCTCCCGATCTCTACTGAGCTTTTCTTTGAGTACCCATATCCTAATACCCAGGAAATAGTAAATTCCTTTGGAGAGATCATGTGGATATCCCTACAACCTCACTCTGAAAGGTTTTATGTTGGTGCAAGATTCTCCAAAAATCCTATTTTAAATTAACCCTGTCATTTGAATTATTTCCTTTTATAGTGTATACTTAAAGTAGGGCAAGGGCAGAAATGTAAAAATTTTTTTTTCTGAACTTCTTAAAGCTATATATAAACTATTTTAGGAATTGACTATGAGTAGCAAAGATTATTACAAAATCGCTAAAGCATTGGTATTGGCTCTTGAGGCACGTGCTTACTACCTAAGGGGGCACAGTGAAAGAGTCACGCGATATGCCCTATTGCTAGCAAAAAAACTAAAGCTCACTAAAGAACAGACCCATATAATATCTTCTGTTGGAAAGATCCACGACCTAGGCAAGATCGCTCTATCTGATATAGTGTTGAATAAAAAAGGTAGCCTAACCCCCTCTGAAAGAAAGCAAATAAACCTTCACCCTTTAATAGGGGCAATGATGCTGAAAAACCTGGGTTTTTTAACAACTGATATACAGCTCGTGAGAAACCATCATGAGAGATATGATGGTTCTGGTTATCCAGATGGCCTTAAAAATTACAATATCCCTTTACTAGCACGAGTTTTTGGTGTTGCTGATGCATATGATGCTATGACATCTGACAGACCTTATAGAAAAAAGATGACTAGGGATAGCGCAATAGAAGAACTCGCCAGATGTCAGGGCACGCAGTTTGATCCTATAGTTGTAACTGCTTTCTATGCAATAGGTTAGAAATTTAAAGAATTACCCACCTTGACAAAACCCCCATCACTAGGTATACTTTTTAGCACTATGGCTGAGAGGACTACTAAAACTACCATAAACAAGGTATTTGCCCTATTAAAGGTCTTGAATAAAGATAAAAGATATGACCTGGAGTCGTATTCTTTTGTAATGCAGGCATTGGATTTTACTGTGAAAAAAGATCACAAAAAAGGGCATATCTCTGGAGAAGAACTGCTTGAAGGCATAAAGGACTATGCCCTAGAACAATTCGGGCCTATGTCAAGAATGGTGCTGAGATATTGGGGTATTAAAAAAACAGGCGACTTCGGAGAGATAGTCTTCAACATGATAGATGCTGGGATCCTGGGAAAAACAGAAAATGATTCTAAAGAAGATTTCTACAATAAGTATGATTTCAAAGAGACCTTTGATAAAGATTATAAATACACGCTTCATCAATAGCTGACCTGTCTCAAAAAATAATTTAAAATTAATGTTTTTTCTTGAGTTCTGTGTGAAATTATACTATAATGACACACATAATGAATAAAATTATTTTGCTTTTATTTCTTCTTGTATTTTTTTCTCCTGATATATCTTTTTCTGAAGAGATCGATATAAATTCAGAGATCATAAGCATTGATGCAGAAGGTGCTTTTTTTATAATTGATGTCGGGGAGAATAAAAATATCGAGGTAGGGGACGGCGCTATTATCCATAGGAACGGGGACAAGATCGGGGAAGCGTATGTCATAGAAGCAAGGCCTGCTGTCTCTGCACTTGAAATAATCTCTATTGTCGAAAACAGGGAAATAGAGCAAGGTGACCAGATATTGATCGTAAAAGAAGTTGCAGGCGTGAAAAGAGCAATAGAACCAATAAAGACAAAGGAAAGATCAAAGTGGGCAAAGATCACGCCAGCCTCAGACTCTACTAAAAAAACAACAAAATCAAAGTGGTCTATCTTATTGGGATCGAATGCACCGTCATCTTCAGGGGAAAGCATAACTACCTCTTCAGGATTTCCTGTTACATCTTCTCCTGCATCACTAAAAACCACAGACTATATAACCCAGTCCATGTTGCAATCAAAAAGTGACGTGATCGGACTGGATATAAAAAGAGACCCTAAAGTAGTTTTTTCTTATGCGAGGCTTATCTTAAGAGAGAACGGCTATATAATAGAATCTTCCAATAGAGGCTCTGGAATGATCCTAGCGACTAAACCCATACAGGTTTCTATTTTAAAAGAGCTATGGGCTGATCTTCGTTCTGTTATAGAGCATAATTTCGTAGTATCCATTGAGATAGCAAAAGAGGGCGATTCATCAAAGATCATCGCATCTTCTTTCTTGGAACATACACAGAAACAAAAACATATAAAAAGAGCAGTATCTAAAGGTTCGTCGCACTATAAAGATCTAGTGAACGTACTTAGCGAGATCAAAAATCGTTCGGAATATTGAGAAAGATTTCTTCAACTTATACGCTATTTGACATTTATAGATTATTACACAAAAGATTTGGGCCACAATACTGGTGGCCTGGAGATACAAGGTTAGAGATAATCTTAGGAGCCATACTGACCCAGAATACAAACTGGACAAATGTAGAAAAGGCTATTAAAAATTTAAAGAAAGAGAAGCTCTTAAGCGTCAAGGCCTTAAATGCTGTTTCTGAGAAAAAACTGGCAGGACTGATAAGACCAGCTGGATATTTCAATATAAAAGCTAAGAGGATAAAGAATTTTCTCGGTTTTTTATACAAGAACTATAACGGCAGCATAAAGAACATGTTCTCAAAAAGTCTCGAGGACCTAAGGATCGAACTTTTAGGCGTAAACGGAATAGGCCCTGAGACAGCAGACAGTATCCTCTTGTATGCAGGAAGAAAAAAGATATTTGTCGTCGATAGTTATACGAAAAGGATCTTTGGAAGGCACGGACTTTTAAATAATGATCCTGATTACAGCAAGATACAGGCTACATTTATGAAAGGCCTGCCAAATAGCCTAGAAGTATTTAATGAGTACCATGCGTTGATCGTAAAGCTTGGCAAAGAACATTGTAGATCAAAAAAACCACTGTGCAGCGATTGTCCTATAGGAGGAAAGAATGGCTAAAGAAAAAAAAGAACTTCAAGGTAAACCTGCTAATTGTATAAAATGCAATAAACGACTTCAGAAAAAAGTCTGGTATTATAGAAATAATGGCTATTTCTGCAGTAAGAGATGTTGGTCTCTCTTTGAGGAAAAGAGACAAGAGACATTGGCTGAGGAGAAAAAAAAGCAAGAGGAGGAAAAGAAAAAAGAGCTCGAGACAAAAAAAGAAGAAGAGGCAAAAAAAGTTGCTGAGGTAAAACAAGAAGAAACTAAAAAACCCGAGGAAGAAAAACCCGAGGCAGAAAAACCCAAAGAATCATGATAAAAGAACGCAGAAAACACCTAAGAGCAAAAAAACAAGTTCCATTAAAGATAGCTGACAAGGGATTTGA
>JBDRCN010000024.1:0-26208 GCA_043821705.1 Candidatus Omnitrophota bacterium
ATCTTCAGTGAGCCTGTTGCAAACATTATATGTATAGCTGGTAGAACGGTGAGATCTAAGTCTGTTTCCCACTGGATCATAATCAAAATCTTCAGTAGGATTAAAGATCTGAGGATGATTAGCATCTATCAGCCTATTTAAGTCATCATAGTTATAATTATTTATTCCATCATTTTCATCCATCCTAGTACGATTTCCAATAGCATCATACTGATACACAAGTGATTCGACAGTACTGGTGAGAGATGTAAGCTGTCCTAAAGGATCATACGTATAATCACTGGTAATGCCATTAGGCAGGGTAAGGGAGGAGCGCCTGTTTAAATCATCAAAACCAAAGTTAATGGTTTCACCATTAGGGTTGGTGAGGCTGTTTAAGCGATTCCAATATAAGTCATATTCGTAAGTTGTTATGCCTCCTTCAGGATCAGTCATTCGCAGCCGATTTCGATGATAGGGGAAAGGATATATCTCATATTGATATGAATATGAGATAGTAGTTTCAGGCTGGATAATGTTTGGATTTGTAGAATCACCAGTATCAACTTTAGTTAATTTACCTAAGGCATTGTATTCCATTACCAGCTTTGAATCCATATCTTCTATGCTGGTAAGATTTCCTACGGAGTCATAACTCATATTTACTACATCACCCAGGAGGAATTTTCGAATCAAGCGATCCAAATCATCATATTTATATTCGATTAAGTTTCCATTTCCATCAATGGTTCTGACTAAATTTCTATTTATATCGTAGAAGAATTGTTTGGTTTCACTGTTGGGATTTATGATTCTAATTAGTTCATCCACTTCGTTATATTCAAAGGTTGTAGAATTGCCATTTGCATCTGTTACTCTTATGAGATTACCATTATCATCATATTCGTATGTAGTTATATTTCCATCTACATCAGTAACTTGCGTGAGACGGTTCATCGGATCGTAAGTAAAAGTAGTAGTCCGGCCTAATGTATCAGTAGAAGATACGACATTGCCTGCTGAATCATAGGAAAGGGTAGTAGTGTTACCTAATGCGTCAGTAGTTTTAACGAGATTCCCAAGAGTGTCGTATTCAAAGGTAGTAACATTTCCCAAATGGTCTGTGGTAGAAGTCAATAGGCCTTTAGTGTCATAAGTAAAATAAGTAAGTTCTGAAAGGGTTGAAAGGCCTCGAGGTGTACCCATTAGTATGACATTACCATAGTCGTCATATTTAAAGCAAGTTCTGGTTAGAGGTCTTACAGAAGACCAGGTATCATATAGTAGATTAAATTTAGATTCATAGTAGAAACTCATTGAGAAAAAAGAACTAGGATGGGACTTGTTAATATCATAAGCCCCTGTTTGTTTCATATTTCCGTTTACATCATAGCTGAAAGTTGTTTTTAGGCCATTTGGCTTTATGATCACTGTAGGATTATTATATTCATCTCGTTCAATCTTAGTAGTATTACCTAAGGTATCAGTTTCTTCTACGAGGGAGCCCAATTCATTTGTAACACCGGTGGTTATAGATGAGCCGTGAGTTACCTGATATTTTACATCCGCATACTTTATAGCTTGAGCAGGATTTTCTGGAGTACCAGTACCTTCTTCTAGATCATTTATCAGCCCAGTAGTTTCTTCTGGCTGGAATTCGGTCTTTTCTCTTTTTCGGATCAAAAGGCCGTTTTCTAAAACATCTGCCTCAGGCAAAACCTCTTCTTTAATCTTCCCGTATTCGTCATAGATATAGTCAGTGGCATAACCGCGTGGAGGGGTATGTCTCGCAATAAGATGGTTCTCGTCATAGTTATATTGAGTAATCGCACCATCCGGCGCAGTAATTTTTACAAGATCCCCATTAGCATCCATCTGGAATGAGGTGGAGCGGCTTGCTGGGTCAGTGACTTTTGTAAGCTTTCCTTCAGTGTCATAATCAAAGGTAGTGACTTGGCCTACTGGATCTATAATCTCGATAAGCATATCGTTTTCGTCATAATTAAAGGTAGTTGTATTATTGTTTCTATCGATAATAGAGGTCTGGAAGCCCTCTTCATCAAAATTTACAATAATGCCGTTTTTATAAAGCCTGGTGTATGTTCCGTCTTCATTTTTACTAAGCAAAGTATAGTCTCCGATAGGCGGGAGATATGTATTAGATGGTTTTATGCGTGATACAGTGCCTATCATGGATATGTAAGGGCGTGCACCAGAAAAACTATTAGTACAGAATAACTCCCCATCATTATTAAAAGCTACATCTATAGGAGAGAAAAATCCTTTACTACCTACAAAGCAAGTATCTCCTGTCCATGCATGGCCAAGGACAGCTATCTCTACTAAACGATCCGGAGTAACTTTAAAAATTTTGTGCACCCAGTCATCTACTACATAAAGAATATGTGTCTCATTGTCAAAAACTAATCCACGAGGCCTGATAAATCCTACGGCGTAAGTAGATAAAAATCCATCAGGAGTAACTTTAAATACTCTTGTTTCGCCAAAAAATTCTGTTGGCGGGCCACCTATGGGGCCACTGCCAAAGGCCATCTCTGAGCCATAGAGATTATTTTCATCATCAAAACAAATTCCCAAAAATGCTCCTTCTGCTTCAGCATAGACACTGGCTTCACCTTCAGGTGTTATTTTAAGTATTTCACTTGGTCTATAGGACGTCGCTGAATTAACAACATATAAATTACCGTTGTTATCGAAGGTGATTTCATAAAAAAATACGAGAGAGGCTGGAGGATCATAAAACACGCTTTGTTCCCCAGATTGGGTGATCTTATAAATCGGACCATATAGTACGGAAACGTAAATATTGTCTTGGCTGTCGACAGCTATTCCTTTAGCGCCAGACAGGCCAGTAGCTAATTCTGTGGTTTCATTATCAGGCGTGATCTTTAAAATCCTGCCGCCTCTGGTATCAATTGTATAAAGGTTACCTTGGCTATCAAAATCCAGAGATTGAACACTCCTGTCTATATTGAGATCATAAGGACATTCAGGATCTGGCGTACGATCTGGTAAAAAACTATGAGCATATAGTTCTGGTCTAAATGTCTGACCAAAACCATCCCCATCAGTAAGTAGGATAGTGTCATCAGGACTAAAATGAAGCCTCTGTAATCCTTGCAGATCCCATCCTGACCCAAAATAAGAATCTGTTTGATTTGTTATACTTACAGTGCCAGAAATAGGAGTTAGAATGGACTCTAGTTCATCTGAAAAGATGCCTGTTCCTTCGATTGCTGGCCCACCAAAATATTCAGCAGTGGCAAATTCAGCTTCAAATTCATCAGAGAGCTTTACGTTATAGATATAATTTCCTGTAGGAAGCGTTTCTCCTCGAGCATTTTTTGCCTCTAACATAATTCTATGAACAGAGTCCCATTCTTCTCCTATAAAAGTCACCTCTTTAAGAAAACCGCCAAAATTTATATTAAATGTGATAGTTTCTGGTTGAAGGATAAGATATGGATTAGCCATAGCTTCAGTGCTTAGTAGTATTTTAGGATTTACAGTGTTACTGTTATAAGTAAGAGTTAAGGCAGTGCTTTTGCCTAGAGATCTAAAAGAAGGCAAGGTGTAGTCAATGCTAACAGATCCAGTTTTGGCCCCGATCCTGGCTTCTCCAGGGTCGACTTCATTTTTAGGTTCTGAAGTTGCGTTTTGAGCTTCCAAACCACCTGCTTCGTCAGAGAATACCGATGCCATGTTGCAATCAAATGGCGAAAAGTGGGTTATGTCGAATTCAGCCCATTCGCCGCCAGGTAAGACCACGCCCATGCCAACAGCTTCCCACTGATAAGTATTCTTATTATAGTAACCTATAGGTATAGGAGTGCCAGTAGCAAAACCTCGGCTATTATAAAGTTTAAATTTTACTGGCTTATTGAAACTAACCCCATCCGGAAGAAAATCTACTGCATAAGTAAAGATAGAATTTCCAGGCAGGGCTCCTGGAAGCTCTCTGGCTTTTTCATATTCAGTTGCCTGGACATCAATTGGCAGGTCTACTGCGCCCTCTGGGAATATAAGTTCTACTGTTCCAGTAGAATTAGTAGCTGTTCCGCCAGCCGAAGTAATAGTAGTGACTTGACTGTCTACAGGAGTAAGAAAGATATCTTCTACAGCTGTGTCGCGCGTAGTCTCGACAGTGGCTATACGCTGCGCATAAGTAAACCCAGTTTTCTTAATAGTAAGGTAAAATTTCCCAGTGCCACTCGTAGGAAAAGTGAATTTACCGTCGCTATTTGTAAGCGCAGTGCCTTCGATATTTTTTTCAGTAATTTGAGCGCTTTCTATAGGGGCATCTGTGCGTGAATTATATACATAGCCATGGATAAAGCCAGATCCAGGCAGGATCTCAGGCGGCGTGACAGTTTCGACTGTAAAAGAGATATTTGTAGTAGAAGAATTCCCAGCATTGTCACTTATGGATGCTTGCACAGTATGCTCACCATCGCTTAATGCATCGCTTGATGTGATCTGCCAGTTCGCGCCAGAAGAATCCATACTAAAATTCGTTGTATGATCAGTACTATCTACAAGCACCTCTAAGCTAGATGCGTCAATACCACTGCTACTATCGCTATAAGTTATATTAATTAAAGGAATATTAGTATCAATAGTTGCCCCGCCCTCAGGTGCAGTAATAGCTATAGAAGGAGAGACATCATCAATACCTACAATGCTTACAATAATCGCTCCGCCAGGCTTTCCCTTAGTATCTATTTCTATAGTGTTTTCTGAAGTTAAAGTAATTTCTTTTTCAATGGAGGTGGTATTTTTTTTAAGATCCCCAGCGCCCAGCACCTTTTCACCATTTATCTTAATGACAGCCTTCCCAGGTACGAGGTCTGAGATATCAAAGTCTTCAGTGGACACGCGTAATATAAAGGTATCATTGGTATTTGACACAGAAAAGTCTTCAGAATAATTATCTCTTTGGCGCGTATAAGTTTCAGGCCCAAAGACAGTATATTCTCCTGCGTAGAGAAGTGTAGGCATTATGATGAGTGAGATAAAAACTATTACGGAAGTAGCGAGAAGAGTTCTTTTTAACATGATGGACCTCCTTGGCGAGGTTATGTTAAAGGTGTGGAAATTTTAGTAGGTCAAAATTCTTGATTATATTATAGCAGGCCAGTATCTAGCAGGCAAGGGATTTTTATTGTTTACTTAGCACTGGCCGGGTAGTATAATTAAAAACTATAGGATATGATCAAAAGACTTTTAGTAATATCTATATTTATATTTAATTCTTTTATCGCAGCGCATGCCTACGCAGCTACGCTGGATGACCTTTACGGCCCCCTATTAGAAAAAGACACATTCCTTTATAAAGGCGAGGCAGATTATTTTGAGCTCGACGAGCAAGGTTACCACGGCCACGCTTCATTCAATGATTTTACATCTGACCCGAAGTATCATACCTTTAAAAGCGCTCTCGCATTCACGCCCATGAAAGACTTTAACGTAGATGCAGGTCTTTCGCGCACATTTTACGAGGGGTATGAAAGGCTGGTGTACAATGTCTCGAACGAACTAAAAGCGCTCTATGAATATAACCTGGAATATTTCCAAGGTTATGACATTGGCTTAAGGAAAAGATTTGAGAGCTTTGAACTATATGGGGCATTTTCAGGTAAATACCAGAAGGCAGATTGGAACTATGCGCCTTACCCTAGTAGGTCGAATTTTTTCACGAATATACGCACGCACTATGAAGATTTTAAACTAGGACTGAGGCACATATCAGGGCCTGAGGGCAGAGCCATATCTTCCCTGGAAAGGCTAAAAGGCGCTATTTTGGCCAAGGGAGAGCTAGCCATAGAGGCTGAGATAGAATATAGACAAGGCGAGCTCATAAGAGATTCTCATAATCATCACTATTATCACACATTAAATGCTCATGCCATACCTAGGCTTACTGCCAGGTATGGCTTGGGCGAGAGCCTCGAGGCAGAAGCAGGGATTTCTTATACCACGCCTTTTGCATACGAATATGAATACAGGCATTATACATTAGGCAGCGTTTGTATCGGAGAGTACGAGCTTGAGAATAATTTTTATTTTCCTTTAGGCCTGAAGGCTAGCCTGGATGATGACAGGGTCCTGGCTAGTTTTTCAAGTGATGTAAATGTAATAGACCAGACCCTGGAATATGTAGAGGGCACAGGTACTGCCAGCGAATACCCATCCAAGAAGCTTACTTATTATAATATCTCGCCGACGCTTGAAATAAGTTATCTCTATGATAAGGGGAAAAAGATAGAAGTGGATAAATTTTCCAGCCTCACGAAAGAGCTTCTTTTAAAGGACCAGTTTTTAGTAGATCTTAAATATAAGAGAGACATCACACATCTCTCCAGGGGTGCCTCGAATGGCACACAGAATATCATTGACCCTTACAATGTATTTATGTACCCGCTTGACTACTTCGTGGCAGGTTCTGAGTACGCAACTGTTTTAGTGGGAAATACCTCTAGTTATGCGACTAATGTAAACCCGCAGAATTATTACGTGATGGAGACTGGTCTTAATTATGGCGTGACGGATTTCCTTAATGCAAATATTATGGCTGGGTTTCATTCGAGCAGCTCCTTGCATCATTTTGCATTAAGCGACCTGAAGAGGCGGTACTATGAGTTTAAGCGCTATTATTATTTCGGGGCAGGATGTGATGTGAAGATCGGAAAAAATAGCTTGGTATCCATTAATTCAAAATTTGTCCCTACCTATAAGACATTTCTTATACGCGAAGGCGATCCTGAACAATACGAAAATGAGAATAAGTATTTTGAGGTAGCTCTCGCAGTAAAAATCCTTTTTTAAGAAAGATTAGAATGGCATCTCGCCTGGGTCAGGCTCAGGTTCTGGCTCAGGAGGCGGAGGAGGCGGTGGCTCTGGGTCAGGTATAGGATCTGGCACTGGGTCTGGTATTGGTGGAGGCTCAGGTTCTGGATCTGGAGGTGGTGGTGGCGGAGGCTCTGGTTCTGGCTCAGGTTCTGGTTCAGGATCTGGTGGTGGAGGCTCTGGGTCAGGTATAGGATCTGGCACTGGGTCTGGTATTGGTGGAGGATCAGGTTCTGGCTCTGGCTCTGGTTCTGGCAGAGGTGCTGGTGGAGGTGGTGGTGGCTCTGGCTCAGGGGGCCTGATGACTCGGCCTCGATTTCCATAGAGATCCATTCGATCAGAATCTTTATCATGGCCAAAAGGTGCTAACATCTCATTCGGCGACATATTTCCCTGGCCTCGATCATCATTCGGATTATAAGCCCACCTTGATCTATTTAATTTATCAAGAGATGTTTTTAGGTCATCAAGCATCATCCTTTTTTCATGGGCCTCGACCTGGCGCATATTTCTTTTTAGGTGAGTTTTTGCACTATTAGTATTAGCTGCTTTATTGATTTTGACTGCTTCTATTAGCGCTTCTTTAGACTGGATTTTTTTCTCGCGAGTAGCTTCTATCATATACTTTCTTTCAACCTTATTCAAATTCGCTTTAGACTCCATTGAAGGTGATGCTACGATCTTTTCTATCTTATTATTATTTTTTTCTTTATTTTGACCAGGGGCATTTGCTGAAGGATTATCTTTTGGCTTTTTATTTGGCTTTGGCGAAGGTTTTGGGGCAGGCACTGGTACAGGCGCAGGTGCTGGAGGAGGTGTTACTACAGGTAGTGGCGTAGGCGCAGGTGGAGGTGTTGGCGGCGCTGGTGCGGGCGTAGGGTCTTTATTTTGACCAGGCGCATTTACTGATGGATTATTTTTCTCAGCTTTTTTTTCATTGCCCTTATCCTTATTATTGCCAGCATATGCGATATCACTTTCTATCAGGAAAAATATCATTGTTATGCATAGCAATAATCTTAAAGCCTTCACAGATCTCACCTCGATCGTCATCTCAAAAAATAAGCCCATTCCTCTTCACAAGAAATGGGCGTTACAGAATCTTTTTATTTTAAGCTATTATTCGGTAACCCGGCCATCCTACAGTGGATAAAATAGCACTTAGGACCCTCGGCTTTGCGTCCTTTTCTTGCGAAAAGTTTGCCTTTTCGTAACATACTTCCTCTACTATAATTATACCATAAAATTGACCCTTTTTAAAGGCGTTCTCGGAATAAGTTTTTGGCCTTTTTACCGTCGATAAAACGCTTACTTTCTAAAGCATTTTTTTATAGATTTTTGCCTTTTTTCTTGACTTATTTTTTAAATGAGATAATATTCATTTAATGAAGAAGTGTTGTCTTATCCTCTTAATTCTAATATGCTTATGTCCTTTTTTATACGCAGAGACTACTCCTGAAGAGAGAAGAGTGGAGGAAGAAAAAAGAGAGGTCCTCCTACAGACAGAAGATCATATGTATGAAAAAAAGCCTTCTCTCTCGCAGAAAACCGACCAGATCTTTGACATGGAGTACTTTAGAAGCCTCCTTGAAAGAAGAATTACATCTTTCAAGGATATCTGTGGGGTGCTTGTACTCTTGATAGGGGAAGATGAACGCCTAAAGGATTTTGATTCACAGGTCACATTCCTAAAAAAGAAAAAAATAATCCCAAAAGAGATCGGAACGGATATTAAGCCTGAAGCTGTAGTTCGCAAAGGCACAGCTAGTATTATGTTTACTCGGGCGCTTGGATTAAAAGGCGGAGTTTTTTTAAGGATATTTAAAAGCAGTAAGCGATATGCCCTCAGAGAATTAGTGTTTGAGGGTATGATGATCTCTGGGAGGACTGATGATCTTCTTAGTGGTAAGGAATTAGTTTTTACTCTTACAAAGGCTGCTGATCATTTAGCTGAGAAAAGGATGAACCATTGAGATCTAGAGTACTGATAATATTTTTAATTATTTTTCTGTGTAGAGAGGCTTTTGGAGCTGAAGGATCTAGAAGAATAGAGGAAGAGAAGAGATCAGCCTTGGAAGAGACCGAAACAAAAGTCTTAGAAAAGGAAAAGAGATTTATCTTTGACTATGGGGGCTGGATCAACCATAGATTTGATAATTATCATAATGATGACAATGATTCATTGACTGATGACGCTATAAATCATACAAATTCTTTTGATTCTCGTCTGTGGCTAAAGGCGATCTTACGAAGTCCTTTGGATAATGGCATTCAAAAGGAACACTCTCTTTATATTAGGCTAAAAGATTATTATATTCACAGATATCCTGACGATAATGATAGAGATGGCCCACATTTAGATTACGCTTATTTAACATTAGATCTTCAGCCGTTATGGTTTAGGGGTGGGAGAGGATACTTTGATCTTGGTCGAGGCATTGCTTTTAGCAATGTAAATGATGGGGCTGAACTGTTTTTTATCCTACCGAAATGGAAATTTAATCTCTTTTTATCCCAGACTCTTCCGCACGAGGATAATATTGATATCAGTGTGCCTGGTTACGATAAAGAGAGTGACAGGAAATTCTATGGTTTTGAATCAACATATTATCTAAATGAAGAAAGTAATCTATACGGCTTTTTCTTAATGCAGAGGGATTTTAGTGATGAGGATCCTGAGGATACCACACAGGAATATACATATGATTCTGAATATACAGGAATAGGCGCGGAGGGGAAGATCTGGGATAAGATAAGGTATTGGGGAGAATTTATCATGCAGACTGGCCAGAGTTATACTGATGGCACAAATGAAAAAAAAGATATTTCTGCGTGGGCAGGCAATATGGGAGTAAAGTACGAAACCGAGATTTACAGCCACCCTGAATTTTCCTTTGAATATGCGTTTGGGTCAGGCGATGCTGACCGCTCAAGCGTTACTAATACACAAAACGGCAATACATCAGGTGATGATAATAATTTTCTGTACTTCGGTTATATAGAGACTGGATATGCTCTTTCACCGTTACTATCAAATTTGGAATTTTATAAAGCCCGGGTCTCATTTAAACCTCTAGAACATTGCCAGGCCCTTAAGAGGCTTAGCGTGGATGTAAGCTACTATCTCTACCGTAAAGATGAGAAAGCTGGCGGCATTTATGACCTTGATGCTACAGAGAGTGATGCTGATATAGGCAAAGAGATTGATGTAAGGATATTTTGGCAGGCTTTTTCAGACTTGAGCTTTGAAGTCCAGTATGGATATTTCTATCCAGGAGATGCATATCCAGTAACTAGTGATGATAGCGAAGAATATCTTGCCGTGAGCACAAGTCTTGCATTTTAGATAGCTTTATTATATAATATGGCTTTCATATAGGAGCAGGAATAAAATGAAGAATATAATGACTTTTATTATGGCTGGAGGAAAGGGTGAGAGGCTTTTTCCGCTTACAGAGGAGAGGACCAAGCCTGCAGTACCATTCGGAGGGGTGTATCGTATCATAGATTTTACGCTTTCAAACTGCGTAAATTCAGGGCTTAGGAAGATACATATCCTCACTCAATATAAATCATATTCGCTTACTCGTCATATCTCGGGTGGATGGAATGTCTTGAACGGTGAGTTGGGAGAATATATAGATATCATCCCAGCTCAGCAGAGGGTGGGCGAAAAGTGGTATGAAGGCACAGCTGATTCCATACATCAAAACCTCTATGCTATAGAAGATGAAAAACCAGACAATATCATCATCTTAGCTGGTGACCATGTCTATAGAATGGATTATAAGGAAATGATATCTTTTCATGAAGAAAAAGATGCTGATATCACTGTGGGCCTCATAGGGGTTTCCAGAGAGAATGCGTGCGAATTTGGGATATGTGAGGTAGATAAGAAAGACAATATAAAGAACTTAATAGAAAAACCAAAAAATACTAAAAAGCTCAAGAAAGGTTCAGGCCTAGTATTGGCCTCAATGGGGATATATGTTTTCAAGAGAAAAGTTTTAAGGGAGGCATTGATAGAAGATGCAAAAAATAAAAGATCCAGCCATGATTTTGCCAAGGATATAATCCCTAAACTGATAAACAAGGCAAAGGCATGTGGTTTTAATTTTATTGACGAGAAAAGCGGACACCCTAAATATTGGAGAGATGTCGGAAACCTGGATGCATATTATAAGGCAAATATGGATCTGGTGGACATTGTGCCTTCATTCAATCTTTATGATGATAAATGGCCATTCAGGACCTACCAGAGGCAGTTCGGGCCTTCTAAGACAGTATTTGCCCAGGAAAATAAAAACAGGGTCGGCATGGCGCTAGATTCTATGATATGCAATGGATGTATAATATCAGGAGGCAGAGTCCAGCATAGTATCCTTTCGCCAAACGTAAGGATAAACAGCTATTCAGAAGTCACAGATTCTATTCTTATGGATGGGGTGGATATAGGCAGATACGCTAAAGTAAGGCGGGCAATAATTGATAAACATGTAAAAGTGCCCCAGGGTATGAAGATAGGATATGACCTCCAACAGGATAGAAAGAGGTTTAAAGTAACTGATTCTGGTATAGTAGTGATCCCAAAAGGGGCGGTTCTCTAGTGATACGAAAATCTACTTTAAAAGATGTTAAGAATATAGTAGAATTGATAAATTATTATGCTAAGAAGGACCTTATGCTTCCCAGGTCCTTAAATGAGATCTATGAGAACATAAGAGATTTTTTTGTGTATGAAGAGGGAGGCGTGATATTGGGATGTTGCGCTCTTCATGTGACATGGGATGATCTAGCTGAAGTAAAGAGCCTGGCTGTTAGTGAGAATGCCAAAAAAAAGAAGATCGGTTCTTCACTGGTAAAGGCAACGTTTGAAGATGCTAAGAGTCTTGGCGTGAAAAGGGTGTTTGCCCTTACTTATGTGCCAGATTTTTTTGAAAAATTCGGTTTTAAAAAAGTAGAACACGCAGAACTCCCTCATAAGATCTGGAGCGAGTGTATAAAGTGTGTGAAGTTTCCGGATTGCCAGGAGACAGCCCTAGTAAAGGATGTGAAATGAGCTATACAATAACTGAGAAGATATTACTTGCGCATACTAAAGAGAAGGTTATCAAACCAGGAAACTTTATCTACGCTAAGGTGGATATTGCGCTGGGAAATGATATTACAGCTCCTATTGCAATAAAGGAATTTGAAGAGACAGGCGCAAAAAAGGTATTCGACAAGAACAAGATCGCTTTAGTGCCAGACCACTTCACTCCCCAAAAAGATAGAAAAAGCGCTGATCAGGCTAAGATATTGCAGAATTTTGCCAAGAAGCACAACATCAAACATTATTTCGAACTTGGCAGGATGGGCGTAGAACATGCTCTTTTACCTGAGCAGGGTATCGTAGGGCCAGGATATCTAGTGATAGGTGCTGATTCTCATACGTGTACATATGGGGCGCTGGGTGCGTTCTCTACAGGCGTAGGCTCTACTGATCTAGCAGCTAGTTATATAACAGGATGCGTGTGGTTAAAAGTTCCTGAGACGATAAAATTTATCTATCGCGGGAAATTAAATAAATGGGTGAGCGGCAAAGATCTGATACTCCACACTATAGGCGACATAGGTGTGGATGGAGCGCTTTATAAAGCAATGGAATTTACAGGGGATACTATAAAGAAGCTTGGCATGGATGACAGGATGGCAATATGCAATATGGCGATCGAGGCTGGTGGAAAGTCCGGCATAATAGAGCCAGATGAGATCACTAAAAGATACATAACTACTGAGGGCAGGAATTTCAAAGGCAAATTTTATAAGAGTGATAGGGATGCAGTGTATTGTGACGAGCGCGAATATGATGTAAGTAAAATAGAACCTCAAGTGTCAGCGCCTCACTTACCAAGTAACGCAGGCCCAGTAACTAAATTTAAGAAAATAGCATTAGATCAGGCAGTGATAGGATCATGTACAAATGGCAGGATAAGTGACTTCAGAGTTGCTGCGAAGGTGCTGAAAGGTAAAAAAGTAAATTCCAGGACGCGCCTTATAATAATCCCTGCGACACAGCGTATATATTTACAGGCAATAGAAGAAGGCCTAGCTGATATATTTATAAAGTCAGGCGCAGTTTATTCTACTCCTAGCTGCGGGCCATGCCTGGGAGGACATCTGGGGATATTAGCAAAGGGCGAGACAGCTATAGCTACTACCAATAGGAATTTCCGGGGGAGAATGGGGCATCCTGATAGTTTCGTATATTTATCAAATCCAGCAGTTGCAGCAGCAAGTGCTATTAAGGGAAGGATCGCGCATCCAGATGAAGTTTAAAGGCAAGGTTTGGAAATTCAATAACGATGTAAATACAGATGAGATAATACCAGCAAGGTTCTTAAATACAACTGACCCTAAGGAATTAGGCGAACATTGCATGGAGGATATTGATGCGAGTTTCGCTAGCAAGGTTTCAAAAGGAGACATAATAGTCGCAGGTAAAAACTTTGGATGCGGCTCATCAAGAGAACATGCTCAGATATCTATTAAAGGTGCAGGTGTGGCATGTGTCATAGCTGAGAGTTTTGCAAGGATCTTCTATAGGAATGCTATTAATGTGGGCCTCCCGATATTGGAGATAAAAGATGCTAGGAATATAAAAGAAGGTGATTACTTAGAGATAGATCTAGAGAAAGGCATTGTCAAAGACCTGACTGAAGAAAAAGATTATAAAGCCCAAGCCCTACCTAAATTTATCCAAGAGATAATAAAAAAAGGCGGGCTTTTAAATTGGATCAAAAAAAGGAAATAAAAATGACAAATGACTAATTTCAAATGTCAAATAAATCTCCAATGACAAATTTAGAATTGGGAATTTGGAATTGATTTGGATTTTGTCATTTGGATTTTGACATTGATTATAAGAAAGGGGTATAGATGTATAAGATAGCAGTGCTTCCAGGTGATGGTACAGGGCCAGAGGTCGCGAGAGAAGGTTTAAAAGTGATGAAGGCTTTAGGGGAGAAATGTGGTTTTCAGTACGAGACAGTCACCTATGATCTAGGTGGTGAAAGATATAAAAAGACAAAAGAACTAGTTCCAGATTCAGTGCTTAAGGAATTAGCGACATTTGATACGATATATTTAGGTGCCATAGGACATCCGGATGTAAAGCCAGGTATCTTAGAACAGGGGATCCTCTTAAAGTTGAGGTTTCATTTTGATCAGTATATAAACTTGCGCCCAGTTAAGCTTTATCCAGGCGTATGGACTCCTGTAAAAGATAAAGGACCAGATGAGATCGATTTCGTCGTCGTGAGGGAAAATTCCGAAGGCCTATATAAAGGCATGGGAGAATTCCAAAATAAAGGCACGAAGGATGAAGTAGCGCTGCAGGTATCTCATAATACTCGTAAGGGAGTAGAGCGCTGCCTTAGATATGCTTTTCAGTATACTCAGAAGCGAAATAAGAGAAAACAGCTTACCATGGTCGGAAAGACCAATGTTCTCACTTATGCATGGGATCTTTGGGACAGGACTTTTAATGAGATAAAAGGAGATTATCCTGATGTAAAGACAGATTACGCTCATGTGGATGCTACTTGTATGTGGTTCGTGAAAAATCCAGAGTGGTTCGATGTCATAGTAACAGATAATATGTTCGGTGATATCATTACTGATCTAGGTGCAATGATCCAGGGCGGTATGGGGATAGCTGCAGGTGGAAATATAAATCCTGAAGGTATCTCAATGTATGAGCCTATAGGTGGAAGCGCTCCTAAATATACTGGGAAGAATGTCATCAATCCTCTAGCTGCTATTTGTGCAGCAGGTATGATGCTTGAAGATCTAGGAGAAGAAAAAGCAGCTAAAATTCTGGAAGATTCAGTGATGAAGGTCACTGCGACCAAACTAAAGAGCCTTTCTGCAGGTAAGATGGGTTACACGACACAGGAAGTAGGAGACTTAGTAGTAGAAAATTTATAATCGTGATCCGTGAACCGTGATTCGTGAATCGTAAAAGTTTTATGAAAAACGGACTTAAAACGCATAGAGATTTGGATGTTTGGAAAGAAGCAAGAAAGTTAGTAAAAGAAGTTTATCTATTAACTAAGGATTTTCCTAAAGAAGAAACATATGGTTTAACTTCTCAGATCAGAAGATCTGTTATATCTATTCCAAGCAACATTGCAGAAGGTGCTGCTAGAAATTCTAGTAAAGAATTTATCCAGTTTTTATATGTAGCGTTGGGTTCTCTGTCAGAATTGGAAACCCAGTTGTTGTTAGCGCTAGATTTAGGATATATTAAAAGTTACAATTTAGAGAGTTCTATTGATAAACAAAAACAAATGATATTTGGTCTTTTAAGGTATTTGAAAAATAACAGTTAATTCGGTTTACGAATCACGAATCACGAATTACGAAACAGGAGTATTTTATGGGTAAGAGTTATAATGTCGCAATAGTAGGTGCGACTGGTTTAGTTGGTGGAAAATTTTTAGAGGTATTGGAGCATAGAAAATTTCCTGTGAAGAATATTCGCTTGCTTGCATCAGGTCGCTCAAAAGGTAAAACATTAAAATTCGCTGGCAAAGATGTAAGCGTAGAAGAATTAGGTAAGGATTCTTTTAAAGATATTGATATTGCTTTATTTTCAGCAGGCGCTGGGATCAGTAAAGAATTTGCACCTATTGCTGCTAAAGCTGGCGCAGTAGTAGTAGATAATTCCAGTGCTTTTAGAATGGATCCAGAGGTACCTCTGGTAGTGCCAGAAGTAAATCCAGAAGATATTAAAAAGCATAAAGGAATAATTGCCAATCCTAATTGTTCTACTATACAGATGGTTGTAGTGTTAAAGCCTCTACATGATGCTGCAAAAATAAAAAGACTAGTTATTGCTACTTATCAGTCAGCTTCTGGTTGGGGTAAAGAAGCAGTAGACCAGCTCTGGCAAGAGACTGAGATCGCAGTGAAAACCAAAAATTCCAAGATCCCGAAAGGCAAAGTAAAAAGGGTCCTTCCATCGCAGATCGCATTTAATGTCATACCTCATATAGATGTATTCCAGGAAAATGGCTACACTAAAGAAGAGATGAAAATGGTAAATGAGACCCGTAAGATCCTCGGAGATGCTTCTATAAAAGTAACTGCTACTTGCGTAAGGGTCGGGGTGGTGGGTTCTCATGCAGAGGCAGTGAATGTGGAATTTGAAAGAAAGATCGAAGCAGACGATGCATTCACTATCTTAAAGAACGCGCCAGGTGTTCAAGTAGTAGATGATGTCTCGAAGGATATTTATCCACTTCCAATAGATGCAGAGGGGAAGGATGTTACTTTTGTCGGAAGGATCCGCCAGGATGAATCTGTAGAAAGTGGCCTTAATCTCTGGATAGTAAGTGATAATCTCTTAAAAGGCGCAGCTTTAAACGCAGTCCAGATCGCAGAACTCTTATAAGGAGGATTGTATGAAAAGAATAGCCAAGATTTTTACAATCTTTATGTTAGTGCTTTTTCTTTCAGAAGCTACTTTTGCTGAAAGTAGTGACGCTACAAAAAAAGAAACCCAGCGCCAAGCTAGGCTCAAGCAGATGAAAGAAGAAGAGAAGGTGGCGATTCAAAGAGAGCATAGGATGAAAAGAGAAAAAGCCCGCATAGCTAAAGTAAAGGCTTATGAAGAAAAACTAAAAAGAAAAGAAGCTGAGTATCAGGCTAAGCTCAAGAAAATAGAAGACAAAAAAAGCCTAAAAGCTGAGAGAAAAGAAAAAGCTCGTATAGCCAAGATAAAGGCCAAAGAAGCAAAAATAGCTAAGACTAAAAAGAAACAAGCCCCTCACTTAGACAAAAAAGTCCAACATCAAGCTAAGTTTAAGAAAAAAGAATTAGCCCGCATAGCTAAAATAAAAGCTAAGGAGAAGAAAATAGCTCAAGCCAAGAAGAGAAGAGAAGGGCTCCTTTTAGAAAAAGAGCGTAAATTACAAGAAAAAGAAGCCCAGCGTCAAGTTAAGCTTACGCAGCTCCAAGAAGATAAAAGATTATTAGCTCAGAAAAAAGAAGCTGAGAAGCTATTGAAAGAGATGGAACTTAAGCGCATAGCTTTTGATAGAGAAGTAGAACGCTTACGCATGTCCATAAGAAATAAATAGACCCCACCTTCCCGAACAATTTGGAAACAGTTTCCCGATTAACTTAGAAACTGTTTCTAAGGTGATAGGGAAAGTGGGTTACAGATAGGCAGAGAAGATGCGTAATGTAAAGCTTACGATCGAATATGACGGGGCGAGGTTTTCTGGGTGGCAGACACAGGTGCGGAACAAGAGAAAGACCATCCAGCAGGAGATCATAAAAGCCTGTAAAAAACTACTAAGGGAAAAAGTAAATCTGATAGGCGCTGGCAGGACTGATGCAGGAGTACACGCAGAAGGTCAGGTCGCAAATTTTAGGACCAGATCACATCTACCTTTATATAATATTAAAAAAGGACTGAATAGATACCTTCCTAGGGATATAGCTATATTAAAAGCAGAAGAGGTAGGCGTAAGATTCCATGCTCAACACGATGCTTTAAGAAAGCTTTATAGATACACTATTATAAATAAAAAAGAGAGATCTCCTTTAATGTCAAGGTACACGTCGCTCGTGACATATGACCTTGATATAGGGAAGATGAAAAGATCAGCCAAGCCACTTAAAGGCAGGAAGGATTTTAGATCATTCCAGGCTAGCGATAAGAAGGAGCGCTCATCCATCAGGGCCATTAAAAGGCTTGAAATAATAAAAAAGGGACATATAATAGAGGTCTTAATAGAGGCAGACGGGTTTTTATATAATATGGTGCGGAATATTGTAGGCACTCTCATAGATGTTGGCCGAGGGTTCACAGCGCCAGAGAAAGTCAAAGATATCTTAGCTGGAAAAAACAGAAAACTAGCTGGCAAGACAGCCCCAGCCAAAGGCCTGACTCTAGTAAAAGCATATTATGGGAAAAAATAATACTAATCCGACAACTCAGGGTAAAAGATTTATAAATCTCCTTCTGGATCTACTATTTCTTAATATTGCGGTAGCTCTAATAGTGATAGTGTTCAGCGTATTTGGATTAAAAGAGCTTTTAGAGAGGGAGAACGTGGTAGTGAGCGCAGTCTTATACCTTCTTTATTATTTAATAACTGAATCTATATGGGGCAGATCTCCTGGAAAATTCTATACCAAGACCAGCGTAGTTATGGCAGATGGAGAAAAGCCAGAGATGAGAGACATATTTATAAGGACAGTCTGTAGGTTTATACCATTTGAGGCTTTTTCACATCTATTCTCTAAAAATCCCATAGGCTGGCACGACAGGATCTCTGGTACGCTAGTAATAGATGACACAGCCCAGCAAAAAGAGGAGCTACATGTCTAACACTAAGATACTGATCATAGAAGATGAAAAAGACCTTCTCACGTTACTTAAGATGAACCTGGAAAGTATTCATAAATATGAAGTCTTGACTGCTGAAGATGGGCAAAAAGGCATAGATATGGCTTTAGCCCATAAACCAGACCTTATCATACTCGACCTACACCTTCCAAAGCTCCCGGGTGAAGAAGTATGCAGGCAAATAAGAAGAGATAAAGACCTGCACAGTGTACCTATTATCATGGCTACAGGTAAAAATCTCGATGCAGACAGGATCATCGGTAGGGTAATAGGCGCAGATGCCTACATCACAAAACCCTTTTCTATTGAAGAATTATTTGGAGAGATAGTGAAGCTCCTGGGAAAAGAAAAGACTACTTGATCTTATCCAACAGTCTATTTATCTTATGGACGATCGGGGAGAATTTATCGCTATTCCTGATCTTTATGTGTTCGTATTTGCCTTCACTTAACCTCTTATCAAGATCATCTGATATCCTATCAAAAGGCCCTATTATATTGTGACTTACCTTATATGCGACAAATAACATTATAATAGTGGCTATAGGCATAGAGACTATGAGGAACTTTGTGACTTTTCTAGCAGCAGGGATTATGTGGTAGGCTATCATCTCAGGTATCATTATCTGATTGGATGTGACATTGAATACCAGGTAATACATCGCTATGGTTATGATGCCTGCAGGGACGATTGACGCCAGAAATACAAGTGAAAAGATCTCTCTATGAAGTTTGTTTGCAAAAAACTTTCTTCTTCTGTTTTTATTCATTTTTATACCCCACTTTTATGTCTTTATACTGCGCTTCAGCAGTGGAGAGGGTATTATCAGTATCGGTCATTATGGCTATAGCTGCTACACCCATAAGAGGAGGGCTGCCAAATGCCTTCTTGTAATCATCAAGGATGTTTCTTTGTTCGATCACCCATTCCCCTAATTTCCCACTACCTGACTCAGCAACAATTAATTTAATATTTTTAAAATATGGACTTGTAAAGATAGTCCCTTCTGGCAATGTCTCATCCCATATATATTCAATACTCCTGGTCTGCATAAAACTGAATCCAGAGAATATCACGTACACTCTGGCAGCGTAATCGTCTTTTTCGATCCACCCGCTGTCATTCGGGATCAACTTATTTTTATCAGGGAACTTTATTACTTTCCAACCCCAGCTCATCATGGGAAAATTTCTTGGGCTGAATTTCATCTTATATATAAGGCCTGAGCAAGCCCTGTCACTTTCAGCATTCAGATATCCCTCACCAGCCTTATGTTCCACAGTATATATAACTTTATTCTTAAAGATCTTTTCTTCCCATTCTTCCAATGCATTCCTTCGATTAAAACCAAAGAACTTGGGCAGGTTAAATGCATAGGCAAGCGCAGTGACAAATAACATAACAACCAGTATCAATATTGTAGTAGTAAACACAGTCCTCTTCATTAGAATATATTTTACTATAAACTTTACATTAGTCAAATGTAATTAAATGGTTGCAATGGGTCCTGTCCGCCGATTCACCCCGCAAGTGCTCGCCAAACGCTGCGCGCTTGCAGGGACCCCAATCGCCGGCCACCCATTGCAACTATACGTTTTTACTTTGCCAGACATAGGTTATATATTATAATGAAGTCAAGGGAAAGGGAGAAGATATGGGATACGAAGTTTCAATAGAAAAAGCATGGGAAGAGCTTTCTGATAGAGAGGGCAAGGTTTCAGTAGGGTTCTTAAATGACGAATATGAAGTAGACTTTGAATCTAAAGAAGTCCTTTCCCTGTCGTGTAACATCCCAGCAAAAGACTATTACAAGATCCTTATCCTTCACTATCTAGCAAAAGAAGAGAATGTCTTGTCGATAGAACAGGATGACTGGGCATCTTTTAAGGAGATGGAAGGAGGGGGAGCGTATTATACAGCATTCCGTAAGCGCGCTATAGAACCTATCTTGAGAAAATACGGGGATGATCCTCTGGCTATATACGAGCGGATGAAAGATCTTAATGCCTCTAAACTGGACATAGGCACAGCAGGCCTTTCTATAAAGGTGTTTGAAAAGATCAGGGTAGGGGTAGTCTTGTGGGCTAAGGATGAAGAGTTTAGTGCAGAGTGCAATATGTTTTTTAACCGCAGCATAAAATGCATCCTCCCTACGGAAGATATAGCTGTATTAGGAGGGATAGTTGTTTCAAAGATATGAGAAAGACTGCCTTTATATTTTGTTTTATTTTTTTAACATCGAATATAGTATTAGGAGAAGTGGACATGTTTTTTAAAGAAAGAGAGAACATGATAAAGGCCCAGATAGAAAGAAGGGGAGTGAAAGACAGAAGAGTCCTGGACGCTATGTTAAAAGTAGAACGCCACAGATTTGTCCCAAGTGAATTTACGAAGATGGCTTATACAGATGGCCCTCTTCCTATAGGATTTGACCAGACCATCTCCCAGCCTTATATAGTAGCACTTATGACTGAACTAGGGAATATCAAGGAAAGTGATAATGTCCTGGAGATAGGCACGGGTTCAGGCTATCAAGCTGCGATATTAGGAGAACTTGCTAAAGAGGTGTATACAATAGAGATCATACCAGAACTTGCAGAGAATGCTGAAAGATCATTAAAGGAACTTGGGTATGAAAATGTTTTTGTAAAAGCAGGGGATGGATATTTAGGGTGGGAAGAGCATGCGCCATACGATATAATAATAGTCACAGCTAGTCCGCCAGAAATACCTGAAAAATTAGTTGAGCAGCTAAAGGATGGAGGCAGGATGGTGATACCTGTAGGCGAGGAATGGAGACAGGTCTTAAGACTCCTAATAAAGGAATCTGGAAAGATAGTTGAGAAAGATATAATACCAGTAAGATTCGTCCCAATGGTGCACGAGAGATGATTAAAGGGATATTATTTATATTATTATTAGCAATACTTGTTTTTGCATATCTCAGGTATTTTGAGTATAGCTCTCTCTATTATCCTACAAGGGATTTTGGAGGAACACCTGATGATATAGGTTTAAAGTATGAAGATGTATATTTCGAGACAAAGGATGGGGTAAGAATAAACGCATGGTTTGTACCCTCGACTGGATCAAGATTCGTGATACTTTTTCTCCATGGCAATGGGGGGAATATCAGCAATAGGCTGGATAAGATAGCTATATTAAATGAGATAGGATGCGATGTATTTATAATAGATTATAGGGGTTATGGCAGAAGTTCCAGTCGTCCATCTGAAGAAGGCTTTTATATAGATGCTGAAAGTAGCTATGATCATCTAATAAATAAGAAGAATATCCCTTCCCAAAAAATAGTACTATATGGAGAATCCTTAGGCGGAGCAGTAGCTGTAGACCTGGCTACTAAACGTGAAATAAGAGCTATTATTACAGAAGCTACGTTTAGTAATGTAAAGGATGCTGCGAGGGTTATATACCCATGGCTGCCGACTTACCTTATAGCTGCTGAGTTTGATTCACTCTCAAAGATCAAGGATATAAATGTCCCTAAACTTATAATGCACAGTAGAAGCGATGACCTAATACCTTTTAGCCAGTCTATAAAGCTTTATAACGCTGCTCCTAACCCTAAACAGCATATAGTGTTGGGAGGAGACCATAATGACTCCTATATAAGCTCCAAAGACCTCTACTCCCAGTCTATAAAAAACTTCCTAAATACCCTCTAGAAATTTGACTAATATATAATATGTGCTAAACTTACAGTAGAAGCCCCATGTGTATATCATTATACATACGTCATACGAATCTCGGGGCTGGAAGGGAAGTGATTCTTGAAAGGAAAGGGGGTGATAAAAATGATGAAGCTTATGAAGAGTAAGAAAGGCTTTACGCTCGTAGAAATAATGATCGTAGTCGCAATCATATCTCTCTTAGCAGCAATAGCAATACCTAATTTGCTACGAGCAAGGCACAATGCCAATGAGTCAGCAGCAATAGGTGCTTTGAGAACAATATCAACAGCTTGTGAAAGTTATCGTGCAGCACAGACTCCACCTGCATATCCTGCAGGCTTCGCGCAACTTTTAAATCCTCCATTAGGAGGACCGGCTTATATTGATACACAATTGGCTGGAGGCGCAAAAAATGGATATACCTTTACTTTAGTACCAAATGCACTAACTGGTGGATTTCTTGCTACAGCTACTCCAACAAACCCAGGAACAAGTGGTACTAGAATATTTACTGTTACTGAAACAGGGGTTATATGGGATGAGAGTGCTGTTGGAGGACGAGCACCTATAGGAGGATAGTAGTAAGTTATTAACAGAATAAAAAATAGGGGGTCAAGAGTTTTTGACCCCCTATTTTATTTATAGTATAATGTCTACATGAAGATCCGCTATGAAATAGATCCATATAACCAGCTTATTGCCAGAAGTACATCCCGCGTAAAAAAATTCCGCAAAATCGTAAATGGCACATTTAAGATCGATAAAAAAAACGATCTATATTTCGAGGCCTTTAAATCCCAGGATACTGACATCCCCCAAAAGATAAAATTCTCCGGTAAATTCTCCCTGGATAAAAAAGACAATATCATCTTTACCCTGGATAAATGGAATAACCAGATCATGGGGAATCGCTTGAGGTTCAAGACCCAGTTCGTAAGAGCTGATTCAAATAGCATTACATTTTTAGCGCAGACCAGGGAAACAAACAATAAAAGATCCATCTACAGCTTATCTCTTAGTGGATACTGGAAAGTATATGCAAACAATCGCCTCATATTCAATATCAAGCGCTCTGAGAATAAAAGAGATAACCTTGTGCTCCAGGGCTCCTGGAACATAGGAAAGAATAACGAAGTCATCTATAAGAGTACGCCATCAAGTGATATCATCACATTTAAAGGCAAGTGGACACTCTTTAAAAAATATACACTAGGCTACAGCTTGGATAGAGAGAGCTCATCTGGATTTAATTTTAAGACAAGCCTCGGGTATATAGTCTCTAAAGGCAAAGACAGTTATCTTGGATTCGACATTGATGTAGATATTTACCGAGGCAGGAGGCTCACCAGAAAAGTCCTTTTCAAATGTACTTATAAAAAAGACAGAGCGAACAAGATCACATTAGAGATCTCACCTGGCCCTAAAGAAGGTTTGAACATAAAACTAAAAAAAGAGATACTTGATAAAGAAGCAGTTTCTTACATCGAAGCGCTCATAACCAGAAAAGAAAGATATATCGGCGGGGGGATGATCCTAAGATGGTAGAGCATATATATTGTTTAAATGAAAATCTCTTCAGGGCAATAGGACATTTTCCTGCGAGGTGCGCGATAGAATCTCTTATAGAAGGAGAGAAGCGCTCCATCAGTTATAAAGAGCTAGGCGCTTCAATAAAAAGATCAGCCCACTTTTTATGCTGCGAAGGCATAAAAAAAGGCGATAGGGTAGCAGTGTGCCTGGAGAACCGTCCTGAATGGCCAATAATATTTTTTGCGCTTTCCTATATAGGAGCAGTATGCGTGCCGATAGATGGACAGCTTACGAACAAGGACATAGAGAACATATTGCTTGATTCAGGCGCAAAACTCATCTTTACAAATGATAAAAAGCTGCAGTTTGAAGGAATAAAGCGTATACCCGTGCCTTTTCCAGAACATGCTGAGGCCTTGGAGGATCTTTCTCCCTGTAGCCATGACGGGGAAGAGCTCATGCTGCTCCTATATACCTCAGGCACGACCAGCACTCCTAAGGGTGTCATGCTCACGCATAAGAACTTATGCTCAAATTTTTATTCTATTGCTGAGACCAAGCTCATCTCGGATAAAGACACGATATTATCAGTACTTCCGCTTCACCATTCATATCCTATAATGATAACACTCATAGTGCCGCTTCTTTCAGGCGCAAAAGTCGTATATCCTGGGAAGGATTGGCCTGAGAGATTAGCTGATCATTTAAAAGCATCCCGCACTACAGTTTTCATAGGGGTTCCACAGATCTTTACCAGTATGTACCTGAAGATATCAAAAAAGTTAAATTCTCTTCCCGCAGTAGTCAGGCCTTTTATAAGGTTCCTGCCAAAAGTAAGGAATGCATTTGGTAAGGATCTGAGGTTTTTTGCATCAGGCGGTGCAAAACTCGATAAAGAAGTTACTATTTTCTTTTCCAAGCTCGGGATAAAGATATTAGAAGGATATGGCCTCACTGAAACTTCTCCCGTAGTGACATTCAATCCTATAGATAAACCCAGGCCAGGCTCAGTCGGCATCCCGCTACCAAAAGTAGATGTAAGGATATTAAATAAAGATAGATCCGGGATAGGAGAGATCGCGATCTTTGGGCCTAATGTCATGAAGGGCTATTATAAAGACGAGGCCAAGACAAAAAGTGTATTTAAAGACAGGTATTTTCTATCAGGTGACCTGGGTTACATGGATAAAGATAAATACCTCTATATAACAGGCCGTACGAAAGAAGTGATAATCCTTTCAACTGGGAAGAATATCTACCCGGACGAGGTTGAAAAACATTATTCTTCATCTTCATATATAAAAGAGATATGCGTCTTAGGCGTAATTAAAGCTAAAGCTGCATCATCGATAGAATACTTGCACGGGGTCATAGTGCCGGACCTGGAGCATTTTACTGAAAAAGGTGATCTGGATATGCGAAAGATCATTAAAGCTACTTTAGAAAAACTTTCTCAAGGATTCCCAAATTATAAACACATATTAGGTTTTACAATAACCTCTGAAGCCTTACCCAGGACCACCCTGGGTAAATTAAAGAGATACGAGGTTGAAAAAAAGTACCTCCCGCTTATCATGAAGGGTGAAAAAGAAGAAGAGCCGCTTTCCATAGAAGATAAGGCGCTCACAGCATCGCCAATTGCAAAAAAACTGACTTCTATAATAGAAAAAGATTTTCACCTTAAAAGGCCTGTACGCTTAAGTGACAGTATTGAGCTGGACCTAGGCATAGATTCTCTAGGCAGGGTAGAGCTGGTGTGTAGCGTAGAAAGGAACTTTAACGTGGACCTTGAGATAGAGATGGCAGGAGGGAATATATTTACTGTAAAAGACCTGCTCCTAAGGATAGAAAAAGCTATAAAAGAAGGCAAGACCAAGGAAAGGCCTGCGTCAAGTTCTTGGCATGAGATGCTAAAAAAAGGATTGCCAGAAGATTTTAAAAAAAGGATATACCTTAAACCAGGGCCTATTGATTATCTTTTACTTTTTCTCATCAAGCCATTATTAAGCATATATTTCAAGATCTTCTACAAGCTTAAAGTAACAGGCATAGAGAACCTGCCAAAAAAAGGCGCATATTGTTTAGCTGTGAGCCATGCTAGTTTTTTGGATGGGTTTATCATAACAGCTAGCGTACCTTTTTTTAAACAACTTGACCTGTTTTTCATCGGCTATAGAAAATATTTTGAAGCACCTATTGTCCGCAACCTCGTAGCCAGGGCCAGGGTCATACCTGTAGATATTTCTCAGATCATCGAAGCTATGCAGAGTACATATTATATCCTGAACAATGGTAAAGCCCTGTGCATCTTCCCTGAAGGGACCAGGACCTCAGACGGTAAACTAAAGGAATTCAAAAAAGGCATAGGCATAATAGGCCAAGAACTTGAGATCACGCTTATCCCTACCTATATTAAGGGAGCATATGAAGCATGGCCTACTTCAAGACGCTTCCCAAAACCCTGTCCTATTGAGATAATCTTCGGAAAACCACATTCTTCCAAAAAATTAGCTGAGATCGGCTATAAATCAGGTGCAAAAGACGCTCCAGAAGCAATTTCCTTAGCCCTAAAGAGTGAAGTGTCTAAATTGATAGACACCAGTTGACTCATTAATAAATGTTACCCGGTAGTACTAAATGAAGGTATCGTTGACTCATTAATCATGTTACTCATAAGAGGGTTTGGTGTTCTTTAGTTTAGAAGTCAATTTGAAGATCTTATTGATCTTAAGTTCCAT
>JBDRCN010000025.1:0-2113 GCA_043821705.1 Candidatus Omnitrophota bacterium
AGCCCGAAGAAATTTTTTGCTATTGGCTGGGTAAGGCTTATGGAGCCCATAGATTCATGAGAGGGATTAGTAGTAGCGTATGGAGAATCACTCCATTCACGAGTGTTTGTAAAATCTATCGCTACATCAGTACCAGTAGCACGCAGTTTTTTATCAATACCTATATTATAGTTATTTGTTACGCTTTTAGTTCCAAGGAGCGTGCTTGAGCGCTTTGTCTCATCTTTAGTGTAACCTACTTCACCTGAAAGGACAGTGTCAAATATAGCTTCTTTATAACTAAGTTCAGTGCCTTTTATCTTTGAATCTAATTGAGCTAGTTTTATATCAAGGTTATTTTCTATAGCGATAAGCCTTACATCCTCAATAGAGATGCTTACAGTATTCTCTTTATCCATTTCTTCAGAGAATAGGGGAGAGGTAGATGCTGAAATCATTGCCATAATCAAGAATACTTTTAAAAGTCTCATTTATTTTCTTTCTTTGATAAGCTTGCTACGATCTTTCTTAAAATATTTAGATATTCTTCCTGTTCTTGATGGTTTAAACATAGAAGTATGTCTTTCCATACTTCTTTAACAGTACTTAAAAAATCTGTAACACTATTCTCACCTTTTTTAGTGAGAGAGACCATGCATATACGTCTATCTTCAGGATCAGGGCTGCGTTTAACATAACCACCTTTTACTAATCTATCTATAAGGCCTGTAGCAGTAGGAGGGGAGATATTACGATCTTTTGCTAATGTACTAATTTTACACTTTCCATAGTCGCGTATGGAGACTAAGATAGTCATCTGAGCTTGAGTCACCTTGAGTTTAGTAAGTAGATTCGTATTAACACTTTTCATTAGCTTCGGGAGCATGAGGGAGATTTCATTGGTAATTTTATTAATGGTACTCATTGGGCACCTCACAAATTTTTTTAAAGATCCCGCATCTTGCCGGAGTATTTTACTACGTCTAAGATGCGGGATCTAAGATAGGTTACTTAACAAGGCTAATTATTAGCCTACCTAAATATTAGCATACATAACTATCTTTGTCAAGAATGATTTTTATCATATTTTTATAGGAAGTGTAACTATTTGGAATGACTGGAGTTAGTTGAAATCTATGACCTGGTCAGTTACTTCTCTCCAGGATAGGACTGTGGCATAATCATCAGGAATCCATTCATCTATATCATTTAGTACATCGTCATCTTTTTCTATTAAAATAGTTCCTGCTACAGCGGCATTTACTTCAGTGGTAGCCCCACTTTTTACGAATACAGCTCCGTATACGCTTGCATTGCCAGCACCCATATTGAATTCTCCGTTTACCCAGATAATTCCATGGAATGTACCACCAGTAAGCCTGAGATCACCATTTACTATTAATATACCTGAACCATCAAAATGGCCATCTGTTATTTGGAGCTCTCTTTGGTTTTCTTCAGGAGGCATATCTATGATAGTGATGCCTTCAACTGGAATCTCATTTTTTTCTAATGCATTGCCAGGATCATAATAGATATGACTTGCGTGATACCTTAAGACATCTTGTGGTATACCAAATATATCTTCAAATTCAAAATCTGCAAATTCAAGTATTCCACCTATAATGTCAGCGTTAGGCTGTTTTTTTATTCCTCCATCAGAAGTAAGGGCAGCACCTATGTTAGTGGGATCATAATGTCCACTAGGATAAACTACGAGAGAAACTAGTTGGCGCATGGTATTTCCTACATCTCCTCTAGCACTGACTCTATATCTATTAGTGGCCCCTGAAATAAATTCAGTTTTAGTTATATAATTTCCTAATTGTATACCTGCTACATTAGTTATATTCTTTTGCGTTACATCATCTGGAAGAGTGTCAATCGCATGAGAAAGGCCTGCTTCTGCTAACCAGAAAGCTTGAGTATGGTCTCTCTGAAAAGTGGCGCTTCTTTGGTCTGCGAAACTCCTGGAAGCAAAACCAATAGTTAATACCATTAAAAGAGCTATGACCATATAAATTACTACTAGTACTAGACCTTTTTCATTATTTATCTTCATATATTTCTCAGCCTCACTTGTGTGTTTAGGGTTGCATTCACTGCTTGCGGTAACCCTATCTGCATGAATGTA
>JBDRCN010000026.1:0-22563 GCA_043821705.1 Candidatus Omnitrophota bacterium
TATATTACTCTGGATCACTGAAATCTTGATAGAATCTTTTTTAATATCTTCGCTTATCTTTACTCTGCCGTATATTAATACAGTCGCCACTAAAATAATGGCTATGATCATCTCTTTGAAAGAATTTTTGAATAAACGATATAGCGCTACATTTACTGTCATAACAACAAATGATACTCCATATACGCTGGATATATCAGCAATCTGGATAAGATTTAGATTCTTGTACTGCGTGTAGCCTAACAATGTCCAGCCAAAACCTGTAAATAGATTTGCCTGGATATATTCCAATACTACCCATATTAAGGGAATAAGGATAACAGTTAACGGGTAGCGGGTAGTGGGTGACGTGGTACGAGTAATACGGGAAAGATGATTTAAAATTACACCAAATATTCCAAAGTATATTGCTAAATATAATGAAAGGATTAAAAGCCCTAGAAATGTTACATGGTAAAGCCAATATAGTGTAGCTATATAAAATAAAAATCCTACAAAAAAACTTATAAAAAAAGATCTTATGTAGGATTTATACTCTAGCGCAAAAAAAAGTGGGATAAAACCAATGAAAACAAAAAATCCGAGCTTATGCGTAAAAAAACTAAGACTTAGTAATAAACTAGAGATAATCAAATATAACATTTTTCGTGATCCGTGATCCGTGAACCGTGAATCGTGAACAAATCACGAATTACGCATTACGAATCACGATTTATTTCCCGCAGCATTTTTTATATTTATTCCCGCTCCCGCAAGGGCATGGATCATTCCTGCCAACTTTAGGTTCTTCTCTTTTATGTTGGATACCTGTCTCCGTCTCCTGGAAATCTTCTGCGCTAGGTGTATCCTGAAGTTTACTAGGCATCTTCGACATAGGGATCACCTCATCATGCACATAGTTTTGGGGAACAGATTCGAAGACTCCTTTTATCTGGGATCCTTCCTGAGCTGCTTGGATCTTAAATAAAAATTCTATTGTCTCGTCTTTAATGGAATCTATCATACCCCTGAACATATCATATCCTTCATGCTGATACTCGACCAATGGATCCTTTTGTCCGTATGCTCTTAAACCGATCCCTTCTCTTAGATTATCCATTGCGTGAAGATGGTCTTTCCATTTCGAATCAATGACCTGAAGCATGATCATCTTTTCAATGTGCCTTAAAAGACCTTCCCCCATCTTTTTTTGTCTTTCTTCATACGCTGCCTTTACCACCCCTGAAAAATAATCTAAAAGCTCTTCTTCATTTTTTCCTTCTACTATATCTTCAAGACCACTAAGTCTAATATTAAATTTTGACCAAAACCATTCGCTGAATTCAGCATATTTCCAGTCAGCTTTATGCAGTTCTTTATTAAAATATAGAACAATTGCACTCTCTACTAATTCTTCTATGATCTCATGTATATGTTCTTTTACATTCTCATCGAATAATATCTTTCTTCTTTCACCATAGATCACTTCACGCTGTTTATTCATTACATTGTCATATTCTAAAACATGTTTACGAATATCAAAATTATGCTGCTCTACTCTTTTTTGTGCCATCTCAATAGCCCTTGAGACCAAAGGATGTTGAATATCCTGGCCCTCTTCTATGCCGAGCTTGTCATAAATAGCTGCTATCTTCCCAGAACCAAAAAGCCTCATGAGATCGTCTTCTAGGGAAATATAAAACCTGGATGAACCTGGATCCCCTTGTCTTCCAGAGCGCCCCCTAAGTTGATTATCTACACGCCTTGATTCATGACGTTCAGTGCCTATGACATGTAGGCCGCCTAACTCAACTACCTTTTCATGCTCTAATTTTATTTTTTCATTAGCTTCCTCAAAAAGGCTTTTTACTTCTTCTTCTGTAACATTTTTAGGGCCAAGTCCTTTTGCCTTCAGCCAATCATTAACCATGAACTCAGCATTCCCACCTAATACAATATCAGTACCTCTACCAGCCATATTAGTGGCTATAGTTGTCCCGCTCAATCTTCCAGCCTGGGAGATAATAGTCGCTTCCATCTCATGATATTTCGCATTTAATACATTATGAGGTATCCCTCTTTTCTTTAAGAGGTTTCCTAGATATTCTGATTTTTCAATAGAAATAGTACCTACCAGAACAGGCCTTCCTTTTTTATAAAGCTCTTCTATCTCGTTACAGACTGCATTAAACTTTTCCTTCTCGGTCTTATATATGACATCAGGATAATTTGACCTTATAAGAGGCTTATTCGTAGGAATAGAAAGAACATCTAATTTATAGATATGGCTAAATTCCTGCGCCTCTGTCATAGCAGTGCCAGTCATACCAGAGAGCTTTTCATACATCCTAAAATAATTCTGGAACGTAATAGTAGCAAGGGTCTGATTCTCTCTTGCTATTTTCATGCCTTCCTTTGCCTCGATCGCCTGATGAAGTCCGTCTGACCATCTTCTTCCTGGCATCAATCGACCTGTAAATTCATCCACTATTATTACCTCGCCGTCTTTAACAACATAATCAACATCTCTTTCAAAAAGATTATGTGCCTTTAAGGCCTGGATCACATGATGGCGATATTCCATAGTAGAAACATCATGCATATTATCTATCCCTAATATCTGGGCTGCCTTTGTCTCTCCATCTTCTGTAAGATGCGCGGTGTGAGCCTTTTCATCCACTATATAATCATATCCTTTTGAGAGATCAACGCCCTTAAATTTAGCGTCTATCTCATCTTTTTCTAATATAATTCTTCCTTTGAGTTTTGGCGGTATCTTATTACACACATAATATTTATCCGTAGATTCTTCTGAAGGCCCAGAGATGATAAGAGGCGTACGCGCTTCGTCTATCAAGATGCTGTCCACTTCATCCACTATTGCAAAGTTTTGTTTTCTCTGCACCATATTTTCAGGACGTATTACCATATTATCTCTTAAATAATCAAAACCGAATTCATTGTTCGTCCCATATGTAATATCAGAATTATAAGCGGCCTGCCTTGATTCAGGATCCATATCATGTTGTATTACCCCTACAGTAAGGCCCAAAAACTCAAAGATAGGGCCCATCCATTCTCTGTCACGTCTCGCAAGATAATCATTGACTGTTATTATGTGCACCCCATTACCAGTGAGTGCATTCAGATAAGCTGGCAGCGTAGCTACTAATGTCTTTCCTTCTCCAGTCACCATCTCAGCTATCTTTCCTCTATGAAGCACCAATCCTCCTATAAGTTGTACATCAAAATGCCTCATCCTAATAGTACGCATACTTACTTCTCTCACGACAGCAAATGCCTCTGGAAGTATATCTTCTAATGTCTCGCCATCTGAAAGGCGTTTCTTGAATTCATCTGTTTTTTTGCGAAGCCCTTCATCGCTCAATGTCTTTAAGACACCTTCTAGAGAATTTATCTTCTCTACAATAGGAGCTAGCTTCTTAAGCTCTCTCTCGTTCTGATTCCCAATAATTTTGCTTAATATCCAATTAAACATATTTCGTGATTTGTGATTCGTAATTCGTGATCCGCATACTGTTCACGGATCACGCTTCACGGATTACGATTTTGCCTTCCATTTTAAAAACGATTCTATAAATTCATCTATCTCGCCATCCATGACCTTATTCACATTCGAAGTCTCCTGGTTCGTTCTATGATCTTTTATCATAGAATAAGGGTGCATCACATAAGAACGGATCTGGGAGCCCCATTCTATCTTCTGTTTTTGGGCATACTCTTTTTCCATTTCTTTTTTTCTTTCTTCTGCTCTTACCTCATAAAGTCTTGCTTTTAATACTTTCATTGCTGTGGCTTTATTCTTATGCTGGCTTCTTTCATTCTGGCATTGCACGACCAGCCCGGTAGGAATATGAGTGATCCTTACAGCTGAATCAGTGACATTTACATGCTGCCCTCCTGCGCCGCCTGAGCGATAAGTATCAATGCGAAGCTCTGCCTCTTTTATCTCGATATCAATGTCATCTTCGACTTCAGCTATCACGTCCAAAGACGCAAAAGAAGTATGCCTTCTTTTATTTGAATCAAAAGGCGAGATCCTGACCAACCTATGCACGCCTCTCTCTGATTTTAAATATCCAAAAGCATATGGGCCTTCTACTATCATACAAGCGCTCTTCACTCCTGCTTCTTCACCAGCTAATATATCTATTATCTCTGTCTTATAGTCGTTCTTATCAGCCCACATAGAATACATTCTAAGAAGCATATTCGCCCAATCACACGACTCAGTCCCTCCTGCGCCAGCATGTATGCTTATTATCGCATTATTTCTATCAAGCTTCCCATTCATTAGACTCTTAAATTCTAAAGAATTAATATCCTTTTCTAACTTTAAAAATGATTCCTTTACTTCATCTATAGATTCCGTATCATCCTCTTCTATGATAGCAATAAGTTCATTCAGCTCATCAAATTCTTTTCTGGATTCAAAATATGGGGTCGTAACAGCCTTAGCATATTTTAATTTTTGTATTATTACCTGGGCTTTTTCCTGGTTATTCCAAAACCCAGATTCGCTCATTTTCTCTTCCAGTATCTTCTGCTCTTTTTCATTGCTCTCTACATCAAGGTAGCCTCTAAGATCCTGAAGTTTTTTCCCGAGTGTCTCTAGTTTTGATTTTATATCTTCTAACATAATCTCTCTGTCTCTAACAATCTCTTCTTTAGTTCGCTACCAAACACATATTCTCCCAGTCTGCCATCAGAATGTATAACCCTATGACAGGGCACTATTAAAGGATATGGATTATTATTAAGAGCTCTGCCTACTGCCCTTACAGCCTTTGGGCTGCCAATCTCTCTCGCCACCCACGCATAGCTCCTCGTCTCCCCAGCAGGAATACGTTTCACAACAGTATATACCTTTTTCTCAAACGAAGTCAATTGTTATATCCCTGCTCCTTTCTTCCTCAGCCTATGATGGTACTTTATCGCGAACCTGTGAGCCTCGTCCCTGATCCTCTGTATAAAATAAAGAACCTGTGAATCCCTGTTCACATCCAAAGGCACTTTTGAATTAAGCGTGAATATCTTCTCTTCTTTCTTGGCAATAGCTATTATAGGAATGTGCGTGAGATTCAATTTTGCCAAGACACTATATCCTGCTTTTAGGTGGCCCTTACCTCCGTCTATGATTATGAGATCTGGATATTGTTTCTTTTCTTCCTTAAGTCTTTTATACCTACGTTCTACTATCTCCCTCATCATAGCATAATCATCTATTTCTTTTACATGCTTGATCTTGAACTTTCTATAATTAGTTTTATCAGGGATACCGTTCTTAAAATAGACCATAGAGCCTGTAGAAGCCTGCCCCATGATATTGGATACATCAAATGCCTCTACTATTACAGGAAGGCGGCCAAGCTTGAGGAGTTTTTTTAGTTTTATTGCTACATCGGTCCAATCGCTTTTCTCTCTTAGTCTTCTGCCAGGTATCTCTGAAAGAGCTGAGATCCTGTTCCTTATTATAGCTGCTTCTTCAAATCTTTCTTCCTTGGATAGGTTATTCATCTTCATGGTAAGATCTTTTAGAAGCATTGTCTTTTTGCCTTCTAAAAATAATATAAGCTGGCCCACGATCTCCTTATAATGCTCCCTGTCTATAGCTCCTACGCACGGGCCAAAACACTGCCCTATATGATAATCAAGGCACACATGCTTTGGGATCCTCCTACAGGTCCTCAAAGGAAAAATATTCTTTAATAGTGATAAAGCGCTTCTTACAGGCTTTACTCTTGTATACGGCCCAAAATACCTGGACCCATCATCCACTTTTTTCCTGGTAATGCTAAGTCTTGGAAATTCCTCAACTACAGTAAGTTTAAGAAAAGGGAAGCTCTTATCATCCTTAAGCTCAGTATTGTATTTCGGTTTGTATTTTTTTATTAGATTTGCTTCGTAGATCAATGCCTCTTCTTCTGAAGCAGTAAGCACTATATCAATATCCTTTATTTTTTCTACAAGAAGAGTTAATTTTGTACTCTTAGGCCTATCCTGAAAATAACTTGCTACTCTCTTAGAAAGATCTTTTGCCTTGCCTATATAAAGGATCTCTCCTACGTCAGATTTCATAAGATATACGCCTGGATGTCTAGGCAGTTTTTTTACTTTTTCCTTAAGACCCACTTTATAAATTCCTTTGCCTCTCTTTGATCCAATAAGAATACAGACAATAAATAACTTACTATCCCGATCATTATAACTATAAAGATATTAAGCACATAAATGTAAGAAAAGAATAATAGAGAAAAAACCATAATAATACTAGCTAAGAACACTTTTGATGATGAGACCAGTATATTAAATCCATCAAAGCTTCCTATCTTTTCCCTCAATGCAAAGAACAACAATAAAAAATTGACTATCCCTGAACACGAAGTAGCAAGAGCAAGCCCATTTATCTTCATATAAAACATAAGTACAAAACTAAGTATTATATTAAGCACTAGCGAAATACTTGCTATCTTTACAGGAGTGGCAGTATCTTTTAGAGAATAAAAACAAGATACCAATATCTTTATACCTGCGTAGCTAAAAAGTCCTATTGAATAAAAGGCCAATGCCCCGGATGTGACTGAAGTAGAAACCTCATCAAACATGCCCCTTTCAAAAAGTATCCTTGTTATTGGTCTTGCAAGCACTATAAGCCCAATAGATGCTGGTATCATGATAAAATTAACTACCCTCAAAGAAAACGACAGCGTCTCTTTTAGTTTTTCATATCCCTCCTCAAGTGCCTCCCTGGACATAGTCGGTAATGCTGCTTGGGCAATAGCTATCCCAAATATAGCTAATGGAAATTGGAATATCCTGTTTGAATAATAGAGCGCTGCAACGCCTCCATAGCCCACTATATGTGAGAGCGAAGCTAACATCGTACTTACAAAGATACTTATCTGGTATACGCATGATCCTAATACCCTGGGTATAAGTAATATCCCCATCTTTTTAACTGCAGGGTGACGAAATCCTACCTTAAAATCAAAACGATATCCTTTTAAAAATAAAACAGGGAACTGCATTGCTAACTGCACAACTCCTCCTATCAAAACACCTGCTGCTAAAGCCCTTATATCCCCTTTTTTAGCTAATGCACAGATTATAATAGAAAGGTTTAAGATGCTGGACGCGAACGCAGGCACAGAAAAATGTTTTAATGAATTAAGTATCCCCATACTATATGCTAAAAGTCCTACCAGAAGCACATAGGGAAACATAAAACGAGTCAGGTAGATAGTGATATTAAGTTTTTCAGGGTCACTTATAAAACCAGGAGCTATCAAGCGTACGATCATAGGAGAAAGCAGGACTCCTAAAAATGTTATTAAAGACAGTACCACTAGAAGCACGTTCAGAAGTACATTTGTAAGCTTCCAATAACTGAGTTTATCTTCTGTCTCTTTATATTGGCTTAAGACAGGTACAAATGCAGCATTTGTCGCACCTTCACCTATAAGGTCCCTGAGCATATTAGGTATACGAAAAGCCACTACAAAAGCTTGAGCGTATAATCCAGTGCCAAAGAAATTTGCCATCAATATATCGCGTAGATATCCCAAGACCCTGCTTATAACTGTAGCAAAACCTATGATGCCTGCTGACTTTAAGAGATGCGTATTTTTACCTCTTGACATAATTTTCCTTTTATGTTATCTTACATCTACTAAATAAGGAGTATTAAGTTATGCCGATATTAAAAGCTGCTTTAAAAAGCATGAAAGTCACAAAAAGAAGGACTTTAAGGAACCAATCTATATCGTCTCGCCTAAAGACAGAGACCAAAAAATTTATAGACCTGATTTCTTCAAAAAATATAGACGGAGCAAAGAAACAGCTTCATATCCTTGTCTCAGAACTTGATAAAGCAAGTTCAAGGGGGGTTATACATAGGAACACTGCTTCTCGTAAAAAATCCCGTCTTATGAAAAAACTTTCCTCAGCAAAAACTAAATCTTAAGCTGAGCACATTCTTACAACCAATCTCTCGATCACGGTCTTAGGTATAGAACCTGACTTTATCTCTAGGTCTGCCTTTAATATCTCGCGTAATAGGTCTAATGCTTCTTTCTTTTTAAACCTGGAAGATTGGTTCAATATCGCATCCAGGGCCCTGGGGTTCAAACTCAGGTCTCTAGCTATGTCTTGCTTTGTCCTTATCCTTGCTAATTCTTTTACCCTTATTAACATTCTAGCGTTCCAGCCTAAAAGGCCTATAAGCTCTATCTCTTTTTTGCCATCCTTCTTTAGGGATGAAAAGATAGTCAATGCATCCTTTACATTCTTTTTTCTTATTGCTTCCATTAAGTCAAAAGCTGTGTGTGAAGGATTTACACCTATTACTTTTTCAACATCAGATTTCGTGATGATGGCCCTTTTCCCTGTATATAAAGCCACATTCTCCAGATTAGAGGATATTATCCTTAGGTCATTCTCTAAACTTTCCTTTAAGGCTATGACTGCATCCTGATCTATTTTCTTATTATAAGACCTTACTTTTTTAACTATCCAATTATCGAGCTCAACGTCTCTCAGCTTTCTAAAATAGACCAGATGTGCTAATTTAGATGCCTCCAGAAGAAACCCCCCTTTTATAACAGGAGAACTGCTCTCCATGATAAATACAGAACTATTTTGAGGTTCTTTCAGATAGTTTAGAATGGATTCTTTACAAGAGATTGATAAGGCCTGGGCCTCTTTTAGTATCACTACTCTCTTCTTGGATAAAAAAGGAAGTGTTGTAAGGAAGTCAAACATCTCCTTGATATCAAAACTTCTCTCTTTAGCATAAAAGACCTTATAGTTAAGCTCTTTTGTACTCTTCCCAAGATGTTTGGATACCAGAGTATTGACAGCGTCTTCTTTTAAAAACGTCTCTTCTCCAAGAAAAAGATAAGATGGATTTTCTTTGGTGGGCATAATAGAGGTTCACCAGTTCTCAACTATCCTATTTACTATACGCCTGGCCAGGTCTTTAGTAGCGTCCTTTAATGCCTCTGTCTCGCTCTTTGCCAGGGAGCCAGTAATAAAGTATGTGCTATCGCCTACTATGTTTTCTTCCTCTAACAAGACTTCAGAATCTTTTGTCTTTTTTAATACTATCTTGCATGCTATGCTGATCCTATACTCGATCACATCCTCATCCTGATATCTAAGAGGGTCCCGTCTATATTCTATTATCTCTCCCTCTAATACTGAGTCAGCACTGTCTTTTTTTGCAAGCTTTAGATGCCCGTCCAGGAAGATCCTCTCTGTGATAGCATCTCTAACATCTATCTCCAGGTCTGGCACATATATTTCATATTTATCTTTTGCACTTACCTCTTTTGTTATATCTATCTTATTCTTAAATATATCTACTTGTATGGTTTGGATATTTCCCCTTGTTACAACTGATGTCGTATAGCCGCAACCGCTTAGCACAGGACACAGGACACAAGACACAAGACATAAGTTTAAGAGGTTATTTTTTATTGATCTCATTAAGTCGTTCATTGGCTTTTTTAGCCCATTCTGTCCCAGGATAGCTTTTTACTATGTCACTATAATATATGACAGCGCTATCCTGCATGTGCCTTGATTCATAAAACATACCTGTATTAAACATGCTCTCTGCTTCTTTGCCCTTAAGCTTATCCACTATCTCCTTCGCTTCGTTAGATAGATCGCTTTCTGGATGCTTTTTTATAAAGTCCTCAAATTCCTCACGTGCGACTATCGTAGGCGTCTGATCATAGTCTGGATCCAGCGAAAGCAGTTTTGAAGATTCTGCTAATCTATATCTAGCATCATCTAAATACTTAGAATCAGGATACCTATCCAGCAGTTCTTTAAACATAAGTATTGCATTCTTATAGTCAGCTATATCTTTATAGGCCAGTCCTGCGTTAAAGATAGAGATATCTGCGTACTTTCCATAAGGAGCGCTCTCGCTTACTGTCTTGAATATCTCTATAGCCTTGTCCTTTGCAGGTACTTTAAGCGGGCCCAGCACCTGATACTTTTCTCCTTTAAAAAATCCATCTCCTATATTGAACTGTCTTTCTATTACTTCATCCACAAACTCTGTATGAGGATATAGATCTATGACTTTTTGATATGCTTTAAATCCTTCATATGGATTGCCCATATCCTCCATTATACGGCCTATGTAATATTGAGCTGTAGGAGCTTCCTTGGAAAGGGGGTAATATTTTATAAGTTTTTTAACCTCTCTCAAAGCTACTTTGTAATTTTTCTCTTTATAAAAAGATATGGAATACTCCAACTGCTCTTTAGGCGTGTCCTTTGCCTTATATTTAGGATTTTCCCATTTTCCGCTATCAGAGGTCCATACCCAAAAAGCAAAAGAGCTCTTAGATAGGAATAATAGTACTATTATTGATAATATAATGGCTTTGCGTATCATGTCCTACATACTAACATAGCTCTATCTTTATGTCAACCACATAGCATTTATATATGATATATCTATTATATATGATTAGAGATAAAAATGCCCAAATCTTAGAGTTGAGAACACGTCAGTCAGATAAAAAAGTATGTTTATGGAGAGGTTGCTTATGTATGTCAAAACTATCCCTGCAATAGGCAACCACCCAAATAGAATAAAAGCTGATCCGCTGACCAGTACCATAAAAAGTACTGGAACAATAAACATATTGGATATAATAGAGATAGGGGTGATTATCCTAAAATGATATACTATAAGAGGAAAAGTAGCAAACCACGCAGCTAAAGAAATAAAAAAAGGAGTTACTATATATTTTTGAAGGAAAGGTGTCTTTTTAATATTGGCTATGGCTAGCATCTTAGGGACAAGATATACTATTGAAAGCACAGCTAAAAAAGACAATTGAAAACCAATATTAAATATATCCTTTGGATTTCTTATTAAGACAAATAATGCTGCTAGTGACAAAGAGTTGTATGTATCCGCCCTTCTGCCAAGCATCAATCCAAAAAGAAAAAAACAAGCCATTACCACTGCCCTGAATACAGGCGGAGAAGAAAGCGTAAGAAACATGAAAAATATCAATATAAGTATAGTGAGCCCAAAAGAGACTTCTCTTTTTACCCTAAATATCCTAAAAAACATCAAAAGGATAAAAGAGATCAGGCCTACGTGGAGGCCGCTTATGGCCAGTATATGCATAGTACCTGATCTTTTAAAGGAATCTGTCATATGAGAAGATATCTCTGACCTGTCCCCTAAAAGAACTGCTCTTAAAAGAGCACCACTCTCTAGAGGGAGCCTACTGATAATATTATCTTTTATCTTCTCTCGCACGTTATAGACAAATTTAAGGAAATAATTTATGCGATGGTCCTTTTTTAAAAGAGTGATATTGTTCTCTTCTGTATTGAATGTAAAAAATATATTTTTTCTTTCAAGATACTTCCTGTAATCAAAATCTTCTTTTGACTTAGGTCTCTTTATAGAAGCTAATGCTAGCAACCTATCACCATAATCATATGAGGATTCTGTCTGGATATTTGCATAGCCCCTTCCCCCTACCTCAAGCCAGTCATTTTCTTTTTTTACAGCCTCGATCTGGAAGACATACCTTGAATTTATCTTGCCAAAGTACGGCCTGCGATTTAATACAGGGGTTTTTATCACACCTACAACATATGTCTTTAATGTGTCCTCTTTTAAAACATTAGAGATATGGTTATTGGGGAAGATATTGGAATTTATATAAAAAAGTGAGCCTACCCCTATTAAGGAAACAAGCATAAATATCTCTGATAATGCCCTTTTCCTAAATAATAAAAGCGATATAAAAAAAGAGGTAAGTGTAAGGAAAAATAGACAAACAAAATCAGTAGGGTTAAAAAATATACTGGCCAAGATTATGCCTACCATGAAGAGAATGGCAATGATAGAGATTGGTCTTTTATTCATCCAATTTTATAAGGCCTCTTATGGCTTCTAATTTTTTACTACCTATACCTTTTACTTCTTTCAGTTCTTCGATACTGCTAAAAGAACCTATGCTGTCCCTATGCTTAACGATTTCTTTTGACAGATTAGGTCCAATGCCTGGAAGCTTCTCGAAATCAAGCTCCTGAGCCTTATTAATATCTATCAGGATATCTTTCTCTTCGATATTATATATAATTACAGGTTGTGAGGAGTGGGTGTTTTTTACATAAGAAAAAGATATTGCGATAAGCCCGAAAAGAATAAGAGAATAGATCGCATATCTTTCAGGCTTTGAAAAGAGGGGCATAAAAAACTAGTCTTTTGAAGGACCTTCTATAACTTTTAGGTTTTTACCAGTAATAATACTTATAAAATGAGCCTTTACGATCTCGTCTTCCTTTACATATACTATGCTTACAGTATCAGATACCTTTAATGCCTTAAACCCTATTATCTTATTTTCTTTCGCGATGATAGTGCTATCAGTGTCTATGATCACCTTTACTTCCTTTCCAATGCCATCATCTCTCACTTCTACCCAATAGTCTTCTCCTTCTGAGCCCATGTCGAGCACTTTGCCTAATAGATTCCCTGAATCCATGACCTCAGATATTTCTTCAGATACTTTTGACAGTGGCACTGTGATAGTAGCTGGGGTGCTCTGGACATTGCCTATAGTCATAGAAGATGCAGTGTTAGCTGGCGCTGGCAAGGTTATGGTCCCACTGGTTACCTGAGGTGAAGATATGTGAGGAGAAAGCGTAGGAGAAACGCCAGAAGAAAGTATAGGGGACGGCAGGATAACTTTTGAATCCTCTGACCCTTTGCTTTTCTTATCCTTCGAACTATCATCTTCTAAGGCATAAGAGTTAGAAAAAAAAGATACTGCGCAGAAACAAAAGATAATCAATAAACATAAAAAAGCTTTTTTCATCTAGTTCTCCTGTTTTTTTATCATACCCTTTTCTTTTGCTCTTCTCTTTATCTCCAATGCTGCAGACTTTAATAGCACTGCACCATTCTTTACTAGCCTGACTGATACCTCTCTTCTATCCTTGGATAACAATAAAAACCCTAACCTTATTTTTTTAAAAGACAATCTGACTTTATTGTGCAGCTCCTCTAGATCTTTTGGACAGCTTAAAGAGTCTAGCTTTTTTATATGGCCTCCAAGGCGCTTTGCCCCTTCGCTAGTAGGGATACTATTGAACTGTATGTCCCTGATGAGGATATCTACCTCTGTGATTATAGAAGCAATGTCTTTTATATATATTATAGATGGGTCTTTTTCTATTGTCTCGGCGCTAAATACATTTATAGGTAGAAAAAATAATAGTAAAAAAACTATCAGTGCTTTATTCACCAGGCTCTGCGGCCTCATCTTCTATATCCTCATATCCTATTACATACCCGCCTACAAAATATATCTTCTTCTTTCTTGAGAAATGCCTATAATCAAGTGGTGCTTTTTCAAACCAAGCATCATACACCCAAGCCTCTTTTTTTAGCCCTAAGTCATCGTAGCCCATCTCGATAACTTTACTTGGGTCTCCCCAAGTCTCTATGACTTCATCTTGGGAAGTTCCCTTGGAGACCATGGTCTTGGTGCTCAGTGGATGGGTTATTGCATACTCTGCACTAGGAGTCCTTATGTCGCTGCATCCAAACACAGTGACGATAAATATAGCTACTAGCAAAAAAACCATTGGATTCACTTTCATATTCCACCATCCTTTTATTTTAAACAACCAGGTTAACAAGCCTGCCTTTTACAAGAATAAACTTTTTTATTTCTTTATCTTCTATCCATTTTATAGTAGCAGGGTCCTTTAGTACAGATTCTTTTATCTCTTTTTCTCCAGCACTAAGATCTACTTCTATCTTACCTCTTGTCTTGCCATTTATCTGCACTATGATCGGTATCCTATCTGCTATAAGTGCTTCTTTATCATAACCAGGCCATTGGGTCTGGAAAATACTTTTTGTATGCCCTAATTTGCCCCACATCTCTTCTGATATATGTGGAACAAATGGCGCTAAGAGTACTACTGTAGATTCTATGGCTTTTCTTATATCAGTACCTGTGTCTTGTGTCTTGCCTGCCCTCCGAAGCCTTGGCGTAGGAGGGTGACTTGTGACTTGATATATCTCATTCACTAGTTCCATGATAGCGCTTAGGGCAGTATTAAAATGAAATGCACCCTCCATGTCTTCTGTTACTTTTTTTATGGTCTGATGGGTCTTTCTCCTTAACTTGGAGACTTTCTCATTAAACTTGTGACTTGTGACTTGTGGCTTGTGACTGTCTTCTACAAGCCTCCACACCCTATTTAAGAATCTCCATGCGCCTTCCACTCCTCTATCATTCCATTCAGCATCTTTTTCAGGAGGGCCAATGAACAATGTGTAAAACCTTACTGTATCCGCTCCATATTTTTCTATTAGAAGATCAGGGCTCACGACATTGCCTTTTGACTTTGACATCTTTGCTCCATCTTTTACTATCATGCCTTGAGTAAAGAGTTTTGCAAATGGCTCTTTGAATTCAATATACTTCATATCATAGAGGACCTTTACGATGAATCTCGAATACATAAGATGTAGGATCGCATGTTCTACACCGCCTATATACTGGTCTACAGGGAGCCAAGTATTCACTATTCTTTCATCAAATGCCTTTTTATCGTCCTTTGGCGACAGAAATCTTAAGAAATACCAGCTAGAATCTACGAATGTATCCATAGTGTCCATCTCTCGAGTAGCCTTTTCTTTGCATTTCGGACAAGTAGCATTCATAAAATCTTTGGATGACTTTAGGGGGGATTCTCCATGTGGCTTAAACTCTACATCCTCTGGCAATAGAACCGGGAGATCTTTCTCTTCGACTGGTTGTATGCCGCATTTATCACAATATATAATAGGTATAGGCGCTCCCCAATAACGCTGTCTTGAGATAAGCCAATCTCTAAGCTTGTAATTTATCTTTCTCCTTCCAATACCAGTCTCTTCCATAAAACTAGCTATCTTTTCCATGGCGTCACGATTAGAGATATCATTAAACTTGCCTGAATTGACCATGATACCGTCTTCAATGTACGCTTCTTTCATGGCCTTGGCATCTAGCGGTTTTTTGGGATCATCTATGACGACTTCTATCGGCAGGTCGTATTCTTTAGCAAATTGAAAATCACGTTCATCATGAGCTGGGACTGCCATGACTGCGCCTGATCCATATCCCATCACTACATAATTTGCAAGCCAAAGAGGGATATTTCTATTGTTAACTGGATTTATGACATATCTCCCAGTGAATATACCTTTTTTCTCAGAATTCGCAGAGACCCTGTCGATAACACTTTCCTTCTTAACTTCGTTTATGAATTCCTTTATGGCTTTTTCTTCCTTTGATCCTTTTATGATCTCTTCCACCATAGGATGTTCACAAGCAAGCACCATATAAGTAGCCCCGTATATTGTATCTACTCTCGTAGTAAAACATGCCAGGGTCTCATCTGTATCTGCTAATTTAAAATCTATCTCTACCCCTTCACTCCTACCTATCCAGTTTCTTTGCATGGTCCTTACTCTCTCTGGCCAATCCTTTAAAAGCGAAAGGTCATCCAAGAGTTTCTGGGCATAGTCTGTTATCTTAAAGAACCATTGCTCAAGATTGCGCATATCTACTTGATTCGAACACCTCTCGCATGCACCGTCGATAACCTGCTCATTAGCAAGAACAGTCTTGCACGAAGGACACCAGTTTACAGCTGCCTTCTTTTTATATGCAAGCCCTTTTTTATAGAGCTGTAGGAATATCCATTGTGTCCATTTATAATAATCTGGATTACATGAAGCTACCTCTCTATCCCAGTCATAACCAACTCCCCAGGCATTCAGCTGGCGTTTCATAGTCTTTATATTATTAAAAGTAGAGACCTTTGGATGGGTCTTATTTTTTATAGCAGCGTTCTCAGCAGGTAATCCAAATGCATCCCAGCCCATAGGAGAAAGTACGTTCAGGCCTCGCATGATCTTATACCTGGCAACTACATCACCGATGATATAATTTCTTCCGTGGCCTACGTGGAGGGATGAAGATGGATATGGGAACATCATAAGACAGTAGAATTTTTTCTTTTTGGAATTTAGGTCCGCTTTAAATAGGCCTTCCTTATCCCATTCCGCCTGCCATTTTTTTTCTATTTGTTTGAAAGGATAATGTTCTGACATAGTTATAGTTGTTAGTTGTTAGATTTTAGTTGTTAGATTATATCCATTCTAAAAACTAACGACTAAGGACTAACAACTGATTTGGTGGAGCAGACGGGAGTCGGCGCCCTTCGAATTCTCTCAGGGTCGGCCAGCCGTCCCGCTGGCGCTACTCCTTTTCGTCGTAGCTTGCCCTCCTATTCGTCGGTGCGGGACTCCATTCGACTCCATGACTCTCCAATATACTTTTATATTATAATGGTGGAGCAGACGGGAGTCGAACCCGTGATCTCCACAATGCCATTGTGGCGCGTTCCCAGCTTCGCTACTGCCCCACATTTAGTTTTTAGTTATCAGTTTTTAGTTGTTAGATAACATCTTTTCTAAAAACTAACAACTAAGGACTAACAACTAACATGGTGCCGGAGGTGGGAGTCGAACCCACATGAGGGGTTGCCTCACACGATTTTGAGTCGTGCGCGTCAGCCAGTTCCGCCACTCCGGCTTATTCTTTTACTTCTCCTATTTTTCTAAATTTATTATATCTATTATCTAGTAATTCTTGGACTGTGAACGACTTTAATTCTTTTAATGATTTCTTAATGCATCTCTTCAATGCATCTGCTGTTTTCCCAGGATCCCTGTGCGCTCCACCTAACGGTTCTTTTATCTCTCCATCAATAATACCAAATTCCAGAAGATCCTTTGAAGTAAGCCGCAATACCTCTGCTGCGTTAGGGGCTTTAAGCCTATCTTTCCAAAGGATCGCAGCACATCCTTCAGGAGATATGACTGAATAATAGGAATTCTCCATTACGAATACCCTATCGCCTATCCCTATGCCAAGAGCTCCTCCTGATCCACCTTCGCCAATAACTATTACTATTATGGGAACTTTTAGTTCCATCATATCTCTAAGATTATAAGCAATAGCGCTTGCTTGTCCCCTTTCTTCCGCACCAATGCCTGGATATGCTCCAGGTGTATCGATCAAAGTAATTATTGGTGTATTGAATTTTTCTGCGAGCTTCATAAGCCTCATTGCTTTTCTGTATCCTTCAGGATGAGAGCTTCCAAAATTTCTCATAAGGTTTTCTTTTGTGTCTCTTCCTTTTTGATGGCCCAATATAAGCATCTTTTCTCCATCTATCTTAGCAAAACCTCCGATCATAGATTTATCATCCTGAAACATCCTGTCTCCATGAAGTTCGACAAAATCCACAGTTATCATGTTTATATAATCCAGCGCATAAGGCCTCTTAGGATGCCTGGCAATCTGTATCTTCTGCCATGGAGTGAGAGATTCAAAGACCTCTTTTCTTACTTTTTCAAGCCTTGCTTCGAGTTTTTTTATCTCTTCTGAGAGGTCTATGCTGCCATCAGCAGCAAGAGACTTAAGCTCTGCTATCTTTAACTCTAATTCCAGAATAGGTTTTTCAAAATCTAATCCATTTACCATGATCTTTATTCCATTATTGTTACTTCTACATTTGTCGGGACTATAGTATAAAGTTCTTCTACCTCAGCATTGAGCATCCTTATACAGCCCTGCGTAGCTTGTTTGCCTAAGCTCTCTGGTTCAGTTGTACCGTGTATGCCATATCCCTTTTCAGATAACCCCAGCCATCGCGAGCCTAAGATATTATCAGGACTTTCAGCTGGCACTATAGCTCCTTCTGTATACCATACTGGGTCCTTTATCTTATTTACTATCTTAAATGTACCTACTGGCGTGCAATTATTTGCCCCAGTTGAAACCTTATAGACTTTTACAAATCTATCTTTATCAGTAAGCAGGGTTAATATATTTTGGGATTTATCTACCATGATCCTATATTGTGTCTGCGGCACCTTAAGGTTCGATCCTACCCGTATCACATCGTCTTTAAGCGAATTACAGGCCTTTACCATATCGACTGTTGTAGAAAACTTCTTCGCTATCTCAGATAGTGTATCGCCTGGCATGACTTCATATCTGATATCATTATCTGTCATGATATTTGAAAAAAGTATCTTTATATTAAGTTCTCCTATTTTTTCCTGTATCTCTAGTATGTTATCTACATTCTGGTATTCTGTCAGTATCTTCTCATATACGTCTCTTGCCTTGACAAGATACCCTTTCCCCTCAAAAGAAGTCGCTAATAAAAAATACATATTCCCCAGAGAGGGGTTCTCGGGCTCTGATTCTTTTTTCTCATCGATCAGCTTTTTTGCTTCATCCAGCTTGTCGCTGGAGATAAGGGCCTTTATTGACTTCGCATCTTCAGAAGGCAATAAAGAAGCATTATCATTTTTGCTGCCAAAAACAAAGTAAACTAAAGCTACTACCAAAATAAAACCAATAACAGCACCGAGTAATCTATTATTCAAAGCCTGCCTCCTTTTTTAAACATGACATATAAGAGCTATGACAACGCCTATCGCAGCTCCTATAAATACTTGTATAGGGGTATGCCCTAAGAATTCCATCAGACGTTCCTGCTTTATGCCTTTTTGCAAGTATATATCTTCTATGATCTTATTCAGCGCTTCTGCCTGATGCCCGCTCTGCCTTCTTACTCCCTGAGCATCGAACATAATTATAAAAGCGAAGAAGAACGCGATCGCAAAGAATGGGGATGAGAAACCAAATGTAAGCCCAGTAGACGTAGCCAGTGCTGAGACAGTGGCTGCATGGGAACTAGGCATACCGCCTGTCCCGACAAACCACTTAAAATTAAACCTCTTCTCTTGTATTACGCCAATAGCTACTTTCACGCTCTGTGCCATAAGCCAAGCCAGAAGCGTGGCTAAAAATACCTTGTTTTGACCAAGGCTTACAAAAAACTCCACTTATGCCTCCTTATGTAAAGGGCATAGAACCACCCTCTTGTAGTTATAATATTATATATAATAGATAGGTACTATGGCAAGTTAAAACTTTATTGTGCTGCCAAGGGTAAGAGCAAACTCATTCAGGAACTTCATCTCTATATTAAAGAGATACCAGCTTGCAAGTGATGGCATGACATCTACACCTAATACTAATCCGAACTCCCTGTCATCATCTGCATTAAAAAGAGAATACAATAAATTATTTGAAGGATCAGTAAAAGAGACATCTATGTCTGTAAGTGAATAAGTTATGCCTCCGTAAGGTATTGCATAGTAATCATGGTACGAAAAAGGAACTACATATTTTTTGCTAGCCATTAAACTAATCTGCCATTCATCTATCTTAAATTCTTCACCTATTATCGAGCTTTGGCTTGCACCATCAAGCTCAGCCGTATCAATCTCAGTATCCATACTTCTAAACTGGACATCAAGGGAGACCTTCACATTATAATCCTCTATATCAGCTAAGATCGCACGAGCACCCATGGCCCACATGAACCCTGGATCTGCTTCTATTTCCACGCTCCTACCAAATTGATCCCATTCTGCTTTTAGGTTAGATGTTCCTATTTTTATATAAGGCTCTATCACATCATAAAAATTATTTGAGAACTTTATCATATAGTTCTGGCCTTTAAGCTTAGCGCTTGTCGTATCAGCTTCAGCAGAATCAAGGTCTCTGTCGAATATAAGCTCTGCTTCGACCCCGGTCCTCACGTTCATATTAAATTCATATTTATCTAGCTCTGCATCCACAGCCTTTTCTTTTGTGTAGAGAGATTTTTCAGGTACGCTCATGTCAGGTCCTCCTACTGACATAGCGTAACTCGATGATGCTAGACCTAAAATAATAAGTACGAATATTATCTTTTTCATTTTACACTCCTATTTGTTAGAATTTCATTGTGCCGCCAAGGGTCAAAGCAAACTCATTCATCAGCCTTACCTCTAGGCTATAAATAAAAGAACTCGTCAAGCTCGGCAATATATCTAATCCTAAAAAATATCCTATAGGATTATCTTCACTTGTGCTAAAAAGTGCAAAATCAGTCGTAGGAAGAGTCGAATCCCTAAAGCTTACATCAACATCTGAATCTGAGAAAGTAATTCCTGTATAAGGTACTAAATAAATATTCTGCCATTTTAATGGGAGTTCAAATTTTTTACTTATTGCTAAAGATAATTGATATTCACTAACTTCAAATTCTGCACCTGGATTTATTACGCTCGTATTACCTCTAGTGATCTCATCTGCATCTAGATCTGTAGTTCTATATTGAAAATCTCCTGTAAGGCGGACACCCCAGTCTTCTATATCCCAAAGAATAGCTTTTATTCCTCCACCCCATGCAAAGCCATAATCAGAGTCAACTTCCATGTTAACATTATCGTTCTGAGACCACTCAGCTTTTAGAGTACATGTGCCTAATTTTATATATGGTTCTATTTTGTTAAAGATCGTTGTCCCGATCTTTGCCATATACCACTGCCCTTCTAGCTCAGCGTCCTTTACCTCTGTAGGAGTTCTCAAGTCTTTATCAAACACAAACTCTGCATCAAATGAGGTCTTTATCTTTACCACTTGCTCAACCTCATCCATAGTATCTTCGATCATCTGCTGGCGCAACATGCTAGAGGTACTTGGCACATCTAGGTCTAGGGGGTTTCCAACTGTAGCTGAAAAACATGCATTACTATATATAAGTATAGATGCTAATAGTAAACATAAAATATAGAGTTTTTTCATTAAATACTACCTTTCTTTATAATTAAACATAATAAACTATGTTAATTTATAATGAAGTATACATTATGATGCTTAGATTGTCAAGTCTAGCTTCAATAATCACACCTAGTTATGAAAAAAAATGAATTTTTTTTGAAAGAAAATGACCCCCTGCTGTGTCTATATAAGTGAAGGGCTTGCTTATGTAGTCACAAGACACATGACACAAGACACATATACAGGACTTGTGACATGTGGCCTGTGTCATGCAACATAAATTAGGGGGTGTATTATGATATCAAAGATACTATCAGCTACCACTATAGGTATAGAAGCCAGGCCTATAGAGGTTGAAGTGGATACAACGAGTGGTTTACCATCGTTCATTATCGTAGGGCTTCCGGATGCAGTTATCCGGGAGTCAAGGGACAGGGTCAAATTAGCTATAAAGAATAGCTCCTTAAACTATCCTGTGCAGAAGATAACAGTAAACCTGGCACCTTGTGACTTAAAAAAAGAAGGTCCGTGCTTTGATCTAGCTATTGCTATAGGCATATTAGCTTCATCCGATCAAATAGAGCTTGAAAGATCAAAGGATTTTGTATTTTTAGGGGAGCTTTCTTTAAATGGAAAGCTTAGAGCTATTAAAGGAGCCCTTCCAATTGCTATGTACCTAAGGGATAAAAACAAGAAATTGGTCCTCCCTGAAGAGAATGCGAGTGAGGTAAGTATAGTAGATGGCCTGGAGATCTATGCTGTCAAGACCTTAAATGATGTGTGTAATATTGTTAATGGTATAAGCTCTATACTTCCAATAAAAAATAGAGGCGCATCGCTTATAGATAAAAACGAATATTTTGATATAGATTTTTCAGATGTAAAGGGCCAGTATTTTGCTAAAAGAGCTATTGAGATAGCCTGCGCTGGAGGCCATAACTTAATAATGCTAGGGCCTCCTGGAAGCGGCAAGACCATGCTTTCAGAGCGCATAAAAACGATATTTCCCAAAATGACTCTGGAAGAATGCATTGAAACTACTAAGATATACAGTATCTCTAATATAAGTGAAATAAAATCTCCTCTTATTAATTCAAGGCCGTTCAGGACTCCTCACCACACAGCAAGCTATACATCTATTGTAGGAGGTGGGAGTATCCCTAGGCCAGGAGAAATAAGTCTTTCACATAATGGAGTACTTTTTATGGACGAACTTCCGGAATTCAATAGAAATGTATTGGAAGCATTGAGACAGCCTCTTGAAGATGGCTTTATTATTGTATCCAGAGCAAGTGACTCTGTAAAATTCCCTGCTAAATTTATGCTAGTATGCGCTATGAATCCTTGTCAATGTGGGAACTTTGGCCAAAAAAGATCCAGTTGTAGATGCACTCCTAACCAGATACATAAATACCGCTCTAAGATCTCGGGCCCTCTATTGGATAGGATAGATATTCACATTGAAGTCCCTGCAGTGAACTATAAAGATCTATCAAGCGAAAGATCAGAAGAAAGTTCTTCAGAAATAAAAGAAAGAGTAAGGCAAGTAAGAAAAATACAGCGCGAAAGATTTAAAGATGATAACATGCTATTAAACGCACGTATGAATTATAAAAAGATAAGAAAATATTGTAAATTAGATACAGAGTCCAGAAATCTATTAAAAACAGCTATTACAGAGCTTGGCTTCAGCGCGCGCTGTTATGATAAAATACTAAAAGTGAGCCGCACTATCGCAGATCTAGAAGGGAAGATCAATATAGAACCCGATCATATATCCGAAGCTATCCAGTACCGTTCCCTGGACCGCAACCTGTGG
>JBDRCN010000027.1:0-6834 GCA_043821705.1 Candidatus Omnitrophota bacterium
CTGAACTGTTTTATCTGCTCTACTGATAAATTATCAAGTTTACCTCTATCCAGAGCCACCAGATAAATTATCTGTTCTTCCATAGAAATAGGTATATTTTTATTCTGTATTATAAGTTGATTTATCGCTTCTCCTCTTCTCAATTTAGATTCAGCTTCTTTTGAAAGTCCCGTCGTACGAAGCTGTGTCATCTGTAAAAGCTCTTTATATTGGATGTATTCTATGCGCAGATTTTTACTGAATTTCTTTAGGCCTATCCATTGTGCTTTACTCCCTATACGAGATACTGAAAGTCCAAAATCGATCGCAGGTTTAACACCTTTTTTAAAAAGCTCTGTTGAGAAATAAAGTTGTCCATCTGTCATGGATATAAGATTTGTTGGTATATATCCTGTTACATCTCCCTGTAATATCTCGATCACAAGGAAAAAACTCATGGATCCTCCTCCGTATTCTTTATTCATATATCCTGCTCTCTCTACTAACTGGGAATGTACGTAGAAAATATCTCCTGGGTATGCCTCTCTGCCAGGTGCCCTTTCTAAAAGAAGAGAGATCTGTCTGTATACCCATGCATGTTTTGTCATATCATCGAACACAACCAAGACATCCTTTCCTTTTCCCATAAAATATTCTCCTAGCATACACGCAGTGTAAGGCGCTAGATATTGTTCTGCTGTAGATAGAGAAGCTACTCCTGATACTATTATTGAATAATCCAATGCGCCATGTTCGTTAAGTATATCAAGCACATTCATGAGACTTGAATACGGCTTGCCTATACAGCAATATATGCAGGTCACATTTTTTCCTTTTTGATTTAATATAGCATCTATGCCTACTGTAGTCTTACCAGTAAGCCTGTCTCCGATCAAAAGCTGTCTTTGCCCCATAGCCATTGGAATAATAGCATCTATAAGAAGTGTCCCGGTCTCCAATGCATTCTTGATCGGAAGCCTCTCCATTACACCAGGAGCCACCTTAAAAACAGGTAGAGTTTCTTCTGATCTTATTGGCCCTAGGCCATCCTGTGGCTGACAAAGTCCATTTACTATCCTTCCTATAAAATCATCCGATACAGGAAGGTTTAAAGATCTGCCTTTATTATAGACTTCATCTCCTGCGCGAATTCCATACGCATCACCTAAGACGAGTATCTGCACCTTTGTCTCTGTGAACCCAAGAACCAGCCCTGGTACTCCGTTTGAAAACTCTACGATCTGGCCATTCATGCAAAAAGGAAGGCCTGTCGCGATAACAACAAATTTTTTCACGCTTTCTACGTATCCTACTTCTCTTACATCGAACTTTGCAGCATTATTTTTCATAATATTAGCCATAGTTTAATAGTTTTTAGTTATCAGTTGCCAGTTATTAGTCAATACATTAATTCTTCTTTTTTCTAATAACTAAAAACTAACGACTAATAACTGAATTATTTTCCTTTGATCTTTCTTCTATTTTCTTCTATTTTATTTTTTAGACTGCCGTCTAATACAAGACTACCTGCGGTTACGATGATCCCTGCGATCAAAGATGAGTCTACTGTTTCTTCCAAGGACACCTCTTTCTTTAAAAAACTAGACATCTTCTTTAGTATATTTTTTTTCTGTGTCTCATCCAAAGAAAAAGCTGACATAATGTCTATCTTATTAATATTTTCTTGAACAGACATCTCGCTCATCTGGCTAAAGCCATTTTCAACCAAGTCATCCAACCAGCGTAAATGAATACTTTTTCTAAAATCTTCCGGCAGGCTTTTCTCTAACAGCATACAAGCCTTATCTATAGCTCTTTTTTCTATCCTGTCTTCGATCTCAGAGATAAGCTGTTCTCTTGATATATCTGCCTGTTTAATGATCTCTTCGCTTTGGCTCCTTGCCTGCTTTAGAAGTTCTTCTCTAGCTTGTTCAGCCTCTTTAATGATCTGTAGGCTATTACGCTCTGCTTCACTGTGTGCTTTGGAAAGTGTCTGATCTGATTTTTCCTTTATCCCCTGGAGCTTCTTATTTATCTCCATCTCCTTTTTAGTAAAATCCTGGTTCATGTCTTCTAGATGCTTCGTAGCTGAGATAAAGCTTTTATTCATCATGCGCTTTAAAACAAATATTAAGACAATGAATACCATGACCTGAAATATCACTACACTGGCTATGAACATATCCTCTCCTATCAAAACTATAATTCAGTTGTTAGTTGTTAGTTTTTAGTTGTTAGATTAAAGCTTTTCTAAAAACTAAAAACTGAAAACTAATAACTATTTACGATGCTCCAAACAACTGAAATACTACTAAGATCGCTATTATTACCAATGCCTCAGCAAATACTAACGCAATAATAAGAGCTGTGAATATCCTGGGCGCTGCTGAAGGATTTCTTCCTAATGCGTTAATACTCGCATAACCGCATACTGCGAATACAGCACAAGGCGCTAGGATAGCTATTCCGAATATCAAAAACAATGCTATGTTCCTACTCATTTTTCCTCTATCACTACTGTTACTTTATTCTGGTCTACTTTACACATGCCCCTCTTCAATGGAAATGTCTTATTGTCCACAAAGATCACTCCTGAGATAAGGCGCGTCATCATCCTCTTATGGAAACCTAGCACTTCGAACACACCCTGTTCCCCTGGAAAAGTTAGTACACTGCCTTTTCCATTAAAAACTGTCCTAGTAGGACTTAGTATAGCTATATTAACTAGCATATAAAGTGTAAAGCTTAATAGTTTTTAGTTGTTAGATTAAAGCTTTTCTAAAAACTAAAAACTGAAAACTAACAACTATTACGCCATGCCGCTTATCTTTATTCTTCTTGTTCTTCCTGCCCTGAAAAAGCGCTTTTTCTTGAATCTAAAAGCGCGTCCTTTGTAAGCCGCGCTTGATACTGCCATGTAAAAAATAGCACTGCTGCTAAAAGCCCTAAGAATATTATAATAACGAATATCACTATCCAAGTCATGTTCTTTGACGGAGAGTCTGAGATCACCTTGGTATCTTCCAGCATCTCAGGAGCAGCTGGCCCGCCAGCAGTTACAAGTATCTTCTCTAGTTCTCTTATCTTTTCTTTTACCACATCCAATATCTTTTCATTATCACGATACGCTCCTATATGCCTGTCCCTACTAAGCGTCTCATCTGACTGGGTCCTTAAAATATCATTTAAACCCAGGAAGATCTCATCTGATATCTCCTGGGCCTTTAGATAATATTTACTACCTTCAAGATGCCTGAGTATATTATCCACTCTCTCTTTAAACCCATTCATGTCTTTTTCAGAGACTCTCCAGACATCTTCTACTGCTATTTCAAATACCTTGATCTCGTTAGGCAATAGCTCTACATTTTTTTTATATAGAAAATATATAGACCTCTTGCTGTCATATTCTACAGCGAGGCCTGCTGTATCAATGATATATCTAGGGGTCACTTCTTGGGGAAGGTATTCCTTGATAGTAGCGAACTTACGCTCAGTCTTTGAAGGATTGATAGCGATTATCTTAAAGGTTATTGGGTCAGCAGCATAAGCCTCTTTGAGAGTTAATGCCCCTGACCCAATAAAAAATAATAGTAATATTAGTAGGATATGCCCTTTAATAATTTTTATCATATCATCTTAAGCTGTATATTATTCCCCGTATCCCTCTTCTACGTTCCTGCCTCTATTGCCTCCAGTTACATCCCTACGGTCAAAGCCAGCTTCTTCTTCTTCATCCATGACCTGTCCATAAGGATCGAGTCTATATTTTTCTCCTTTTTCACTAAGCTCATCCTGATACTCTTCTGCATCTTCCATATAGCCTCCAACATCAGATATGATCACAGCATCATCTATGCCATGTATATCCTCAAACATTGAACGAAGCACTTTTACGCCATCACCAACTGCCTGTGTCTTTTGCTTAACCTCTTTTAAGGTAGGGTTATTGCTTAGAGCTTTTCCTATGACTTCTTCCATGCTATAACCTTCTTCTCCAGCTATCCTATTAAGCGTATCTTCAATATCACCCAGCGCAGCAGCTAGTACACTTCCACCACCATGTTTCTGCATGATGCTTGGGAAGTTCTCGACTGCATTCTGTACTTGTTTTAATGCAAGAGCAATATTTATAGTCGCACCATCATTTGTCAAGAGTACATTTGAAAGCGCTGCTAATGCATCTACAGCTTTCTTAGCCTGAGCTGCTGCAGTTGGAGCTGAAGAAGCTAGGCCTGCGATAGTATCGATAGTCGTACCAGTAACTGTTCCTGAACCAGTGAGCTTAGTATCTGTCAGGCTAATATTTATCTCATAAGTATATGCTTTACCTATATCAAAACTGTTGTTTGCCTTGGTAGTAAATTCATATACTCCTGGATTTGCTGTGAGCTCTGTCAGCTTATCAGTCATGATAATTTCTGCCTTACTGTTATAAAGCGTGACAGTTGGTTTCAGGCCGCGTATTCCTACAGCCTGCACAGTAATATAATCATTTACTAAGACTGTCTCAGGATATACAAGTGATGTCCAGCTATATCTCTGGATCGGTAAGCTTAAGGTTATAAACGCGCCTGTCTCTGATTCTGTGACATGGATCGTGCAAGACGTACCAGCAGTAAATCTCTCGTCGATCTCTCCTAAGTTATACTGATACATACCGCTTCCTGATGGGTCACTTAATGCAGCAGAGACTATCGTTGTATCGTCAAAATCATAAATGACCATGCTAGGTGATAGGCTTGGCTGTCCTAGTACAGTTATGATCACATTATCTCCATGATAAGGAGCGCCGGGAGATGCATCCACGCTCCAGGAATACTGCTTAGCAGTATCTATAAGTATCTCTGTAGCTACCTTTGCTAACCCAGCGCTATCCTCTAAACTAGTCTCAATAGATACCATGGATTCTGTAAATTCATTCATAGTGTCTGTTACCAATCCTGTCATAGTATCCATCTTTTCATCTATGACTGCTACTGTCTCATCCAGGCCTTCACCAAGAACATCTACCATAGTATCTGTAGTTTCTTTGATCATATCTGTTTGTTCTTGCATTTTAGTATTGATTACAATGGTCTGAGCAGCGATCTCACCTTTCATCAGGCCTGTTTCAGTCTTGAGTGTATTTGTCATGTTTAGTGCAAAAGTTGAAAGCGGTGTATCTACATTTGTCGTAATAATTTCTTCCATCCTATATAGCGCTGCTTCTGTTGACACAGTAAATGAAACAGGTGTTATGAAACTAGCACCATTAGGTAAAGACATGTAAGTAGTGACTGCATAGACTTTTCCATCCTGCAGTTTAGTATAATCAGTTGATCCAGCAGTATAAGCTGTCGGTGTCCATGTTGTTACAAAGAATCCTGCAAAGTCACTTGGGATATCTTTGTCACCTACTTTATACTCTAAGCAATCAGCTAATACATTATCTACTGTACGCACCTCACCTGATCTATCGCCAACCCATAGTTTCACACTATCAGGCACATTTTCGTAGAATATATGCTTATTGTTTGCCTCATCAATAAGTGTAGTTAAACTCTTTACCATGTAATCACCATCATAGATCTTGATGTGTTTTATGATAGCTCCAGAGACCAAGTAACCATCTCTTTCCAGCCAGCTTATAACATCCAGCTTATCATTATCAACATCATAAGCAAACTCTGAATAAGCGCGCCAGATATGTACGACCAATGTTTCCATTGTCCTATAGATAGTCCTCTCATGGTCCCATGTCTGAGCATCTGGGTTCCAGCCTACCAGATAAGATTGTGATATTGTACCATAATCCTGATGAGTCCATGAAGCTGTCCAGAATCCAGCTGGCACATCATGTGATACTGGAGATGCTAGGCCTGGAGCTTGCCATCCACTATCATCATCCACGACCAAAGCTTCAATAGCCATGTTAGTAATAAGATCCCTTATGTCCCATGTGATAGTTACATAATCCATATTTATCACACTTACGCCGCCAGCTGCTACAGGGCCTTCTACGTATACATCGTGATCTCCAGCATCATATATACGTATCTTTGTATTAGGCCATCTGTCATTCGGTATCTTCCACTGGAATGTGCCAGTATTCCCTATATTATCCGCATCCTGGCCTAGCGCATCTTTTAGAGCTAGCTCGTCCGTAAAATCACCTGTCTTTGAATAAGTAAGATCCACTTCATCTATTGTACCAAATGTTGTCCAGGTTACATCATGGACTTCATTAGTGATCAATCTACACTCGTATACATCATCATTTGTTTCAGGAGTGTCTTTATCATTCAAAGCAACAGCTGGTGTGAGAAGTGTAAATTTACCCTGGATCTTGAACTTAGCTGATTCACCATAGCTCGTGGAATCCGTAGAATTCGCGATCTTCAGTTTACAATCTGATGAGATAGTATCAGGGATTGTCCATGCATAGATCGTATCAGATGTAGGGCCTCCGCCACCACTTCCATTAAGCACTATGCCATTAGCTGGAACACCTGGCGGGTTAGTCTGATAATTATAGAGATCCCCATAACCCCCTCCATCTATATAGTAACTTAACTTGACATTAGTTATTGTACCGCCCCAACGCCATGCGATCTCATAACTGGATGCAACTGATAACTCATAGTAATCATCATTTGTATCACCTACAGTATAATTATCATTCATCGGAAGCGCGACATGACTAGTAGCATCTCTAAACTCTTTGAATTCAAACCATCCTATGATATGGAAGCTTTCACTGATATCCTGGACATCATTTATCTGTATGCCTCTTCCTTCTGGGTCAATTACGCCATCTCTTGCATCAGCTACTCTTACATAAGCGCTAGCTACTGCGTCATCCGGGATCACCCA
>JBDRCN010000028.1:0-13042 GCA_043821705.1 Candidatus Omnitrophota bacterium
CACTTAAGTGTCCCCTACTTGTCTTCTAATTTATCCTAAACATACTTGTTACAGCCTGAAAAGATACCTTTATAGCTGTCGTGACAGCTGATGTAGCGATCGATATAGGACTAGTAACAAGTTTTACTGTTAGAGTCCTTAGAGGTGTAACTCTTATTGAGCTTTGTGTGGCTGGTCTTTTATTGTCTCCTTTACCGCCATCTTCTGAAGGATCGCCTACATCCACCCCTATAGGAGGCGCTTTTTTAAGATATACATCTCCTAAGTTATAAGTTTTATCCTTAGTAATAGCAGGGGTACCTATGAACTTTGAGTGGTATCCTCCTTTTGATACTCCAATAGAATAACTTCCTTCAGGAAGTTTTATATTGTAATAGCCATTTTGATCTGTCGTGCCTATTACATCCGCATTGGATGCATAGAGTGTAGCTCCTTTTATGCCCTTTTCTGTATCCTTACTTTTAATATATCCTTCTACATAACCTCCTACCTCTATAGAACGTTTGAATTTAAACACAACTGTTTTGGACTTACCTTTTACTACAGTTACCTGGATATTATTTTCTCTAGGCACATATCCATCTACTTTCACACTTACTGTATATGTGCCTACTGGCACATCTTTAAAATCATATCTTCCGTTTTTAGTAAGAGCAGTCTCGCCTGTCTCATTTATCTTAGCCTCTACTCCGTTAAATTGATAGAATGTATTTGAAGATCCATTATGCGGCCTTAAGGTCGAGACACGTATATTACCTGCATTAGGAGCTACTGTTACTGTAATATATACCTGCATGATAGTAGAATCACCTAAGCTATCAGTAGCTTTAAAAGTAAGGTTATAATCCCCTGCTTGTCCATACTTAGGCCTCCATGTAAATCTTGCTTTACTGTAACCAGGTTCTTTCTTAGTCAAGAATCCCTTATTCCTGAAATAGCTTCCAGATGGCTGGTTTTCCAATGTTATGTCTATAAGATCATTATCACCATCATATGCTTCAATATAAAATCTTATTAATTCCATTTCTCTTTCACTGACAGGTGATATCTTAGGGTCAAAGTAAGGTTTTTTATTAGTGTATGTAAGGCAATTAGTATTCCTGGAATTATTCCTATATTGAGGCCATTCTAATTTACTAGGATTATATGTTCCTTCTAGAGGTATAATATGAAGATTGTCAGGATAGCCTAATGCTATTATTTCTAGGCTCCCATCTTCATCCAAATCACCCACTGCTAAAGAATTTTCACTATTATTTACTAGCCTCAATTCTTCTGAAGATACATATTTTGGGAAACCATCTACAATACTTCCGTCACTGTGATACGCCATGACCCCTGCTTTATTAGGTCCATTTTCTACGTATTCATGCAATATGACTAAAACTTCAGCATTATCATCTCCGTCTATGTCTGCTATGACAGGTGGATAGTAGACATTCTTCCAATTCTTTATCTCTATTGGGAAACCATTAACTAAAGTTCCATCATGATGATATGCTAATACATTTGAAATATAATAATCTGGGTTACTTGAATCTGACATGGAATAAACTACTATTTCAAGATCTCCGTCATTGTCTAAATCTCCTAGCACTGGAGAAGAACAGTCGTAATAAATAGAATCTGGTGTAGCTACAGGAATATCTTGTGGAAAACCATCAACTAAACTTTCATTATAGCGATCATAATGATACGCTTGAATTCTATGAAAAGTATTACTAAATTCTACTATAACAATTTCCAAATCCCCATCTAAATCCAGATCACCTAGACACGGTTTTACTGTTACATGCTCATCATAATCACGCCAATAATCTTTAGGCCAACCATTGTTATAATCCTCGTTTCCATCATGATGCAGCATCCTAAGCTCAGACATCATATTGGGATAACTTGTTATCCTTTTCTCACTAAAAAGAAATTCCATATCTCCATCTCCTTCTAGATCTCCAACTGCTTCTACGAATATATGCTTAGTATTAAAAGAACCCCAATAACCACCGTCCTCCTCAAAAAGATACTTAGAACCATTAAATAATCGGATGGTTCCGTCACTATTAAAAACCTTGATTCTATCAATATTACCTTCTTCACTATAAACACTTACTATAATTTCTAACTTGGTATCATTGTCCAAATCCGCAATAACAACACCAGATATAATTGAATCTACAAAATCTACATTACCTTCAGAATATATTGGTTCTATATAAGGCCAGCCAGTAGCTGGAGTACCATCATAATTCCATACATAAACCCCTTCTTGAGTACAGGCGATCACTTCTTTTTCCCCATCTCCATCTATATCAGCTATGCTAGGACTATTGATTATAGCTTTTCCATTTGTCTCTTTAGGCCAGTTAGGTAGAATATTTCCATTATGGTCATATAAATAGACTTTCCCATCACTTGTACCTAAAGCCACTTGAGAATCTCCTGCTACAGGGGCTGTTGAAAATCCTTCAGGAGAAAGTTCATAGATATATGCTGAGCCAGCATCCCATACTAAATCATAATCATAGTGAGCGCCTATTATAGCGCGATTTCCTTCTATTGAAACACTGCACCCAAAAGCCTTGCTCCTAGGAGCAGGAGAAAGTATTTGCGCCTGAACCCATTGAGTGCCGTCATATTTAAAAATATAGGCAATGCCATTCCAATCATAACCTGCATATGTAGAGCTTATAATAGCCCAATCGCCAAAAATTGAAACATTAGAAATATAGTCATCAACTCCTGGTATAAGTTTTTTTTCTTCTATCCATTTAGTACCATCATATTTAAAGATATACGCAACACCTCCGTCTTCATCCAAATAACCAGCTATTATAACTCTATCATCTGATATTGAAGCAGCACTGTGAAACAGATTACCATCGCTCGCTATAAGTTCCTGCTCCTCCATCCATTCACTGCCATCATATTTAAAGATATAGGCGTGGCCTCTATGAATTCCTATAACCCTATCACCTAAGATAGAAAGTTTAGCCCCAACATTTAGTTCCAGCTTTTGTTCTTCTAGCCATTCACTGCCATCATATCTAAAAATATAAGTAATATTAGTATAGTAATTGTCAACAATTTTTCGATAAACATTTACAATAGTGCAATCTCCTGATATAGAAACGCTACTACCAAATCTATTATCCGGCTCAGCATCACTCGCAAAAAGCTTTTGTTCCTGGATCCATTTGGTCCCGTCAAATCTAAAAATATACGCAGCACCAGCATCTTCTCCTTTATCATCATCGTATTTAATACCCATTATAAATCTATTCCCTGACATTGAAACAGTACAACCAAATTTATAAAGCTCTTCAATATTGCCATCGTTTACTTTGAGTTTTTGTGTTTCTACCCATTTAAAACCATCGTATTTAAAAATAGTGGCGTAGCAATAACTTTCGATTTCATCATTACCATACTCCTGAGCTCCCACAACAGCCCAATCCCCTGACATTGAAACACTTTGTCCAAAATACTCAGCTCCATTGCCATCACTCGCTACAAGCTTCTGCATTTCTCTCCATTTTTTCTCATCATCTGATTGGATCTCGTCCTGGGGTTTCTTAATAGAAACTGGCGTTGGCGCGCTAGTAGGGCTAAGTCTATCGATCTTTTGAAAGTTACTGGTCTGAATAGTATCAGCGGTTACATTACCTAATATTAAAGAAACTCCTATAAACAGAACTCCGCCTACGAAAAGCTTTTTCAGTGTCTTCATATTTTTGCCTCCTGCGGTTATTAAATTAGGTATGCTACTGATACATTTTTAAATTTGGTAAGAAATATATATAAATACGGGGTGTTAATATAATATTATAATAAGCCCAAATCTCAAAAATGTCAAGTAAATTTTATTTCTTAGTCTCGCCTGTCTTGTGGTCATTGACTGTAGCCTTGATATCATCTATATTTTGAGCAAGGCCGCTATGCCCTTCAGCTATTCTTTTTACGTCATCTCGTATTTGCTCTAATAAAACATTCTGGTGCCTTTGTGAATCATATTCAGGTATTGATTTAGACTTTTTGATAGGCTTTTTCTTCATGGATATGCTCCTTTGAGGTTGTATTGTTACTATACTCTTCTTTTACAAAAAATCAATCTATTTTTTCTTCTTAATATAGCTGCGCCAGCTAATACTTTCTTGGTTTTATCATCATAGTCATAGGCTTCTATGTAGAAGAATTAGTTCCTGTATCAAATGCCCACTCAAGATATCTTTCGACATCTTTACCAGCAATATCATATAGCAAAGCAATCTCATTTACCTCGGAGCACGAGTAGGTGATCCACCATAAAACCGTGATTTATAGAACCTGTATTTCGTTTAAACCATCTAGTTATTCTTTGATATAAATTGATGTTGAGATTTGCTGTGTTAATTGATTGAAGTACTGCTTTATCTTTATAATCTCTATCGCCCCTATCCCTATCTACATCGCCAACAAAAGAACATTTTTTAAGGTATACATCTCCTAAGTCATAAGTCTTATCCTTAGTGATAGCAGGAGTACCTATAAACTTTGTGTGGTATCCTCCTTTTGATACTCTGATAGAATAAGAACCTTCCGGAAACTTTATCCTGTAATAACCATTTGAATCTGTCGTGCCTATTACATCCGCGCTAGATGCATAAAGCGTAGCTCCTTTTATGATCTTTCCTGTTCCTTCTTCTTTTACATATCCTTCTACATAACCACCGACTTCTACGTAGCGTTTAAATCTAAATACAACTGTCTTGGATTTTCCTTTTTCTACTGTTACCTGGATATTATTTTCTCTTGGGATATACCCATCTACTTTAACACTTATTGTATATGTCCCTACTGGCACATCTTTAAAATCACATCTTCCATTTTCAGTGATAGCAGTATCTCCTGTCTCATTTATCTTAGCTTCTACTCCGCTAAAAGGATAATAGGTATTTGGAGATCCATTATGCGGCCTGGATGTTGAGATTCTTATTGTGCCTGCATTAGGAGCTTTCTTAACTATTATATAGACCTGCATGCGTGTAGAATAACCTAGACTATCAGTTGCTTTAAAAGTAAGATTATAATCCCCTGCCTGTCCATACTTAGGCCTCCATGCAAACCTTGCCTTAGCATACCCTAGTTCACTCTTAGTTAAAAAGCCTTTATTCCTAAAATATGAGCCAGCTGGTAAGTTTGTAGCAGTTATATCAATGTAGTCATTATCCTTATCATAAGCTTCTATATAGAATTTTAGATATTCTTTTTCCTGGATTTCCTGGTAATGGAATTCTGGAGAAAAATAAGGAGGGTCATTAAAATTAGAAGGATCTATTTCGCCAATAGCTCCGCCAAGAACCATAGGATTAAAAGTCTGGTCGCCCTCTTCACCAAGGTACTGCAAATAATCCCATCCAGTCGCAGCAGTATGTTCAGTCCCCTCAGGAGGTGTAACCCAACCATGTTCTATGGGTGTATTCGGCGCATCACTATAGCGCCAAGCAATCTCATTAGATGTCTCTTTTTTCAGATCCTGCATGCCATTACGTAATTCCACAGCCCATTTCATCAATTGGCTCCTGTATCCAGGATTACTTGTTTTATATGTTGTAGCTGCTGCTCGTAACGCAACATCACCAAAGATAGACCATTCTGAGCTTCTCTTGTTTCTATTATCGCTATAATCAAAACCGATTAAGTATCCATCTTTTTTAATCCCACTCTCTTCTACAGTATATCTGAGCATGTCATATGCTGCACCTGCTCCATAGCGTTCGTCAATCCAATCCACGCCTAAAACTAAAATCGCCCATAACTGGACATCACTAGCAAAGGTATCAGCCTTCCCCCAAGTACTATTTTGAAAATGGCCGCCTTGACAAAATGTGTTAGTTCCTGTGTCAAACGCCCACTCAAGATATCTTTCAACATCTTTACCAGCAGTATCATATTTTGAATCACCAGTTATTGCTAAAAGCATCCTAAGCGTAGCTAGCCATGATAGATTATTCTCAGTAGATATTTCATTATAGTACCATTTAAATTCACGCGGGTGTTTCTCTGGATCATCCACGCCTTCCCTATATACACCTATTGGCCCCATAGGAATACCACCTACATTACCTTCCCTATTTCTAGCCTGCTGTATTATCATAGTTGTTCTAGCGATCTCTTCAGCTACTTTAAACGCATTATCTTTTTCTATAAGATCCAGATCTCCATTATGTTTTATATAAGCTGCTTGTAAAAGACCCATCGAGATCCACGCAACCTCACCAGCTATGGGCTGCCACTGATCCCAATAGACTTTATTGCCGCCAGGAAGTGTTATTTCCCATTTTTCACTCATAAACTTAAAAGGCCATCCCCTTTTACCTCTAGTCTTTTTTATCAATTCAGGTTGTTCTGGATCAAAGCGAAACGGCTCTACCACCGAACTTTCTCCGCCATATACAGCCCATACACTCTGCAATTCGCCTAATCTGCCATCCCATAACGTATCGCTAACTTTATCAATAACATCAAAATTACCCTCCAGAGCATGGACCACCAGGCTCACTCCTTCGTCATAACACGAAATACCATGTTTCAAAATCATTCGCATACTGTCATTTACTGCTTGTGCATAGAGAGCTGGGTCTTCATTAGGCACAATAATAGCTCTTGTAAATTTATTTGGCGACGTATTAGTAACGCGCACAAACCAATTAGCTATCTTGTTACTAATAATTGATAATAATTTTGGAAAAATACTTACCTTCTCTACGGGTAGAGTATGGGTATCTACTTTTTCTAAAAAACTCTTTAATTCCAGGGCCTTGACTTCGGGATGATAGGATCCCAGCCAGCTCATGATCATACGTATAGCATAAGTCACATCTTCGTCCCCATCTGCAGTTGCTTTTCTTGACTGCTCTATAATAAAATCCAGGAGGCTTTCTGATGCATATGTATCATTAAATAAATCTTTAATGTTCTCTAGCTCTACGAATGCGCCTTCAGCCTCAAGTTTAGTCAGGTCTAGAGTTACACCTGTAGCTCGCGCATTATTAATAGTATCCTGCAAATTTATTATAGCCTGCTGGGCTTTTTCAATAGAGCCTGATTGAGAGGGATAAACTGTATTTGTGAAGATAAATGTAAGAAGAATTATTAATGATACGATTTTCTTAAAAGATTTCATATAATTCATTTTTATAATTTTTATCAATGCCATCTATGTCTCCTACATCACTTTCTCCTATATCTATAGAAGGCGCTTTTTTAAGATATACATCTCCTAAGTCATGAGTCTTATCCTTAGTGATAGTAGGAATACCTATAAACTTTGTGTAGTATCCTCCTTTTGATACTATGATAGAATAAGAGCCTTCGGGGAGCTTTATCTTGTAATAAGAGAGAAAAGGGCCTTTGATGGAAATTAATATTTATTTGAGCTTCAATACAGACTTAACAGTCTCCAAGAACTCCTCTGCGGCCTTTAATAGCTTTTCGCATCCAGCCTGGGACCACCTGTTATAATAATCCGCATCCTCTCTTAGGTTTTTGGCCTCCTGGAAGTTTGAAAGTATACGAGCAGCGATCTGATTGCTTTCGACATACAGCGTTTTCACGGCCGCAATTAAGCAATAATGGCTATGCTCACGCAGATTTTTCGCATAAAGAAGCGTCCTTGCGCTATGGAACATAGAATAATATATCTGAATAGTAGCCCATTTGTAATCACTTTCTTCGTAGGTTCTTTTAGCCCTCTCTAAATCAGCTTTGGCTGTTTCCATCTCTTTAGGTGCCAAGACGGAACCCCGTGAAAATGTCTTGATTTTACCGCGCTTGGTACAGTCATCGTATTCTTTACTCATGTTTTCTCCTCCCATAGCACTATGCCGAGATCAACCTCATGCATAAAGACTTTTTCGCTGTCTTTTAATTCAGCTAGCTCAGATGAAGTTTTAATGACAGCCTGTATTTTTTGCTTAATCTTTATGGATGATACAGCCTCCTTTACTCCCTCGGGATCTTTTGCGACAATAAAGAGGTCGATATCGCTTGAGAGATCATTGTCTCCTCTTGCATAGCTTCCATACAGGATAATTTTGCGGGAAAAGGATTTGAGTTTTGATATAACAGGCCTGAGTGCTAATACATTCTTTAACACCTTAAACTGCCTGATGGCCGAGTCATCGTAGATTATTAAATATAAGAAAAACTTGCCCCGTTTAGTCACAGATACGAGCTTTTGCTTTTTAAGCTCCTTAAGGGCAAGGTATACACCGCACCTGCTTATGCCTGCAGCATTGGCTATCTCTGTACCCATAAACTCCTTTCCGGGCTTGTCTGCAAGGTACGACAAAATCTTTAACGAGTTTGTGGCATTGAAGATGTCAGATTTTGAGTTTTTCCTTGAGTTCTTTTTCATTATACCCTCCGTATAATATATTTGACAATTGTTTATTATATTATACAATAGAATTTAGTCAAGGCTTTTCTTAATATCTCTTTTTAGGGCTTCCCCCTAGCGGCCAAAGATACATCTCCTCCAGGGGCATCAACTGCTAAAAGTTTCTGCTCTTCTAGCCATTTAGTGCCGTCAAATCTATAAATATACGCAACGCCTGCTAAAGGCTCTCTGTCGTAGTCACCACAAGACGTAGCACCTACAATAGCCCAGTCACCTGATATTGAAACGCTTATTCCAAAATGAGCCTGTAGAGGACACTTAAGTGTCCTCTAAGTTGAGTATTCTAATTTATCCTAAACATACTTGTTACAGCCTGAAAAGATACCTTTATAGCTGTCGTGACAGCTGATGTAGCGATTGATATGGGGCTAGTAGCTAGTTTTACTGCTACAGTCCTTAGAGGTGTAACTTTTATTGAGCTTTGTGTGGCTGGTCTTTTATTGTCTCCTTTACCGCCATCTTCTGAAGGATCGCCTACATCCACCCCTATAAGAGGTGCTTTTTTAAGATACACATTTCCTAAGTCATGAGTTTTATCCTTAGTAATAACAGGAGTACCTATAAACTTTGTATAGTACCCTCCTTTTGACACTCTAATAGAATAAGAGCCTTCGGGTAATTTTATCTTATAATATCCATTTTCATCTGTCGTGCCTATTACATCTACACTGGATGCATAAAGTGTAGCTCCTTTTATGATCTTTCCTGTCCCTTCTTCTTTTACATATCCTTCTACATAACCCCCGACTTCTACGTAGCGCTCAAATTTAAACACAATGGTCTTGGATTTTCCTTTTTCTACTGTTACTTTTATATTGTTTTCTCTCGGGATGTATCCATCTACTTTTACACTTACTGTATATGTCCCTACTGGTATATCTTTAAAATCATACCTTCCATTACTAGTAATAGCTGTTTCTCCTGTCTCATTTATCTTAGCTTCTACTCCGCTAAAAGGATAAAAAGTATTTGGTGATCCCATGTGCGGCCTTAATGTTGAGACCCTTATTGTGCCTGCGTTAGGAGCTTTTTTCACTGTTACATAAACTTGCATAAGAGTAAAGTCACCTAAGCTGTCAGCAGCCTTAAAAGTAAGGTTATAATCCCCTGCTTCCCCGTACTGCGGCCTCCAAGAAAACCTTGCTTTACTATACCCAGGAACTCTCTTAGTCAAAAACCCCTTATTCCTGAAATAACTTCCATCAGGCTGGTTTACCAGTGTTATATCTATAAAATCATTCTCAACATCAGCAGCTTCGATATAAAAGCTTAATAGCTCCATCTCTCTTATAGAAACAGGGCTTATCTTAGGATCAAAGTAAGGTTTTTTATTAGTATATGTAAGGCAATTTGTATTCCTGGAATTGTTTTTATACTGAGGCCATTCTAATTTACTAGGATTATATGTCTTTTCTATAGGAATAATATGAAGCTTGTCAGGATAGCCTGCTACTACTATTTCTAGATCTCCATCATCATCCAGATCTCCCACTGCTAAAGAATTTTCATTATTACCCACAAGTGTTAATTCCTCTGAAGATACATATTTTGGAAAACCATCTACAATGCTGCCATCATTATGATACGCTATAACACCTGCTTTATTAGGTTCATTTTCTATATACTCATGTAGTATAACTACGATCTCAGCATTACTGTCTCCATCTATATCTGCGATAACGGGCGGATAATAAACATTTTTCCAATTCTTGATCTCTGCTGGAAAACCATTTACTAAAGTTCCGTCATGATGATATGCTAATACATTGGAAATATAATAATCTGGGTTACTCGAATCTGACATAGAATAAATAACTATTTCCAGATCACCATCATTATCCAGATCTCCTAGTACTGGAGAAGAACAGTCATAATAGATAGAACCTGGAGTAGATACAGGGATATCCCGGGGAAAACCGCTGATAAGGTTTCCATAATAATTATGCGCTGATACTTTTTGAACATCTTTATTGAACTCTACTGTAATGATTTCCAAGTCTCCGTCACGATCTATGTCTCCCATGCAGGATTTCACTGTTACGTCATCATCATAAACACTCCAATATTCTATACCCCAGCCACCAATTGTAGTTCCATCAGCAAGCAATGATCTCAGCTCACTTACTGCATTAGGACAACATTCATAGAATTTCTCACTAATAAGAAATTCTATGTTTCCGTCTCCTTCGAAATCTCCTACTGCTTCTACAAATATACGCCGAGTCGAACGCATCGTCTCATTAAAAAGATACTTAGAACCGTTGAATACCCTAATAGTTCCGTCATTATTAAAAACCTTAATACCTACAATGTTACTTCTGGAATCCCTTATAGGATTATATATGCTTACTATAATTTCTGTTTTAGTATCACCCTCTAAATCAGAAATTATCGGACTAGATGCAATTATATCTGTGCTGCCTTCAGCATCCTCTGATTCTACATATGGCCAGCCAGGAGCTAATGTGCCATCTTTATTCCAAATATAAATACCCTTTTCAGTGGAAGCAATAATTTCTTTTTTACCGTCTCCATCTATATCAGCTATGCTAGGCCTATTTAATATAGATTCTCCATCTGTTTTCTGAGGCCAGTTCGGTAAGATATCCCCGTTACTATCATATAAATAAACTTTCCCATCAGTAGTCCCAAAAGCTGTCCCAATATCTAAATTACTATCTGGATCGCTTTCTCCCACTACAGAAGCTGTTGAAAATCCTTCGGGAGAGAGTTCATAGATATACGCGGAACCATCATTACATGCTGAATCATGATCAAACACAGCACCTACAATAGCCCTGTTCCCTGATAGCGAAACACTTGTTCCAAAAGCTTTACTTACAGGAGAAAATTCTTGTGCTTGTATCCATTCAACTCCATCATATTTAAAAATATAAATTACGCCATTCCAATCATGACCTTCATAGCTAGAGCCTACTATAGCCCAATTACCTGATATTGAAACACTATCACCTTTGCTACCGTCATTTGCTAAAAGCTTTTGTTCTTCTATCCATTTAACGCCGTCGTATTTAAAAATATAAGCAACTCCTGCATCTTCTAGTTTACCATCGCATCGTCCTACAATAGCTCTATCTCCTGATATTGAAACGCTGCGGCCAAATTCATCATTTTCATCGCCGTCACTTGCTACAAGCTTTTGTTCTTCTATCCATTTATAGCCGTCGTATTTAAAGATATAACTGGCGTCCGCCGTAAGAGCTCCTATAATAGCTCTATTTCCTGATATTGAAACGCTGCGGCCAAAACTACTTGTCCAACTTTGAGCAATTTTTTGTACCTGGATCCATTTAGTGCCGTTGAATTTAAACATATAAGCAGAACCATAATAACCTCCGTTATCATAATACTGAGCACCTACCATCACCCACTCCCCTGATATTGAAACGCTGCGGCCAAATTCATCATACTCGTAGCCATCGGTTGCTATAATCTTTTGCTCCTCTATCCATTTAACGCCATCATATTTAAAAATATAAGCAGAGCCCGGTCTCCCCGAAGTCCTAGTCCTAGTTCCTACAATAGCTCTATCTCCCGACATTGAAACTCTATAGCCGAAACTACCACCACTAGCGCCATCACTTTCTACAAGCTTTTGTTCTTCTATCCATTTATAGCCGTCGTATTTAAAAACATAGGCAGCTCCTGCAGCACCTGCAATAGCCCAGCTACCTGATATCGAAACGCTTCTTCCTAAATAACCATCCTTAGCGCCATCACTCGCCAAAAGTTTTTGCACTTCTCTCCATCTTTCTTCATTATTTGATTGTATCTCATTATGGGACTTCTTAATAGAAATTGTCGCACTAGTAGAACTAGGTTGAAGTGAACTTGCAGCTACATTAGTTAATATTAAAGAAACTCCTATGAACAAAGCTCCGCCTACGAAAAGTCTTTTTAAAGTCTTCATCGTTTTCTCCCTCCAGTTAATTATTAAATTTGATGTGTTTATTTCGCGTTTTTAAAATTGGTAAGAAATATATATAAATACGGGGTGTTAATATAATATTATAATAAGCCCAAATCTCAAAAATGTCAAGAAAATTTTATTTCTTAGTTTGAGTTTTACTCAATCCGAAAATCTGTGGAGAATTTTTCAAAAGGCAAGGGATGAATCCGGCAATTTCCATAGCTTATATTTTGCTCAATTTTTTCATTGACAATATAGGCTGATTTAACATCTGGGTATCGCGCAAGGAACCTCTTAAGGCCTGAAGGAACCTCTGAAAGAGCAATCTTACTTTTAACTTCAATGGGAATGGGTTTTCTATCTTTAAGAAGGATAAAGTCAACTTCCCCGCCGTCTCTGGTCCTCCAAAATTTAATTTCCATATTAGGCAAAAGCATGGCTTGCAGTTTTAAAAATACTAATGACTCTAAAATAACCCCTTTATCAGGCCGGTCGGCTATAGGAGAAAAATCTTTTAATAACATATTTCTAATGCCCAAATCGTACAAATAAGTTTTGCACGATTTTTTCAATTCATTACCCAGGTTTCTTGAATAACTGTAAATACGATAGTTAACGTAAGTCTCTTCAAGGATATCAAGGTAATGGTTTATGGCCTTGGAACTCAATCCAAC
>JBDRCN010000029.1:0-3078 GCA_043821705.1 Candidatus Omnitrophota bacterium
AAGAAGTGGACCAAGAGCTGGATGGTTTTTCTCTTGTCCAATATGAAGATAGTGGAGAAAAGAAATGGATTCTTTCAGGCAAGGAAGCTACGGTTGAAGAAGACAAGGTCTTTATAGATGAAGTCTCGATCCTCTCTTTTAGCAAAGATTCGATATTTAAACTAAAAGCTAGAAAGGCTTACTTTAACACTAAGACACAGTTTGTCCATATGGAAGATGATGTAATAATAAAGAATGTGTCTGGTCTTAAGCTTACAGCTGATTATCTGGATTGGGATTCTAAACTCGATTCAATAACTACAGAGAGTAAGGTATTTATAAAAAGAAGTGATTTCGATGCTTTTGGCATTGGAGCGTTTTATGATATGGAAGAAAAAAAAGCTGTGCTCAAGAAGAACGTCACAGTAACAAGTAGTCTCCATAAACTTATTATTAGATGTGACGGCCCTTTCGAGATAGATTATAATAATGACCTGGCAGTATTTCATAATAATGTCTATATAAAAGATGAGCGAGGAGATATATTCGCAAATATTGTCACAGCACATTTCAATAAAGATAAAAAAGATATAGACCGCATAGTAGCGCAAGATGAAGTAGAGATCACTAATAGAGACAGCGTGATCACTACTGATAAGGCTATATATATCGTGCAGGAAGAACGGCTCATACTACCAGAAAAGCCAAAACTAGTGATGAAAGATGAATGACATGGATAACAGAGATCACCTTCTTGAGATAAAGGGATTAGTAAAATCTTACGACGGAAAAAGAGTAGTAAATGGCGTTAATATGCAGGTCAAGCGCGGTGAGGTCGTAGGTCTTTTAGGCCCTAACGGAGCAGGGAAGACCACTACTTTTTATATGGTAGTAGGCATGTTGAGGCCTGACGATGGGAAGATAATGTTCGATGGAAAGGATATCACTAACCTTGCCATGTATAGACGCGCTAGAAGAGGCATAGGGTATCTTTCTCAAGAGCCATCTATCTTTAGGAAGCTTACAGTCGAAGAGAATATAATGGCGATCCTAGAGACATTGGACCTGCCAAGAAGCGTTAGGAAAAAGAGATTAAAGGAATTGCTGGACGAGTTAAATATAGGCCATGTTGCTAAGAAAAGAGCCTGTCTGTTATCAGGAGGCGAAAGAAGGAGGCTTGAGATAACAAGGGCTCTTGTGACTAATCCTTTATTCATTCTTTTAGATGAACCTTTTAGCGGCATAGACCCGATTGCAGTAGCTGATGCTCAAGGGATTATCGCAGATTTAAAGAGTAAGGGCCTAGGTATCTTACTGACAGACCACAATGTAAGAGAAACACTTGAAATAACAGACCATTCGTATATAATGGCAGAGGGACGGGTACTGATATCCGGAACTGCAGATGAACTGATAAATGATAAAAAGGCGCGAGAGATCTATTTGGGCGAAAAATTTAGGATGTGACTATGAAATCAAATATTAAAAAGCTTAAAAATTGTAAAAGAGTAGTAGAAGTGAAGGTTTCTTCTGATAAGGTAAAAGATGAGTTTGAGAAAGTCTATCAGGGCTTAAAGAATGTTGCTAATATCCCTGGATATAGAGTTGGCAAAGCTCCAAGAGATCTTCTGGAGCAACACTATTCAAATACCGCGAAGGAAGAAGTTATAAAAAGACTGGTCCCAGACACATATAGGTCTCTGTTAGAAGAACATAAACTGGATCCCATAGGTTACCCTGATATAAGTGATGTGAGCTTGGATAAAGATGGTAATTTTTCTTACAAAGCTACTATTGAGACAAGGCCTGATTTTACTTTAAAGAATTATAAGGGGCTGAAATTAAATAAGAAAAAGCTAGAGGTGAAAGAAGAAGAGGTAGGGAAGAACCTAGAGGCCTTGAGGGAACAGAGCGCGAACTCTGTTCCGAAAAAAGACAGTGATGAAAAAGACAAGGTGCTTCCTAAGCTGGATGATGAATTTGCCAAGGACCTGGGCCTAGAAAACCTGGAAAAATTAAGAGAAGCGATAAGGGAGAACCTGAAGCAGAGAAAAGAAATAGATATACAGGCTGACCTGGAACTACAGATAATAGATCAGCTTGTAGCGAACGTGAATTTTGATATACCCGACTCTCTGTTCAATGCAGAAAAGAACCGTCTTTTAAAAGATGCGAATTCAAGGGTAGCTTATATGGAGGCTATCCAGAAAAAAAGCAACCCAGATAAAAAATTCAGCTTGAGTGACAAGGATAAATCAGAGCTGGAAGAAAACGCTACAAAACAGGCTAATAGGCAGATAAAGGCGTTTTTTATACTAGATAAGATCGCCCAACAAGAAAAGATACACTTGAACGAAGATGATATAGAAAAAAAGATAGAAGAGATGTCAACTCAATATAATAAGCCAAAAGAAGAGATAAGAAAACAGCTGGAAAAAAATAATATGTTGGATGAGATAGCTTTAAATATGAGGAATAAAAAGGTCATGGATTTTTTATTAAAAGAAGCAACTATAAAGGAGGGATGATATGTCTTTATTAATACCTATGGTAGTGGAACAATCTGACAGAGGCGAGAGAGCGTATGATATATTTTCTAGGTTGTTAAAGGACAGGATAATATTTATAGGCTCTCCTATAGATGATGTTGTGGCAAATCTGATAATTGCTCAGCTCTTATTCCTTCAGACAGAAGACCCGGACAGAGATATCAATTTTTATATAAATTCACCAGGCGGTAGTGTTACAGCAGGCCTCGCGATCTACGATACTATGCAGTTCATAAAGCCAGATGTATGCACATATTGCGTAGGACAGGCAGCCAGCATGGGAGCAGTCCTTCTCGCTGCTGGTAAAAAAGGAAAAAGGTTCGTATTGCCTAATTCACGCGTGATGATACATCAGCCTTGGGGAGGGGTCCAGGGCCAGGCTACAGATATAAATATACAGGCAAAAGAGATCCTTAAGATACGCGACAAGATAGATGAGATCCTTTCAAGACACACTGGCCAGAAATTAGAAAAGATCAAGACTGACACTGACCGTGATTATTTTATGTCAGCTGAAGAAGCAAAAGAATATGGACTTATAGACGAAGTA
>JBDRCN010000030.1:0-3116 GCA_043821705.1 Candidatus Omnitrophota bacterium
GCGTTAAGTTCTCGCAGGATACACACCTGCTATATGAGAGAGGTTCTTAAACACCCCATCATATAGCAGCATCAGCCGAAGCCTACCCGCTTCTCACATTTTTTCACAAAGGCTGCTTTTTATTTTTTTTAAAGGAGATTATATCGTTAGGTGAGGCGACATTGTGAAGGTTCTTTAGGGATAATTCGCGAGGGTGATAGAGCTTAAACATTTGGCGCAGAGGCTCTATGGCGACATGTGTGTAGATAGCTGTTGATTCAAGGCTTTCATGGCCTAGTTGTCGTTGTATAAAGGGAAGGATATCTCTTTTTTGTTTGGCAGCATTATCCAGCCAATGCGTAGCAGAGGAGTGCCTAAAGGCATAAGGAGTGATATTCTTTTTAAATTTTCCATCCATAATAGGCTTATATTTCATGGAGAAGTGAGCCGCCCAGGAGGACCTTGTCAGATTAGTGCCGGTAGAAGTTATAAATAAATGACTCGATTCTTTGGTGCGTAAAAGCCATGGCCTTATTTTGGTAATATAATTTTTTAAATATCTTGATGTATATGTGTCAAAGTGAACAATGCGGTCCCGTTTATTTTTAGGCCGTTTTATTATAGCTTGATTACGTACTAGATCGGCATCATCAAGTTTGAGATTAAAAAGCTCTTTTGTTCTTACAGTAGAGCTATAAAGAAGGTTCATAATACAAAAATCCCTTATTCCTATGAGGTCTTTTTGGTTTGGTAAGGTAAGTAAAAATTTTATTTCTTCTTCGTTCATAATGGTTCGGGGGATTCTAGGGACTTTTTTTGGCGATTCGATCACAAGGCCTGGGTTTTCCTTGATGTACCCATAATCATAAAGATAATTAAAGAAGAGACGCACAATATCCAAGATCTGTCTTTTTGTAGATTTGACATAATCTTTTTTCATTATTGTTTCCTGAAACTCATCCAAATGCATTCTTTCTATCTTATCTATTTCTTCAATACCTTTTTCTTTTAAAAAATCTATAACTTTTTTTAAATGAATAGTTACGACTTTTGCGTGTTCACGCGTAACGCCTTTCGTCTTAATCAAAAAATCTATGTATTTATCTCTGTATGTCTCCATAATGTAAACTCCTTCTGTGGCTAGGATGGGTTTTCTTATGTTCTTTTTTTATTGTTTCATCAGTCAGCCTTAAATATTTAGCAGTAACTCTCAAAGAAGAATGACCCAATAAGGCTTGGATCTGCCTTATGGGAGCACCGTTCTCAGCTAAATGAGTTGCTGTAGTCCTTCTTAAATCATGGGGAGATATATCAAGTTCGATTTTTGCCAATCTTACATAGTTTTTCACCATCTTGGAAAAAGATCTTTTATGGATAGGTTTATTGCCCTTGGTTATAAAAAGATATTCAGTATCTATTCTATTATTAACAAATAAATTTCTTCTATTAAGCCATCTTTTTATCCAGTAGATCGCTTCATTTGTCATAGGAATAACTCTATCTTTATCGCCTTTACCGTTAAGTATAGTAACGCTATTCGATATAGTGTCTACATTGCCTAACTTGAGAGAAAGCATTTCTTCTGCGCGCAGGCCTGAATATGAGAGTTCAAGTAAAGCCCTGTTTCTGATCCCAATATTTGAAGTGATGTCGGGTATTTCAAGAAACTTTGCCATTTCTTCCTGCGTCATAACCCTTTTTAAGACCTTTTTCTCACGGGGAGGGACATAGATAAATCTAGTAAGATTTTCCTTGATATAGCCTTTACGCTGACAAAACCTAAGAAATGTTTTTAAAGGATATAGCCTGGATTCTTTTTCTGACTGGCTTAACGGAAGATTTGTATTTTCGCTTATTTCATCATGATTTACAAAGCTAACATACCTAGTGATAAAATCCCTATTTAATTCCTCTACATACTGTATTCGCCTAAATTCTTTCATCCAGCTAAGATCTCTTTCTTCCGGAAGTTTCTTGGATTCTTGATAAAATCGGGCATGATATTCTTTAGAGCGGGTTTTGTGTTGTTCGATATAACTATGGAATCTCCGGACATTCATTCTATAATGACGGACTGTCTCTTCATCATATCTATCCTTACAATATTCCAGAAAATCATTGAGGATTCTTTCGATCTTTGATTTCATGTTCCGGCGTTTTTGCCTTCGCTTTAATTTTTCCTTAAATCTTTTCTGGATAAGTCTCTTTTTTTCAGGATTTTCTTTTGCCCATAGGATAGCTTTCTCTTTAAAGCGTTCCTTATGCTTCTCATAATATTTTTTAAAATACTCTTTACGCGTTTTATTGTATTCTTTTCTGCGCTTTTTTACGTGAGGAAGATCTCTATACATCTGGTTTTTAATTTTTATAGCAAACCAGTGTTCCTTTCGGTAAAGCGCATTATAGTTTTTTGCTTTTTCTTTATCTCTCATGTCATTACACGACATTTCACGACATCAGTGGGCAAAAAAATATCATCTTTCTTTTTTTATAAATTCTTCCACCTTTGCCAGTTGCAGTTCGGAAGGGTCAAGCCCGCTTTCCCATCTTTGGATCGTCCTGGTTGTGACATTCAACAGCCTAGCTAATCTTTCCTGGCTAAGACCTTTTCTAATCCGAACCTTTTTAAGTTCTTCGCCTATTTTCATTTTGTCACCAATAACAAGGTTACTACATGTCACGACACAAGTCAAGAAAAATCTCCTTTAAAAAAAATAAAAAGCAGCCTTTGTGAAAAAATGTGAGAAGCGGGTAGGCTTCGGCTGATGCTGCTATATGATGGGGTGTTTAAGAACCTCTCTCATATAGCAGGTGTGTATCCTGCGAGAACTTAACGCGTAACGTGAGGATACACACGAGGGCTGTGGCTGCCCGCACCCAGCCACAGCCCTCATCAGCCGAAGATTTGAACGGGAACCTCATGCTAAATAAACATTTACCCTAACTGGACATAGTGGTATAATAAAAAACAAAGGTTATCGTTCTTTTACATAATCCATTGGAATGGCTGGTCGGGACAAAAAGCGTTCTTTGGAAGAGCGGCAAACGCTGCTTTTAAAAAAAGCCGGATTTTACTATAACTTGCTGATTTAATGTAGGTTGTAGTAGTTTTTTCTTTTTCCGCGATTGTGGTATGT
>JBDRCN010000031.1:0-50818 GCA_043821705.1 Candidatus Omnitrophota bacterium
GTAGTAGATAAGTGAGTAGAAGTCTTTGGCCGTGAGGCACGAAAAAGAATTCGCCTTACGGTTTTTTTTATCTTTCTGCAGTTATTTACTATAATTTTTGGAGAAAGGAGGTAGTAGGTAATGGCAAAAGGAACAGTAAAATGGTTCAGTGACCAAAAAGGTTACGGATTCATTACTCCTGAGTCAGGACCAGATGTATTCGTACATCATAGTTCGATTCAAGGCGATGGCTTTAAGTCTTTATCAGAAGGTCAAGCAGTAGAATTTGATATAGAAGACGGCGCAAAGGGCAAACAAGCTCAGAACGTAGTAAAGTTATAATTCGGAAACTAATAAGGCCTGCGGTAAAACGTAGGCCTTATTTTTAAACCCCATCAAGAAGGAGCTTACACATGGTTAAGAAGATAAAGACATTCAGAAAGAACAGGATCTGTAAGTTTCCAAAATGTAGACAAGTTTTGAATATCTATAATCCAAGTACACTTTGTTATATCCATCAACAGCCCGTAATTTCCAAAGAAGAACCTGTAATCATAAACAGCCAATCATAATTTTTAAATAGTCACGTAAGATTGACAGATGGTGTCATTGGTATCCAAGGCACTATTTTTTTTATCCACAAATAATATGCCCAATCAAAAAAGAAGAAAAAATGTTCGGAACCTCGCGATCATAGCGCACGTTGATCATGGAAAGACTACTCTTGTAGATGCTCTCCTGAAATATACAGGTGCCTATGATTTTAAAGATGGCGAAGTTGCTATAATGGACTCAAATCCTCTTGAGAAAGAAAGAGGCATTACTATCCTGTCTAAAAACGCTTCTCTTCAATACAAGGGCGTACAATTTAATCTCGTTGATACACCTGGACATGCTGATTTTGGTAGCGAAGTTGAACGCATCCTTAAGATGGTTGACGGGGTGTTGCTTCTTGTTGATGCTTTTGAAGGGCCTATGCCACAGACTAAATTTGTTTTAAAAAAGTCGCTAGAGTTACATTTAAAACCAATACTTGTTATAAATAAGCTTGATCGTCCCCATGCCAGGCCAGATGAAGTAGCGGATCTGACATTTGATCTTTTTTGTGAGTTGAACGCTTCAGATGAACAGCTCGATTTTCCGATCGTCTATGCTTCAGGAAAAGATGGTTATGCGACCCTTGATCTGGATGAACCAAGAGATTCCATGAAACCTCTTTTAGAGACTATTTTACATAGAGTGTTACCTCCAATAGCTAATCCTAACTTACCTTTTCAAATGCTAGTCACAATGCTTGATTATGATTCTTATGTAGGCAGGATAGCCATAGGAAGGGTTTTTCATGGGACTGTCAACACAGGGGATCCTGTGGCACTTGTAAAGCGTGATGGGACTATTGCCAAGGGTAAGGTAACCAAGATAATGAAATATCGTGGATTGGTCCGCGTAGAAGTCAACGAAGCTATAGCAGGAGATATTATATTGATTTCTGGGGTAGAGGACGTAGAGGTGGGAGAGACACTTACATGCATAAATGAGCCAAAAGGACTATCTACTATTAAGATAGATGAACCTACTATCTCTATGAATTTTTCTCATAATACAAGCCCACTTTCAGGACAAGATGGAGGAAGATTTTTAACATCTAGGCATATTCGTGAGCGTCTTCAGCATGAGGCTATGATAAATGTTGGCATAAAGATAGAGGATGTTCCAGGAACTGAGCGCTTAAAGGTCTCAGGCAGAGGTGAACTCCATCTAGCTATCCTTATTGAAACAATGCGTCGTGAAGGATATGAGATGGAAGTTTCTAGGCCACAGGTTATTCTAAAGAAAATGGGTGATAGGCTTCTTGAGCCTGTTGAAGAAGTTATAATCGAGGTTGAAGATGAATACCAGGGTGTTATCATGCAGGTACTTGGAACTCGTAAAGCTCAGATGCGTGACCTGAAATCGCTCTCCACAGGCGCTATTCGTATGGAATTTATTATTGCATCCCGGGCATTGATAGGATTTAGAAATGAATTTCTCTTAGTTACTCGAGGCAATGGCATCATGTATCAGAATTTTCTTGAATATCAGACCCATAAGGGAGAGATGCCTAGTCGTCAAAACGGTGTGCTTGTTTCACATGGAAGAGGGGATGCAGTGGCGTACGCACTGAATAATCTACAGGCACGCGGTGAGATCTTTATTAAACCAGGAGACAAGCTGTATGAAGGCATGATCGTTGGCGTTAATAATAAAGGAGTTGATCTTACTGTAAATGCCTTACGCGGGAAAAAATTGACTAATATGCGCGCTTCAGGAAGTGACGATGCTATCGCGCTTATCCCTCCACGGCAGATGACGCTTGAATTTGCTCTTGAGTTTATCGAGGATGACGAATTGGTAGAGATAACTCCTAAAAACATAAGACTTAGAAAAATAAATCTGACAGAAATAGAACGCAAACGAGCTAGTCGTAGCGTACAATCAGGATAATATTCACTATAACAGTAGGTAAAAAGAGAGGTATGGTATGAAAAAACTCACTAAGCGGAAGAGGCCATTGAAGGCATCACAGGATAAGCCTAACTTATCTGATATTATCACTAAAATGCAACAGCAGTTGGGCGATATAGAAAAAAAGCTGGATATCTTGATCAGCCAGCCTGAAAAGCCAAATCAGAACTTTAACCGTCATGATCGTCATGATCGCCATGATCGCCATGATAGAGGAAGACAGGATTATGGTTCCAGGGAAAAGACCTACACCAAGGTTATTTGCGCAGACTGCAGTAAAGAATGTGAGATCCCATTCAAACCTAAAGATGGTCGTCCAGTATATTGCAAGGAATGCTTTTCAAAGAGCAGAAAAAGCAACTCGTTCAGCTCGAATCGGGATAACAGGCCTGAAAAAAGACAAAAGTTCGATAGAAACAAGAAGCCGTTCTTTTTACGTAAAAAGAAACAGGCTCAACTAGATCGTTAAGTTCTTCCTTTACTTACACCTTGTTAGATATTAAGATAATACTATGATAAAAAAGACCTTATATTTCTTAAAAACCTTTGAAGTAAAAGTCATATTGATCTTGATCATAGCTATGCTGTCCATAGGTATCATGGGGAATGTCTTGGTGCATAAATTTGCCCTTGATTCACACTTCAATCAATTGCGCGACAAGTTAAAGATAATAGCTAGTACAACTGCATTAAGTATAGATGTAGACATGCTTCTCGAAGTCCCGTTAAATAAAGAGGGCGTAAATACCGAACCGTTCAAGAAAATTGTTAAAAAATTACAAAAGATAAAACAGCAAAACTCGCTTATACGCTATATCTATATAATGACGAAGACTGACCAAGAAGGTGTGTGGCAGTTCATGGTGGATCCAGAACCAGTTGAAGAGGGCAATGAAGATGCTACAGCTTATCCTGGAGATAAATACGATGCTTCACGTTTTCCTGAGATGTTGAAAGCCTTTGACGGGCCATCTGCAGATATAAGATTAGAGGTAGACGAGTGGGGTGTTACATTGTCTGGCTACGCACCTATTTATGACAAAGACAACAAGGCTATAGCTATGCTAGGGGTAGACATGCTGGCTTCTGATGTATACCTGACGCAAAAGATAGTACATCGAAGAATGGTTTTTGTGTTGACACTAGGCATTATTTTATCAATGATATTCGGGCCATTATTTGCAAAGAGGATCACGGGCCCGCTCAAAAAATTGATGGAAGGGACCAGGCGCATAAGTATGGGGGATCTGGGGTATAAAGTCAAAGCAGAAGGCAGTAACGAGGTAAGAGAGCTTGCAGAGTCTTTTAATACTATGGCAGATGAACTTTCCAGATCACAGAAAAAGAATAGCAGTTATTTTTATGATGTTATCCAGTCTATGGTGCGCATAGTAGAGGCAAAAGATCATTACACTAGGGGCCACTCGGAGAGAGTGGCAGAATATGCAGAGATGATAGCATCTAGTATGGCGCTTTCTCAAGACCAGATAGAGATAATAAAAGAGACAGCCATGATCCACGATATAGGCAAATTAGGTATAAAAGATGATATACTCAATAAGAAGGGTAAGCTTACTGATGATGAGTGGGAGATGATCAAAAAGCATCCTGTTATTGGGGAGGACATAATAAAACCTGTCTCGCTTAACTCTGAAGTCCTGGCAATGATAAGGGGGCATCATGAACGACACGATGGGCTTGGCTATCCTGATGGTTTAAAAGGAGAGGATACCAATCTCTTTGCCCAGATCATATGCGTGGTAGATGCTTATGATGCTATGATATCATCCAGGGCGTACAGGCAAGCCATGCCAAAAGAAAAGGCAGTCGATGAATTAAAAAAGAACAAAGGCACGCAGTTTAACTCAAGGATCGTAGACATCTTCCTAAAGATCCTGGAAGCATAATATCCGCTCCACCCATACAATAAAAATTTCATAAAAAATAGTTGACAACCAGGGATTTTTGTATATACTTATGGACATATGAGCATAAGTTCATAAGATAAAGAGAAGGAAGGACTGATATGCGCCTAAAAAAAGCCCGCCAGATATTAAAAACATTTGCCGACGATACAAGGCTTAGGATAATCAGTCTTTTAAAGGGCAATATATTGACCGTGACTGATATATGTGTGGTTTTAAATAAGAAGCAATCGAATGTTTCAAAGCATTTGACAAGGCTGAGATTGACTGGTGTAGTTTCTGATAAGAGGAAAGGGGCTAATGTAAATTATTGCCTAGCTGACCAGAAGGACCCATCCTGTAAGGCACTTCTTAAGGCTATTACCAATGGACTCTCAGATCTTGAGATCTTACAAAAAGACAAGGAGACATTAACTAAACTAAGGAAGAGGAGGACTAGATGACGAGACGTATTTTTGTTTTAGCGATCTTGCTGGTTGTGTCAGCGTTTATGTTTACTAATATAGCTTTGCTGAGAGCAGAAGAGCAAGTAGATCTAAGTTATGAAAATGATCTAAATGAGCTTATGAACATGGAAACAGAAGAAGTAACTGCCCAGGAAGAGCAATACGCATGGGGAGCAGTAAAGAGTATAACGCCTAGCGAGATCAGTATTTCAGAGTTTGACTATGAGCTGGAAAAAGATGTTGCTATAGCGTATGTTATTGATAAAGACACCAAGCTCGACAACTTTAAGTCTATAAGCGAGATATCAATGGGTGACAATGTCGAGGTCGAGTATATACAAAAAGACGATCAGAAGATCGCGAAGACCATTGCTTTAGAAAAAGAAGAAACCGATCCAGAACTTATGGAAGGAGCAGAATGAACTTAAAATGGAGACAGAAAATAGAGAGACTTCTGTTGTAAATGACGAACCTCCTGGATGTAGCAGCGCTAGTGAAAGTTGGAAATGGCAGTTAATAAATTCAGTAAAAGATCTTGATGTCTTAAGTGATCTGTTTTATTTTGACGCAGGCAAAAAACAAAGCCTAGAAAGAGTCATAAAGGAGTACCCTTTCAGAGTCACACCATACTATCTCTCACTTATCAATAAAACTGACCCCGATGATCCTATCAGGAGACAGGCCATACCTTCTCCTGAAGAAGAAAACTTCTATATAGAAGTCCAGAATGACCCTTTAGGCGAAGAAAAGGATACTGTTATGCCTGGCCTTGTGCATCGTTACCCAGACAGGGTCTTGGTAACTTTGACTAACATGTGCCCAATGCTCTGCAGGCACTGTACAAGAAAAAGGGAATGGCAAGGAGGGAATTGGGTAAGAAGCCCTAAGGAGCTGGAAGAGATATATAAATACATATTTCTTCATGAAGAAATAACAGATGTTATTCTTTCCGGAGGAGACCCTTTAATATTATCAACAGAAAAACTGGAAGGGATACTTGCAAGTTTAAGGTCTATAAAACACATAGAGATAGTGAGGATAGGCACTCGCTGTCCAGTGGTATTGCCTCAGAGGATAGATGAGAGCTTGGTAGCAGTTTTAAAAAAATACAGGCCTATATGGGTAAATACTCATTTTAATCATCCGAACGAGATCACTGCTGAATCAAGCAAGGCTTGTGATAGGCTGCTTCTAAACGGGATACAGGTAAATAATCAGACTGTGCTTTTAAAGGGTGTAAATGATGACCCTAAGACCATGATAAGGCTTTGTAAAGGCCTTCTAAAGATCGGGGTCAGGCCTTATTATCTTTTTCACTGCGATCCAGTGAGCGGGGCTGGACATTTCAGGACATCTATAGATAAAGGCCTTAGTATAATAAAGGAGATGAGGGGTTTCATATCAGGGTTAGCAGTGCCTACATACGTGGTAGATGGCCTGGAAGGCCAGGGAAAAGTGCCTTTGCAGCCAGATAACCTGGTCTCTAAGGAAAAGGATTATTTTACACTAAGAGGATATAAAGGAGAGGCCTTTAACTACTATAACATCGAGGAAAAAGAACATGAAAATAGGCATAACTTACAATCTAAAAGATGATCCGTTCTTTGCTGGACTTTCGAACAAGGAGAACTCCGAAGAATTTGATTCTATAGAGACCATCCATGCTATAAGTAATGTGTTCAAGAAGAATGGTTTCGAGGTAGTCGAGCTAGGCGGCAATTTAGATATAGTAGAAAAGTTGAAAAAAGAAAAAGTATTCTTTGTATTTAATATAGCAGAAGGGTATTATGGAAGGAACAGGGAATCTACTATACCTTCGATATTAGAGATGCTGAACACACCTTATTCAGGCTCAGACCCCTTGACGCTCGGGCTGGCGCTGGATAAAGTAGCCAGCAAGAAGATACTGCAATATGCTAAGGTACAGACACCTAGTTATTGGGTAATAAAAAAAGAAGAAGACCTGTTGGATGTAGAATGCAGGCTCAGGTTCCCTATGATAACAAAGCCTGCGTGGGAAGGTTCCAGTAAAGGTATATATGATTCCTCCAAGGTGTTTGATAAGGAAGGCCTTGTAAAAAGCATAAAGACGCTTTTAAAAAAATATCCAAAACAACCCATCCTGGTGGAAGAGTATATTAAAGGCAGGGAGATAACAGCTGCTGTCATAGGAAATGAAAAACCAGAGATATTAGGACTGATGGAGATGGTAAATAAAGATAAGGCCAAAGATGATTTTTTCTATTCGCTAGAGACCAAAAGGAACTGGGAAGACCTGGTAGAGTATAAATCTCCTCCAGAACTGCCTCAGGCTTTAGAACTACGCATAAAACGCCAAGCGATCGTTGCTTTTAAGGAATTTGGCTGCAGGGATATAGCGAGGATAGATTTTAAGGTCTCAGAGTACAATGAACCATTTGTCCTGGAGATAAATCCATTACCAGGACTTTCGCCTAAATATGGGGACTTGGTCATAATGGCTAAGATGAATAATATTGGACACGAGGAGCTTGTATTAAAGATACTGAATGCTGCGTTCTCCAGGTACAATATAAAAAATATAGCTCCCAAACCTTCTGAGGCTTGCGGGATATGAAAACATATGATTTTGCGCTCACTTGGAATAGTGACAAAAAAGAAAAATTTGTAAAATGGTTAAAGGAAGAATCTTCTTTAAAAGGCCTTAGGTTTTTGCTTATAGACAGCAATAATGCATCGATGGTAATAGATGACCTGGAAAAGGGCAAGTTACAAATAAAGTTCTTGTTGGATAATGAGGCAAATTATAATGATCCTAAAGATGTGTTTGCCAGATTATGCTATGCAGCAAAGGATGCGAATGGGTTCGTGGTATGTGATCCTGATGACGCAAGGCAGGCTTCAAATAAAGCAATAGCTCATTATGACCTCGTCAATGCAAATATTGTAGTTCCTTATACCATTGTTGTCAGGAATTGGAAGCCAGATGACACTTCTCTCACAAAAGCAGAGTTAAAAAAGTTAGGCGCACCTTTTATCATAAAGCCTGCTTCAGGGTTTGGACAGAAGGGTGTGGTAAAGAACGCTACTGGGTCTATCGCTGAGATAGCTGAAGCAAGACATTTTAATAGAGGCGATGACTTTCTTATACAGGAGAAGATAGAACCAGTGTTTTTCGGGGAAAAGCAAGGCTGGTTCAGGGTATATTTTCTATTCGGAGAGATAATACCATGTTGGTGGAATACTGAAAATGGCCATTATGAGCATCTTACACTAAAAGATATGCATAGTTACAAATTGACGCCATTAGCTAGAATAACCTCTAAGATCGCAGAGTTGACCAATATGGTATTTTTTACAACAGAAATAGCAATAACTGGCAAAGGAAAAGACAGGCGTTTTGTCTGCATAGATTATGTAAATGACCAGCCAGAACTATGTGTTCGTCCAGGTAAAGGCGGGCCAGTACACGAAGTAGTAAAACATATAGCAGAAAGAATAATAGATATCGTATGGAGGATGCAAAAAGCAAAGCAGCAGGACATACACAGGTCTATATGGCTTGCAAAAGCGCAGACAGAAGATGAAACCATTTAACCCCAGAAAACCCTTGAGACTTAATATAGGAGACACTATTGGTATAGTAGCTCCTGCATGGTCATTTGACCCTGAAAATTTTAAAAGAGGAGTGGCCAAGCTTTGTAAGTTAGGTTTTAAGTTAAAATATAGCCAGAATATCTTTAAAAAACACTGGTCCATGGCTGGCTATGACCGTGAGCGGGCAGAGGAAATAAACAAGATGTTCGGGGATAAAAAGATCAAGGCTATATTGTGCGCAAAAGCAGGCTATGGCTCAATAAGGACAATACCCTACCTGGATAAAAGGATAATAAGAAACAATCCAAAGATATTTATTGGCTATAGTGATATAACAATACTTCTTTCTTATCTCTACAAGACAGCCTATATGGTAGTTTTTCACGGACCCGTGGTATCAGGAGAGATCCATGATAATATGAATCCAATGACATTGGAACATTTGTTCCGTGCGATCACTCAGCCCTATCCACTTGGCAAGAAAAGATTTTCTGCATTAAAGACCCTGCATTCAGGAAAGGCAAGCGGCATTCTGGTAGGAGGGAATATCTCCCTTCTTCTAAACACTATAGGGACAGGCTATGAAATAGACACAAAAAATAAGATCTTGTTCCTGGAAGATATAGGTGAAGACCTGGAGACAATAGATAATTATCTTATGCACCTTAAATTAGCTGGGAAATTCAAGAAAGTAAGAGGCATAGTATTCGGCAGGATGCTTGGCTGTAAAGATAGCTCTGGAAATCAATATAGTGTAAAACAAGTATTGAAAGACATGTTAAAAGATGTAAAGGTCCCGATAATATATGGATTTCCTTCAGGCCATAGGATATCCGGGGATGTGAATGTCACACTTCCATTCGGTGTCTTAGCTACGCTCAATGCCAATGAACCCAGCCTATCTATTGACGAATCAGCTGTTGTTTGAAGAGATTAGCTCTTTACTTACCTATAATTAAATAATACAATGATAAAGATAAGCCACAGGGGTGTAAAAAATGAACAAAGTATTTAAAACGGTTAAGGCATTATCTATTTTACTACTTGTAGTAGGGATCGGGACAGTAGCAGTAGTGTTTTACTTAAAGTTCTCCAGCGAGAATAAAATATTACATCAGATCATATCCAGGCTAGAGTCTGATTCCAGGATCGCTGAAGTCCTTGTGACAGGGGTTAATTACAATGAGGCCACAGGAAAGACGATTACTACTATTAAATTCTTGGAATATGATTCTTTAGGGGCCCCTCTGAAACCCAGGTATTTTACTTTTTCAGGTAATATTATCCAGTTTCAGTCTTTGGTGATACGTTTTGATGATAGGTACATCAGGATGGGCGATAAGCTTAGAGGAAAAAGCATTTATCTATTCTGGAAAGTATTTATGTTAGACGGGAAAAATACTGAAGAATATGAGATAACCAGTGTGAATAGTATCCCAGAAGGTTATAAATTGAATACTACAGAACATGCTTTTGAGAACAATATATGGGAAAAGTTCTGGGATTATGCGTTAAAGGAAAAGGAAAAAGGCAGGCTAGGTATTAAAAATGCCCAGATCGAAGCCCCTGGCCTGATGTTTGTTCCTGGGATACTCTATTCGATAAAGATAGAGCACGATGGCGGCATGAGAATAGATACTAATAAATTGCCTGAGATCTTAAAAGGCGAGACAATACTATAAAACTATTTATACTACTTTTGAAATGCGAGGGGCATTATGATAAATAATATTTTTTTAGCATTTATCCCTATCTTTGTAGCAGTCGACGCAATAGGCGTCTTGCCGCTATTCATATCTTTTACAGAAGGACTTACTAGAGAAGAAAGAAAAAACATAGTAAAGCAGTCACTCGTAACAGCGCTTATGGTAGCGTTTTGCTTTATATTCCTTGGAAAATTCATCTTCAAGGTCTTAGGTATAATGGTAGAGGACTTTATGATAGCTGGAGGAGCTATCCTGTTTTGCATAGCGATAATCGATATAATAAATCCCAATAAGAAGCGTCGACTTCCCTCTAAAGAATTGGGTTTTGTACCATTAGGTACGCCTTTAATAGTAGGGCCAGCTGTCCTTACGACATCCTTGATGATAATCCCTAGTTATGGCATCTACGCTACTTTAATATCAATAGTGGCCAATGTTCTTATAGCAGGGCTAGTGTTTTTATTCTCTGAGAACCTGATAAAGGTATTTGGCGAAGCAGGCACAAAGGCTTTATCAAAGATAATGAGCCTCTTACTGGCTGCTATAGCAGTTATGATGATCAGAAAAGGGCTTTTTTTGATACTGGGATTATAGAGCTATTCATATGAAAAATAGAAAAATATATCTTATTATAATACTAGCTGTTATTATTGCTATTATCTCATCCATATATTTTTTATTTTTTACTAGTATCGGCTCAAGTTCGCTTGTCAAATATGTAATATCCAGATATCTGGATTCATCCACTGTAGATTTTAAAGACGCAGAAGGCAATATTTCAAAGGCTGTGACTATTAATGATATATCCATAACTGATCTTGAAGGTTTTCCTGAAGGTTCGATCTTAGAGATAAAGAGCCTGGAATTATCCATCCGTTCTTTTGATATAGAGGGCATTTATTTGGATATAAAAAATGCCAGATTGACTGTACCAGGCGAAGACCCTTTGTTTTTTTATGGTACTTGTAAGGATAATTCCCTGGATTTCAATCTATATTCCAGCTCCTTGGACATAAAGACCATTATCGAGCTATTAGACCTTAAGACATTGAGTAGCGTATCTGGTGATCTGAGCGAGTTGGATCTATATATATCTGGCTCATTGCTTGAACCTCGTATAGGAGGAAAATTTAAAATTGACCAGGGTAAATACGATCTTTTTTCAATAAAGAACGCCCCTGTATCTTTTAATATAAAATTAAGGGATATCCCTACCGATCTGAGCATGTCAGGAGAAATAACTATAATTTCAGGGGATATCTCTGGGCCAAAGACAGCTAAGGTAGCGCTGGAAAATAGCAAGATATTTTTCAATAAGGACCCGAAAAATCCATCTCTTAGTTTAAAAGGCGCTTCGACAGTAGGAAATACAAGTATTAAGATAACTCTTAATGGCACTATGAAAAAGCCAGATATTATCCTGTCTTCTGACCCACCACTGCCAAAGGAAAAACTTCTTTTAATGTTAGCTACCAATAGAAGCTGGGATGGAGTAGAGGCAGCCCTGCAACAGGGCCAGGTCTCTACTGAGGCAGTAAGGGAGTTTATGAATTATTTCGTGTTTTCAGGCTCTGGAAGCAGGCTTACTGAGTCACTTGGCTTAAAAGGCGTTTCTTTTAAATTCGATGAAAGCACTAAGGGTATTGGACTTAAAAAAGACTTAACTGGAAAAGCAGAGGTCAATTATGCTATAGAGGAATCCTATAAGAAGGATGGAGACCCTTCTTCAACTCAAAAGATAGGCACTGATTATAAGCTCACTGATACCCTAAGCGTGGGAGCTGAAAAAGAGATAAAACAGGCCCCAGGAGTGACTAAAGAATAAAAAATAGTAGAGTCAAACGACAAGGTGTTGTTGAAGTATAAGAAAAAGTTCTGATCATAATATGCGTATACTGTTAGTTGAAGACGAAGAGAAGATAGCTAGTTTTCTCAAGCGAGGCCTGAAAGAAGAACACTATGCTGTTGATGTAGCTAGTGACGGAGAAAAGGCCTTATATCTAGCCAATATAAATAAATATGATTTGATAATCCTTGATATCATGCTGCCCTGCAAAGATGGTATTTATATATGTAGGGAACTGCGTTCAAAAGAGGAGGATACTCCTATTTTAATGCTTACAGCAAGAGATGGCGTAAGCGACAGGGTAAAAGGCCTGGATGCAGGAGCTGATGACTACCTTACAAAGCCATTTGCATTTGACGAACTCCTGGCGCGGTTAAGGGCGCTTCTACGTAGAAAAAGGGCAGTAAAAGCCACTGTTCTCAAGATAGCGGATCTGGAGCTGGATCAGATCACCCATAAGGTAAGGAGAGCTGGTAAAGAAATATCATTAACCAGTAAGGAATATGCCTTACTGGAATATCTTATGTTGAATAGAGATCAAGTCGTAACGAGAACCATGATATCGGAACACGTATGGAATGATGACTTTGACTCATTTACCAATGTAATAGATGTCTATGTGAATTATCTGCGCAATAAGATAGATAAAGGCTTTAAGAAGCCCCTTCTCCAAACTCTTAGAGGCAGAGGATACATCCTGAAGGGATAGATCAAGTGAAAACCAATTCGATCAGATTTAAGATATCTGTATTGTATACAGCTTTATTAGGGGTGATCTTGCTTATATTTAGCAGTATCCTTTATTTTAGCCTGCAGTGGACACTTTACGATGACCTAGACGACGAACTTAGGATAAAGGCAGACGCAATAAGTAATGCTATAACTTCATATATAGAAATTCTTGGGACTGACAGAGAAACACTCCTATTTACTGTAAAGCGTATAATTTCTAAGGAAGGCGAGTATGCTGGCTACAGCAAGATAATGGATCTGGACCGTCAATGGGCGCAGAAGGCTGATAAGCTGGATATAGAAAACGATTATGTTGATTTTATAGGCCCGGGCAGAGAGATACTCACAGGGTCAGGCGACCTATCCAAAGAACATTTTTCTATCTTGTCACGAAGCATAAAAAGCAAAAAGGAAGATGCTGAAAGTTTTGTTAGCATAAAATTCGAAAATCGCAACTTACGCATGATCAATAAACCTTTCGTACATGCTGGAGAAAGATATGTAATACAGGTGGCTACTTCTTTGAAACCAGTAAGCGAGATACTTAAGATGCGGCTTATCTTTATCTTATTTAGCATACCACCTATTCTTATCTTTGCGAGCTTGATAGGCTATTTTTTAACCACCAAGAGTTTAAAGCCAGTAAAACAAGTGACTTTGGCAGCACAAAGCATTACACATAAAGACTTGAGCGCTAGGGTCGAGTCTGAGCAGGCAGATGAAGAGATGAGGTATCTGGTCGATACCTTTAACAGCATGATCGAACGCCTAGAGAAATCATTTAAGCATATATCTGAATTCACTTCTCATGTTGCCCACGAGCTAAAAACCCCCTTGGCAATATTACGAGGAGAGACAGAGCTTATTTTACGCAAAGATCGTTCTCCTGAAGAATACAGGCAGGTAATGCAGGGGAACTTGGATGAGATACATCGTATGCTGAAGATCGTCGAGAATCTTCTGCTCTTAAGCAGGATCGAACATCAACCTGATATGTTTAAGTTTGAGGGCATCGCAGTCAGGCAGTTCTTGACAGATATATACGAAGAGATCCGTATTCTTGCTTCACAAAAAAATATCTCTGTAAATCTTACTTTGCCAGAACATGATTCTCTTCTTAATGCAGACAGATTAAATCTGAGAAGACTTTTTTTAAATCTAGTGAGTAATGCTATAAAATTTACCCCAAAAAACGGAACGATAAAGATAGAGGCCAGCTATAAAGGTAAAAAAACCTTGATATCTATCATAGATACAGGCATAGGTATTCCAGAGGAAAATATGGAGAAGATATTCGATAGATTCTTCTCCTATGGCAATGCCAAGCTGAACCTAGAGCAGAGCACTGGATTAGGGTTAAATCTTGCCCTTGGCATAGCCAAGGCCCATAGAGGCGATATTACTGTAAAAAGCGAATCAGGAAAAGGCTCTATATTCACCGTAGTTTTGCCCTCTGCATAAAAATCGTCAGGACCCGCTATCAATCAGATTAAAATATTTTAATGTTATTTTAACCTTCTTTTAATGTCTTCTGGCGTATACTTGATCGTAATAAATACTACAAAAGGAAGTGACCTATGAAAAAGATCCTCATCATAGACGATGAAAAGAAAATAAGGAATATCTATAAAAGATTATTATCTTTGGATGGGTATATTGTCATTGAGGCTCCGGATGCTTCTATAGGCTATGATATTTTACTAAAAGAAAAGGTCGACCTTGTATTACTAGATATAAATATGCCCGAAGTGGATGGAGACATCGTAACAGAGCTCATAGAGGCGTTTCATCTCAAGACAAAGATAATAGTTGCCAGTGTAAGGCCGATCAGCGAGCAGAAAGAGATGATCAAGGGCGCTCTTGATTATTATGACAAATCAGAAAGCCTTGATCTCTTATATAAAAAGATAGAAGCGCATCTGGGAGTGGTATAGGTGAAAAAAATAGTTGTTATTGATGATGAGCCAAAGATAAGAAACTTGTTCTGCCGGACATTGCACGAAACAGGATACGAGGCCCTTGAGGCAGAGGACGGCAAAGAGGGCTTGAGATTATTAAAAGAGGATAAAAATATAGGCCTTGTCATACTGGATATTAGATTGCCAAAGATAAACGGCCTCGCAATATTCGATGCTATCAAGACATATTCGCCTCAGGTAAAGGTCATAATATCAAGCGTCTACTCTCACGATGAACAGGAATTCCTTATAGGGGGTGCTGACGATTATTATTATAAATCAGACAGTATTTTGGACCTCATAGATAAAGTGTATAACTGCATAAATGAATAGAATAGAAAAAAATACAATGTCAAAAAGCCTGGCAGGATTAATATCTCTGGAAAAAGAAGATATGATCTCTGTCTGGGTAAAGGATATCAAGCTCTTGGGAGGAAGTTACTCGCAGGTTAGGAATTCCGAGCTTAGAGAGTTATGCAGGGAGTTTTTAGATTCTCTCTCGGAGCTATTGCTCCACAATGATTTCTTGAAACTACGTATCTTCATAGAAAAGATAAGCCGTATCCGCTCAGAGCAGGGTTTCAGGTTGTCAGAGGTCCAACGCGCATACTATGGCTTTTACAATGTCATAACGCCGCGCGTGACACAATGGGACGCGGACGGAAAGATAGATAGAGTTATTCTGGATAAACTGCACGAGATCTTGATCAATACCTTGTTTGAGCTCTCTGAATCTTATCACAGAAGGCTAAATGAGAAGACGGATAAATATATCTCCCAGATGGAAAAGTTGAATAGCTCTCTGAAGGAGAACTCTATAACTGATGAATTAACCAGTTGTTACAATTACAGATATTTTCAGCACATGATCGCAATTGAGCTGGAAAGAGCTTTGCGTTATGATCGTCCGCTGTCTCTCGTGATGTTTGACATAGATCATTTCAAAAATATCAATGATGAGTTTGGCCATCTTATCGGGGATGAAGTCTTGAATTTGATCGGAAAGGCACTGCTTAAAAACCTAAGGCCCAGCGACCTGGCCTTTCGCTACGGCGGGGAAGAATTTGCTGTAATGCTTCCGGAAACAGAAGAGAGAAGAGCTTTTATCTGCGCAGAGCGTATAAGAAAAGAGGTCTCCAACATAAATTTCCTTATAAAAGGAAAAGAACTTTCTATAACGATAAGCGGGGGCATAGCTGGTTTTTCTAAAAATACCCCTGATAAGTCTTTTTTAATAAACAGCGCGGATAAGGCATTGTACAACGCAAAGAGGGAAGGCAGAAACAGGATCCTATTTTATTGATACCCATAAGGAGCGCACCATGAAAAGGATACTTTTAGTAGATGATGAGAAAAAGATAAGAAAGATCTACAATAAGTTGCTTACGCAGGAAGGTTACAATGTAATTGAAGCAGTAAATGCTATGCAGGCCAGCGAGATATTGGTCAGGGAAAAGGTGGATCTGGTCTTACTTGATATAAATATGCCTGAAATTGACGGGGGTATTCTGTATGATATCATGGAGCTATTCCATAAAGACGTTAAAGTGGTAGTTTCAAGCGTGTATTTGCTTGATGAGCAGAGAGAGAGAATAAAAGGAGCTTATGATTATCATGATAAATCTCAAGGGAACGAGATACTGCTGGATAAGATAAGGACGGCGATTGAAAACAGCACTACTTGACCTAAATGGTAGGAGGATTATGTTAAAGAAGAAAATTATTTTATGCGTATTGATCCCGGTTTTTTTATCAGGATGTGCTACTGGAAGAGGTAGCGTAAAACAGCAGGAGGTAGGTGTTCTTCAGGCTAAAGTAATGAAACTTGAACAGGAGATCTACAGGAAAGATATGATTATTAAAGACCTGGAAGATGACCTTGATAAAAAGATAAGTATCGTTAATAGTGAAGTTAGCAAGGTCTCTAAGAAAAGTGCCTACCATGGTACATCTACCCATAAGAAGACATTGGAGAATATACAACGCGCTCTTAAAAAAGCAGGATATTATAAGGGCCCTATAGATTCCAAGATAGGCCCGAACACTAAAAGCGCTATCGTGGCATTCCAAAAGGCAAATAGCCTTACGCCTGATGGAGTGGTAGGAAAAAAGACATGGTCTAAACTAAGTAAGTTTTTAGATTAAAAGAAAGGGATAAAGATGCGAAAAAAAACTTTATGTAATTATCTTTTAACTTGCACATTGACCTTTTTATTTCTTTTTTTAGGTCTGACTGAATCCTTTGCTTCTGATAAGGAAATCAGAAAGATAAGGCAACTTGAGGACATGCAGAAGGACTTTAAATGGTGGCCTACGGATGCAAGGCCTGGACCTGTTAAAGATGAGGGTAAGGGCGGCTATTGGTGGTGGCCAGTTGAACCTGGAAAGGCAACACCATGGGGCAATAGAGGCTATATTTATGTGTATAAAATAATCTTTGATTATAAAGAGGAAGAGCTCCCTCCTCCGAAACCAAAAGAGCTAAGACCTTCGCTATTAATAAAAAAGGTCATAAAGAATGTAAAAGTATACTTTGATTACGATAAAGCAGCCCTAAGGGACGATGCTTCAAAGATATTGGAAGGTGCTGTAGGCACATTAAAGAGGAATCCAGAGACGAGTATCCTTATAACAGGAAGTTGTGATGTGCGTGGAAGCAAGGAATACAATGAGAAGCTAGGTAGAAAAAGAGGGGAATCTGTAAAACAATTTATGCTGGATAAGGGTGTAAGTGAGGATCGCATAAAAATAGTAAGCCGTGGAAAATTAGACGCAGTAGCGCCTGTAACAGACCTGACTGGCATGCAGAAGGAAAGGAATGCGCAGTTCATGGTAGCGGAAGTGGAAGAGGTCATGATCCCATATGAGGGCGCAGAAAAATTAAGAGATGAGCTTGATATCGAGATGATCGATGAAGGAAAATACCTTGTTGAGGAAGAAAAGACCATAGAGTCAGAGCTAAGAGTATCTACAAAACCTTACACCATACAGGAAGGGGATACCCTTGCCAAGATAGCTAAGGAATATCTTGGAGGAAGCCACAGGGCTAAATTTTTATATGAATTCAATAAGGATAAGATAAAAGACCCTGATAATCTTACCAAGGGAACAGCTATACTGATACCCATAGAACAGGAATCCCAGGCAGTCAAGGAGAGTACTCAGACCAAAACTGTCTCTCAAGTCTCGACCAGGGAGTATATTGTCATTAAGAATGATACCCTTTCTAAGATCGCTAGAAAAGAGCTCGGGAATGGCCTTAGGTGGAAAGAAATCTCTGAATTGAATAAGGACAGGTTAAAAAACCCTGATAGGCTTATCCCTGGGATGAGACTAAGATTGCCAGCTAAATAAAAGGATATTCGCAATTAAAAAGTAACAGATTTCTGTTGACAACATATATGCGCAAGCATAGAATATCCTAACACGTATATATAGCATCTATGTTATAAAAGTCTATATATGATTTAGAGTGGTGGAAAGGCAATGGCCTTGGCTGCTCTTTTTTATTATATTTAAGGGCTAAATATCCTAATTTGCCCAGGAGAATCACCATGAAAAAGAAAAAGATCACAAAGACCGATGTTCAGAGTATCTATCATCCGCTTGGCGTAACAACTGTAAAAGGCAAGATCGTCCTATTTTTTAAATCGCAAGATATGGGAAAGGTTGGTCTATATCTTACTAGGGGGCAGACAGGCTTACGATTTTCTAAGGCCAAAGCTAAGATTAAATTATTGTCACCTTTGGGAAAAGAGCTGACAATTGAAAAAAGAGAACATATAAGTGTTTCTCCTTGCGATCAAGGTTACTTCATGACCTTTGTTGAAAAAGGCGCTAAAAAAGATCAGCTTATGGGAGCTATCACCAAGGATATGAAGAGTTTTAAGGTCACAGGTAAGATATCCAAGGCTGAAGACCAGGGTGTCTTGGTCCCAAACTATAAACATGAAGATAGATATGTCATATATCAAGGCAAAGGAACGATCACGATAGCATCATCAAAAGATCTTGAAAAATGGCGGATCTCCGAAGTCTCATGTCTAACCCCTAGAAGTAATTTTTTTGATTTCGCGCAACTTACAGTGCTATCAACATCTCTGACACAACACGGCATACTAGTGATCTACGATGCTTCTTATAAAAAGAACAGCAGGCAGATCGTCCAGATAGGAGGAGCTTTATTCTCTATTGATGACCCTGAATCTCTCATATGGCGTTCAGAGAGCCCGCTGTGGGAAGCAAACATCGAGCCAGGAAATGACGAGATAGCCTCTATTGGAGCTGCATTTTATAAAGAAAATATCTATTTATATTTCTCGTCAATGGCAAAAAGACTTAAGCTAGTAACTATTGCCAAGCCATTCCCATCTGTACCAGAGAAGTCCATAATCCAATTAAAGAGATTTCACAAAAATCCTATTATTGTGCCAAATTCAATAAACGAGTGGGAGACAGAAGGGACTTTCAATCCAGCAGCCTTATACGCTGATGGTAAGGTGCATCTTCTTTACAGGGCTATTGGAAGAGGCGGGTTCTCATGCTTTGGATATGCATCAACGAAAGACGGATTCCATATAGATGAATGTCTTCCAGAACCAGCATATATACCTAGAGAAGAATTTGAAGGTGTCCGTACCAAAATATCTCAGCGCAAAGACCTCTACAGGTCTGGAGGTGGTTGGGGAGGTTGTGAAGACCCTAAACTTACAGCTATAGACGACAAGGTGTATCTCACTTATGTCGCGTTTTCAGGATATGCTGAGCCAAGGGTAGCGCTAAGCTCCATAAAACTTGAAGACTTTTTGGCTAAAAACTGGAAGTGGGAAAAGCCAATACTTATATCTAGGCCAGGAGAGGTCAATAAGAGCGGGTGTATCTTACCTGAAAAAGTAAAAGGTAAATATGTGATCTTTCACAGGGTGTTTCCTCATATCCTGATAGACTATAGAGATGACCTTAAGTTCGATGACGGTAAATATCTTGAGGCAAAAGGCATGATAAAGACCAGGCCAAACATGTGGGATTCGAGAAAGGTCAGCGTAGGAGCTACCCCTATCAAGACAGAAGATGGTTGGTTGGTCATATACCACGCTGTCGATGATAGAGATGCTACGAAATATAAGATAGGAGCCATGATACTTGATCTAGAAGACCCTTCTAAAGTCCTTTTCCGGACATCTAAGCCTATCCTCGAGCCGGATGAGCACTATGAAAACGACTGGAAACCCGGAATAGTATATCCTTGCGGAGCAGTTGTCCTCGAAAAAGAGCTCATTGTATACTACGGTGGAGGAGATAAGTTTGTCTGCTGCGCTACTGCAAAGCTTGATAAGTTTATGGAAGACATCAAAAAAGACAGACAAGTGACTTACGATCTGAAAGAAGTAGCATCCTTATAAAATATGTTTAATGTACACAGGTCACATCATAATCCAATACTTTCACCACGCAAAAAAAATCCATGGGAGACTTTCGCTGCATTTAACTGGTCTGCTGTGATAAGCAAGACTGATAAAAAGTCGATACATTGTGTCTATAGGGCCATAGATGAACCTGATCTTATTCCAAAAGAAAAAATATATACCTCTTCCATAGGATATGCGTTCAGTAAGGATGGCCGCCATTATAGTAAAAGATCCCAGCTTATAAAACCTGAATTTGAATGGGAAAAATATGGTTGTGAAGACCCCAGGGTCACAGAGCTAAATGGTAAATATTATATCTTTTATACTGCATTATCTGTCTACCCTTTTAATCATACTGGGATAAAGGTCGCTTGCGCTATTACAAAAGATTTCAAGAAAATAGAATCTAAGCACTTAGTGACGCCATTTAATGCAAAGGCAATGGCGCTTTTCCCTTCCAAGATAAATGGAAAGATGGTGGCAATACTTACAGCAAACACAGATAACCCTAAGTGCCAGGCAAAGATAACCATTGCTGAGTTTGAAAAAGAAGACGATATGTGGAATCCTATGTATTGGAGAGACTGGTATAGAAATATCAACAAACATACTCTAAGGGTAAGAAGGACCATTACAGACCATGTAGAGGTAGGAGCTGGGCCTGTTAAGACAAAAGAAGGATGGCTTCTTATATATTCTCATATTCAAAATTACCATAGTGATGCTAGGACTTTTGGTATTGAGGCGCTTCTTTTAGATCTTAATAATCCTAAAAAGATCATAGGAAGAACGCGTCACCCTATGATGATCCCTGAAGAGACTTATGAAAAATATGGGCAGATACCGAATGTCATATTCCCTTCAGGCGCGCTGATAAAGGATAAAGAACTTTGGATCCTATATGGAGCCACAGATACCACATGCTGTATGGCCAGGGTCGATCTAAAGAACCTCCTGCGAAGCATGCGTCCAATAAAAGAATATGACCATATCGTAAGATATAAGAACAACCCCATTATTAAGCCGATAGAGGAAAATCCATGGGAGAAAAAAGCAGTATTCAATCCTGCAGCCATTGATCTTGACGGAAAGATACATATAGTATATCGCGCAATGTCAGAGGACAACACATCAACAATGGGATATGCTATGAGCGTGGATGGTTTGACTATCAAAGAACGCCTTCCTGAACCTATCTATGGTCCTCGAACTGATTATGAAAGCAAGAAAGTGCCTAATGGTAATTCTGGGTGTGAAGACCCGAGGATCACAAAGATAGGGAATAGGTTTTATATGTGCTATACAGCGTATAATGGAATACAGGTGCCAAGAGTCGGCATGTCACATATATCTGTAAAAGATTTCCTTGAACGAAAATGGGACTGGTCAGAACCAGTCCTTATAACGCCTCCTGAAATAGATGATAAAGATGCTTGCATACTGCCTGAAAAAGTAAATGGCCAATACATGCTTATACACCGCATAGAAAACCAGATCTGCGCTGATTTTTTCAATTCTTTGGAAAATCCACTTGAGGATGTGACCAAAGGCATGCGCCTCATGGCCCCTAGATATGGGATGTGGGATAGTAAAAAAATAGGGTTAGCAGGCGTGCCAATAAAGACTAAAGTTGGTTGGATATTATTTTATCATGGTGTCAGCGAACACGTACGCTATTGTCTAGGAGCAGCATTGCTTGATCTTAAAAATCCTATGCGTGTTATAGCTCGTACTAATGAAGCTATACTGGAACCTGAAAAAAGATACGAGAAAGTCGGCCAGATCCCTAACGTAGTCTTCCCTTGCAGCCACATCTTAAGAGGTGATACTATCTATCATTATTATGGCGGAGCTGATTCAGTGATCGGTGTCGCTACGATGAAACTGTCAGCGCTCCTTGAGATGCTCATATAGTAATCTAATATTTTTTTCTTGATTTCCTCATACTCTAGAAGTAATATGTATATATCTACATTAAATCCAAGTGAGGCATAAATGAAATATAGGCGCTTGCTTTTATTAAATATAGGTATAGCAGGGCTTCTGCTGGGGTTACTCGAATATCTTTTTAACCGGCCAATAGATTCATCCTATCTGCTATCATTCCGTTACGTAACAATATTCAAAAAATATATTTCAGTTTTACCTTGTTTTTATGGCGTATTAGGCCAGTGGCTGCCTGATTTTTTCCATAGCTTTTCCTTTTCACTTATATTTATAAGTTTGTTTTCATATTCCAGGATTTCACGATTATCTTTTTGCATTTTCTGGGTAACCATAGATTCATTATTCGAAATTGGACAAAAGTATGGAAGTCAACTTTTAATTTATATTCCCTCTTGGTTTAACAAGATTCCAATTTTTAAAAATACAGAGAATTATTTTACGTTAGGAAGGTTTGACTCTATGGATATCTTAGCGATAATCTTAGGAGGTTTATTCGCTTATTGGATAAGTGAGTTATTGTTATCTAGGAAGGAGGTAGGTTATGAACTTGGGTGAAAAATTGTGTAAAAAAGCAATTAAGTATATGTGTATTCTAGCGCTTATAATCTTTGGGCTTGTATCAATAATCGCTACAGGCAGCGGAGACAGTACTCCAACTGCGGCAAGCGCAGGCGGTTCAGGAAAATAATAAAGGAGGTTTAAGATGAACTATTTAAAGATACGACCGGTATTTTTAGTATTATGCTTAGTGGTTGTAGCTAGTTTTGGGATAGAAAATTCTTTATTAGCAGCAGACCTGACAGCAGGTGGTACCTATACTATAACATTGGAAGCTATTAAAAGTAATGGAATACCAACCTCAGCTGCCAATGGAGATTTATTGAATTTAACTACAACTGCAATAGCAGATGCTAATAAAAAAATAGGTTTTAACATTTCGGGTATTCCCGACAGCAGTACCTATAATTTTTTAGTAGTTACAGTTAAGGATGCAGGAGGTGATACTGTCAGGCAATCGATTATACCAGCACCTTCGCCTGGGAGCAGTGTTAATTTAGGAGTTTCGCCAATGACTTATGCGCAGACACAAGCGCTTCTTTCTGCGATGTCTACAGCAGGCAGTGATGATCCTATTATGGTGCTTTTTGGCGGCATTATTGTCCGTTCGGGAGGATTTACTGGTGATGACATAACCCACCTAGGTAATATAGGCAGGCTTGCTATAAAAGGCCCTAATGGAGATGATACAAGCGCAGGCTTTAATTGGTACCTTCTGAATCAAGCAGGTATCTCAATAGCCCAAATGGCCACTTTTAGATCCAGCATTGTAACAGGACTTGCTACATATACCTCGAACTTAAAGGATTCAGTTGATGTTTTAAGCAGGGCTGGCCTTACTGATGAAGAGAAGGCTGAGGAAGCAAGAAAAGAAAGAGGCGAAGCAGCTGCCTTGCTTAGCCAGATATTAATAGATGCAGCCAGCGAAGCTGATTTTGATGTAGGTTATATTACTGCTGCAATGAAAGCTGCGTCTGACCAGGTGGAAAATTATCTTGGGGGTGATGGAGCTGGGATGAATGAGACTGCTGTATCTGCTATGGATTCTGTTATGATGGCAAATTATATGAAATTAACTGCAGAGCGTGTTAAAAGAAAATATACAGATGCGCTTACAGTCCTTAATGCCTCTAGTGAGCAAATAACACGATATACTAATGCAATCAATACGCTTACAAACAGTCTTGTAGCAGCATTTCAATCCTTTGAGGAAGCATTTGAATATGAAGAGGCTAGTCCTGATAAAGATACTATAGATACTCTATATAGTGAGCAACAGACTGCATGTAATGCTGCATTCAGCCAATTTATGGTAGATTCAGCTTCAACCTGCGATGAAATAGATATAATGGTAATAGCTATGGAAGCTGGGTTTGTAGCAGATATTAGTGCCGGCATGCTGGGAACAAAAACAGAGGTTACTGACTATGATAATGATCCTGATGTTGATTATGAATACTATGATGGAGTGTTTGCTTGGCAGGATATGAGCGTAAATAAATTTAACTGGCCAATACCAATAGTTGTTTCTGTCCAATTTGTAGCAGATAATTATGGTAATACCATGACATATACGCGGGATACGATTGGATTGCCTAAGTCCCACTGGTCACCCATTTTACTGGACGGTGATCCAGTCAGGACTGACTGGGGTGATTCTCATACAGAGGGCATAGCAGATGATCTTGTTAGTGAAGGTAATGGTATTGCAGGTGATGAGCAGTGTATGCCCGCAGGCCTTGCTGTGTTATTTGGTATCAGGGAGGATATAGAAATTATTATAGCAAGAAAATGGGCAGGCCTGGCTGAAGCAAGTAGAGATATGACGCTCTCAGGGTATAATAGATTAAGTGCATCTGATAAAACTACTGCTGATGGCTACGAAGCAGGCGGCGACCTTCAGATCTACGGCCATGTTTACGGCGGTGATGACCCAGGTGAAACAGATAGCGATGATGACCCAGTAACCGGTGATGATGCAGGCTGTGTTGACTTAACTAGTTTTAACGTAATTGAAGATCTATTCCCCTATCTTACAGGAGAGGAGCATCAGGCTCTAGGCAATTTAGCAGTTACCAGGACAAATGCAATAAAGGATAATATAAGCGTTACAGGAGGAGGCACCATTACTGATGCACAGAAACAAGCATTGATTGACACTGCAGCAATGCCTGATTTTCAGTAAGATTTAAAAATATGGTCAAACGGTCAATTCTATATATATCTATCTTAAGTTTACTAGTCTGTTTTGAGCCAAAGGATTTGCCGGCAAAATCCAATGTTGATGCTCCCGGAACAATAGACAATGTAAGTCAGATAGCTATGTTTGACGCAACTAATGCGCGAAGAACTCTAGGTACAATTAAATATGATACCCTAGAAAAATACGCTTTAATAAAAGATTCTTCCACAAAAAAAGATCACTTATATAAGCGGGGTGATTATATTAATGATGGATTTAGGATAGCTGAGATTAATAATGATTTATTGGTTTTAGCAGATTACAAAAATGATAGGATAATAAGCCTTACTCAAGGGATGTCTTCCGATAATATTGAATTTATAGATACGCTTAAATTAGACACATTTGAATATAGATACTGGCTTTTAGAAAAAGATGAAGAGGTTAGAGATAAAGGTTTCGAATTTGTAAAAGTGGAAGGATCAAAAGCAATTCTAGAAAAATCTTACAAAGAAGAAAGCTATGAGGCAAGGCAGGCTGTTAAGGAAGGATCCTCTATGGAAGAATTCTTTATAGAAGATTCCTATGATGTTACTTCCCTGGCACAAAATAACTCTGAGGCGAGCGTTGACGAGGTATTTTTCAATCAGCTTAAAACAAAAAAAATGGGTAATGATGTATGGATGGTAGACGGGGAAAGCGTTTCAAAAGAGATTGTAAACGATACTGCCGAGGTGTTAAAAGATGTAACTAAGGCCTTTAAAGGCGTTTCCTTTGGAAGCGGAGGCATCAGGGTGAATTTCAAGGCCAAAAGCGGAAACGTAGTTTTAGATAGAAGCGGATTTCTGGTTGATTCTCTTACAGCTGATGTAAAATCAAAGGCCGGGTTCTTAAATGGAGACATTATAAAGACAATTAACAATAAAGCAATATATAATTTTACAGATATGGCATTTATGTACTTTGAGATTATGGATAACAATATTTCACAAGTACAGATAAAATTATTGCGCGAAAACCAAATAAAGACACAAACCTATCTTATTAATTGATTTATTCTTTAAAAAATTAAAATTATAAATTAGGGACACAGCCTAAAAATACGCACCCTCCCCATACTAAAACTCAAGCCAATAATTATCCTTTTGTTTTTCCATTTTTAGTAGTATACTTTTTATAATGAGCTGGGAACGGGCATGAAAGAACTTAAGGCAGTCTCGCTTCTTAGACATCTACCTTAAAGACATAAAGACCCTTATATCCTCGAGTTTCATATGGCAGCCAAAAAAAGCAGGTCAGGATAAAATTTGATTCTATCATGTGTACATGTGATAAAGAATACTAAAAGATAAGATATCTGATGCGATGAAAGAAATAAGAAAAATAAGAATAGACAGGCCCTTGAAAAGGGGCGATACTATAATCAAAGACTTATTAGGCACAGGCACATCTCTTGTTTCCGCTAGAGATGTCAATTGATAGGAGATAGATCATGTCAAAACTCATAAAAAATATGTCAAGGAAGATGAAATTAGCGCCTCCGGGTGCACTTATACATATCGGGGAACAGAAGACAGAAAAAGTAAAGATAACGATCATAGATTATGACGAGACTAAGTTCCAGGAAAAAACAATAGCCTCAGTGAAAGAATGCGCTCCTTTTAAAGATAAACCTACGGTCACATGGATAAATATAGACGGCATCCACGAAGTGAACATTATAGAGGAGATAGGCAGGCAATATGGGCTTCACCCTCTTATCATGGAGGATATTCTTAACACAGGCCAGAGGCCGAAGATAGAAGATTCTGAGGATTTTATCTTTATAGTGTTAAAGATGCTTCAATGTGACAATAAAGATGATGTCATGACTGAGCAGGTAAGCTTGATCTTAGGAAATAATTTCGTGATCTCTTTTCAGGAGAAAGAAGGGGATGTCTTTAATAATATAAGAGAAAGGATAAGGAGCTCAAAAGGCCGCATAAGAAAAATGGGAGCAGATTATCTTTTATATAGCTTGATAGACGCTATAGTTGATAATTATTTTGTGATATTAGAAAAGATGGGAGACAAGATCGAAGGCATGGAAGAAGAACTTATCTCAAGGCCTGTGCCAGCTACGCTTCAGAGCATACATAATATAAAAAGAGATATTATATTTTTACGTAAGAGCGTCTGGCCATTGAGGGAGGTCATAGGTAATCTAGAAAGAGGAGAATCCGTTCTTGTTAAGGAAACTACAGGCATATTCTTGAGGGATCTATATGACCATACCATACAGGTCATAGATACTATCGAGACTTTTAGAGACATGGTCTCAGGCATGCTGGATATATACTTGTCCAGCATAAGCAATAAGATGAATGAGATCATGAAGGTCTTGACCATGATAGCCACTATATTTATTCCCATAACATTTGTTGTAGGTGTCTATGGTATGAACTTTAATACAGGGGCCTCTAGATGGAATATGCCTGAGCTTAATTCCAGGTTCGGCTACATAGGTGTGTGGGTAGTCATGCTTTCAATAGCAGCGGTAATGCTTATGTATTTTAAGAGAAAAAAATGGTTCTAGGATGAACATATTATTTAAATCTAAAGATGAGATAAGCGATAGTGAATTAAAGATAGGCATGAGGTCTGTTGTCATGGACGGGGTAATGAGTCACCTGATGGGTGTCTTGACAGGTGGGGTATTCCTTGTCGCTATTGCATTGAAATTAGGCGCAACAAATTTTCAGATAGGCCTTTTGGCAGCAATACCACCTTTAATGCAGCTTGTCCAGCTGCCAGCTGTATTTTTAATAGAAAAGCTCCATAGCAGAAAGACAGTCGCAGTATATTCTGCTCTAATAAGTAGATTTGCTTTTTTGTTAGTGGCATTAAGCCCGCTTTTATTCCCGCCTTCTATAGGGCTATTAATACTGATTTTTGCGGTTTTATTCCAATCTGGATTTGGGGGAATAGGAGGCTGTGCATGGAATTCTTGGATGAGGGATCTAATACCTGAGAATCAGATGGGGAGTTTTTTTTCAAATAGACTGCGCATTGCTACTTTTCTGGGTATTTTAGTAAGCCTTTTAGCCAGTATATTGATTGATTTCTGGAAAGTCCATTTCCCTTCATACGAGATATACGCTTATTCAGGACTTTTCGGAGCAGGCTTTATATTAGGTATGATAGGGATATTATACCTATCAAAAACACCTGAGGTAAAAATGATACCTCAGAAGACAGAGTTTATAAAACTTCTTAGCCAACCGTTCAAGGATGTAAATTTCAGGCGCCTCATGCTTTTTTTAGGCTCATGGAGTTTCGCAGTCAATCTCGCAGCTCCATTTTTTACAGTCTATATGTTAAGCAGGATCGGTCTTAGCATGTCTATGGTAGTCATTTTAAGCATAGTAAGCCAGGCATTTAATTTCATGTTTCTTTCTCTTTGGGGTAAGTGGTCAGACAAGTTCAGCAATAAATCTGTCCTGGCTGTAAGCGGGCCTCTTTTTATATTCAGTATACTTGGATGGACTTTTACCACTATGCCGGAGAAATATTTTTTGACTTTTCCGATCTTGATAGCTATCCACATAGTTATGGGTATAGCTACAGCAGGCGTAGGTATAGCCTCTGGGAATATAGGCCTTAAGCTTGCGCCAAAAGGCCAAGCTACTGCGTATCTAGCAACAAATGCGCTTGTAAATTCATTTGCAGCTGGTATAGCGCCTATACTAGGAGGAATATTCGCAGATTTTTTTGCAGCGCGAAAACTGTCGCTTGTAATAAATTGGACATCTCCTAGTAGGGAGCTGGCTATACAGGCATTTAGTCTCAGGCATTGGGATTTCTTTTTTGGGCTGGCATTTTTAATAGGCTTATACTCACTGCATAGATTGACCATGGTAAAAGAAGAAGGCGAAGTAGATGATGAAGTAGTGCGCGCTGAGTTCATAGCTGCTATCAAAAGGCCCATAAGAAGCCTTTCTTCTGGAGCAGGGATATTCCAGGTCATATCTTACCCATATTTTTTTATAAAAAAAGGGATCAAGAGCATGAAAAGGGTAGTTGAAAAATAAAGGAGCTTTTTGCAGAAAAAATGAAAAACTACGATTATGCTATAATAGGGAACTGTACTACTGCCTGCTTGATATCCTCTGACTGCAGTATTGACTGGATGTGTATGCCTTATTTTGATTCTTCCAGCGTATTCGCTAAGATCCTGGATGATAAAAAGGGCGGATATTTTAAGATATCAGCAGTCGATGTCTTAGAGATCACACAAAGCTATGTCCCGCACACACCTATTTTAAAGACCATATTTAAAACAAAACACGGGATATTCGAAGTAAGGGATTATATGCCTAGGTTCATAGGCAGAAAAGGGTCTTATTACTGCCCTCCAGAGGTCCATAGAGATATTTTAGTGATAGCAGGTAAGCCCAGAATAATAGTAGATATAAAACCTAAACCTAATTATGCGATCAGTGACAGTAAATTTATATATGAAGAAAATGGCCTCAAGATCATATCTGAAAAAGGGGAATATAATAGTTTTTATCTTTACAGCAACCTTGATATAGAAAAGATAGGTAAAAGCGAACCTATAGAACTAAAAGGCACCTCATTTCTGCTTCTTTCTTACCATGAAAAATTAGAAGACATAGATACTGACAAGATATACATTGAATACGAAAAGACAAAGACATATTGGTTGGATTGGGTATATAGGACCAAGCTTCCAGAGAAAAACAAGGACCTCCTGGTCAGGTCTGCAATAACCTTAAAACTTCTTACTTATCAAAAAACAGGCGCTGTCATAGCTGCTCCTACGGCATCTTTACCAGAGATAATAGGCAAAGACAGGAATTGGGATTATAGATATTGCTGGATAAGAGATGCTTCTATGGTAATAGATCTTTATGCCAGGATAGGGCATTTAAAGTCTGCTGAAAGGTATATGAATTTTGTACTGAATAGAATGCTTTTAAAGCACGATAATATCTCTGTCCTTTATGGGATAAATGGAGAGAAGATACTTACAGAAAAGGTATTAAGTCATCTGGACGGCTATGAGGGTTCAAAACCTGTTCGCATAGGGAATGATGCATACCAGCAGAAACAGAACGACCTTTATGGCCAATTGATAGAGGCGATCTATACGTACTTTGTAGTAAACCAGGAAGAAAACATGGATTTTAGCGAAGAGATATGGACAGTGGTCAGGTCATTGGTGAATTCTGTCATTGCTTCCTGGAAGACCCCTGATAGCGGTATATGGGAGAGAAGGGAAGAACCGAGGCATTATATACACTCAAAGCTCATGAGCTGGGTAGCGATGGATAGAGGGATAAAGATAGCTTTGTTCATAGGAAAGCATAAATACGCAGAACGATGGGACAAGATAGCTTATGAGATAAAAAATGACATATTGGATAAAGGATGGAATGAAAAGATAGGCGCATTTACCCTGCATTATGGATCAGATGACCTTGATGCAGCAAATCTATTGATGCTACATTATGGCTTTTTACCCAGGAGTGACCCGAGGATCATAAGCACTGTAAAAAAGACATATGAAAACCTTGTCAAGGATGGCTTTGCTTTTAGGTACATCCAGAAAGATGTATTTGGCTTACCAGAAAATGCTTTTATTGTATGTACTTTTTGGATGATAAACGCATTGTACCTGATAGATGAAGAAGAAAAAGCTATGAATATGTTCAATAATATAATAGGATTTACAAATAGGTTCGGCCTGTTTTCAGAAGACATCGAGATATCAACAAAGCGTCTTACAGGGAATTTTCCGCAAGGATATTCTCATCTAGCTTTGATACAGACAGCTTTGCTTCTAGAGACTTCATATAATTGGAGCGATGCTTATAAGTTTTACCCTAGGCTAAAACCCAGAAGAAGCGATACGCCTTGACATAGCCATAATAAAAGAGTAATATAAATATAAGTAGTGATAATCATAGCTCCTGCTTAAAATAGAGTAGGAGCTTTACTTTTATAGATTATTTATAGGTATTGAGAATGGGCAATATTTTAAACAGCATATCAATAATTCATCTGAACATAATGTTCCTTTTAGGATTAGCGCTTTTTGGAGGCACTATAGGGGGAAGATTATTCCAGAAGATACATATCCCTCAAGTAGTAGGTTATATCGCAATAGGGATCCTTATAGGAGAATCAGGGTTTAAGATCGTGGATCATGATACGATAATGTCGCTACAGCCCTTTAATTATTTTGCATTGGGATTGATAGGCTTCATGATAGGGGGAGAGCTGAAGAAAGAAGTGTTTGCTAAATATGGCAAGCAATTTATCAATATACTTCTTTTTGAGGGCATAACAGCTTTTTTAGTTGTTTCTATTCTGGTAGGGGTGACCGGGACTTTTCTTTTTGGAGATTGGAAACTTGCTTGGGCGCTTGGGCTTCTTTTAGGTGCTATTGCTTCAGCTACTGCTCCTGCAGCTACCAGTGAGGTGTTGAGAGAATATAAGACCAGGGGCCCTCTAACCAGGACTGTTCTTGGTATCGTTGCGCTGGATGATGGCCTGGCGCTTATTTTATTTGCAATTGCTGCGAGTATAGCTGGAAGTTTGAGTGGTAAGGTCAATGAGAGCATATTAAGGACCTTTATACATCCTATGTATGAGATAGGCATGTCAGTGGTTATAGGTATTATAGGGGGGAAAATCCTCAGCGAATTGCTGAAAAAATATTCTGAAGAAGCAAGGATACTAGCATTTTCTATAGGTATAGTGCTTCTTGTATCAGGCCTTGCAATAGCTATACATGTCGATATGCTATTAGCGACAATGACCTTAGGAGTTATTGTTGTAAATTTTACTCCTCGCAAGAGTAAGGATGTGTTTAAGCTAGTAGCGAGTTTTACTCCTCCTATATATGTCTTGTTTTTTGTCTTAGTAGGAGCTAAGTTAAACATAAAATATCTAACGCTTCCTATAGTAATACTATGTTGCGTGTACCTTATTGGAAGGAGCAGTGGAAAAGCAATAGGAGCTAGTATAGGCGCTCGTATCTCTAATGCTCCTAAGGTAGTCAGAAAATATCTTCCGCTATGCCTATTAAGTCAAGCAGGTGTGGCAATAGGCCTTTCTATATTAGCCAGCCATTATTTCCCAGGAGATATCGGCAATGCCATAGTAGTGATCATAACTGCGACTGCATTTATACTGGAACTTGTTGGGCCTACACTGGTCAAGATAGCAGTGACCAAGGCAGGGGAAGTAGGCCTGAATATTACTGAAGAGGATATCATAGAAAAGACCTTTGCAGAAGATGTGATGGATAAGAACCCTCCAATAGTGTATGCAAATATGCAATTAAAAGACATCCTTAGAATATTTAGCGATAATGATAGCCTCTATTACCCTGTCATAGATAAAAATAAAACACTTCTAGGCATCATAACAGTCGAAGGCATAAAACAGACGTTCTTGGACCTGGATATGAGTGATCTTGTGGTAGCCCACGATCTTATGGAGCCAGTAATGGCTAAACTTCCCGCAAGAGCACATATCTCAGAGGTTAACAATGCATTAAATAGGTATAATATAGAATATATGCCTGTTATTAATGGTGGAGACAGGTTAGAGGGTTTTATAGAAAGAAAAAAGCTAAATAAGTATATCTCTACCAAGATGTTAGAACTTCAAAAACAAGCTGATTCCTTGGAATAGACCTTTATTAACTGACGTAGTTTAGAGAATTATGAGCATACTAAATACATCTAAAAAAAGATACAGGATGAGGATAATAATTCCTGCATTCCCAGCATTTAATATCTATTCTTATATTGCTAGCAAGACTACTGCTTTGGGGCCCATATGTGTAGCTAGCACTGTAAATAAGATGGAGGCATGGGATGTAGAAGTGATCGATGAGAATAATCTGCGTAGATATGGCCCTAAGAGTGATTCAGGCGGGGCTGATCATGAATTCTTGCAAAATATCAGGCCTGCTGATATCGTAGGATTTTATGGAGGATTGACCAGCACCATACCTAGACTATATAAGCTAGCTAGCTATTATAAAAATAAAGGTGCTATTACTGTAGCAGGTGGGCAGCATTTTATCACAAGCAATATAGAAGAGGCATTGAGGTCTGGTATAGATTATATAGTGATCGGTGAGGGTGAAGAGACAATAAGAGAACTTTTATTGGCCTTTGAAGGCAAGATGAAACTGCAAGATGTAAAAGGCATTGCTTATAGGGATGGAGAAAAGGCCGCTTTTACTCCCAAGAGAGATCCTATTACTGATTTTGATAAACTACCCCTCCCTGATTTTTCATTACTACGTTATTCCAATATAAAACTTTATCCTGTCGAGAGGATACGTGGATGTGGCATGGACTGTGAGTTCTGCACTGTAAAAGGCAAACCCAGGTTCTCATCTCCTGAGAGGATGTTAGAAAGAATAAGTTTTCTTTTGGAGACAAAGGATGCAAGGCATTTCTTTATTGTCGATGATCTGTTCGGACAGCAGCGTGATGAGACCATAAGATTTTGCCATATGTTGAGAGATTATCAAAAGAATATCAGGAAGAGGCTTGACCTGGGTGTACAGATAAGACTGGATAAGGCGAATGATACTGAGCTTCTCACTGCAATGCGCCAGGCAAGTATAAATACAGTTGCCATAGGATTTGAATCACCCATTGAAGAAGAGTTAAAGGCTATGAGCAAGAGATTAAAGCCAGAGGACATGATATCTTTTGCAAGAAAATTCCATGAATTCGGTTTTTTAGTACACGGGATGTTTATCTTTGGTTATCCCATGAAAGAAGGTATGGATTTTAAGATGACTGGGGAGGAGAGAGTAAAGCGCATAAAAAGATTTGTAAAACAGGCAAAGCTCGATACTATCCAGATCTTATTGCCAGGCCCGCTTCCAGGCACTGAATTAAGAGAGAGGCTTGAAAAGCAAAACAGGGTCTATCCAGTTAAAGATGTAGGCTGGGAGTATTATGATGGCAATTTCCCTCTCTTTGAGCCAGACAAACCAATGACAGCTGAGGATATGCAGTTATCTATCCAAAAGATCATGGGTAAATTCTACCAGTTCAAGTATATGTTTATGATAGGGCTGAATATATGCTCTTTTCCTGCTATGATCTTCTTTTTACATAATATCAAGGCAGGATGGGAGAGATGGTATAGATCTTGGCGAAATTATCTTGTCCGTTTTGGGGGATGGCTGACTATCAGAGGATGGTCAAGAGAGTTTAAAAAAGACAAGTTCCTGGAAAAGTTAAAAAATGCAAAAGAGACCTTAAAAAGTAATTCATGATTTAGGTTGACAAGCGAAACTCATTGGTATATAATAAATTACAAGAAGTAAATAAGCGATAGATGTTTTTAACCGTAAGGCAGAAAATATTCGCCGGGCGGTTTTTTTATTTTTCCATTATTTACTATACGTTAAGAAGGGAAGGAGGTAGTAAGTAATGGCAAAAGGAACAGTAAAATGGTTCAATGACCAAAAAGGTTATGGATTTATTACTCCTGAAGAAGGATCTGATGTATTCGTACATCATTCTGTTATTCAGGGAGATGGCTTTAAGTCTTTATCAGAAGGACAAGCAGTCGAGCTTGACATAGAAAAAGGCCCAAAAGGCAGACAAGCTCAGAACGTAGTAAAGTTATAATTCGGAAACTAGTAAGGCCTGCGATAAAATGTAGGCCTTATTTTTTTTATCTCATACCAACCAAACGATCGATCTTGATTTCTCTCTTTACTTACTCATCATTAAATACTAAAATAATATCATCACGGCTTCCATGGATTTTCTTAAAAACAAGGAGATAAAATGAAAAAGTGTCTATTTTGTGCAGAAGAGATACAAGATGATGCGATCAAATGTAGATATTGCGGGGAGTTTTTAGATAAAGATCAGAAAACAAAATGGTATTTCAAGCCCTATTTTTTGGTAGTTGCTTTTTTATGCGTAGGCCCACTTATGTTACCGTTGGTTTGGCTCAATCCTGATCTCGACAAAAAGAAAAAGATAATCATATCTCTCGTTATCATTATAGTAAGTTATATTATAGGGATTTTAGTCGGAAATTCTATAAAGACATTAAATACATATTACAAACAAATATTTTAGGAAAGGGAGGGACAAATGGAAGAAAATCAGATAGGGGTAGTGGATCATTTTTTTGGGAATATCAGTGTTAGCATGATCAAGCTGACAGATGAATTGAAAGTGGGTGACAAGATACGCATAAAGGGTAATACAACTGACCTTGTGCAGGATGTAAGCTCTATGCAGATCGACCGTGTTTCTGCTCAGGAAGCAAAAGCAGGCGATCTTATCAGCATAAAAGTCGACCAAAAAGTCCGCAAAGACGACGCTGTCTATAAGGTCTGATTTTTTAGAGAAAAAGGGGTCTAAGGGTATAATGACAAAGATCAAATTAGACATGCATGATATTTTTAATAGATGAAAATAAAAATAGATAAGATAATCTACCCTGGGAAAAGCCTGTCAAAGACAGAAGGAAAGGTTGTTTTTACCGATGAGGGGTTGCCTGGAGAATATATTGAAGCTGAGTTAGTAAAGAATAAAAAAAACTATCTAGAGGCAAAGGTTTCCGCTATTCTAGACCCATCTAAACATAGGGTCAGAAATAGATGTAAACATTACAGGATCTGCTCCCCATATCAATACATTCAATACGACGAACAGCTTAGGATAAAAAAATCTCAATTAGAAGAGATATTTCTACACGATCTCAAGATAAAGACTCCTTCTATAGCCTTTAGAAGGAGTCCAAAAGAATGGGGATATAGGAACAAGATACATTTGAGATTGATCTGGGATGGCAGGTCCCCTGGTTTTGCCTACATATCGCTTGATAGAGAAAAGACACTTCATAAGATAGATGGATGTTCCCTTGCTTCGGAAGAAGTGAATGACCTGATGGATATATTATTAGAGGTCATAAAGGTCAATAGGCTAGACTTTATAGAGGAAGTGATCATAAGAGAAAATCATAAAAAAGAGATACTGCTTATCTTCCTGGGCTCAAAAGAAGAAGAAAAAGAAAGGTTACTATTGAGCTTTGAAGAAAAAAGCGCTCCTCCGCACATAAAAGGCTTGATCTACGTAATAAAAGGGTCAGAACATGTTATAAATCTATGGGGCCAGGACTTTCTGACAGAAGAGATAAAAGGCAGGTCGTTTGAAGTAGGGGCATTATCTTTTTTCCAGGTGAATGCCGAAGCATTAAAATGCCTTATAGACGACATGTATTCATCCCTGGCTTTTACAGGGGATGAGAAGATGGTAGATCTATACTGTGGGGTAGGGACATTTGGTATTTTATTTTCAGATAAAGTGAAAGAAGTGTCAGGCGTGGAGTCTTCAAAAGCTAATATTGTCTTTTTAAAGGAGAACCTGCTTTTAAATAACATCGAGAACTTCGATGTAAATAAAAACACTTGTGAAAAAGCTATTAAGGAGATATTGAAGAAAAAGCCTGATATTATTATAGTGGACCCTCCCAGAAAAGGCCTTGATAACTCGCTTATAGACGCTCTACTTAGAGAACCTGTGTCAAAAATAGCTTATATCTCGTGTAACCCATCCACGCTTTCAAGGGATCTAAAGAAGCTCTTATTAAAATATAAAATAAGCAAGATATTCGGGTATGATTTTTTCCCGCACACTCCTCACATCGAAACATTTACCCTCCTTGAAACACCTCAGTAGACTCATTTGGGTACACCCTACCTCACGAAAATCTGATATTTTTAGGCCTTGGCAAATAGGAAAATTCTTGTTTTAGTTCGCTTACCCCTGTGTTATACTATCAATAATGAAAATCGTTACAGAAATTTTAACTCTGAATGAACTTAAGCAGATGGCCGAAGCAACATTTGGCAATATGATAAAGGCTGTTGTAGACGTTAAAAGAGAGCTCGTCGCTATTGATGCTGAACTTCATTCCGATCTAGAAGCACTACTCTTAGACAATGGGTCAAAACAGATTGATTTATGGGGGATAAATTTCTATCCGGAGTTCTCAGGAGATGATTTTATTGAATTTGATTCCATGATCAACATGAGGCCTTCCCAAGGAAATAGAACCAGAGGTGTTAATGATGAAGTAATACGCAGGAAAATCATTGATATTGTTGCAAAGAGGATCAAACGATGAGCGCGCAACATAAAGATCTTGCAGGGGGACGATGGAGTCAATTGTCATTTCTTGAAAAAATGGCAAATATTGGCAGTGAAGTAGATCGCGCCCTTAACTGGAAGGCAAAAAACAATCTTGTCTATAGCGAGAAGGCTTTTGAACGTATTCTAGAGCTTTTAGATCTAACCTTAGATAGTGTAAAAAGCTTACCCCGCCTTAAGGAATTAGCTCGCGTACGAGAAGCAATTGTTGATTATTTTGCTGGAGAAAATCAGTTCAAGTCTACAGAGGCATTATGGAAAGGGTATTTTTTGCCCTTTACTTATGCTGCTCGAAGAAACTATTAATCTCACTTCTAATAGATTTAGGGGTTTGATGGAGCAGGCTTGTTACCTACCTAGTTTAATTATTTTTTATGATATCTATGGCACAATAGCCAAATATATAATATAATAGAAAATATGAGAGAAAAAATAATTAATTTTTTTCTAAAAAGACATTTACTTACTAACCTATTATTTGTCACTGTTTTTGTCGGTGGAATCATTTCCTGGATCCAGATCCCAAAAGAAGAACTTCCTGACATCACTTTTGATCGCGTGGGAATAAGTGTAAGCTATCCTGGCGCTTCAGCAGAAGAAGTTGAATATTATGTTACTAGGCCTATAGAAGAGGTTATTCGTGGTCTTGATGGTATATATTCGATAGCTAGTTCTACGGGCACAGGAAGATCTTCTGTTAATGTTGAGATAGATAAGAATTATACTGATAAAGATGAAGTTATTACTGATATTCGTAATGCTGTGCTTGATGTTGACCTACCAGAAGATATTATCGATGATCCTAATGTCAGGGTTTTTAAGACTTCTCGTAAGGCAATTATTGATATTGGACTTATTTTAGAAGATAAAGACTTGCTTGATGTTGAATCGCGGGATACCTTACAGACCCTTACTTTAGCTTTAGAGAATAAACTTTTAAGCTTACCTGAAGTAAGCTCTGTGAATCGCAGTGGTTATCTTAAGGAAGAGATCCATATTAAGGTCGATCCCCAAAAATTAGTTGATTATCGTATTCCTTTTAATACTGTTATCAAGGAAATTCAAGATAATAATGTCAGACAGCCCGCTGGAAACATTGAAAATGAAAAAGAGACTAAAGTCACTCTTTCAGCAGAGCTTAATAGCATTGATGACCTGAAGGAACTTGCTGTGCAGGGTGGCTTTGAAGGACAGGTCATACGCTTAAAAGATATTGCTGAAGTGGTAAAAGGTTATGAGAAGACAAAAGAGGTATTAAAGATAAATGGCCATGAAGGTGTATTTTTAAATGTAGTCAAGAGTTCGTCATTTGGGATCATTGAAGCTACTGATGTTGTAAATCAGATGGTTAAAGATTTTTCCAAGCATAATATTACTAATGGAAAGATGAAGATAGTTTTGCTTGATGACGAATCTTTTGATGTCAGAAACCGGCTTTCACTCATTGGCATAAATGGAGCTATTGGTTTTATCCTGATACTTATATGTCTCTTTTTATTTTTGGATGTACGCTCTGGCATCTGGGTAGCAGCTGGGATTCCTTTTACTTTTTGTTTCGCTTTGATTGCTGCACTTTTCGCTGGTTATTCTATAAACAATATAACTCTGGCAGCAGTTATCATAGTTATGGGTATGGTAGTTGATGATGCTATTGTGGTTTCAGAGAATGTTACTCGCATGAGGACTCAGGGATTATCAGTGGAAGAGGCAACAGTAAAAGGGACTTCTTATGTGTTTTTGCCAGTCATAGCCAGTATACTTACTACATGTGTAGCGTTCCTGCCTTTATTGTTTTTTTCCGGTCGGTTTGGTCTTATGGTAAGATTTATTCCTTTGATCATTATTTTTATTTTGGGAGGAAGCCTTATCGAAGCACTAATAATACTTCCTGGACACATGGCTCTTCCTATAGGTAATGCTTTCAATAGATTTTTTTCTAAACTTAGCCACTTGGTAAATAAAAAAGAATTTCTGAAGAACCGTATATCTTTAGAAGTAGCAGCAAAAACCCACTGGTTTGATCGTTGGGAAGATCTTTATGGTAAATTCATAGAAAAGATACTTCCTTCAAAAAGAAAGATATTTGGGGGTTTTATCGTTCTTCTTATAATTTCACTTTTTATAGCTGGTTTTAAGATGAAATTTGTCATGTTTCCTGATGAAGAGACTCGTCAGCTGAGACTTACTGCAGAAGCTCCTGCTGGAAGCACTCGCTATGAGACTGCACATCTTGCTCAAGGACTTGAAGATATTATCAGTACATATATTGGCAAAGAGGTGATAGGTTTTCGTAATGAGATCGCTAGGACGAGAAGAGGTTCAGTTTCTCAGGAGAACAAGATGCGGATGAGTATAGAGATTCTCCCAAAAGAGAAACGTAAGAAAAGCGCTAATCAGCTTATTAAAGAAATGGAGAAAAAGTTTGTATCAGTTAAGGATATTTCCAACATCCGCTTTAGTAAGACCTGGCATGGTCAATCTAGCTCAAGCCCAATAGAGATCTTGGTAAAAGAAAATAATGATTCTTTACGCAGTCAAGTTACAGAAGAGCTTTCAGCTATCATGCAGAAACACCCATCCTTAACAAATGTAGAAATAGACCAACCGCTTTTAACTCCTGAATACAAGATAAGCTTGGACAGGGATAAGATCAGGCGCCTGGCTATAAATCCATCGGATATTGCAAAGACTATACGAGCAGCTTTAGAAGGAAAGATACTTTATGAATTTATGGGGGATGATGAGGAGATATATGTTAGACTTACGACAGTAGAAGGGGCTAAGGATGATATTAATAAAGTCCTTAAGATACCAGTAGAGAATAAAGGGCAATATCTAGTGCCTTTAGAAGAGATTGTTACTCTTACTGAGAGTTCTAAGCCTGATTCTTTGACTCGCGAGGACTTGAAGCGTATAACTGCTATTTACGCGGATTTAAAACCTAAAGCTAAACATACACCTTTAGAGATCGCCAGTTATTTTGAGAAAGAATCTTTCCCTGATATCAATAAACGTTTTCCTTCTAGCATTATTGAATTTGGAGGAGAAGTGAGAGATTCGAGAGAGTCTCGCAAGGATTTTAGCCTTGCTATTATTATGGCCATTGCTTTTATATATATTATCCTAGCACTTTTATTCAATTCCTTGGGCAAGCCTTTTATTATTATGCTTTCTATACCTTTTGGCATAGTAGGTATAATCTTAGCTTTCTGGACACATGGGATTGCTTTATATGGTTTTTTTGCTGTCATAGGGGCATTGGGTCTTTCAGGAGTTGTAATTAATGATGCTATTATTATGCTGACAAAACTAGATAAAGAGTTTGATCCCAAAGCTCCCTCAGATAAGCTTAATAACCAAATTGCACAAATTGCAAAGACACGCTTGCGAGCTGTAGTTCTTACCACGCTTACTACAGTAGTAGGCATAATCCCTACTGCATATGGATGGGCTGGATATGACTCTATGTTGTCCCAGATGATGTTAGCTCTTTGCTGGGGACTTATTTTTGGTACAATGATAACGCTTTTACTGATACCTTGTGTTTATTGTGTTGTTAAGGAAAGAAAATTATGAGATTAAAGATCATGATCCTAAGTAGTATTATTTTTGCTTTAAGTTTAAATGTACGAGCTGAGGAAAAAGTGAATAAAATAACTCTTGAGGAGTTTATTAAAATATCCTGTCAAAAAGATACAGCATTTCAAGAGGTCCTTATAGATGAGCTTAAGCTTAAATACGAAAAAGCTCTAGCTATTCCAGCAAAAGACCTAGTTTTGGAAATAGAAAGTAAATATGAATTTCTCTTTGATCCTAGCGAGGAGGATGTGGAGAACACTGTTACCTTGACTAAATTATTTCCTTATATTGGGACTGAAGTCGCAGCTGAATATAGTTCTTCGGTAGCTACAACGACTCGTAATGTCACTTCAGATCTTACACTTGAGATATCTCAGCCTATTGCACGTGATGCTTTTGGTCGAAATACTCGCCTTATAGATAAAATTACCGGGATCGAGATCGATGTTGCGCGATATCAGATCGCAGAGGCTTATGAAGATTATCTAGCCAATGTTATCATGCTTTATTATGATTGGTATTCAGCTTACGAGAACCTAAGAACTGCTGAGAATTCCTATAAAGAGAACCTAAAGCTTTTAGAAAACATAAAAGAACGCGAAAAGAGTAAGATTGCCTTACCTATAGATGTAAATAAAATAACTCTGCAGGCCTTGGCAAAAAGAGAAAACGTGATAACTCGTAAAAATCAATATGAAGACTATCTGAACGAGGTGAAAGTTGCATTACGCTATGGGGAAGATATACCACTTGAGCCTAAAGAGTCTTTGCTTTATGCAGATCTAGACATTGATTTTGAAAAGGGGCGTGAGACTTTTAATCTTTCTAGCCGTACAGCTAAGGTGCTTAAAATGTTGGAAGATAAAAGTTCTTTTGAGGTAGATGAGTATGCTGATGAACTTCTTCCTTCGATCAACCTACTTATGGGCTATACATTAGAAGGCTCAAGCCACGACATAGAAAAAGAAACCCTTGCTTATGCTGGTGTATCCTTAGAATGGCCATTTCCTGACCAAGTAGATAGAGCTGATTATGAGACCTCGAAGATAGAGCTTCGCAAGACAAAGCTTTCCTCTGAGACCACACATATGCGGCTATATACAGACCTTAAAAACTTGGATAACCAGATACAGAGAGAAAAAGAGTTGATCGAAGTAGCTGATGAAAAGATAAAATTAGCTGAAGCTATAGTGAAAGATGAAAAAGAAAATTATTCCTTAGGAAGATCTAGCCTTAATGACCTTATTGATGAGGTTAATAAGCTTGAGGATAATAAGTTTAATAAGATTACCCATAATATCCAATTGCGTAAATTAACAGTTGAGTGGCTGAGATTATCGGATACTCTTATTAAAGAAAGTGATATTTTTAATAAGCAATAATACTGCATTTATTCCTAATCCCTTTATTTCACCTTTCACCTAATCTTAATATAGACATAGTTCCTTATTTTTGTTTTTGTTGCCCTGCCAAACGTGGTAGGGCGTTCTTTTTAGGGCTTCGACGAAGACAGTAGATTTGTTGGGTGAAGAGTAGTAGAATAGAAGAAGGTTGTTAAAAGAGTGATTTGGAGATCTTTGGCAAATTGAAAGTCAGAAGTATTTTATAGTCATATGAAGTAAAACATGAAGAGGAGGAATATTATGGGCGACAAGGGTAAGAAAGATAAGAATAAGCACGACAAACAAGTAAACCAAGCAAAAAACGCACAAAACGAAGCAAACAGGAAAAAACAAGAAAAGACACACCAGTAGAAAAGAGAAACGCTTCATTAGTAATGTGTTCTCAGGTGACACACCCCCATATACTACAATAGGGCAGTAACAACGCAGGAAAGCAAAAAAAAGAAAGGAGTTGCCAGTGAGTATCAAAGAAATAACGCTCGAGAAGTTTGATGTCATGGGATTTATCAAGGAAAAGGCGAAAGAGATATCCGGGCTTGTGGGAGATGGCGTGGCTATTAATGCTCTTTCAGGAGGCGTAGATTCTTGCGCTGTTACGATGCTGGGGCACAAAGCCCTGGGAAAAAGACTTAAGACATATTTTGTAGATAACGGGATAATGAGAGCAGGCGAGCCTCAGAAGATCGCGGAATTATTTAAGAGCATGGGGGTCCACATAGAGATAGTCGATGCGCAGGATGAATTTTTTAATGCATTAAAAGGCCTGACTGACCCTGAAGAGAAGAGAGAAGCGATCACGCAGTCTTTTTATAAAGATGTATTTGGCAAGCTTGTAAGAAAGAGCAATGCTAAATACCTTTTGCAAGGCACGATCCTGACAGATGTGGATGAGACAGTTGCCGGCATAAAGAGACAGCACAATGTCTTTGAGCAGCTGGGTATTGATCCCCAAAAAGAATTTGGATATAAGATAATCGAACCCCTGATCCAATTACGCAAAGATGGTGTAAGGAAACTCGCTGCTGGTTTAGGCCTGCCGGAATCTGCTTATAAGCGTATTCCTTTTCCAGGACCAGCCCTGGCAGCCAGGGTCATAGGTGCAGTGACCAAGGAAAAGATCAGCATAGTGAGGACGGCGACTGCTATTGTTGAAGAGGAGCTTAGTTATACAGGTGCATTCCAGTATATGGCGATCTTGCATCAGGACAGGGTTACTGGCATGCGGGACGGAAAAAGGGATTTTGGCCTGCAGATCGAGGTGCGATGTTGGGATAGCATAGATGCGAGAAAGGCTACTCCTACGAAATTGCCTTATGAGGTACTATGTAAGCTGGCAGACAGAATAGTTGCTCAAGTACCCGGTGTTGTAAGCGTTACTTATAATATTACCAAGAAACCGCCGTCAACAATAGAAGCGATCTAAAAAGAGATAGACTAATAAATGGCAGAAGGAAAGAGACTATTTCTGCTCTAGAGTTTCTGCTATGAAGCCTTTTACAATGGAAGCCATATTGATATTGTGCCTCAGATAGAGGAATGGGATATTGCTTCTCCTGGGGATATAGCTAAGAGTAGTGTGGTGGAGATGGTTGTGAGGATGAGGTAGGGTGAAGAGGATGGGCGAGGATAGAGGGTGTAAAAAGCGTAGTTTGGAGATACTTGGCGAGTCAAAAGCTCTTTAAAAAAAAATTTAATTGCTCCTTGCTTAAATAATATTAGATTGGTATAATATTATTGTTGGTTTTGATGAGGCGGTAATGAGAAGAAAAAAGCTGGTTCTATAATAGAAGGCAATCTTGGTACAAACTAAGATTGCCTTTTTGTGTTTAAAAAAAGGAGGGGGTATGAAAAAAATACATTTGATTGCAGGAATCGCTTTGTTGTTTGTTTTAGTTTTCAGCCACAAAGGATTTGCCGCATCTACTGGTGATCAGATCCTGGAAAAGAGTCCTGTTATTGGGCAGAGCGGACAGAAGTACGTTCCAGGGGAAATTATTGTTAAGTTCAATCCTGGAGTCAGTGGCAGGGCAATTGCTGAGATAAACTCAAGGCATGGGGCCTCTGTGATTTCTACAAGCCGGTTTGCTGGTTTTAAGAGATTGAAGATTCCCAGGGGAAAATCGCTCGAAGAGATGGTGGAGATATATAACAGAAATCCTAATGTTGAATATGCAGAGCCAAACTATATTGCTCATGCTTCTATGACCCCTAATGACGCATATTATCTCGATCAATGGCACCTTGATAATGATGAGTATGGTGGAATTAATATGGAATCAGCCTGGGACATTGAGACTGGAGATTCAAGTGTTATAGTGGCAGTAATAGATACTGGGGTAGCTTATGAAGATTATGAAGAATTTATTGATAATCCTGGTAGAGGTAGAGATTATTGGATAACTTATGAACAGGCAAGTGATCTGGCTAACACTAATTTTGTGGATGGTTATGACTTTGTTAACGACGATATACACCCTAATGATGATGAAGGGCACGGCACCCACGTTACAGGAACTATTGCTCAAAGTACAAATAATACCATAGGAGTAGCTGGTGTAGCCTTTGATACATCTATTATGCCGGTGAAGGTACTGGATAATACAGGTGCTGGGACATATGCAAATATTGCTGATGGCATCTACTTCGCTGCTGACGGCGGCTTTGGCGGCGCTACTGGCGATAGTGGTAACAGCGCCAATATTATAAATATGAGCTTAGGTGGGCCCAGCGGATCAATTACTCTGGAAAACGCTGTTGCCTATGCATATGAAAATGGTGTCACTATAGTTTGTTCCTCAGGAAATGATGGGTCAGCAACCACGATAAGTTATCCTGCAGCGTATGATGACTATTGTATCGCAGTTGGTGCTACCAGATATGATGAGGCAGTAGCTGGTTATTCTAATGCAGGATCTTCTCTGGATTTAACAGCTCCGGGCGGCGATCTAAACGTGGATCAAAATGACGATGGATATGGTGATGGAGTACTCCAACAGACCTTCGGCAGTAGTCCTACAGATTGGGGTTACTGGTTTTACCAAGGCACTTCTATGGCTGCTCCTCATGTAAGTGGAGTGGCAGCTCTGGTAATAGCCAATAATGTAGCTACTACCCCGGATGATGTGAGATATGTTTTAGAGTCCACTTCAGAAGATAAAGGATCTTCTGGTTGGGATTCAGAGTATGGCTGGGGAATAGTTGATGCTTATGCTGCGCTGAACTACAGTCCAGTACCTAATGATCCGCCAATAGCAGATGCAAATGGCCCCTACACAGGAACAGAAGATACAGCTGTTCCTTTTGATGGCTCAGGTTCTTCTGATCCAGATGGCGATACCATAACTTATTCCTGGAACTTTGGGGATGGAAATATTGGAACTGGTATAAGCCCAGTTCACACATATAGTGCTGGTGGAACATATACGATCACATTGGTTGTAAATGATGGTAGGGTAAATTCTGATCCATCTACTACTACAGCTGAGATAGAGGAAATTAACGATTATCCAGTTGCTAATGCTGGATCAGACCAGTCTGCTTTTATAGATGCAACCGTGACCTTTGATGGGTCAGATTCATATGATCCTGACGGGTCTATCTCTTCCTATGCTTGGGACTTTGGCGATGACTCGGTAGGGTCTGGCATAACAACTACCCACGAGTATTCAGCTGCTGGAACCTACACTGTTACTTTGACAGTAACGGATAATGGTGGCCTAACAGCTACAGACACTGCAGTAGTCAGCGTTACAGAACAAGCCACTTTGGCTATGCATGTGGCTAATATCGCAATGTCTACAAGGAGAACAGGTGTAAATGTTGTTGCCACAGCTACAATAACCGTTGTAGATGCTGACAATGACCCTGTTGTAGGCGCAACAGTCTCTGGAAGCTGGAGTGGACTAACCAGTGATAGTGATTCAGGAGCCACTGGTACAAGTGGAGTTATCTCGCTTAGTTCCAACAAAGTGAAAAATCCTAATGGAACATTTACTTTCACCGTAGAAAACATCACTAAAGATGGATGGGGCTATGATTCTGCGGATAATCTTGAGACAAGCGATTCAATAACTGCTCCTTAAAGAAATAAGTATATAAGAGAAAAAAGACGTCCTAAAAAGGGGTGCTTTAGAATAAAATAAACTTTCTAAAGCCCCCTTTTATTTACCCCTCATTAACTCCCATGCTCCTTACCCTATATATACCCCTCTTTTACTGAATCATTGCATTGCTTAAAGATGAAGGAATTGATATATATTCTATGTTTAAGCGTGGTATTGCCAGACATTTCCATGTTAGTGAGGGTACTATTAGGGAGGGGTTTAATGATTTAGATGGTTTAGAGTAGTTGTGTAGTGAAATTAAGTAAGTTGTTTATTTTATTATTTATTTTCTTAAGGTGTTTGTTTAGATGTATTATTAGGTGGTTTCTTGTTAATGTATTTCTTGTAGGTTTTAGTTTGTTGCCCTTCCAAAAGAGGCAGGGCGTTCTTTTTTTAGGGCCTTGGCAAAGCAGTCTATTAAGTAGCTTGAAAAACTTAAGCGAGTAGGGGAGAGGTTTAAAAAAAGTTGCGCGGTGAGCCTTGGCAAAGCGGGAAGCATAGGGTATGCTTTAGGTAATATGAATTAAATAGGAGGGTTTTATGTTAAAAACCTGGATGAAGTTTTCATTAGGTGGTATTTTGTTTCAGGTATGTGTTACAGCTTATGCTTGGGATACAATTTATCCTTCACATACAATCCCCGAATTATTTTCATCAAATCCTATGCATTTCATAGGGATTTTAATTGGAATTTGTTTATGGGGGATCGCAATAGGAACAATACTATTTTTTATTTGGTATTTTGCTTCCGGCAGGAAGACTAAAAAATAAAAAAGGAGCTAAGTTATGTTAAAAAAGAGCATGGATATATTAAACAAGAATATTTTACTTATAAGCTTAGGAACGCTACTATTTTTTCCTCAATTTTTAATAATACGTAAATCTTTTTTGTCTCTTGTAATTACAGTTATTTATACAATTGTTGCATGCGGTATATATTCTTCGTTATGGCAATATAGCCAAGAAAATAAATACAATTTTATTAAAGGTTTAAAAGATAATTTTTTGCGGTATTTAGGGGTTTTTATAGTTTTGATGTTGGTTATGTTTTTAGTTATGACACCAATATTCTTCATTGTAGCACTATTAGGAAATGCAGTGTTTATGCCTTCGTCTATAGCAAGATGTTTATATGCATTAATGGCGGCTTTGTTTAGCATATTAACCGTATTTACAATGTCTTATGTGTTTAGTAAAAGAAGGGGCATAGATGCAATTATAGATGCTGTGAAATATATTAAGAAAAATTACAAAACTTCTCATTTGCCTATGGGGTTAGCATTTTGTTATAGTATTATTTCTTTTTTATTAAGTAAGCTTTCCAACTCTATTCTTTATTTTCCTTTAAATATAGTATTATTATTGGCTGGTTCTTTTGCCGTAACATATTTAACATATCTAGCGTTTCTTGTAGCGAGTTTTGATATTAATAAAGGAGAGAGGTAAACCGGTGTAAGAGAGATCTATATGCAAGCAGGTGACATATTCTTATTCAGAGCTGAAAAAGCCTTTTTTTCCAAGGTAATTGCTTGGGGCACTAACAGTAAGTATTCTCATGTAGCTATCTGTATATCCCCTGAGATGAATCTAGCTATAGAAGCCATGACAAAGGGTGGGGTAAGGGCAAGAGACATCAGATCTATCACTGAAGCCTACGATATATATAGAATAAAAGACAAATCTTTACTATATCTTAATAAAACAGCCTCATTCCTAGTAAGTAAGCTTAATAGTAACTATGATTACTTCGGAGTAGTCTTTCTAGGTACATTAAAGCTCCTCAGTAAGATATTAGGCAAAACCCTTAAGAATATAGCTAATAAATGGCAGAAGGATAGAGATTATTTCTGCAGTGAGCTTTGCTGTGAAGCTTTTTACAATGGAAGCCATATTGATATTGTGCCTCATATAGAGGAATGGGATATTGCTTCTCCTGGGGATATAGCTAAGAGTAGCGTGGTGGAGATGGTTGTAGCGTAATTTATTGTTGAAGTTATCTGTTCAGGGGTTTATTATAGGTTTGGGGCCGTATCAGAGATACGGCGGTTAAAAGATTTCAAGTCCTTGGCAAAGTAATGGATTTGTTAGGTGGAGAGTGGTAGAGTAGAGAGAGGTTGTTAAAAGCGTGGTTTGGAGATCTTTGGCAAAGATAAAATCTTTTGGTGTATCGCAAATTTAAATAATCCTTAAATAACCATTGACATAGGAAAAATATTGTGTTATTATTTTTACAAAAGTAACACAATGAAAGGGTTTTTATGTCAGAATTAGTCAGATTTGGTGTGTCTTTAGAAAAAGATCTTTTAAGAAATTTCGACAAGCACATCAAAGATAAAAAATATCAAAACCGCTCTGAGGCCAGGGGATAAAAGATAAAAGGGGACGTGCGAAAAAGGGACACTTTGGTAGGGGAGGGGTAAACCGGTACAAGAAAGACCTATGGAAAAAGGGTTATTGCCTAAAAAGGATGCCCTGGTAGGGTAGGGGAGAGGAAGAAAAGTTGCAAGCCACAAGACACAAGTCACATGTCATGTTGCAGGTCGCATGGCATACACCACAAAATCAAAAAAATCCAAAATAATTTGAAAGAAAATGACCCCCTCCTGTGTCTTATATGGTAGAGGGGAGGTGTATTATGCCAAAACAGATAGTAGAATCAGAATTTATTGATAATAAGATATTCTTCATAAGGGGGCAAAAGGTGATGCTGGATAGGGATCTGGCAATGCTTTATAGGGTAGAGACAAAAGTGTTGATCCAAGCAGTAAAGCGCAACATTGAACGCTTTCCAGAAGACTTTATGTTTCAGTTAACCTGGGAGGAGGTTAATTCTTCAAGGTCACAAATTGTGACCTTGAAACATGGTCACAATATCAAATATTTACCTTATGCTTTTACTGAACAAGGTGTAGCTATGCTTTCAGGAGTTCTGCATAGTAAACGTGCCATTGAGGTAAATATTGCTATTATGCGGGCATTTGTAAGGATAAAGCAGGTCCTTTCTACACATAAAGAGCTTGCTGAAAAACTAAGGGAATTAGAAAAAGAAGTCGGAAGAAATAGCAAGCTTATTATAGAAATATTTGAGATAATTAAGAAGCTTACACAGTCGCCTATGCCACCACCAAAGCGTCAGATAGGATTTCATAGTTAATATAGGGTTTTTTGTTTTGTTGCCCTATCAGAGATAGGGCGGTTAAAAGATTTAAGGATTCGATGGAGCCGAGGCTTTAAGATCCCGGATCTTGCCGGAATATACTAGCATGTTTGAGATCCGGGATCTGGGTTGGTGAAGAGTTATAGCGCAGCATTCGCTATAAAAAGCGTAGTTTGGTGGTCTTTGGCTTAGTTAATCTTATCGGTATCACAATCTCAAAGTAAAAAAATATAAAATAATTTGAAAGAAAATAGCCCCCTCCTGTGTCATATATAGTAGAAGGGGGGTGGATTATGGCTAAAAAAGGTCTGATTCCATCAGAAACTATCGAGAATAGGATATTTTTGATAAGAGGTCAAAAGGTCATGCTAGATAGGGATCTGGCAGAATTGTATGAAGTGTCTACAAAGCGTTTAAATGAGCAAGTCAGAAGAAACATCGATAGGTTTCCGGGCGACTTCATGTTTAGACTGACAAAGGCAGAAAAAGATGAGGTGGTCGCAATTTGCGACCACCTAAAGCCCCTTAAATTCTCACCACAATTACCTTATGCATTTACAGAGCATGGTATTTTAATGCTTTCATCAGTATTAAATAGTGACCGTGCTGTTCAGGTAAATATATTTATTATGAGGATTTTTGTTAAGATAAGGCATGTTCTGGCTAACAATAAGCAATTAGCCGATAAATTAAAAGAGCTTGAAATAAGACTTGATAAACATGACGAAGAGATAACAGTTATTCTTGATGCAATCAACAAGCTCATGAGAAAGCCAGAAAAACTTAAACGCCAGATAGGTTTTCATAATTAAATAAAAATCTTAGTTTAGAAACTTAAGGTTCCAATTTGGAACCTGCAGCTTGACAAACCAGCCTCCATAGTCTATAATAGTTTTATAACCGAATATCAGTCCCGAGTTAAGAAGGGGTAAATCCCGGACTTAAATAAAGTAAAACCTTCACGAGTGTAATCTTGTGAGGGTTTTTTGTTTTTAAGGGGCTCTCAAGTCGTACGTTTGGAAGGGGTCACTGCGACTATAAACAATTAAAACCTTCTTTTGTTAAACCAGCCTTGCCAAAGGCTAACAAAAGGGGGTAGTATGGTGGTAATCAAGTTGATCAAAGTATTAGTTATAATTTCAATATTCCTTGCTGCATTTTTCCCGATTTATATTAATGTGTCTGTGTTTGCTCTAGAGCAAGTAGGTTTTCAGAAAACATCAGATAATACTTTCTTAAATTTTGAAGAAGTTATTTCAGAATATTCTGAACGTAGAGAGATCTTTGAGATGATAGAAGACGGCGAGAAGCAGCTAGAACTTCACCCCTCTAGGACCTATCTATACGAAGGCCTTGCGCTATTATACGACAGAGTAGAAATGTACGACAATGTCTTGAGATGACATTAAATCAGCTTGAATGCTCCCAGGACAGTAGCCCTGTAAATCTCGGTATCATATATGCCAATATCGCCAGATGCTATCTCAGTCTAAATAAGCTTGATGAAGCTAAGACCGCGATCGATAGATCCTTGGAATATTCCCCTGAAAACCCCATAAACAGGACTCACCTGGTTGACTACTATATCCG
>JBDRCN010000032.1:0-3546 GCA_043821705.1 Candidatus Omnitrophota bacterium
TGTTTGGGAGACGGTCCCATTTTTTACTCTTTGTTTTGCTGTTCGAGGGCTTTGTTGAGGGTTTCTTTTGATATAGCGCCTTGATCGATAAGGATCTCTCCTAATCTCTTCTGCTGATATTCTTCTTTAGGGAGTGTGAAGTGGAAGCTAGCTCCTTTGCCAGGCTCAGACTCTATCCAGATCTTGCCATTATGGTCATCTATTACTTTCTTGACTATACTTAATCCAGCACCCGTACCTTCATAGTCTTTTTCATGATGAAGTCTCCTGAAGATATCAAACACCTCTTTTTGATATTTTTTTTCGATGCCTATGCCATTGTCCTTTACAAAAAATTCATAAGCTTCTTCTCTTTCAATGTAACCTATATCTACTCTGGGTCTTCTGGATTTATCCTTTGAGGAAAATTTTATTGCATTTGTAGTAAGGTTTAAAAAAACCTCTGCCATCTTTATCCTATCACAATGTACTATGGGCATATTGTCGTCAATAGCGAGCCTTACATTGTGTTTTCTTATATCAAACTCCACTCTTTCCATAGCTGAATCTATTAATTCTCTCATGTTCACATCTTCAAACGGGTTTTTTATACGGCTTATTCTAGAAAGCGCCAGAAGATCCTGTATGAGCCTTTTCATCCTGTCAACCCCAGCTCGTATCCTTTCTAGATATTCCTGCCCATCTTTGCCTAGCTTGTCCATATAGTCTTTATGGAGTAGGTCTGTAAAACCATATATCCCATTAAGCGGCACCTTAAGATCGTGCGAAACAGTATAAACAAAACTGTCTAGTTCTTTATTCACTTTTTCAAGAAGGCTCTTTTGTTCTTGAAGCTCATTGTTCTTCTCTTCAACCTTTGCTTTTTCTTCCACGAGCCTATCTGTCATATGATTAAAGGATGCTGCTAACTCTCCTATCTCATCTTTTGCGCTTACTTCTACCCTTGCATTCAGATTGCCTTTTGAGATGATCCTTGAGATCCTTGTAAGATTCTCAATAGGCCTAGATACTGAACGCGCTATCCCTATAGCAAGAAATATCACGAATGATAAAAGTACAAGGCCTACTTGTACCAGTACATTCCTCAGGTCTCTCGCTGACTTAAATACCTCCTGCATATCCATCTTTACTACTATGCCCCATCTGAAACTAGCTATATACCTCCATACACACAAGACATCTCTATTCCTATAATCTATAAAAATACCAGAGCCCTCTTCTCTCCGCAGGGCTTTTTGTGCATAAAGTTCCTTTGAAGAACCCATGATCACCCTTCTCTTAAAAGCTGCGTTATTATCAAATCTTACCGGAGTTATAAAAACAGCTTCATTCTCTATCTTCGAGAAGATAATGGTCTCGACTGTCTGACCAAAACGTTGATTATCCTTTGCAAGTAAAGATACACTCTTATTATCCATTTCCACGGCAATTATACCTATAAAGTCAGCTCCTTTATAAAGAGGAGCGGCAATATATAAAGAAGCCTTGTCTTCTAAAGGAGCGTACTCGAAGTCTGATATCTCTGTTTTGAAAGATTTTTTTACTTTAAGGAATACATTTGCAAGTTCTGAAGTCCTGTATAATGCCATCTCGTAAACAGACTTAAAATCATCCCTTTTTGTAGCTGAAAAAATAAGATCACCTACAGGATTTATAAGTAAGAGATCATTATACCCAAAAGACTTTGTGTAATAGGCGAGGAACGCCCTATATTCCTCATCGATGACATTGTATTCATCAGATGCTTTGCCAAAACCAGATAATGTATTATTGAACTTATCCATGATCTCGATAATATCCGAGGTATGGGATAAGAAAGTCACATTTTTTTCTTTTTCATCCAAGACTGTCTTTATTTGATTTGTCTTATAATCAGCGATAGCGACAAGAGAGCTTTCTACTTCTCGCCTAAGTGCCTGCTGGGAATTAATATAACTGAGATATATAGCGATAACTAATGGGATTAATGCAATGAATAAAAACCAGAGGATGAACTTGGAGGTTATTTTGAGGTTCTTAAGATATTGAAAACTATTCACGTATTATATTCTAAGGCCCTAGGACATCTCTTACTTTAAGTATAAGTGTATCCAGTTCGAATGGTTTTTCAATATAGCCGTCTATCTTTTGAAAAGCGAACAGATCCCTTACCTTATCTTCTTCTTTACCACTGAACATGATCACTGGTATGTCTTTTGTCGAGGGTAGTCTTCTTAATTCTTTCAATGCCGTATAGCCGTCCATATTAGGCATTACAATGTCCAATATGATAAGGTCTGGTTTATCGCGCTCTGCTATCTTCAAACAGACCTCGCCATCTTCAGCCAATAAAACCAGACAGTCTTCTCTCTCCAGCCTGATCTTAAGAAGTTTACGCACATCTTCTTCATCGTCAACCACTAATATCTTTTTCTTATCTAACATCAGTGCCTCCTTATTACAAGATTTAATAAATTCTACTTTAAAATACCCTTTATATCATCTAAAAGATCGTCAATCTTAAAAGGTTTTTCTACAAAGCTTGCTATATCCTCAAGCGCAAAAAGACTTCCTACCTCTTCTTTTTTCTTAGCTGTTATTACTATTACAGGTATATCCTTAAACCCCTCTTCCTTTCTCATCTCTCTAAGGGCGCTGTAGCCATCCATCTTAGGAAGCATGATATCCAGAAGTATGATATCGGGTTTTTTTGTCTTTATTATGCTTAGCATTTCCTCTCCATCCTGGGCACTTATAAATTCATAACCTTCTGCCTCTGCGCGTATCTGAAGTATCTTTAAAAGGTCTTCATTGTCCTCTACTACCAGTATTTTCTTTTTATCCATAAAACACCTCCTGAAAGCTTCTTTTACTTAAACAAGTATATACTAAAATATGGACTAGTCAAGATTCATCCTTAGGTTGAATACTTATTGATCACAGTATCCCACAAACCTTTGGACTTCAATATCAACTCGATAACCTCCCTTACTGCGCCCCTACCGCCTTTCTTGTTCGTGATATGATCCACAATTCCTCTCACTTCTTCTACTGCATTCGGAGGGCATGCTGAAAAACCAACTCTTTTTAAAACAGCTATATCTAAGATATCATCCCCTATGAAACAGACTTCCTCATCCTTTACCTTAAATTTAGAAAGTATCTTCTTGTAAAGACTAAGCTTATCAAAGCCTGCATAGACTGCCTTTATATTGATATCTCTAGCCCTATGCGTAACTATTTTTGATTTTCTTGCTGTCAGGATGACTGACTTTAGGCCAGAGTCATGAAGGAACTTTATTCCTAGGCCATCTAATATACTAAAAGATTTCAATTCATCTCCAAAATTGTCATACGTTACGCGTCCATCAGTCATTACCCCATCTACATCCAATATTAAGAGTTTTATCTTTTCTAAGTTCTTCTCCATTATACAAGCCCTGCTTTCAGGATGTCCTGGACATCGATAAGCCCGATGACCTTGCTTCTTCCATCTATTATAGGTATCTCGTCGATCTTATATTCTTCCAGGACCTTTAGTGCCTCTACTGCTAGGCACCCTTTTTT
>JBDRCN010000033.1:0-28180 GCA_043821705.1 Candidatus Omnitrophota bacterium
TTCCTCAGACCAGAGTTTTGCCGCCGACTTCCTTCAGATTCCATCTCACGATGGACACCCTTGTCTTAAGCTAACGGTTGGCACTATCAGCCTCCGTATCGGTCTTTCACCGACTAGTAAACACCCATGCTGGGCGCACCAATAAAAAAGGCACAACATTAAGTTGTGCCTATACTGACTGGCGGGGACGACGGGGCTCGAACCCGCGACCTCCAGATCGACAATCTGGCGTTCTATCCAAGCTGAACTACGTCCCCACCTACGTCTATAACAAGCTACTCAAAGTAGCTGACTTCGGTGGGCAAGCCCAATATTATGGCCTGCCATCCGTCCGCCTACGTTTCTATGACGTCCTAAAATAATGTCTAGCTTCGGCGGACAAGCTAACATTATGGTTTACCATCCGTAGCCAGACGTTCGATTCACCATTCACGAAAGGCGAAGGATGGTGGGCGCACAAGGATTTGAACCCTGGACCTCTTCGGTGTAAACGAAGCGCTCTAACCAACTGAGCCATGCGCCCTTTTCAAGTCTATCTAATATACAATAATAGCCTGGAATTTGCAAGTACTATATTTACATCTTCCCTATAGCCATTAGGATGAATACCATCACAAAAAGCGCCACTGTCTCTATGATACCTAATACCATAAGATAATTCCCAAAGCCTTTCCCAGTCTCAGCCATGGCATCAGCTGCACTTGCGCCTGCTTTTCCCTGCATCCAAGCTGACATGCCCATGGCAATACCGCCGAATATCCCAGCAGCCCACATATATTGGCCTTTTTTAGCCATCTCTATCAATGCGTTCATAACGATCATACCATATATTGTCTGTGAAAGAGGAGCTCCTACGAATACAGTTAAAATAAATGGCGCATTCTTGTTCTGAGCAAAACACTTTTTCCAAGAACCCACTGCTGCCATTCCTGCTGCGCCAGCTCCCAATGCTGAACCGCAAGCTGCAAATGCTAATGCCCCTGAGATACCTAGATCTTTTAACTGTATTAAAACACTAGTGTCCATTTCATACTCCTTCCTTTTTAAACGGCCTGTATTCTACTCCAGACCATTCCATATCCAAATGACTTGAAAACTCTAAAACATTTAACCTAACTCCATGTACAAGTATTGCCATAGCACCTAGAATTATATTTAAGGTATGGCCGAATAAAAGAATAAATGCTGTCAGAAATCCGCTCACAACACTATTAAAACCAATGCCAAGGGACATCTGATTAAATGCATCTGCTACAGCTACTGTTGCAGCTCCTACTGCGAAAAGTCTTATATATGAGACAACATCTGTAAAACTATTGATTACATTCATGAGAAAACTGCCTACCCCAGATCCAATGCCTTTAAATATATTTTTCCTTGGGTCAGTGAATAATACTATAAGTCCTGCGCCGGATATTACTAGCCATTTACCAAATCCAGGAAATGCTTCATCCAATATAAAAGCCTTTGCAATAAAATATGCTGACCAGATTATTAAGATCCAGCCTACTTCACTTAATGCTTTTAAAGACGGTGCTTTTCTTATAAATTTCCAAAGATGCGCGATAGTCAGATGTATCCCCCCTATTAAAAAACACATAGCCTGTACTGTTTTATTGTCCCTTAAAGCTGGGAAAAGTGGTTCTACTATACCATTAAGATATGCTTGCCCAAAAAACGTACCTGTGAATACCCCCCAAAGTATAGCAGCAATGCTTAGAACGTATATTAGATGAAAAATTGCTTTATCTTTTATTTTCTTCCCAAATTTGATATGGCAGAATAGATTTACGATAAAAAATATCACCCCATATCCAGCATCCCCTATCAATATCCCAAAAAATATCGAGAAGAACAGAAGAAACCACATGCTTATATCCACTTCCTTATACCCAGGGATAGTATTTATAACATTAAAAAGCGGCCTGATGATCTCTATCCATCTTGGGTTTTTTATTAAAGTAGGAACAGGATCGTCGTCTTTTGGGTCTTCTATTAAAAGCCCCCACCTGTTTTCTTGGGATAGTTTTTCAAAATCTTTTAAAGTATCTACTGGAGAATATCCTTTTACATAAGTTAGGTTTTCGAATATACCTCTCCCAGCATGTATCTTTTGATATTCTAGAATGGACCCTATCTTTTCCTTGTACGAAAGAATATCTTTTTTATGACCTGCTATATCTATTAATTCTTTTTTTATTGAATCTATCTTTTCCCTTATGCCTTTATCCTCTAATTTCATCTCAGATAAAGACTTCCCAGGGAGAGTTATCTTGTTAAATGGGAGGTCTATTTCTTTTTGAGAGATCACTGCTATATATAAAACATTTCCTTTTTTAAATATGGTCTCCACTATTATATCTTTAGGGATCTTTTTAAGGTCTTTTTTCTGTATGCTATAAAGTTTTACAGAAATCCCTTGTTCTCCTAGAGAATAGATGGTTTCTGGCTCAAAATCTCCCCAATATTTATAATCTTCCATTGTCTTTTCTAGTTTTCTTAGGTTTTCTATCAGGACTTCTTCTCTATCTGCTAGATCTATTGTCTTGTGGACAATACCTTCTATATCATTAGAAGGATCTTTTAGCTCGACATCAGGGAGTAACTCTAATGCTCTTATAATAGAGCGATATTTTTCTTCAAGCTCTTGGACACTGCTACTTGTAGGGGCATTTTCATGCTCTACGTGTAAGAGTCCAGCTTTCCCCAGCTCGCCCAATGTAGAATCTATATCCTTCGACTCCACAATTACAGTAAGTTTTTTCATTTTTACTATCATACTAAGGCCATGCTCTTTATTTTATTCTTAGCTATCTTTGATCTTCCTACAGCATTTGCTTGTTGATCGCCTAGATATATCCTTATTACACGTACATTCTCTTTACATTCTGGTATTTTTATCTTTTCAAATAGATTAACCCTTTGGGTAGTTATACGTAATTCTTTTTCTAATATCTCTAATTGTTTTTTTAATACCTTTTCTTCTTCTAGTAAGATCATAAATTTTCTTATTAGATCTATTCCCTTATCTACCCATAGAGGCATTGAAAACAGGTCGTATCCTCTTTCTTTGAATATCACGCTTTTAAAAAGAGGTATGTCGATCCCTGCTATATTAAGGTAATCTAGATCTATACTTTCTATGTCTAGAAAAGGTAAAAGATCTATATTTTTTTCATTTAAAAGACCTGACCATTCACTTATCTCGTTCTCAATAGCGTCTATCTCTTGGATCTTTAGATCTAGATTGATGCGTACCTTTTGTATTTCAAGTTGGATCTGTTGTTTCTTAAGCTGTAGGAAAGGTAGGTAATGGGAAAACTGCTTTAAGCTATCCCTCTGCCTTTTAAGTTCTCCTTTTGTAAGCTTAATCTTTGGCATGGTCTTTATTAGGCCAGAATTTTTCTATAAGGTCTGATTTTATTCCTGTCTCTACTGGTTCAAAATTATCTGAGAGGATCTGCCATCCTAGATCAAGCGCCTCTTCTATCGGGATATTTACAGAAAGATCCATCATCTTTTCTTCAAAAGCTTTCCCATAACTAATAAGCTTCTTGTCCCAGCTGCTCATCTTAAACCCCATAGCTTGTTTTTCTATAGTCGATCGATAGTCAGCAAAGAGCTGTATCATCCTGTCCATGATAGTTCTGTGGTCAACTCTGGTCTTATCATTTACCTGCTGCTTAAGTCTGCTAAGAGAACCAAAAGGTTCAATAGATCTATTTCTTAGGTAGAACTGTCCTTCTGTAATATAGCCTGTATTATCTGGCACAGGATGAGTCACATCATCTCCTGGCATAGTAGTGACTGCTAGGATAGTAATAGACCCAGCTGTATCAAAATCAACTGCTTTCTCATATCTAGATGCCAACTGGCTATATAGATCTCCAGGATAACCTCTGTTTGAAGGTATCTGTTCCATTGTAATAGCTATCTCTTTAAGAGCATCTGCAAAATTAGTCATATCAGTTAAAAGTACTAATACTTTTTTTCCTTGTAAAGCAAATTGCTCAGCAACTGCTAGACTTATATCAGGCACTAAGAGGCATTCTACTGTAGGATCAGATGCAGTATGCACAAAAAACACTGACCTGGATAAAGAACCGTGTTTTTCTAATGTATCTTTAAAAAAAAGATAGTCATCATATTTAAGCCCCATACCACCCAGCACTATCAAGTCTACTTCTGCCTGCATAGCTATTCGTGCTAGTACCTCATTGTATGGTTCTCCAGGCACTGAAAATATAGGAAGTTTTTGAGACTCTACTAAAGAATTAAAAATATCTATCATAGGGATGTTAGTCCTGATCATATTGCGAGGCACTATCCTTTTAGCTGGATTTACTGATGGACCTCCTATATCTACCATGTTTTCTTTTAGAGGCGCGCCATTATCCCTTGGGATGCCTGCTCCGTTGAATATACGGCCTAATAGATCGTCAGTAAAAGATATTCTCATAGGATGATGCAGAAACCTTACTTTATCCCCTGTTGATACACCCTGGCTACCTGCAAATACCTGTAGGTACACCTTGTCTTCGTCCATCCTTATGACCTGCGCAAGCGATCTCCCATTCCTAGAAGTGATCTCAGCTAGATCCTCATAGCCAACATCCTTAGCCTCTACTGTCACTACATTCCCAGCGATCTGAATTATACGATTATATACTTTCTGCATTGATTATCCTCTTTATCTCTTCTTCCCTCGTTTTAAAATCATTGCCTTCCCATGCGCAAGAATTCCATTCAAGAAATTTTTGTCTAAGGCCTTGAAAAAATTTTCTAGCAATATCCTTATCCTGGAATTTAAACTCCTTTTTTAATATCTCATATATAATATGGAAAATATACTTTTGTCTCTCATCTATAGTAGCAGCATCGACTTCATCAAATGCATTCTGCTGGAGATACACTGAATCAAAAAATTCCGCTTTAAGATAAATAATAAAATCTTTTAAAGATGTGCCTTCTTCTCCCACGACCTTCATCATCTGATTTACATCATAGCCTTTTTTGAGGACCTCTTTTGCTTTTAAGGTCTCTTTTTCGTCTATAAAACTCTTGTATTTGCTCCAGCTGTCTAGCGGATCTATCGCAGGATATTTTCTAGCATTGGAACGATCCCTTGAAAGGCCATGAAAAGCCCCCACTACTTTAAGCGTAGCTTGAGTGACTGGTTCTTCAAAATTTCCTCCTGCTGGGCTTACTGTGCCTCCTATAGTAACACTTCCTGTCTTACCACTGTGCAATCGTACTATGCCAGCTCTTTCGTAAAATGATGCGATCCTCGTCTCTAAATATGCTGGGAAGGCTTCTTCCCCTGGTATCTCTTCTAGTCTTCCTGACATCTCTCTCATTGCCTGCGCCCATCTAGATGTAGAATCTGCCAATAAAAGTACGTTAAGTCCCATCTGTCTATAATATTCAGCTATTGTTACAGCTGTGTATACACTTGATTCTCTTGCTGCAACAGGCATTGAAGAAGTATTGCAGATTATAACTGTTCTTTCCATGAGGGGCCTATTAGTTCTAGGGTCTATTAGTTCTGGAAAAGTCCTGAGCGTTTCCACTACTTCTCCTGCTCTTTCCCCGCATGCTGCTACTATGACAATATCCACTTCAGCATGTTTACTTATAAGCTGTTGAAGGACAGTCTTGCCAGAACCAAATGGCCCAGGCACGCAATATGTCCCGCCAACTGCAACAGGCATCAATGTATCTATGATTCTTATTTTACTTGTAAGTGTTTTTTCTGGTTTTAATTTTTCAGCATAACTAGTAATAGGTATTTTCACTGGCCATATCTGCTGCATCATAGCATCATGGACCTTGTCATTCTCATCTTTTAATGTAGCAATTACATCTTTCAGTGAATAAGTACCTTTTTTTACAATGCTTTCTACTCTAAGCTCTCCTTTTAATATAAAAGGTGCCATTATATGATGCTCAAATATATTCTCTTTTACAAACCCTATTTTAGAACCACCTCTTACTATATCTCCTTTTTTTACTATAGGAGTAAATTCCCATGTTGCTTTATCAGGAAGGGCTTCCAGATACACGCCTCTCTTTAAGAAAAATCCACACTTCTCTGCAAGCTGAGGTAGTGGGTTCTGAAGCCCATCGAATATCTGGCCTAATAGTCCTGGCCCTAGCTCTACAGAAAGAAGTTCATCCGTAAACTCTACTTTTTCGCCTATCTTTAAACCCTTTGTATCTTCATAAACCTGAAGCTCTGCTTTATTCCCTCTTACTCTGATAACTTCTGATTTAAGCCTTTCTTCCTTATTTATAATGTAGGCAACTTCATTCTGCACGACATAATCATCAAACTCTACTACCACCATGTTGCCATTTACACCAGCTATAGTACCTAATCTTAAACTACTCATCTAGACTCCTTATCTACTAATTCCTTCAGGATCTTCACTCCATCTTGAGAATCTATAATATTCCAGCGTTCTAATATCTTTATCTGTAGCGCATAGATAATTAAAATATCTATATCAAAATAATGCCCTTTTTTCAGTTCTTCGAGCTTTTCCCATCTAAAGCGATCTAGGCTTGCCTCTGTATCCAAGATATCATCCTGGTTTATAGCCCAGTGCGCCATATGCATAGTATCTGGATCTGGGTAATGCTCTCCCTGGATAAAGTTTATAGCATCAACTGATCTTTTTTCAGCCCTTACTTTTACAAGTTCGTTCTTTAAGTTCCTCTCGAACTTTTTCCATTCTATAAGCGTAAGATTTGTGTCAGAATTCAAGTCTTCTTCTGATAGTTGTCCCTCGCATAATTTGAGGAAACCACTGTATGAAAATGGAGGCTTCGTGCCAAATTCCAGAAAAGGCAAGCTTGAGACTAGATAGTAATATTTATCTCTCATCCTAAGAGTTTTGAAAGTTCTGTGTTTAGATAGGCGGATAGGGCTTCCTGGAGGCCCTCATCTGTAAAATCAAAATAGGATTTTCCTTTATCAAAACTTATAGAAAACCCTGCGTCTATATTAGGAGATGGTTTAAATTCTATCCCGCTAGTGAGTTTTTGCCTGAGTTTTGTGAAAAAACTTAGTTTTAGTTTTTCTAGGTCATCTTTTTTAAGAAGTATCTCTATGTTCTTAGATTCCTGCTTATCTTTTAAGAAACTCTCTATAAGTTTTTCAAGTATAACACTCAGATTCTCTATTGAAAGGGATTTATTCAGTTCGTCCTTTACGATCCTTTTAAGGATATTTCTGATCTCTTCTTTTAAAGAAAGAATAAGGTCCCTGTGAGCTTGTTTTAATGTAAGCTCTCCGGATTCTTTTGTCTTATTAGCCTCTATAGTAGCTTTATCTATGATAGCTTTTGCTTTTAGGTTTGCGTCTTTAATGATCTTTTCTGCTTCTAGGCGGGCCTTGCTGACTAGTTCATTCGCTTTCTCTTCTCCCTTTTTTACGCCTTCCTCATTTATCTTCTCTAGTAACTCTTTTAATTTCTCTGGCATAATCTTACCTACTTCCTGGTTTATTTATAGGGATACCCTCCTTGCAAAGCGGGCATTTGTCTTCAGAAAAAACAGGTATATCAAGTTTTAGTAGACTCATTGATTTTACACCAAAATCAATTGTTTTTCCACTCCTATCTATGATGCTTCCTACTCCTGCTACCAGTGCTCCAGTGGACATGACTACCTCTAGCACCTCTTTTGTAGAAAGTCCTGTTGTTATGACGTCTTCCACTACAAGCACTCTATCCTTTTTAGAAAGGCTAAAACCTCTTCTTAATACCATCTTTCCTTCTTTACGCTCTGTAAATATTGATCTCACATTTAATGATCTTGCAACTTCGTATGAGACAACCACCCCACCTAACGCAGGTGCTACTACGCAGGTTATATCATTTTTCTTAAAATATTCTCCTATTTTTCTACAAAGTTCACTTGCTATATCAGGATACTGGAGCACTAAAGCGCACTGAAGATAGTTCTCGCTATGCATCCCGCTTGAAAGCTTAAAATGCCCCTTTAAAAGAGCTTTTTTTCCTTCAAATATTTTTAGAATATTGTCTTTTTCCATTAATACTTTATCTCCTCTACTGCTTTAACTGGGTCTTTTGCTTTTGTTATGGGCCTACCTATTACTATATAATCTGCACCATTTTTAATAGCTTCCTCTGGAGTAGCTACTCTCTTCTGGTCTCCCAATTCAGCTCCCTTAGGCCTTACACCAGGAGTGACTACTAAAAAATCATCTCCTATATTTTGCTTTATTGAAGTGATCTCTAATGGCGAAGCTATTACTCCATCTAGACCAGATTCTTTTGTAAGCCTAGCAAGGCCTAGGACCTGTTCTTCTGTGGTTTCCATGCTTGTTAAAACTGTCACGCCTAATATCTTAGGGCGAGAGATCCCTAATCTTTCACTCTCTTCTTCTGCGCCCTCCAATGCCAACTTCATCATCTCTCTCCCCCCTGAAGCATGGACATTGAACATCAAAACACCTAGACGAGTAAGCGAAGTCGAAGCGTTTTTTACAGTGTTCGGGATATCATAAAGCTTTAGATCTAGGAATATCTCTTTATCATACTTTTTTATTACTTCTATTATCTTCGGACCGCATGAATAAAAAAGCTCCATCCCTACTTTAAAGATATTTATGTGCGGGCTTAAAATATTTACCAGGCGCTCGACTTCTTTTATTGTCTTTACATCTAATGCTACGATTATTTTTTCTTTCATATTTTTAAACCGCCTATTATCTTTTTGATATCTTTTATTTTATTCTTGCTTAGATATTCTTCAATGCCTTTTAATATCTTTTCACTACTTGCTGGATCGATAAAATTAGCAGTGCCTATCTGTATAGCGCTGGCCCCAGCTATTAAAAATTCTATAGCATCTTGCCAGTCCATTATACCACCTATACCTATAATAGGGATCTTAACTGACTTACTTACCTCATATACCATTCGAAGCGCAACAGGTTTTATAGCTGGCCCACTAAGCCCCCCGACGATATTGCCAAGTTTAGGTCTTTTCGTATCTATATCTATTGCCATACCAAGAATGGTGTTTATCAAACTTATTGCATCGCTTCCTGCTGATTCAGCTGCCTTGGCAATCTCTCCAATATCAGTCACATTCGGAGAAAGCTTTGTTATAAAAGTTTTATTAGTATATTTTCTTATTCCTTTAATGAGGCTGTAAGTAGCGTCCTTATTCTGGGATATCAGTCCTGTGTCATGTGTCATGCCTGCCCTCCGTAGCCTTGGCGTAGGAGGGTGTCTTGCAACTTGTATATTTGGACAGGATATATTAAGTTCTATCCCGCTAACAGATCTTTCTTTATCCAATATTTTTAATAAAGCCTTAAATTCATCTATAGAATCACCTGAAACACTTACGATTATAGGTACATTTAATTTTTTAAGGAAGGGGATTTTTCCATCGATGAAATTCTCGACTCCGTCATTTTCAAGCCCTATAGAATTAAGCATGCCACTAGATGTCTCGCACACCCTTGGCATAGGATTACCTGCTCTTTTCTTTAAAGTAATGGTCTTTGTTATTATCGCCCCTAACATCTTTAGGTCCATTAAAGACTTGAACTCTTCAGCATAACCAAATGTACCAGATGCTACCATTATCGGGTTTTTTAATTTTATTTTTCCTACATTTACTTCTAGATTACTGATCATTCCCAGATTACCTCTTCTCCTTTAAAAATAGGCCCGTCTTTACATGTAAGTTTATAGGTAAACTTATTTCTTCTATCCTTTATCTTACAACTACACCCAAGACATGCTCCTATCCCACATCCAAAAGTCTCTTCCAGCGAAACCTGGCAGTTTATTTTTTCTTTCTTGCAAATTTCTGATACTTTCTTAAGCATGAGTTTTGGGCCGCAACTATATACAGTCACAGGTTGCAAGCCACAGGCCACAGGTAAAAGATCCCTAAATAGGTCTGTAACGAATCCCTTATGCCCTAGCGTGCCGTCGTCAGTAGCGATATGAACCTTCAGGCCCATTTTCTTAAGATCATCCGAACAAACTATAGCCTTCTTTGTCTTTGCGCCTATAAGAACAATCGGTTTGATCTTTTTCTTAACCAGAGCTTCAGCAACAAAAGTTAACGGAGCTATGCCTACGCCGCCTGCAATTAATATTCTTGTGTCTTGTGTCTTGTGTCTTGTGTCCTGCAATGTAAAACCATTACCCAATGGGCCTAGGACATCGAGTCTCTCTCCTTTTCTCCTCTTAGAAAGAATAGTCGTGCCTTTGCCGACTACCTCATATAAAATCGTGATTCGTGATTCGTGATTCGTAATCCGATGAATGCCAAAAGGCCGCCTCAGGAGAGGTTCATAGCTGTCGCTACATCTTACCTGGATAAATTGTCCTGGTATCGCAGTCTTTGTGATATAAGGCGCTTCCAGGACCATCTTATAATATCCTGGCGCTACTATTTCGTTTGAGATTATCTTTGTTTTTATATCTTTCATTAAATTAGTTCACTTCGCTCGCCTATTACACAGATAATCTGTGCATTAAATCAGAACAGACTCATCTGTTTTTCTTCTAGAAGATCACTTTCCTTCAAGACATTTATTGTACCATATTCACCATCATATCCAGGAAGGATTTCTACATTTCCTTTTCTTACATTTATTATAGTCTTCGCGATCTTCTGAGGTAATTTTTTAAGGAGCTCTTTTTCTTTTAGCTCCATAAGCACTTCAAACTCTGTACCGACTCTCGGCACTATCTGGGAATATTCTGCTTCTACTTTCTTAGAACCATCCCCTACTCCCAGTACATCTGCTATGATCTCCTGCAATGGTATCATCCTCTTATAGGGGATTCTTCCTTTTGGCTCGTATCCCTCTGGCCTATCTGCTAATTCATCGACCCTGTTCATAACTCCTACTATAACTGGCTTTTTACATACAGGACATATTCCATTATTTTTCTTAGTCTCTTGAGGGCTGAACCTCACATCACAGTTCCTATGCCCATCATAATGGTACTTTCCTTCTTCTGGAAAGAACTCCACTGTATATAGAAATTTTTTATTATCTTTTACTTTCAATGTATTGATCATTGAATTATAACTCATCTCTATGTCAAACACATTCGCTTCTCTTCCGATCTTTTTAGGACTGTGAGAATCTGAATTTGATATAAGATTAAACCTATCAAGTTTACTAAGCCTCCAATTCATCCCAGGGTCGCTAGAAAGTCCTGTCTCAAGCGCATAGATATCCTTAGAATATTCTTCAAAACACTCTTCTATCAAGTCAAATCCTGATTTTGAACCAAAGAGTGAAAAGTGCGGGGTCCAAATATGAGCTGGGACTAAAAATATATCCTTACTTATCCCAAATAATATCTCAGCCAGGTCCTTCGCATCTAGCCCAAGTATAGGCCTGCCATCGTATGCTATGTTGCCTATGCTGGAAAGTTTAGCATTTACCTTATCAGCGATATCAAAGCTAGGCACAAATATTATATTGTGTATTTTTCTGCACTTACCATTTTTCGTGTAAACGCTCGAAAGTTCGCCTGTAAGCATAAAATTTACACCATTATATTCGTAGAGCCCGTTCCCAGAATCCTTTAATGTAGATTTCAGTTCTTCAAGCCAAATGTGATGAGTAAAATCTCCTGTACCGAGAAGAGATATACCTTTTAGCTTGGCATATTCAGATAGGGTCTTTATCTCCATCTGAGGACTTGTGGCGCGAGAGTATTTAGAATGTATATGAAAATCAGCTACGAACTTCACTGCTTATATACAACCTTTCCCTTAAATATAGTGCAATCTACCATGCCTTTTAAAGCCTTTCCTATAAAAGCTGAATTTTTGGACTTAGAAACAATGTGTTCTTTTTTATAAGTCCATTCTGTGTCAGGAGAGATTATAACTATATCAGCGTCCTTGCCAATGCCCAAAGTGCCCTTATCTATACCTATTATCCTTGCTGGATTCAGGCAAAGTTTTTCTGCGAGGCATGTCCAGCTTAGTAACCCTGTCTTCACAAGCTCAGTTATACCTACTGCTAATTCTGTCTCCAGGCCTATGGCTCCGAACTCAGCTTGTTCAAATTCAATATCCTTTTCGTTCTCTGTATGAGGAGCGTGATCAGAAGCTATAGCGTCTATTGTGCCATCTTTCAAGCCATTCTTTATCGCCAACACATCTTCAGCTGTCCGTAACGGCGGGTTTACTTTCATGTTCGTGTTATAATCAAGGAGCGCTTCTTCTGTAAGGCTGAAATAATGAGGCGCTGTTTCACAACTTACCTTGATGCCTTTTTTCTTTGCCTGCCTTATCAGCTCCACTGATTCAAGACAGCTTACATGAGCGACATGCACATTTGCGATCATCTCTCCTGCAAGAAGAATATCTCTTTCTACCCTCTTGAATTCACTTTCTTTTGAAATACCTTTAAGCCCAAGCCTCGTGGAGGTAAACCCAAGATTTATAACTCCCCCTGCTGTAAGCTCCTTATCTTCGGAATGACCTATTACGATCACTTTTTCTTTTTTTGCCAGAGAGAGGGCTTTTGACATAAGTTCGTTATTATCCAGAGAAGCTCCGTCGTCAGAGATAGCTATCGCGCCTTCTTTTTTTAGTAAAGCTACATCTGTCAATTTTTCTCCAGCTCTACCAATAGTTATAGCGCCACATATAAATACATCTACAAGCGCTGTTCTCTTTATAGTATCTTTAAGATCTCTTATTATATCCACAGAATCAAGGCTCGGAAGAGTATTTGGCATACAAAGCACACTAGTTACGCCGCCTTTTAGCGCAGCCCTTGTTCCACTATGGACAGTCTCTTTATCCTCCCTGCCAGGCTCTCTTAGATGTACATGCATATCCACTATTCCTGGCATGACTATCTTACCTGAAGCATCTATCACTTCTTTTGAAGACGCATCAATGTCTCTTGCGACTTTTTTTATCTTTTCTCCGTCTATAAGAATATCAAGACATCCATCTATCTTATTGGCAGGATCTATTACATGGCCATTTTTAATAAGTAAACTCATATTTTTTATCCTTTTACTGCCTGGGATACCCAGAATAAAACTGCCATCCTTACAGCTATACCATTGGTGACCTGTTCCAATATCACAGAATTGCTTCCATCAGCTACATCACTTGAGATCTCCACACCTCTATTTATAGGCCCTGGGTGCATGACGATTATATCTTTTCTAGCTTTCTTGAGCCTGTCTTCTGTTATCCCGAAATTTTTAAAATATTCCAAATGACTTGGAAATGCTTTTTTGTCATCTCTTTCAAACTGCATCCTTAGGACATTTACAGCATGCGCTTCTTTCAGCGCCTCATCTATATCATTGGTAACTGTCGCTCCCATCTTCTCTATTCCTGGAGGTATAAGAAGTTTTGGAGCGCACACTGTCACTTTAACCCCAAATTTTATAAGTCCCCAGATATTTGAACGAGCAACCCTTGAATGCGCTATATCTCCTACGATACTTACGTTAAGGCCTTCTAGCTTTCCGAGCTTTTGCCTCAATGTAAACATGTCTAAAAGCGCCTGGGTAGGATGTTCATGCCAGCCATCCCCTCCATTTATCACGCTGATATTTACATTCCGTGCGAGCATACTAGCTGCACCAGAAGCATTGTGCCTTAAAACAATGATGTCTGCTTTTAATGCCTCAATATTCCTACATGTATCTGTCAATGTCTCGCCTTTTTTAACGCTCGATGACTCTACAGCTATATTTATAACATCTGCGGAGAGCCTTTTGGCAGCTACTTCAAAAGACACCCTTGTCCTCGTGGATGGTTCGTAGAACAAGTTCACTACTGTCTTTCCTCTGAGAGCAGGGACTTTCTTTATCTTCCTATCAAGGATCTCTCTGAAAGACCCAGCTGTATCAAGTATCAATTCTATATCCTCTTTTGATAGGTATTCAAGCCCAAGGAGGTCTTTATGAGTCCATTTACCTATTTTTTTCTTTGCCATTCTATTACCCTTCTACTGCTACGATATCTTCGCCATCTATCTCTTGAAGCTTTACCTGGACAAGCTCTTTTTTAGATGTTGGTATGTTCTTCCCTACATAATCAGCTCTTATAGGAAGTTCGCGATGCCCCCTGTCCACAAGCACTGCGAGCTGGATAGTCTTTGGCCTGCCAAAGTCTATAAGTGCGTCCAAAGCACACCTTATAGTCCTTCCTGTATATAAAACATCATCTATAAGCACTACATTAGCGTCTTCTATGTCAAAATCTATCTCTGTATTATGTATCACTGGCTGTTCTGAGATCATGCTTAAGTCATCCCTGTATAGAGTTATATCCAGCGCCCCTACTGGTACTTCTAGGCCCTTTAAGCGCTTTATTGACTCAGCGATCCTTTCAGCTAGCACATAACCTCTTGTCCTGATGCCTACTATAGCGATCTCACCTAACCCTGCGTTATTCTCTAATATCTCATGACTTATCCTTGTTATGGCTCGAGCTATGTCTTCATTTGTCATTACAGTTGCTTTTTTCATATCTACCGCCTTCTATTGGCAAAAAAAATACCTTTTCGCTTTAAGTTACAGCAAAAAGGTATGAAATTATGCATATCTATCTTCATTTTGTTCCCCTTTTCAACCTCTCTGGGCTGATTTAAAGGTCTATGTTATTTAAGTATATTATACAGTTAAAGGCTTTTTTGTCAAGGTGTAAATCATTTAAATCATTTAAATCATTTAATTAGTCAAAGGATATTATAAGCTTACTACATCCTCTTTGCTGTATAAAGATAAGAATAAAAGCATATATTCTCTTAAATGGCGGGTTAGGAGAAAGTTTTGGCGGACATGTTCTTTGCCGTTTTCACCTAGTTTTTTAGCATATTCAGGTGCATTTAAGAGCTGTTTTATAGCAAATGCACATCCTTCTATGCTGTGACAGAGGAGGCCCCCGTACTTATGAGTGATCTGTAGCGGTATTCCTCCTACAGCTGAGGCAACTACTGGTTTTCCCTTCCAAAGTGCTTCTGATACAGTAAGGGCAAATCCTTCTCTTATGGATTTCTGTACTATGACACTTGAGACCCTGGCAAATACATTGATCTCATATGGAATATCTTCTACCAAAAGTGCGTGCACATCTGGGTCATTTCCAGCTGCTTCCTTTACCTGTTTGTATATCTTATCTGTCTCTGGGTCATCTGCTGCACGGTTTCCCACTAAAAGAAGCTGGCAATCTATATATTTTTTCACTAATTTATATGCCTTTATTACGCCTACTGGGTCTTTCAGTGCATCATAGCGAGAGATCTGGCAGATTATAGGTTTTGCTCCTGGGTCTATTTTATATTTATTGAGGACTGTGTCTATTTCTTTCTGGGTCACTTCCCTGTTTTTATCGCTAAATGGGTCTATAGATGGGCATATGAGGACCTGCTTTGTCTTCATGCTGTGCGAGAACTGAGCGCTTGAGAAAATAGCTGCATCATACTGGTTCATTGATCTTTCCAAGAAACCCCACACCTTTTTATCGGGCTGGGATACATCCACATGACAACGCCATATCCATTTTGAATTTTTTAGGTCTTTTTTTCTTTTTATCAGCTCTATGGGCTGAGGGTCATGTATGAACATTATGTCGCCATAGAGATTCATGTGCTCTATATTATCGCAGCTTACTTCATCGAATGTCTCATACATCTTTTTAGTGATCTTTACTTTCTTGCCGTGAAGAGCATTATGAAAGCTTTTTGTGACGTCGTAGAAATCCTGTCTTCCTTTTATGACATCCCACTGCGCATTTATCCCTAGTTCTTGAAGAAGAGGAAGGATCCTTTGTAGGATCTCTGCCACTCCTCCTCCCTTGGCAGTAGAGTTTATATGCTGGATAGTCTTGCCTTTCAGGTACTTAGCTATGAGCTTTAGCTCTTCTATCTTGTTTTTTCCTACAACTTCTTCGTATCTTTCGAGTCTGGTCATTTCTTGATTCTTTCTTTAACTAGGCCTATTATCTTCATCCTTAATTTTTCCATGGTGTACGTATAAGGGTCTAGTGCCTTGACCTTCTCTGCCAGGTCCCCTTCTAAAAGAGATGACTCGAGCCACCAGGAAAAATCATTTCCTCCTTTATTAAGCCTGAGCCTTGCCTCAAATAGATGAAAATACAGGGAATCTGCTGTGATCTTGTTTAGGATACCAAGAAAGCTCCTTAAGTCTTTTGCAACATAAGGGGTAGGTATAACAAAACTTACACATTTAATAAAATGAAATGCCCTGTTAGGAGAAGTAAAGCGGTCTTTTGTAGCCTTGTTTTCTTTTATGTATTCTTCTATGGTCTTTATTATATTATTCCTTAATGAACGAATAGTGCTGTGTTCTATAGTGTCAATACTTGCAAGCCGCTCCCCTAATGCTGGATCACCCAATGAGCTAGTTATCCAATGCGCAAAATCATTAGGTGGTTCTGGAGAAAGATATTCGTGCTGCTGGAGATGATGGTGAGTATGGAAATATATAGCTGAGCCAGGGACCTTTTTTAACAGGCCTAAGAATTCCTGGATATTATGGGCCTTCAGTCCTGTCAGGATCCTTAGGTGGAGCCTGGTGCAGAATCTAAATGTCTTATCGTATTTTTTTTGTTTTGTTTTTGCCATATTTTAATTATATTAAAACAATGGATAAAATAAGTCAACTCTATTTTTCTAAACTGGTTAGAAGTTTAAGAAAGCTCTCTACTCCTTTGGTGTTTTTTAAAAAATAATCTGCCCTGGACTTGGTTTTTCCAGGACCTACAAATATAGAGATGCCTTTAAGCTTTATAGCCTTAAAAGCATCTTCATCTGTCACGTCGTCTCCTAGATAGAATACAAGGCTCTTCTTTTTCTTTTTTAATATTTCTAAAACTATGTTTCCTTTACCCCATTTGATGGGAGGCCTTACCTCAAAGACCATCTTGCCAGAAGAAACTTTTATCTTTTTAGAATCTACAAAGTCCTTTACAGTCTCCTCGAATATCCCTTCTACTATTTTTCTTTTGCTTGGTTTTACTAGTCTAAAGTGTAGGCTAAGTGTATAAGTCTTATTCTCTACTTTAACGCCTTCTATATCTTTTAGTTTTCTTATTAGGACTAAGGATATCTGCCTTAGTATAGATCCTGCTTTGGTCACATCCGGTACAGAGACCTTAAAAGGCGCCTCTACCTCCAGCCCATGATTCCCTGCATAGATAAGGCCATCTATCCCTACCATAGCCTTAACATCTTTAAGCGATCTTCCGCTTATTATGGCTAAAGAGAACTTGGGATGTTTTTTTAATTTTTTTAATAATTTTTTTACGCTGAAAGAGAATTTTGCGTCTTGCGGCCTAGAGACAATAGGGGTCAAAGTGCCATCATAGTCTAAGAATAAAAGTATGTTCTTGGATTTTTTTATTTTAGGTAGGATCTTATCCTGGTGCTTGAAAAGATATTTCATAGTTTATTCACTGAATTCAAATTTTAAAAGTTCTGATAAGACTTTGCCTGCCCATCTATAGATATTATTTTGACAGACTGTTGCTTTCATCTTCAACATTCTTCTCTTTGCTTCTTTTTTATCCATAGTGATGGCTTCTTTTATCTTATCTGCAAAATCCTCTGTGTTATAAGGATTGATCATTGTAGCTCCATCCTCAAGTTCGCGAGCTGAACCTGTGAACTGGCTTAATATAAGTGCTCCTGAACCATCTAAGCGGCTTGATACATATTCTTTTGCTACCAGGTTCATACCGTCGTGGAGAGGGCTCACTATACATACATTGGCTAATTTATAAAAAGCTACTACCTCTGGATAATCCAAGTGCCGCCTTACAAGAAGTACTGGGGCCCATCCTTCTTGTGAATGTTTCCAGTTTATCTCTTCAACTAATGCATTTATCTCGTCGTTTAGGTTCTTATAAGCTGGTATGTGCAGCCTAGATATCCTACCCATCTGTATGAAGACAAATCTACGTTTATATTCAGGGTATTTTTCTAAAAACCTATCGAGCGCACGCAATCTTTCTGGTATGCCTTTAGTATAATCTATTCTATCAAGACCTAGCATGATAAATTCATAATCTAACAGAAATTCTTCTTTTAGCCCTTGTATATAGTCCTTTACCTTTTCAGATTTCCCTAACTGTTCTACATATTCACAGTCCACTCCTATAGGAAATGGTCTGATGAGGGTCTCATGGCCTCCTTTAATAATAGAAAATCTCTCGCGATCTACTCTTGCCTCGATCTCTTTTTCCACAGTCTGTATAAAATTCTCACAGTGATATCTTATGTGAAAACCCAAGAGATCGTTTGCTAAAAGCCCCTCTAATATTTCTTTTGTCTTGGGACATATCCTAAAAACCTCTGGGTTTGGCCAAGGTATATGCCAAAAATGCGCTGTCATAATATTGTTTCCTGCAGCTTCTTTTAAATATTTAGGAAGAAGCGCCATGTGGTAATCCTGTATCCACACAAATGCTTTTCTTCCTTTTACCTCTTTAAGGATAGCATCTGCGAATTTTCTATTAACTTTTTCATACATCTTCCAGTCATGTTCATCGAATTGCGGCCTAGTATATGAAATATGTGAAAGCGGCCAAAGCGCTTCATTTGAAAATCCATAATAATATCCATCTTCTTCTTCTTTAGTAAGCCATACTCTATGCAGTGTATATTTCGGGTCATCTGGTGGAACTTGTACATTATCATTAGCGTCTACTGTCTTTCTGTCAGCATCACCACCTCCATGAGCTATCCAGAGACCGCTACATGCTTTCATAACAGGGTCTAAAGCAGTGACTACTCCTCCTGCTGACCTTTGAGCAATGATCTTTGCTTTCTTATACATATGTATATAAGGTTCTCTATTGGAAGCGACTATCAATAGATAATCGCCGAGACGCTCTTCAATGACTTTTTTTAAAGATTCTTTGTTCCACATAATTTACCTACTTTTTTTATCTTAGTCTAAGGCTAATGTCCAAAAGGGTCCTTACTAAAAAACTCTTTAAAAATATGATGATGAGAAAGGCGATTAACGGTGAAAGATCAATTCCTATGTTAAAGTTTAGTGGTATTATCTTTCTTATGGGATAAAGTATTGGCTCTGTAGTCTTATATAGAAATTGTACTATTGGATTATAGGGATCTGGGTTCACCCAGCTTATCAAAACCCTGATAAGTAAGAGCCAATACGTTAAAGTTAAAACTATATTTACAAGCACAGCTAGTGCTTCTATAAAATTTCCTACTAAAAACATTATACTGCCTTTTCTTGGGTCTTGTTTATTGCGCGAATTGGATAAGGGATGACAATGCCTTCTTTCTTGTAACGTTCATGAAGTCTTTTTATGAATTCATGCTTTATAAGATAATTGTCGACGAACTCCTTTGCCCTTAATATAACTGTAAAATCTATACTAAAATCATTAAATGTGTGATATCGAATAAATGGATCAAATTCTGGTACTCCACCTTGAACTTCTTTAAGAGTTTCTTTTCCAACTTCTATAGTGACTTTCTCTACATGTTTCAGATCAGAATCATAATGTACTCCCACCTGCACTAAAACAGCCATCTCTGTCTCAGGATAATAATAATTAAGTATCTTGGAAGATACTAGCTGTTTATTGGGAATAACTACAACATTGTTTGGAAGCATCCTTACCCATGTAGAACGCCATCCTACTTTATGGACATATCCTTCTTCGCCTGAATCTAGTTTAATAAATTGGCCTACTTTTATAGGTTTATCGACTATAAGTTGTATGCCTGCGAAAAGATTTTCCAGCGTAGGCTGAAGAGCTAATGCTACTGCTAAAGAGCCTATACCTAAAGATGCTAAAAGAGGCGTAATAGAGACCCCAAAACTATCTAATAATATGAGCAAGCCAAGGCCTACTACTACTATCCTTACAAATCCCCTTGCTACTCCACCAGATGTCTTCAATATGTCTATCTTGCCAGAATAATTTATGATAAGATTAGTTGAAAGCTTATCCAAAAAGAGCATTATCGCTACTATAGTAGTGGTCTTAACCCCTACTATGAGATATTTTGTAAGATCAGTGCCCAGGTTTATAGGAGAGATCCTCTCTATCACAAAGAACCCGCTTACAAATATCATGAGCACCAGAGGAAAATTCAAAGCCCCTAGGATAATATCATCCAGATTTGACTTTGTCTTCTTGGCAAATCTCTCTATCCTTACAAATACGATCTTCTTAATAACAAGAAAAAGGCTTACCCAAAGGAAATATACCACTGGAGCATAAATAAACGCTGGAACAGTAATATTAAATATAGTAATTTCATTCATAATGTATTCATTTTAAACAAGTTGGAGTGTTTTGTCAAGTGAAATAAAAGGTTTACTGTCTAACGGGTCCTGTCCGCCGATTCACCCCACAAGTGCTCGGCATTTGCCTGCGCGCTTGCGGGGACCCCAATCGCCGGCCACCCGTTAGTCTCAAACCTTGCAATTACTTGTCAAAATTACTACGTACTAATATAACGAATTCGCCTTTGGGGGGATGGTCAGTGAAATGTTTGATAGCCTGGCTTGCTTTTAAGCGCAGGGTTTCTTCATATATCTTAGTAAGCTCTCTTACTATCGCTAGTTCTTTATCTCCTAAAACCTCTAGGATATCCTGCAGAAGCTTAATAAGTCTGTGTGGGGATTCATAAAGAATGAGGGTCTTCTCTTCCTGCTTAAGCTCTCCTAGCTGCTTGCGCCTTTTAGCGCCCTTGTTAGATAAAAACCCCTTAAATATAAAAGAATCTGTTGGTAGCCCTGACAGGACCAATGCTCCTATAAAAGCACAAGGACCAGGTATAATAGTTGTGGGAATATTGTTCTTTATAGCTAGATTTATGATCTTAAAGCCAGGATCGCTTATACCAGGCGTACCACTATCAGAGACCAATGCTATATTTTTCCCTTCCTGTAATAGCTTTACTAGATACTCTCCTTTTTTAACTTTATTATGTTCAAAATAGCTAGTGAGAGGCCTTGAGATCCCATAATGTGTCAAAAGTTTTTTTGTATGCCGGGTGTCTTCACAGGCTATCAGATCAACTGCTTTAAGAGTCTCTATTGCTCTTAATGTTATATCTTTTAGATTCCCTATAGGAGTGGATACTATATATAAGGTTCCGGTCATATTTTATTCTACTGTTACGCTTTTAGCGAGGTTTCTGGGTTGGTCTACATCGCAGCCACGTTTCACTGCAATATAATATGCTAAAAGTTGCAGAGGAAGTACTGTAGCGATAGGAGTAAAGAGCTCATCTATCTTAGGGACATAAATAACTTCTTTTGTAAAACGATTTATTTCTTCATCACCCTCGGTAGCTATTATTATGACTTTTCCGTGCCTTGCGCATATCTCCTGTATATTAGAGACCATCTTGTCGTAAATAGTTGATTTAGGAGCAATGCACACAACTGCTCTATATTCATCTATCAGTGCAATAGGCCCATGTTTCATCTCTCCTGCAGCATATCCTTCTGCAGGTATATAGGAGATCTCTTTTAGTTTCAATGCGCCTTCTAAAGCTGTAGGATAATTAAGATTCCTCCCTAGATATAAGAATGAACCAAAATTCAGGTGTTTGCTGGATATCGCCTGAATATGGTTCTTATTGTCCAGGATAGCCTGCAGGACATTGGGTATCTTTTTAAATTCTCTTATTAAAAATTTTCTCTGAGCTCTTTTTAGCCGTCCTCTTTTTTCAGCAATATAGAATGAAAGTAGATATAATGCTCCTAATTGAGCAGTATAGGCCTTGGTCGAAGCTACACTTATCTCTGGGCCTGCATAGGTATAGAAAACACCATCTGAGATCCTTACTAAACTAGACCCTACTACATTACATATAGAGAGTATGGTGCATCCTTTTTTCTTTGCCTCTTTTGTAGCTGCCAGCGTATCAGCTGTCTCGCCTGACTGGCTTATAGGTATGACAAGTGTCCTTTTGTCTACAATAGGGTCCCTGTACCTAAATTCACTTGATACATCTACTGTTACCTTTATACCAGTAAATTTTTCTAATATATATTTTCCTACTAGGCCTGCATGATACGCAGTGCCACACGCAAGTATAACTATGTTCTCTACCTCTTTAAGCGTCTTATCAACTGGCCCTACCTCATCCAAGACTATCCTTGAGTCTCCTTTTATATGAGTAGAGATGCTCTGCCTAAATATCCTGGGCTGTTCATGTATCTCTTTTAGCATAAAATGCGCAAAACCTGCTTTTTGAGCGCTTTTTATGTTCCATTTTATACAATGTATTTTCTTTTTCCTTTCAATGCCTTTCATGTCGACTACTTTCACCTTATCTTTTGTAAGAACTACTATTTCACCATCATCTACATAGATCACGTCGCGTGTATGCTTAAGGATCGCAGGAATATCTGAAGCAATAAAGTTTTCATTGTGTCCGACTCCGACTATTAAAGGACTTTCTCTTCTTGCGCCTATAAGTTTATCTGGTTCAAATCTTGACACCACTCCCAGGGCAAAAGACCCTTCAAGGTCTTTCACTGCCCTTGACACTGCTTTTTCCAGATCACCTTTATAGTATTTTGAGATAAGGTGCACTATCACTTCTGTGTCAGTATCTGAACGGAATTTATAACCCTCTTTTATAAGATGCTCTTTTAATTCATTAAAATTCTCTATGATACCGTTATGTACTACTGCTATATTGTGCTCCTTATCAGAATGAGGATGAGCATTGATGTTAGTAGGAGCACCATGCGTAGCCCACCTTGAATGGCCTATACCTATATTCGCCTTATTTAGTTCTTTATGTCCCTTAAGCAGAGCTACCAGGTCTTTTATCTTCCCTGCTCTTTTAACGATCCTGACCTTGTCGTCTTTTATTACTGAGACCCCTGCTGAATCATAACCACGATATTCCAGCTGGGTAAGCCCTTCCAAAAGTATCGGAATTGAATCCTTTTTACCAATATATCCTACGATTCCACACATGATTTCTCCTTAACCAGGTATCCCTATATCAACTACTACAACTTCGCCTGTATGCACTGGCCCATTATTTATATAAAATCCTTTTTTAGGGAACTGCATTGTAACTGTCTTTGTTGCCCTTACTGCTACGCCTAGGATCTCTCCTGTATCAGCATCCAGGCCTGAAGGGACATCTACTGAAATAATAGGTATTTTTAGTTTGTTAAAGCTTTCTATTATCGATTTCGCTGGTTCTTTTACCTCTCCAATTAACCCTATGCCAAATATACTGTCTATCACAAGATCTCCGCGTAATACTATAGACGACGAGATCTCCGTAGTCATTACGCCCAACTTCTCTAAGATGCTAAGATTGAGCGATGAATCGCCTTCTATCTTGTATCTCTCTCCGACTATGTATACCTTTACATCTGCTCCAGCTTGTTTCAAACACCTAGCTGCAACAAAACCATCCCCCCCATTGTTCCCTGTCCCGCAGAAGATAGCTATCTTTTTACCCAATGCCATGCCAAGCAGTTGCTCAGTTACAGCGCTTACGCATCTACCAGCATTCTCCATAAGAACAATAGAAGGTATGCCAAAATACCCGATGGCCCTACGATCCAGATCTTTCATCTCTTGAACAGTAATGCTCTTCATAACGTTATATATTATAGCATTTGACAGGGGAAATTTAAAGAAGTAAAATTTAGGCATGGATCATAAAATCAAGATAAGCGCTTTTATCCTAGGGCTATCCACCCTGATGGCCCAGATAGTGATCATTAGAGAACTCTTAGTAAGTTTCTATGGAAATGAGCTTACGCTTGGCGTGATCTTAGCTAGCTGGCTATTCTGGGTAGCATTTGGAAGCAGTATCATTGGAAAAACAGTAGATAAGCTAGCTTCGAGAGAAAAGCTTCTTTCTTACCTTTTACTTTCTGTCTCTATACTGCTTCCTTTAAATATCTTTTTGATCCGCAACATTAAATCTATCTTAAGCATATCTACTGGTGAGATCCTTAATATAGTACCGATATTTATAATATGCAATCTATCATTGAGTTTATTGTGCATCATCTTTGGATTTTTATTTACTCTTATTTCCTCGATCGCTTCAGTTTCTTCAGGCTCTCCTTCCAAAGAAATAGGAAAAGTCTATTTTTTAGAAGCACTTGGCGCATCTATAGGAGGGCTCTTAATAAGTCTGGCCTTAATAAAGATCCTCTCGCCTTTCGAGATCATATTCATCATCGCAGCGTTCAATCTCTTAGCATCTCTCTTATTCAATAAAAACATCTTTCAGGTAGTATGTTTAATAGCTATATCTTGGAGTTTTCTATTCAATATCCCTGGCGAGCTGGAACAATATACGCGTTCTAGGCAATTTAAGCCCTTCGAGCTAGCTGAGAGCATTGATTCTATATACGGGAACATCAGTGTAGTAAAGGATGGGGCACAGACCAGTTTTTATGAAAATGGTGTTCTTATGTTCAGCTATCCTGACGAGATGATTAGCGAAGAAGCCACGCACTATGCCCTCTTGGAACATAAAGACCCAAAGACTGTTCTTTTAATAGGAGGAGGCATGGGAGGAGCGCTAAAAGAGATCCTAAAACATGCTGTGGAAAAAATAGATTATGTAGAGCTTGACCCTTTGATAGTAAAGCTCTCTAAAAAATATCTGCCAGAAGAGACTGATAAGAAAATAAATATCATAAACACTGACGGAAGATTATTCGTAAAAAATACTGCTAATTCCTATGATGTTATAATCTTAAACCTGCCTGACCCTTATACAGCTTTAATAAACAGGTTTTATTCTCTTGAATTTTTTGAGGAAGCGAAGCGCATCTTGAAAAAAAATGGGGTGATCTCCTTCAGGGTGACTTCTAGTGAAAACTATATAAACAGGGAGCAGGCTTTTTACCTAGCTGGGCTTTATAATACTTTAAAAAATATATTTTCTGATGTAATAGTCCTGCCCGGAGATAGTGCAATATATCTAGCTACAGATTCCAAAAACTTACTTACTTATGATCCAGCTATCTTAATAGAAAGATTGAAAAAAAGGAATATATCTACAAGATTTGTAAGAGAATACTACATACCTTTTAGGCTGGACCCTTTAAGAATAAAATATCTAAAAGATTCTATAGAAGGAATTAATACATCAAAAATAAATAAAGATTTTAGGCCCATCAGCTATCTATACTATACTAACCTCTGGATGAGCAAATTCTCAGCTAAAAAAACAATGCTGGGCTTTATAGATAAGATCGACTTTAAGAAAGCATTCTCGATCATAATTCTTATATTCATCATTCTACTGTTACTATTAAAAAAATATTCTTTTAGAGTGCCGGTCATGATATCTATAGGTACGACAGGTATGAGTGAGATAGCATTCCAGATAATAGTAATACTTTCTTTCCAATTTTTATACGGGTATGTCTATTATAAGATCGGCCTTATATTAACGTCCTTTATGATAGGTATTGTCTTAGGAAGTTACTATATGACTAAAAATCTAGATAGATTAGAAAACGAAAAAGATCTATTCATAAAGATACAGCTTTTAGTAGGATTATATCCCGTAGTGCTTATTATAAGCCTGCTTAATATAGCTAAGATAGGGTCAAAAAACATACTAGAACCTGCTTTCATATTGCTTCCTATATTAGCTGGCATTATCGGAGGCCTTCAGTGGCCTCTCGCAAATAAGATATGCCTACAAAGTAATTCTCAGGCAGGAAAAACTGCAGGAATTTTATATGGGATAGATGTGTTTGGATCATGCATAAGTGCTCTTCTTATAAGCCTCATACTAGTGCCTATAATAGGTATAATAAAAACTCTTATCCTATTGTCCCTTATAAACTTAGGCATCTTCATTCTCCTTCTTATAGTAAAGTATAAATAAAATTAAATAAGCGCCTCTTGTTTTTTGAGAATTTTATGGTATACTTTATATTGCAACAAACATTGGGAGGTAAGCAAATAGCGCAAGCGAACAGGCTTATAGCCTATAAAAAAAGCCCTAAAATTTAGGGCTTTTTTTATTTTATATCATTCTCATCAAAGACTTCTGCGCTGAAAACAAGTATCTCTGTTCCAGGGTCTTTCCACGCATCGGTTGGGAGGCCTGCTTTTTGGCAGGTGTGTCCTAGAAAAGTCTCTTTATCCCAATTATATTCCGTAGCAACCTGAGGAAGAAGGAGCCCCTGCCTGAATCCCTTCTTTATCACCAGTCCATGCATCCCGACCTCTATTTCATCGATCGAGGCTATTTTTTTAAGAGGTGTTAAAGCTGATATCTCTAATTCTAACTCATCCAGTTCTCCTTTAGAGACTGGCCTAAAACGTGGGTCATCTAGTGCTGCAGACCTCGCTACAGATCTTACAGTCTGGTGCAAAGGTTTTACTCCTACAACATACCCGATACATCCACGAAGCTGGCCTTCTTTTTTGATAGTCACAAATGCCCCTCTTTTCTCCAAAAGCTTGTCTTCGTTCACTTCTATATCTTTTGATTTTTCCCCACCAACAGCTTCTATTATAGAAGACCAAGCTATCCCCATTAGTTTTTTCTTTTCTTCTTTATTCAAAGATTCGTCTTTCATATCTTTCCCCTTTACGTTTTTTGAATCAGAAGATGAGTAAAAGAGCACGCTGCCATATCCTACTACTTTTCTCTTGTCTCCGAATACTACATCTCCGCTATTAGCATATTTTAAGACCTTGCCTTCCCAGGCTAAAGTATCACTTACCTCCATCAATGTCTTTACCCCATTCATCCCACAGCACAATGTGTCTTCTCCTGGGATATTGCTGTCTTTAATATTCTCTATGTGTGATTCCAAGCCTAAAATATTTTTTTCTTTTACAAAATCAAGTGTCGACCTATCTATCTCATTCGCATCTTCGTACTTTGGGTAATGTGACATATCAGTAGAAGCTATTAAAAGATCACCTTCTTCTAAGCTCTCAGAAAGGATCTTGGAAAGCTCCTTGTAAGATGAATCTAGGCTTGTTCCAAAAAGTATTGGCACTATTTTAATATCTTTCCCAAATAAGAACTGGAGAAATGGAAGTTGCACTTCAATAGTATGGTCCTTTAAATGAACGCTTTCATTAAACCTTATAATATCGCTACTGGCAACCAGCCTGGATGAGAATTCTTTATCAACTTCTACTTCTCCAAGAGGTGTCAGCCATTTATCATTAGGGTCTAATGCTATGCCTTCAAAATAAGAAGTATGAGAGTTGCACATTATTATTGCTCTTTTAATGTCCCTGCCTTCTAATTGTTTATATGCCTCAGCCTGGACCTTCCCTGAATACACATACCCAGCATGAGGGACCATGATGCCTTTAATGTTTCCATCAACATTCACCTTATCAGCGCTATTAAGAAATCTCGCTATAGTACTCTTAAGCTCGTCTCTATCCTTCGGATAAAATGCTCCTGAGACAGCTGGGCCTCTTATCTCTTCCCCGGATGAACTCCCGCATAATATAAATAATATGCAAATTACTAAGATATACATTTTCTTCATTTCTACCCCGCTAATTTTTTATAATGCTGAGCTTCTTTATAAGAATCTTTTTTCTTGATACTGAACATCCTCATGACAGGCGCTACTATTAAAGCCATGATCCCAAAAATACCTGTCTTCAAAAAATCTCTTCGTGTGATCTTTTTATCTATCATATCTCCCTCCAGTAATTATCATTATAGTAGCGGGTCCTGTCCGAGATTCACCCCGCAAGTGCTCGCAAAACGCCTGCGCGCTTGCAGGGACCCCAATCTCGGCCACCCGCTTCTAATTTGCCATCTATAGGATATATGCCCTCGCACTTCAATGCTTAAACAACGAGCATCTTGTTTGGTTCTAGGGGCGAGCCAAGCCATCTGCTAATAGATATTTTAACCTAGACCTAGGCTGAGAGCCTTTGGCGCATCAGGAACATAGCGGCATCCCGTAGTATTTAAGCATGAAGTGTTCAAGGCTTTAGTAGTAGCTACCCCTTAAGGGGTAGCTACTACTACTCGAGCCTTTATTCGGAGAGCGAGCTCTAAACCGTAGAACACCCCGTACGAGAATCTACGATTCCGTACGGGGCAGGCGGCGCGGCGTGCCCCGTTACAAATTCTAATTGATTATTTGCTAATACTTAAGAATTTGGAACGGGGTGT
>JBDRCN010000034.1:0-5411 GCA_043821705.1 Candidatus Omnitrophota bacterium
CTCTACCCTTCCTTCTACTTTTTCTCCAGAACCTTTTTTTGCCTGATAATTAAATATACCCATATTATCTGCCCTCTTCTTTTATGTATTTATTAAGCTTTACTCTCTCCCCGCTTTTTATATCTAAAAAACAAACTGCTATTTCATATATCTTATCTTCTTTTATCTCTTCTACTCTTACTACCTTTGACAAACATTCTATAGGCTTTTCTTCATCCGGCATCTCTATCTTTATCTCGAGCATTGCCCCCATATCTATAGGAACAGTGGCTGCAAACACAAGGCCTCCTGCAGATATATTTCTTGTCACGCTGAATTCTTCAGGCACTGAATCTTTTTTTGACAACTCCTTATGAGACTTAAAGACTTTATATCTTATGTTCAGCCTCTTTAAAAGCCTGTCATATATCCGTCTCTCAAAATTTGAATTGCTACCTGCTCCTTCTAATGCATCAGGCTCTAAAGAAACTGACTGGTTTACCACGCTGCCTTCCCTGTCAGCAGGGGACACCTGTATTATCTCTTCAGGAGTGGTCACGCCCTGGACTACTTTTCTCCAGCCATCCTGGCGCAGGACAGTCATCCCTCTCGAGACAGCAACTTTTTTTATTACGCTTGATGGACTCTTTTTCAAGATCAGATTTTTTATTTCCTCATCTAGTAAAAGGATCTCGTATATCGCTGATCTTCCAAAAAACCCAGTAGAATTACACTTCCCGCATCCTTTGCCGCGGAATATCTTTATCTTTTTTGCATCCAGGTTTAACTCGCTTGCTATCAGATTCTTCATTTCCTGAGGAGAGTCTTTATCCTCATATTTACAATTCGGGCAGATCTCTCTTATCAGACGTTGTGCTATAAATGCATCTACGCTGGAAGCTACCAGGTATGTCGGTACACCTATATCTAAAAGCCTTGTTATACCACTGGCAGCATCATTGGTATGAAGTGTTGAAAACACTAGATGTCCTGTAAGTGCTACGCGTATGGCTATCTCTGCTGTCTCTAGATCTCTCACCTCCCCTACCATTATTACATCCGGGTCATGCCTTAAAAAACTCCTAAGGCCTTTTGCAAAATCCAGGCCTATCTCTGGCATGACCTGCATCTGGATCATGCCGCTCATCTCATATTCTATCGGATCCTCTATTGTGAGGATCTTGCGGTCTTTTGTATTTATCTTGTTAAGGCATGCATAAAGTGTTGTTGTCTTTCCGCTTCCAGTAGGTCCTGTCACGAATATAACACCGTGTGGTTTTTTTACTAGGTCCTCGAATATCTCCAGATTTTCTTTTGAGAGGCCTAATTTTTCAAGGCTAAAAAGCAGCTTAGTAGGCAATATCCTTATTACCACGCTCTCGCCAAAATGAGTTGGTATAGTGGATATCCTAAGGTCCAACATCTGATCAGATACCTTTACAATAGCCCTCCCATCTTGAGGGAGGCGGCGTTCTACGATATTCAGGTTGCTCATTATTTTTATACGAGAGATTATCGCGCTCAAGAAATTCTTAAATTCAGGGGACACGCTTGAATCATAAAGCTTTCCATCTATCCTATATCTTAAACTCACGCTGTCTCTAAATGGTTCTATATGGATATCAGTAGCCCTCTTGTTCCACCCTTCTAAGATTATCTGGTTTACCAGCTTTATTACTGATGAATCCTCTGCGAGCTTTTCAATATCCTCTACCTTTTCATTGCGGCTATCCATTATATTATCTTCTGATCCTGCTTCCCTCTTTGCGCTGATACCTTCCAATGTATCACTGGCTAATCCATAATTTTTCTTTATGCCTTCCTTGATGTTCTCTTTTGATGAAAGAACTGTCTGTATGCCATAACCAAGCTGTGTCCTTATCTCATCCTGTATCTTGATATCCAGAGGGCTGCTTACTGCAATAGTAAGGATACGGCCGCTTATCTTTATTGGCAAGAACTTATAGTATAGAGCTATCTTGCTAGGGACTTTCTGCAATACTTCTTTATCTACAGATACTGTATCAGCTTCAATAAATGCCAGCCTAAGCGTCTCTGCTAATATCTTCAAGAGATCCTTTTCTGAGAAAAGGCCCTTATCCACTAGAAGCGCGCTCAGGCTCTCTCCTTTGGATTCTACGTCTTGCATGAGAGCATCCAGCACATCTTTTGAAGCTAAAGACTTTTTTACTAATTCGTCATACAGTTCTTTATCATATCTTTTTATCATAAAATATCCTTATGGTTTTTTGTTCTGTATATATTCTTTATACCTATGTATCATATCTTCTACATCTTCCCTAGTGATCAATGCTAGCTTTAATTTAAAAGGCGAGATCTCTTCTTCGCACCTTTTGATCGCCCATGCATCCAGGGGATTCGTTATTGCTATAGTCATGGAATACTCGTCCTCTTTTATAGGAATACACTTCATATCCAATATTAAAGACGGAGAAAACCTCCCTATAAAATCCCAGTCTATGTATTTATATTTCAAAGAGACAAATGGTATATTAAACTGCTCTGAAAGACTTTTTAACAGGTCCTCTTCCTTTATTATACTTTTTTTTACTAGTATTGCTCCTAAAAATTCTTTTGTCTTTTTTTGTTGCTCTAAAGCACTATGTAACTCTTCTAAACTTACAAACTTTTTTTCTACTAATATGTCTCCTAATCTTTTTTCATTTCTATTCATGTATTTTAATCAAGTTTTCCTATGAGATAGAATTTACCTTCGGGCACCTGATCTACTTTTCCTGATATAATCTTTTCGCAGCCATCCAGAGTCTCGAGCGTTGTTACATACACACCTTTTTTGCCACTGTAAGATTCTGCAACAAAAAATGGTTGGGTTAAAAAATTCTGAAGCTTTCTTGCTCTCTCGTAAATAGTCCTATCTGCTGATGAAAGCTCATCTATCCCTATAACCAAGACTATGCGTCTAAGTTCTTCATATCTCTGGAATATCTTTATTACTTCCTGCGAGATATTAAAATGCCTTTCTCCTACAATATCTATATCCAAGTTAGCGCTAGAAGAAAGAATAGGATCTATTGCTGGATAAAGTCCTAACTGTACTCTTTCTCGCGAAAGAACCATCATCGAATCTAAAAAACCAAAAAGTGCCACAACAGCAGGGTCACTTAGATCATCAGCAGGGACATAAACCGCCTCTATTGAGGTAAGAGACCCTGCTGTATCTTCTGTAGTTCTTATGCGTTCATGAAATTCACTTGCTTCTGAGATCAAAGTCGGTTGATATCCTGTCTCTGATGGGACGCGGCCCAAAAGAGTAGATATCTCAGCTCCAGCCTGAATATATCGGAAGATATTATCCACAAAAAGTAGCACATCTTTATTTTTACGTTTTATAGCTTCTGCCATTGTAATGCCAGTCATAGCCACTCCAAAACGTGCTCCAGGAGGTTCGTTCATCTGGCCAAAAGCCATCATTGTCTTAGAAATAACTCCGTGTTCTGTAAGCTCATGATAAAGCTCATTTCCCTCACGTATACGCTCTCCCACTCCTGCAAACACACACGCTCCTTCATGCGCTTTAACGATATGTTGGATTATCTCTAGCGTTAGCACGCTTTTACCCATGGCAGCACCACCTAAAATACCAGATTTGCTCCCTTTTACTAGCGGAAAGAGGAGGTCTATTATCTTTATACCTGTCTCCAATACCTTAGGGGTTTCCTTTTTTCTATCCTTTAATTTAACCTTGCTTCCCATATCGCGTTTTCTTATAGGAGATGTCTCAACTGCATTGATAGGGCCTTTTTTATCCATTGGCTTTCCTAATACATTTACAAGCCTGCCGTATAGCGCTTCTCCTACAGGTATTTCTATAGGGCCTCCCGTAGGCATTGCCTCTCTATTACGCTGAATGTTTATTGTAGAATTAATAGAAATACATCTGGCTATATTACCGGATAAGTGTTCAGCAACTTCGAGCACAACTTCTTCATCATCTATATTGTGCGTGATTATAACATGGAAGATATTGGGCACATCTTTCGTATTTTCGAACTTAACGTCTACTACAGGCCCCTGCACAGATACTATCTTACCTGCTATTATTTTTTCTCTATCACTTTTTTGCATAAAGTGCCCTTCCTGCAAAAAGTTCACGCATGGTCCTATCTACTAATTCATGTTTTATTCTAAAATATTGGGCCTTTACTTTCTTATCCTCTTCCTTTAGTTTCTGTGCGCTTTCCTCAAGATGTACATACCTGGCTGAAAATTCAGCAAGCCTGCTTAAACCAAATATCTCAAAAAGCCGTTGTCCTGCCCAAAGATATAATAAATATTCCACCATATCCTCTAATTTTGACTCTATAATAACATCAAAGTTTAGTGCTTTATTTTCTTCCTTGTGGACATAAGGAAAAAATTGGACTACTTCTATCCTCTGTACAGTAAAAGACACTGGCCTGGGATACACTACCTTTACATAGTGAAACTCATCCTTAACAATATTATTTACTATATAATCCCTGAGCTGCATAGCTTCAGGGAACCTGCCTTCATCAGTGATCCCCGGAAAACTTACATATGGTATATCTGTCCCCCTCAAGTACGCTTTTCCTTTCTCGCCTATTACTACCAGTTTTCCAGGCATCTTTCTTAATTCTCTGATAGAAGCCTCTGTTACTTTTAGATTCAATCCTCCTAAAAAACCAGCGTCTGTAGTAATAGCTACTACTGCCTGCTTTTTTACAGAAGGGCTTACAAACGCATGGCTAATAATATCAAAATCCAGGAATTCAAAAAAGTTAAGTATCGTATCATTAAATTCCTCAAACACTGTGGTCTTTTTTTCTAAAATACGGTATTGAGAGACAGCTATTGTCTTCAATGTCTCTACTAAAAGTGTCAGATCTTTATTAAACTCCATGTTCTTTTTAACTTCTGCAATACTCTTCATTGTTCAGCTCTCTTATGAAATTAAATATCAAATATTAAATATCAAAATTACATATTAAAATGTAAAAATATAAAATCCGTTTTTAAACTTTATTTTAAATGACGATCTATTATCATTCATTTTTAATTTTTTTTCTTTTCCATTTTTGATCTTTAATTTGTCATTTTGCATTTTACATTTTGATCTTTGATATTACTTTTCTGTGATCTGCGTATCTCATTTCTTCAAAACATCCTTAAAGTATTCTTCCAGCGCCTCTTCGAGGCCCCTTAGAGCATCTTCAGTAAGGTCTCTTCTTGTGCGAAGCTTTTCAAAAAATCCAGGATTGCTGTTTTCTATAAATTGACGGATATCTTTTCTGAACTGTTTTATCTGCTCTACTGATAAATTATCAAGTTTACCTCTATCCAGAGCCACCAGATAAATTATCTGTTCTTCCATAGAAATAGGTATATTTTTATTCTGTATTATAAGTTGATTTATCGCTTCTCCTCTTCTC